>NZ_CP015124.1:2660575-3361150 GCF_001678945.1 Phaeobacter gallaeciensis
TCCGGCCCTTTGTGTTTGTTTGCTCCAGACGGTTCAGATGCGTGATCTCAGACCGACCAACCCATTCAGACCGGCGGAGACAACCGCATGGCCAGCTAAATAAGATATGTAAAGGAAATCCGAGACCACATGGCTCAGAACACATCGATGGAGGAATTCGAAGCCCTCCTGAACGAAAGCTTCGAAATGGACACACCCGATGAGGGGTCCGTTGTTAAAGGCAAGGTCATCGCAATCGAAGCGGGCCAGGCCATCATCGACGTCGGCTACAAAATGGAAGGCCGCGTTGATCTGAAAGAATTCGCAAATCCTGGTGAAACTCCCGAAATCGCCGTTGGCGATGAAGTGGAAGTCTTCCTGCGCTCGGCTGAAAACGCCCGTGGCGAAGCTGTCATCTCCCGCGAGATGGCGCGCCGCGAAGAAGCATGGGATCGCCTGGAAAAAGCATACGCAGACGATGCCCGCGTCGAAGGCGCGATCTTCGGCCGCGTCAAAGGCGGCTTCACTGTCGACCTCGGCGGCGCCGTGGCCTTCCTGCCCGGTTCGCAAGTTGACGTGCGCCCCGTGCGCGACGCCGGCCCGCTGATGGGTCTGAAACAGCCCTTCCAGATCCTGAAAATGGACCGTCGCCGTGGCAACATCGTTGTCTCCCGTCGCGCCATCCTGGAAGAATCGCGTGCCGAACAGCGTGCAGAAGTCATCGGCAAACTGTCCGAAGGCGATGCGGTTGACGGCGTGGTCAAGAACATCACCGAATACGGTGCGTTTGTTGACCTCGGCGGCGTTGACGGCCTGCTGCACGTCACCGACATGGCATGGCGCCGTGTGAACCACCCCTCCGAGATCCTGTCGATCGGCGAAACCGTCAAGGTTCAGGTCATCAAGATCAACAAAGAGACCCACCGTATCTCCCTCGGCATGAAGCAGCTGCAGGAAGATCCGTGGGATCTGGTTGGCGCCAAGTTCCCGCTGGGTTCGGTCCACAAGGGTCGCGTCACCAACATCACCGATTACGGTGCATTTGTTGAGCTGGAGCCCGGTGTCGAAGGTCTGGTCCACGTCTCCGAGATGTCCTGGACCAAGAAGAACGTGCACCCCGGCAAGATCGTTTCGACCTCGCAGGAAGTCGACGTCATGGTTCTGGAAATCGACGGCGCCAAGCGTCGCGTGTCCCTGGGCCTCAAGCAGACCATGCGCAACCCGTGGGAAGTCTTTGCTGAGACCCACCCCGAGGGCACCGAAGTCGAAGGCGAAGTCAAGAACATCACCGAATTCGGTCTGTTCATCGGCCTCGAAGGCGACATCGACGGCATGGTTCACCTCTCCGACCTCAGCTGGGACGAGCGTGGCGAAGATGCGATCCAGAACTACCGCAAAGGCGACATGGTTTCGGCCGTTGTCTCCGAAGTGGACGTTGAAAAAGAGCGTATCTCCCTGTCGATCAAAGCCCTGGGCGGCGACAAGTTCGCCGAAGCCGTGGGCGGCGTGAAGCGTGGCTCGATCGTGACCGTCGAAGTGACCGCCATCGAAGACGGTGGCATCGAAGTGGAATACGAAGGCATGAAGTCCTTCATCCGCCGCTCCGACCTGTCGCGTGACCGTGCCGATCAGCGCCCCGAGCGTTTCTCGGTTGGTGACAAGATCGACGTCCGCGTGACCAACGTTGACAGCAAGACCCGCCGTCTGGGTCTGTCGATCAAGGCACGCGAGATCGCGGAAGAGAAAGAAGCAGTGGAACAGTATGGCTCCTCGGATTCCGGCGCATCGCTGGGCGACATCCTGGGCGCAGCGCTGAAGACCGGCGACTGACCTTCAGAGATTTCTCTGTTCTGACAATCTGGAAAGCCCCGCAATTTGCGGGGCTTTTCTGTGTTCTGGGGCATGGAAAGGTGACAGTCCGGAGCGTGGGTTAGTAAAATTCCACGCAATCTCCTTTTGGTTGTAGTGATGTCTAAATGTCTTTGGTTGAGACTGCAGCGAACGAATTCAGCTTCAGGAGTAGAGACATGACCACATTTTCCGGCCTTTCTATTGTCAATAATTCCGCCCTTACACTGATTAATGCCTCAGCCAGCGACAGGGGCGCTCAGGCCCGGGTCGAATCGGGTGATCAAGGGACGGCCTGGGGCGTGGACAGGCTGAACACCATTGCGAAAGCAGAGAATGACTATCAAGCTGAGAAACTCCAAACCGGGATAGATACCCGGAAAAAATTAAACGCCCAAGACTCAAGCAAGAACAGCGCGGCCCGGAGTAGAATTCTCGCCGAGCATTACCGCAAACTGGCGGCCAATATGGCGGCGGCCCTCGACAAACTTGGCGGTCAGAGCCGATCTTCTGCCGGAACAGTTGTCGCCTTGTTCAAGACCCCGGACTCCGATGCGCTAAGCATTGTTAGCGGCAAAACCGTCAGAAATGTTTCCTCCCAAAATGAAGCCTCTTTTGCCATTCGTGCCAGCACAGTTAAGGGGGTTTACACGCGAGGTGGGAATGATGCCATCAGTATTGAAGCTGATTGGGTGGAATCCGTATACACAGATCGAAGTAGCGGCCTACACGCCAAGAAAACCAAATCTGGCGATACTGTACTCGGATGGCACTCAAAAACAGTCAGCAATGATGCGGTCGCCATCAAGGCCAAGCGCGTAAGTAGTGTGTACACCAAAGGCGGCAATGATGCGATTGCGATCGAAACCGACTTGGTGAAGGCCGTCTATGCGGGCGAGGGGAGCGATTCCGTAGCAATTCGCGCTGGGGTTGTAAATGGTGTATACAGCGGCGATGGCCATGACACCATATCCGTTGATGCTGGAATTGGTGGGACAGCCGTAACGAAGTTCGGAGCCACCTATATAGGGATCTCCGAAGTTACCAGCTATACCCGAGCAGGAACGGCGGAGGAACGCGTAAAGCAGGCAAGACTGGGCTATGCGCAGAGAGCGGATATCAACGCAGGGGCAGGGGATGATTTCATTTCAGTCACGGTTGAGGAAGCCCTGACGATTGATGGTGGTACTGGCAATGATACCATTGCGATTGGCGGTGGAACTGTCGGGATGAGTGTTCGATTTGACTCAGGCCATGACACCGTTCAGGTGGCGCGCGGCGCCGAATTCGTACTGCGGGTCGAAGAAAATGGCCCGTATACTGTGAAGAAAGACGGAAACGACCTGATCGTTACGCACGCCGGTGGGTCAGTAACAATCAAAGACTATGAACAGGCTTCGGCAATTGCCGTAAGAGGCAGATATGCGGCAAGTGAAGACGAAATTAATGACCTGCTCAGTCCTGAGGAAGCCCAGCGAACTATCGCTTTTGGTGCTGAACAGAAAGCCAAGCTGCGGGAGGAGCGTACGGCCAAGATTGAGAGTTTTGTGGCTGATGGTGATACCATGGAGCTCGCCAAGAAAAGCATCGATATTCCCGAGCGCGTCACTGTGCCAAAGGACGCGGATGCGCAGCCGAGGCGCTGGGAAGATACTCTGTCTTCCCCGCCAATGGCATATGGTATTGTGATGTTTCATCTGGACCCCAAGGAACCTGTCGATCAGAAGATTTGATCTCAACATGAGATTTTCTTTCTAATTTTGATGTCTCTGAACCCCGGGTCTGAGCGGGCGGCGAATCAGGTCCGGGCGCAGGCCGTCGGCGGCGCGAAACCGGGGCTGGGCGGCGGCAAACTGCCCTATGAGCAGCAAATGGCTGGTTTTACAAAGCAATTTCGTGCAATCTCCTCAGATATGGAGATTGGCGACGCCTGTTTTTGTTCCCGGCGCGCCGATTTTTTCCTATAGTCGGGAACACTCGACAAAGGATTGCGTTGGCTTGGGAGGGCAGAAAGGATGATCCGCTCTGAACTGATTCAGAAGATTGCAGACGAAAACCCGCACCTGTATCAGCGGGACGTCGAAAGGATCGTGAACACGGTATTTGAGGAAGTGACCGATGCGATGGCCCGGGGTGACCGGGTCGAGCTGCGCGGCTTTGGCGCTTTTTCGGTGAAAAAGCGCGATGCGCGGGTTGGTCGCAATCCCCGTACCGGCGAAACGGTCCATGTTGAGGAAAAACATGTGCCGTTCTTCAAGACTGGAAAGCTCTTGAGGGACCGTCTGAACGGAAAGGCTTAAATGCGCTATATTCGTTATGCCATCCTGGCTTCGCTTGGGATCATTCTGGTCTCGGTGAGCCTTGCGAACCGCTCTGTCGTGGAGCTGAAGCTGATGCCAACCGCCCTGGCGGAACTGGTGGGTTGGAACCCGGGCATCGCCCTGCCGCTGTTTGTCGTGGTTCTGGGCGGCGTTGCCGCTGGTCTGGTGATTGGCTTCATCTGGGAATGGCTGCGCGAGCACAAGCACCGCCGCGAGGTCGGTAACCAGACCCGCGAGGTGAAGAAACTTTCCCGCGAAGTGCAGAAGCTGAAAAAGCAAAAGCACGAAGGCAAAGACGAAGTTCTGGCATTGCTGGACGACTCGGTCTGATCTGATGGCTGCTGACATCCGGGTAAAGGTCTGCGGCCTCAGCACGCCGCAGGACGTCGATTGCGTGGCGCGTGCGGGCGCGGCCTACGCGGGCTTTGTCTTCTTCGAAAAATCACCACGCAACGTCTCTTATGAAACCGCGGCAACCCTGGCCGCAGCGGCGCCTGTCGGCTTGTGCAAGGTTGCCCTGACGGTCAACGCGGGCGATGCGGAGCTGGACGCGCTGACAGAGGCCGTGCCGCTGGACATGTTGCAGCTGCACGGCAAGGAAACGCCCCAGCGCGTGGCCGAGGTCAAGGCGCGCTACGGCCTGCCTGTGATGAAGGCCATCGGGGTGGCTGACGCGGCGGACCTGGCGCAGATTGATATTTACTCCGATGTGGCTGACCAACTGCTGATCGATGCCAAACCGCCCAAGGGCGCTGACCTTCCGGGCGGCAACGGGCTTGCCTTTGACTGGCGCCTGCTGGCCGGGCGCAAGTACTGGCGCAAGCCCTGGATGCTGGCTGGCGGTCTGACCCCGGACAACGTCGCCGAGGCGATCCGCATGACCGGTGCCCGTCAGGTTGATGTGTCCTCGGGCGTTGAAAGTGCCCCCGGCGTCAAGGATGCGGACCTGATCCGCGCCTTTGTGGAGCACACAACGGGTTAAGCCCAGGTTGGCGACGGGCTTGCGGCTACCGGAGCTGCGTCCCGGCTTCGTGCCGATCATCCCGGTGACTTTACCGCAGATGGCGCGATTCCTGTCTGGTGTCTCTTTACCCGTCGCCTGCTGCGCTATACTCAGAAGCAGTGCCGCGCAGAGAGGAACAATCATGGCCGAAGATCTTTTCAACAGCTTCATGAACGGGCCCGACGAAAAGGGTCGCTTTGGCATTTTCGGCGGGCGTTTCGTCAGTGAAACGCTGATGCCGCTGATCCTCAGCCTTGAAGAGGAATACGACCGGGCCAAGGACGACCCGACCTTCTGGGCCGAAATGGACGATCTGTGGAAAAACTACGTGGGCCGTCCCAGCCCGCTGTATTTTGCGGAGCGCCTGACCAATCATCTGGGCGGCGCCAAGATCTATATGAAGCGGGACGAGCTGAACCACACCGGCGCCCACAAGGTGAACAACGTGCTGGGTCAGATCCTGCTGGCCCGCCGCATGGGCAAGACCCGGATCATCGCCGAAACCGGTGCCGGTCAGCACGGCGTCGCCACCGCGACTGTCTGCGCCAAGTTCGGCCTGAAATGTGTGGTCTACATGGGCGCGCATGATGTCAAACGTCAGGCCCCGAACGTGTTCCGCATGCGTCTGCTGGGCGCCGAAGTGATTCCGGTGACTTCGGGCCGGGGCACGCTGAAGGATGCGATGAACGATGCGCTGCGCGACTGGGTGACCAACGTGCGCGATACCTTCTACTGCATCGGCACCGTGGCAGGCCCGCACCCCTATCCGGCGATGGTGCGCGATTTCCAGTCCGTGATCGGCAAGGAAGTGCGCTGGCAGCTGGCCGAGCAGGAAGGCGAAGGCCGCCTGCCTGATACGCTGGTTGCAGCCATTGGCGGCGGTTCGAACGCGATGGGGTTGTTCTACCCGTTCCTGGACGACAAGAGCGTTGGCATTATCGGCGTCGAGGCTGGCGGCAAGGGCGTTGACGAGAAGATGCAGCATTGTGCCTCGCTCACCGGCGGTCGCCCAGGCGTGCTGCACGGCAACCGCACTTACCTCTTGCAGGATGACGATGGTCAGATCCTCGAGGGCTTCTCGATCTCTGCGGGTCTGGATTATCCCGGCATCGGCCCGGAGCACGCTTGGCTGCATGACACGGGGCGCGCCGAATATGTGTCGATCACCGACAAGGAAGCGCTGGAGGCGTTCCAGCTGTCCTGCGCAATGGAGGGAATCATCCCGGCGCTGGAGCCGAGCCACGCGCTGGCCCATGTGATGAAGATCGCGCCGACCCTGCCCAAGGACCATATCATCGTGATGAACATGTGCGGTCGCGGCGACAAGGACATCTTCACGGTGGCGCGCCATCTGGGGTTTGACATGTCCGACACCGAAGAGGGGCGCGATCTGGAAGACTGATCCAGATCTCCTGATCTATCTGTAAACACAGGAAAAGAGCTGCCATTTGGCGGCTCTTTTTTCGTTTTCGGGGCCATAAACCCAGGTTTATGCGCCCTAAACCAACCGCAGTCCGGCCAGAATTTAAACCTCTGTCGAATGGTTCTTGCCGGGTCGAGCGGTTCAGTCTGGGTCGAGGCGGCTGAAAACCCACCGCCAACGTGATCAATAAAAGGAAGATCCTGATGAACCGCGTACTTCTGACCAGCACCGCAATCCTCTTGGGCCTTGCAGCGACCACCTATGCCTCTACCGAGACAGGCTCGGGCGAGCAGAACCAGAATTCCTACGAGCACGCCTATCAGAACCAGAACCAGCATCAGAACCAAAATGAGCATGCCTATGCCTATGGGAAGTCCGATGATGCGGGTGAAGACGACCACGGCGAAGGCCATGGAGAGGGCCACGGCGAGGGCGGCGAAGGCCACGGTGAAGGTGGCGAGGGCCATGGCGGTGAAGGTCACGGTGGCGAGGGCCACGGTGGTGAAGGCCATGGCGGTGAGGGTCACGGCGGCGGTGGCGAAGGCCACGGTGGTGAAGGAAACGGTGGCGAAGGTCACGACTAACCCGACGCGCGTCCCTTAAGCGCACCCAAGGCGCCTGTGGAGCATCCGTCCCAACGCTCCATTTCCCCCCGGCGCCTCACAAGGTTCAACCGCGGTATTTTCTGCCTGATACCGCGGTTGAGCTTTTCTGCCGATCAGTGGCATTGTCCCACAAGGCCCCTATCGAACCGTCCATTTTCACTCAAAGGAGGACACAGCCCATGCGCCGCCGGATCGCTCACGTCCTCTTTGTGCTTGTCATGTTGCTGGTCCAGCCGGGCGTCGCCTTGGCCGACCCCTTCACGGATAGAATTACCGATCAGCTGCGCAGTCAGGGCTATGGCGAGATCGTGGTGACGCGGACTTTCCTTGGCCGCTACAGGATCGTGGCCACAACCGACCGGATCGAGCGCGAGATCATTGTGAACCCCGGCACCGGTGAGATCCTGCGCGATTACATCGAAGACAAGGATGACGACAGCGCCAGCAGCGGTCTTTTCAGTCTGTTTGATCGCCTTGGTGGCGAAGACGGAGACAGCGACGGGGATGATGTCGGCGAAGACGGAGATGACGATGGCGGCAACGGCGATGGTCCCGGCGCGGGCGGCCACGGCGGTCATGGGGGTGACGGACAGGGTGGCGAAGGGCAGGGCGGCTCCGGTGAAGGTGGCGATGGCGAAGGCGGGGACGGTGATGACTGATCATGGGCCGGGCGCGCCTGTGCTGACTAAACGCAGGGCAGCCGCATGAAGACGGGTTGGTTTCTTCCCGTTCTGGTATTGGTGCAGGGCATTTGCGCCACGTTCTTTGTTTCCGATATTGCGCTTACGGTGCTGGGGCTGCGGTCCCGTCCGATCAGTTGGCAGACCCGCGAATTTCTGGAAATCGGCGCCGCACTGGGGCTCGTGCTGGGGGTGGTGCTGGGCTGGATTGCCTACCGGCGCAGCCAGCAGCGGGTGCGCGCCGTCGAGGAAAGCCTGCGCCTGATGCAATCCGCCTTCAAGGATCACCTAGAGGAACGGTTCTGCGCCTGGGGTCTGACCCCGGCCGAACGCGATGTGGCGCTGTTTTCCCTCAAGGGCCTCAGCCTTTCGGAAATCGCAGAGCTGCGCCAAACCTCGGACGGCACAGTCAAGGCGCAGAGCAATGCCATCTACCGCAAGGCCGGGGTCAGCGGGCGCACACAGCTGCTGAGCCTGTTCATTGAGGATCTGATGAGCGACGGTGACTAGTCAGACACTGTGGGCCTTCAGAACCTCAAGCGGAACGATGTCCAGCGCCCGCTGGTGGGTGCCTCGCAGGTTCACCTGCGGCGCGCAGCCTTCGTCGGCAGCCTGCAGGAACCGGGCGGCACAGAGGCACCAGCAATCGCCGGGTTTCAGCCCCTTGAACTGGAATTCGGGTCGCGGCGTGCTGAGATCATTTCCGACGTATTTCGAATAGGCGAGGAACTCTGCCGTCATCACCGCGCAGACGGTATGGCTGCCCTGATCCGCCGCGCAGGTGTTGCAGGCGCCATCGCGGAAAAAGCCGGTCATCGGATCGGTGGAGCAGGGCTGAAGCGCCTCTCCCAGAACGTTGATGCTGTCGTCTTTTTCCATGCGGGTCTCCCTATAATGCGCGGGCGATCTGTCGAAACATCTCGATATTAGCGCGGTTTACGCCCTTGTCGCGGAATTTTCTGTCTGCTGCCGTGCTGACGATCACCACGTCCCGGTCCTGGTCGATATAGATGTATTGGCCATAGACACCGCGGGCGAGGAATTCGCCGTCATGGGCGCCGATGGGGACCCACCATTGATAGCCATATCCGATCTTACCCTCCTTGGTCGGAGCAGAGGGGCGGGTCGAGGCGGCGATCCAGTCGGCAGGCACGATCTGCTGTCCGTTGTACCGGCCGTCCTGTTCTATCAACAGACCGAACCGGGCATAATCGCGGGTGGTGATGTTGAGCCCGCCCAGCACGAAAGCCACGCCGTCGCCATCGGTCACGTAATAGGGTGCCTGTTCCAGCCCCAGCGGGGTGATGATCTTTTCCGACAGGAGGTCCGGAATGCTGCGTCCGGTGGCGCCCCGGATCACCATGCCGATCACATGGGTGTCGATCGACACATATTGCCAGGTGCTGCCCGGAGCGGCGAAGCGGTCCTTCAGATCGGCAGCGAACTGGTCCAGCGCCCCGCCCAATGCGATCTCGCGGCCCATGCGGTTAATGTCGGAATCATAATCCAGGTAATCCTCGTCAAAGGTGACGCCGCTGGCCATGTTGAGCACGTTACGGATGCTGGCGCCGTCATAGGCGCTGCCCGTCAGTAGCGGCGCGTATGTGGTGACCGGATCGTCGAGCGAGGCAATCGCGCCTTCCTTCAGCAGGATCCCAAACAGCGCCGACAGATAACTTTTTGCCACCGACCAGGAAATCCGCCGGTCCGTCTCAGCAGTGCCAAGGTGATAGCTTTCGTGCCGGATCTTCCCGTCCTTCAGCACCAGAAGAGAGGTCACGGCGCGGGCATTGATCCAGTCGCCCGCTCCGGCGGGCAGGGTCATCGCCTCTCCTGTGGCAAGGGGTACGACGGGCCCGTCGCCGCGCGACACCGGCCGGGTCAGAAAGGCGCCCTCCATGTTGGAGAAATTCGCAACGATCCTGTCTTCGGCAAACAGCGAATTCACCGCCCAGAGGCGCATGATTTCGTCCCGTTTCCACAGGCCTGCCGCCAGCAAGACAACGGCTGCAATGGCCAGGATACGCCCGGCTATCCGCATGAGTTTGCGCATGTCTTTCCTCCCCTTTACGGTCAGCCTAGCCGCCGGGGTGAGTCCGCGCAAAGCGGACGCAACGGAAAGCAGCCTACTTGAACTTGTCCACCAGACGCTCAAGCGGGGAGCGGTTGTCCTGTGTCTCGGGGGCTTTGTCCGCCTGCTTTTCCGCCTTGGCCTGCTTCTCCTGCCCCTTGGGCGAAGTGGAGCTGCGTGGCGGCGCGGTGCGCAGGGCAACCGCATTCATGAATTTGCCGCCGTCCCCTTTGGCCAGCGATGCTGCGCCGTCGGAAATGCCGCGCATTAAATCGTCGAGCCAGTCTTCGTCCGCCTTGGGGAAATCGCGTAGCACATAACCTGCCACGGCGTCCTTATGGCCGGGATGACCAATGCCCAGACGCACGCGGGCGTAGTCTGCGCCGATATGGGCGTGGATCGAGCGCAGCCCGTTGTGGCCCGCGTGGCCACCGCCCTGTTTGATGCGCGCCTTGCCGGGAGCCAGGTCCAGTTCGTCATGCAGCACGGTGACATCCGCTGGTGTCAGCTTGTAGAACCGCATGGTTTCCCCGACGGACTGGCCGGAATTGTTCATGAAGGTCTGCGGCTTCAGCAGCAGCACTTTTTCACCGCCCAGGGTGCCTTCGCAGATCTGTCCCTGGAATTTCGACTTCCAAGGGGAAAATCCGTGGTCTTCGGCGATCCGGTCCAGCGCCATGAAGCCGATATTGTGCCGGTTTCTTTCGTATTTGGCGCCGGGGTTCCCCAGTCCGACAAAGAGTTTCATGGGCTCTCTCGCTGTTTGCAGATCTTTGCCTGATACATGCCTGCTGCGCGCCGGGAAATCCAGTGCCGGGGCCCGTCGACGGTTTTCGGTGTGGCAAAAGAAAACGGAGCCCGAAAAGGGCTCCGTTCCTTGATCCTGCCAATGTGGCGTAGATCTTATTCTTCTGCGGCTTCTTCCGCTTCGCCTTCTTCCTCGTCGTCCGAGGCAGCCAGGCCAGCAGGTGCTGCGATGTTCGCAATCACGAAGTCGCGGTCGATGGTCGGCTTGGTGCCGTTCGGAAGGTCAATCGACGAGATGGTGACGGTGTCACCGATCTGCAGCTCGGAGATGTCCACGACGAGCTTCTCCGGAATATCGCCAGCGGTCACGACCAGTTCCACCTCGGGGCGGACGACGGACAGCATGCCGCCTTTTTTGATTCCGGGTGCAACGTCTTCACCGACGAACTCAACCGGGATGAACAGGTTGATCTTGGTGGTGCGGCGCAGGCGCATCAGGTCAAAGTGAGTCGGCAGGTCCTTGACCACGTCACGCTGGACGTCGCGGCAGATGACGCGGACGTCTTCCTGACCTTCAACCTTCAGGTTCCACAGAGTGGACTTGAAGCGACCGGCTTTCAGCTTTTTGAACAGCTCGTTAAAGGGGATCTGGATCGCAATGGGATCAACGTCACCACCAAAAACAACACCAGGAACCATGCCAGCGCGACGCGCTGCGCGAGCGGCGCCCTTGCCCGTCCCCGCACGTTCCTGGCAAACGAGATCAGGAATCTCTCCAGCCATTTTAATTCTCCAATATGTTAGGGCGGGATGCCTCCAAGGCTGTCACCCCGCGTGAAGCCGCGCGTATAGCGGAGAATCCCCGCAATGCAAAGCTTAAAAATCGCTGCCGGAGATCAGTCCTGCCAGCGCCCTTCGAACCCTTCGGGGACCAGCAGGTTATGACGGCCAAGATCCGCCACGTTGCGCTCGCCGCACAGGGCCATTGTGGTGTCCAGCTCTTTCTGGATGACTTCCAGAGCAGTTGTCACACCCTTCTGCCCCATGGCACCCAGGCCATAGACAAAGGCGCGGCCTATCATGGTGCCCTTGGCCCCCAGCGCCAGCGCCTTCAGGACGTCCTGACCTGAGCGGATACCACTGTCCAGATGCACTTCGACCTCGTCGCCGACAGCATCCATGATCTGCGGCAGCATCCGGATCGAGCTGAGCGCCCCGTCCAACTGGCGCCCGCCGTGGTTGGAGACAGTGATGGCATCGGCGCCGACCTTGGCGGCCATCTTGGCGTCCTCGGCGTCCAGGATCCCCTTCAGGATCACCTTGCCGCCCCACATTTCCTTCAGCTTTTCGATCTTGCCCCAGTCGAGCGAGGGGTCGAATTGCTCGGCCGTCCAGGCGCCCAACGAAGACGCGTCGGAAATGCCTTCGACGTGGCCGACGATATTGCCGAACTCGCGGCGCTTGGCGCCCAGCATTTCGATGCCCCAAGCCCATTTCGTCATCAGGTTGGCGATGGTCTTGGGTGTCAGTTTCGGTGGTGCGGAAAGACCGTTTTTCAGGTCCTTGTGGCGCTGCCCAAGGATCTGAAGGTCCAGCGTGATCACCAGCGCCGAACATTTGGCCGCCTTGGCACGTTCGATCAGGCGCCGCACGTAATCCTCGTCTTTCATGGTATATAGCTGGAACCAGAAGGGTTTGGTGGTCGCCTCCGCCACGTCCTCGATCGAGTTGATCGACATTGTCGACAGGGTAAAGGGCACACCAAAGGCCTCGGCGGCGCGGGCGGCTTTGATTTCACCATCGGCATGCTGCATGCCGGTCAGGCCGACGGGCGCCAGTGCCACGGGCATCGCAACGTCCTGGCCGATCATTTGGCTGGCGGTGGAGCGGCCGGACATATCAACGGCCACGCGCTGGCGCAGGCGGATCTGTTCAAAATCCGAGGTGTTCTCGCGGAACGTCTGCTCGGTCCAGCTGCCGCTTTCGGCGTAGTCGTAAAACATCCGGGGAACGCGGCGTTCGTAGATGCGCTTCAGGTCGTTGATATTGGTGATAACAGGCACCGGTTCGTCCTCGCCCTAGTGGTGGTCAGGATTGTTTACCAATTTCACCCTGCTGGCGCAATGATGGCCTGCGCAAATTGTCTGTCGGTAAAATTTTACGGTATATTTATTGTAGAAAACCTATAGGTTTCAAAACAAGACGTCGAAATCTTGCAGGGTAGCCGTATTTCTGGCGCCATTTGAGGCCGGCTCAGGGCGGTGTCTGTATGGGTTTGGGCGATTATTGAAACGTACGAACCGATTGAGGCATGTCATTTCGACAGTGAACCGCAATTCCGAACCCAGGTTGCCCGCAACAGCAACAACTGCCGATCTGCGCCTTGCACTTGAGCAGGAACGGGCCGCTCGGCAGGAGGCCGAAGCGGCCAACCAGGCCAAGTCGGCCTTCCTGGCAGTGATGAGCCATGAAATCAGGACGCCGTTGAACGGCGTTCTGGGCATGGCCGAGGTGCTGGCCGACAGCGGCATGCGCGAGGATCAGAAACAGGCGCTTGATACCATCGCTGACAGCGGCAATCTGTTGCTGACCATCGTCAATGACATTCTGGATCTCTCCAAGGTCGAAGCGGGTAAGCTTGAACTGGAGATGATGCCAACCTGCGTGACTGAGGTATTTCACTCCCTCTGCCGCCAGTTTCGCCCCCGGGTCGAAGCAAAGGGCCTGTCCTTTACCAGCGTGCTGAGCGGGCTGATGGCCCGCGAAGAGGTCTGGGCTGAACTGGATCCGACGCGGCTTACTCAGGTTTTGGGCAATCTTCTGGCCAATGCGCTGAAGTTCACTTCCGAAGGGGCCGTAACCTTTACCGTGCATGCGCGGGAGGTAACAAACGGCTGTGTGGCGCTGGATTTCAGAATCCGCGATACCGGCAGTGGCATCCACGCGGCGCAGCACAAGAAACTATTCAGTCCCTTTGCTCAGGCCGAGGTCAGCGTGAACCGGCTGCATGGCGGGACCGGGCTGGGGCTGGTGGTGGCGCAGCAGATCTGCCGGGAAATGGGCGGCGGGATCGATTTCACCAGTGCAGCCGGGGAGGGCAGCGAATTCCATGTCTCACTGGTGTTGCAAAGCACCGAACCCAGTGCGGAGGATCCGGCGCAGGACGAACTGGACTGGAGCAATGAGGTGTTGCAGCGTCACCGCTGGCGGGTTCTGGCGGCTGAGGACAATCTGACCAATCAACTGGTCCTGCGCCACCTGCTGAAGGAGTTCGATCTGGATCTGACCATTCTGCCGGATGGCGCCGAGCTCTGTGCGCTCTGGCGGGCGGGTGGCGCTGATCTGATCCTGATGGACGTGAACATGCCCGTTATGGACGGTGTTGCCGCAACCAGTGAGATCCGCCGCGCCGAACGTGAAGAGGGGTGTGCGCCGGTGCCGATCATTGCCATTTCGGCCAATGCGATGGCGCATCAGATCGAGGGCTATCTGGCGCAGGGCATGACGGCGCATGTGGCCAAACCAACCCGCAAATCCGACCTTGTTGCGGCAATGGCGCGCGCGCTTGCCGGGAGCAGCCTGCCCTGACCTACCTGATCCGCAAACGCGGATCAGGTTGTTGTTCTGAAGGAGGCGTCAGGCGGCGTGGGCGCCATCCGACAGCGATTTCACAAAGGCCAGAACTTCTTCCACCGGTTTTCCGGCTGCGATCTGGCTGACGATGGCGCTGCCGACTACGGCACCGTCCGAAATCGACGCGATATTGCGCGCCTTTTCCGGGGTATTGATGCCAAAGCCCACGATCACCGGCAGGTCGGTGGCGGCCTTGATGCGCGCCACCTCCGGTCCGACATCGCCTGCTTCTGCCTCGGCTGCGCCGGTGATGCCGGTGATGGAGACGTAATAGACAAAGCCCGAGGTGTTCTGCAGCACCCGCGGCAGGCGTTTGTCATCGGTGGTGGGCGTCGCAAGGCGAATGAAGTTCAGCCCGGCCGCTTGGGCGGGAATGCACAGCTCATCGTCTTCTTCCGGGGGCAGGTCGACCACGATCAGCCCGTCGATCCCGGCGGCCTTGGCGTCGGTCAGAAATTTATCGACGCCGCGGTTATAGATCGGGTTGTAATAGCCCATCAGCACGATCGGCGTGGTGTCGTCACCTTTGCGGAATTCCGCGGCCAGCTGCAGGGTACGTTCCAGGGTCATCCCGGCGTCCAGCGCCCGTTGCCCGGCCAACTGAATGGTGGGCCCATCCGCCATCGGATCGGTAAAGGGCAGGCCCAGTTCGATAATGTCGACCCCGGCGGCAGGCAGTCCCTTGACCACCTCCAGCGCGGTGTCGAAATCCGGATCTCCGGCCATGACATAGGAGACGAAAGCTTTCTTTCCGGCGGCCGAAAGCTCGGCGAATTTGGCGTCAATGCGGGTCATGATCGGGCCTTGTTTGTGATGTCCGCTCTGGTGTGCCGAATGTTCTGCCGGAAATCAATCCCAAGCCACATCAACCCTGCAGCACATGCCCCAGATCACAGCGGAAAATGCCAGCGCAGATGCAGGGAATTTACGCCGGGATTGATATCGGCGGTCGAAGCATTGGATTTATGCGACAGGGACAGCGACAGGGCGGTTCCGTTGGCAAAGCTGCGTCCGACGCCTGCCATGCTGCGGATCTCGAAGGTTGACCCCAGATCGTTCAGCGCCACGCTTTCGAAATAGGCGCCCGGCAGGACGCTGGCCTCGATGAACCAGGATTGGCCCAGATCCCATTTGCCCGCCACACCGGCGCCGATGAAGAGGTCTCCGGTCTCCTGCACGTCCAGGGCAGCACCGAAACGGGCGGAAAAGATGCCCTTTTCGTAAAACGCGTTGTGCCGGTAATCCAGCGACACAAGCGCGCTGTTTTCCGAACCGGGCCGGGAAAATTCGGAGTATCCGATCCCGACAGATAGTTCGCGGTCCTGCGCGGCGGCAGCGCCTGCGGACAAAAGGACGGCGGTCAGGGCAGCAATGTATTTCATCGTCTCACTCAGCATCAGGAGAATTGGGTGACCGGGACATGGGTATTGAAGTCCGTTTGCAACAGGAAAATCAAGACAATGATAGCGGCCGTGATATGGCGTGAACGGGGCGGCCGGGGCTGATGACAATGGTTGCTGCGGGACCATGACCGCTTGCGCCACCGCCCAATGCTGCCTAGAAGCGGCTCCCAAGTGGCATCAGGAGGCCGGTATGGGCTTTAAAATGGGAATCGTCGGTCTGCCCAATGTTGGTAAGTCGACATTGTTCAACGCATTGACGAAAACAGCCTCGGCGCAGGCAGCGAATTTTCCGTTCTGCACGATCGAGCCGAATGTGGGCGAGGTCGGGGTGCCCGATGCGCGCCTTGATAAGCTGGCAGCCGTCGCGGGATCGAAACAGATCATCCCGACACGGATGACATTCGTGGACATCGCCGGCCTCGTCAAAGGCGCCTCCAAGGGCGAAGGGCTGGGCAACCAATTCCTGGCCAATATCCGCGAAGTGGACGCCATCGCCCATGTGCTGCGCTGTTTCGAAGACGGCGATGTGACCCACGTCGAAGGGCGCGTCGATCCGGTGGCCGATGCTGAAACCATCGAAACCGAACTGATGCTGGCCGACCTGGAAAGCATCGAGAAACGCCGTGCGGGCCTCGTGCGCAAGCTGAAGGGCAATGACAAGGAGGCCCAGCAGCAGGATCGCCTTCTGGCCGACGCCCAGGCAATGCTGGAAGAGGGCAAACCCGCGCGCCTCGTCGAGGTTGACGCCGAAGATGCCAAGGCTTGGCGGATGCTGCAGCTGCTGACCACCAAACCGGTGCTTTATGTCTGCAACGTCGGCGAATCCGAATCCGTTGAAGGCAACGAATATTCGGCCAAAGTGGCAGAAATGGCAGCGGCACAGGGCAATGCCCATGTGATTATCTCGGCCCAGATCGAAGAGGAAATCAGCCAGCTGGATCCCGAAGAAGCAGAGATGTTCCTTGAGGAAATGGGCCTCAGCGAAGCTGGGCTCGACCGTCTGATCCGCGCGGGCTACGAGCTGCTGCATCTGGAAACCTATTTCACCGTCGGCCCGAAAGAGGCCCGCGCCTGGACCATCCGCGCGGGCACCTCGGCACCGCAGGCCGCAGGCGTCATCCACGGCGATTTCGAAAAAGGTTTCATCCGGGCAGAAACCATCGCCTATGAGGATTTCATCGCCAACAATGGCGAACAGGGCGCCAAGGAAGCCGGCAAGATGCGCGCCGAGGGCAAGGCCTATATCGTCAAGGATGGCGACGTGCTGCATTTCCTGTTTAACACCTGAACACCCGGTATGCCCACGAAGATCGCAGCGCCCGCCAGTATCCCTGGCGGGCGTTTTTCTGTGCACCTTTACTGACTGGCGTCTCAACCGCGGGCGGGGAGAAGCCATGAAAAACAGCGATTTCAAGGGGTTCTTGGATTTTCCAAGAAAATGCCCGTCGTTTCAAGAATGCCCTTGTATATCCGATAGTTGCTGGGCTATACGCGTCGACGGAGACGTGGCCGAGTGGTCGAAGGCGCTCCCCTGCTAAGGGAGTAGGCCCGGAAGGGTCTCGAGGGTTCGAATCCCTTCGTCTCCGCCATTACCCAAGAAATCATGGGAAACGGCGATTAGGGAAGCCTACCCGCCAGCATACCGCTAACAGGTTCACGCTTGGACACGACGTGAAGCAACGGCTTCGGCATGTGCGAAATCGTGAGAAATCTGGACCGGTCGTTCTGCGACTATGCTTTCGGAAGTTGGTCTTTAGCTGCTTTATATAGCTGTTCGGGTAGGTCTCGCCAGATTGATCTAACCCTGTCTGCCCGCAGAGGTTCAATCTGAAGGTAGCCATTGTGTCTCTGCATCTTCGGTTCCCTAAAGGGAGCCATATTGTGTTTTTGATGAGAGGTTTGGCGCAAAGAAGGTCTGCGGACTTGCGGAAAACCAGCTGGTGCAGGGGTTGCCTGGCGACAGTCAGGCCGAGCTGGCCGCTGCCCGCGCGCTGGTCCGGGATGCGGCGCGCACGTATGACGCAACCGGGGCTGCGGTGCTGGAAGCCTCTTGTGCCAAATACTTCTGCACTGAAATGGCGGGCCGGGTTGCAGACCGCGCGGTGCAGGTGCATGGCGGCGCCGGCTACATGGCCGAATACGCCATCGAAAGACTGTACCGAGACGCGCGGCTGCTGCGCATTTACGAAGGTACCAGCCAGATCCAGCAGATCATCATTGCCCGCAACATCGTGAAGGCCGCAAAAGACCGCATGTAAGCGGCAGGGAAGGAAAGAATATGTTTGAAGACGTCGTAATTTGCGAACCGGTCCGCACGCCGGTTGGCCGTTTCGGAGGCCAGTTCCGCGACCTGCACGCCCATGAGTTGGGCCGCATGGTGATCGAAGGCCTCTTGGCGCGCACCGACCTGCCGGGTGATCGCGTGGACGAGGTGATCTTCGCCCAATGCTACCCATCGATGGATGCGCCGGCGCTGGGCCGTGTGGTGGGGCTGGATGCCGGTCTGCCGATCAGCATTGGCGGCTATCAGATCGATCGCCGCTGCGGCTCTGGCCTGCAGGCGGTGATCAACGCAGTAATGCAGGTGGCGACCGGAGGGTCTTCGCTGGTGATCGCAGGCGGCGCCGAGTCGATGTCGAATGCGCCCTTCTATTCGACCAAGGGTCGCTGGGGCATCAAGGGCACCGCGATGGTGTTCGATGATGCGCTGGCGAAGGGACGTGTGACGGCAGGCGGGATCAACCACCCGGTGCCGGGGGGCATGCTGGAAACCGCCGAGAACCTGCGCCAAGAATACAATATCGGCCGCGAGGAACAGGATGCCTTTGCGGTGGAAAGCCATCGCCGCGCGGTGGCGGCGCAGGACGGCGGGCTGTTCGATGATGAAATCATTCCGGTGTCCGTCAAAAGCCGCAAGGGCGAAGAGACTTTCTCGAAGGATGAGCATCCGCGCCCCGAGGCCACGATGGAGAGCATGGCCAAGCTGCGCCCGATCCGGGGCGGTATCGACAGTCAGGCGACGGTCACGGCGGGCAATGCCTCTGGTCAGAACGACGGCGCCTCGGCGGCGATCATCACCACCCGCGCCATTGCGGAGGAACTGGGGCTCAAGGCCTATGCCCGGATCAAGTCCTGGGCCGTGGCCGGTGTCGGTCCCGAGGTCATGGGCATCGGCCCGGTGCCGTCGGTGGCCAAGGCGCTGGACCGTGCGGGTATGGCGCTGAAGGACATCGACCTGATCGAACTCAATGAAGCCTTCGCGGCGCAGGTTCTGGCCTGCACCCGTGAATGGCAATTCGCCGACAGCGATTTTGAGCGAATGAACGTCAATGGCTCGGGCATTTCGCTGGGGCACCCGGTGGGTGCGACCGGCGGACGGATCATGGCTGGGCTGCTGCGCGAGATGCACCGCCGCGATGCGCTGTATGGGGTTGAAACCATGTGCATCGGTGGCGGTCAGGGTCTGGCCGCGATCTTTGAAAAGGTCTGACCGGGCCGCGCTTTGCGCCTGATCTTAAAACGGACAGGGCCGCTCTGGCTGGAGCGGCCCTTTTTCGTGTGTGGAGTAGGTGACAGAAACGGCCGCCCCGATGTACTGGGACGGCCGCAGGGTCTGTCAGCCCGTTGGTCAGTCGTTGTTCAGCATGATCACGTTGCGCCGCGCGTTGCCGGCCATGGTGTCGGCAAAGGCCTCGTTCACCTGATCCAGCGTCCAGCGCCCGGTGATCAGCTCGTCCAGCTTCAGGCGGCCCTGCTGGTAGAGGTCCACGATCCAGGGAATGTCGCGCTTGATCACCACGTCGCCCATTTTCGAGCCGAGGATTTTCTGCCCCGCGTCCGCCATCACAAGCGGCGAATAGCTCGCGTTAGAGCCGAAATGCGGCATGCCGACCATGACGATCTTGCCGTTGTGGGCAAGGTAACGGGGCGCCTGATCATAGACCGCAGCGACACCGACCGTCACCAGCACCGCATCTGCGCCGCGCCCGTCCAGCAGCGCCTTCACCTCCTTGAAGGGTTTGCCTTCGGCCAGCACACCATGGGTGGCGCCAAAGGCTTTGGCGTCTTCCAGTTTGGCGGGGTTCATGTCGACCGCGACGATGCGGCGGGCGCCAGCGATACGGGCGCCCTGAATGGCATTGAGGCCGACACCGCCCGCGCCGATCACCACCACGTCGTCACCGGGGCGGACATTGGCGGTATTGATCGCGGCGCCGACGCCGGTGATCACGCCGCAGGAGATCAGCGAGGCCGCATCTTTCGGCATGTCGGCGGGGATCTTCACGATCTGGCTTTGATCCACGACCACCTTTTCGGCAAAGGCGCCGGTGAAAACCGCCTGCCAGACCGGGTCGCCTTCGGTCGTGGTGATCGGGCCCTCGGCCGGATCGCCCGGTTCTTCGCAGACGGTCGGATGGCCCTGGCCGCAGGACGGGCAGGTACCGCAGGAACGGATCAGGGTAACGGCCACGCTGTCGCCTTCGGCAAAACCTTTGACGCCCACGCCGACAGCGGTGACGATGCCAGCAGCCTCGTGCCCGAAGACCGCGGGAACGGCGCCGCCAAACCCCCCCTGCCACAGCGAGATGTCTGAATGGCAGACAGCCACGGCATCAATCTTCACCTCGACTTCACCCAGTTCGGGTGCGCGCAGTACCACCTCCTCGATCACAAGGGGCTCTCCGTGTTTGTGGCAAACGGCGGCTTTGACTTTGGTCATGGGAGGTCCTTTCGGTCTGTCGTGTCATGCGCGGGCAGCGCGGATTTCCGTATGTACATGAAGCTGTCGATTGCAGTGGCGCGCGGTCTTGGTTTGGATATCCGCGAAACGGAACATGCAAAGCTTCTCCTCTTTCGCAAATTTTAGGGTGCCATGGTGATTGTTAGCAATCTAATTAAACCACGTGACGCAACGGACTATGCAAAGATCAGCAGCGCAACGGTCAGGATCGACATGGCAAGCGTACCATATGCGAGGTTCCAGCGCAGACCGACGCGGGCGGGATCTTCATCGATCATGCGCGCCGACAAGCGGACCGAGGCCGAAAACGGCGTTACGTTCACCACGATGGACCAGATCGACACCATGGTAACCGCAACCGCGAGCGGGCTGATGGCCAATGGCGTCAGGTTCGGCAGCGTGCCCGCCAGGATGGTGACCGAGATGATCGGGCTGACGCCCACCATCGACAGCAGATAGGCGATCCAGCCCGCCAGCGCCAGAACCGCACCGCTGCCAAGTCCGAGGGCGACGATGGTCTGACCAAGGGCATTGGTGTCGATCAGCGGTAGCACCAGAACACCCAGAAAGGCCGAGGTTGTGAACAGGCCGATTTCGGAGCGCATGCTGGGCAATCCGGGGAGCAGCCCGGTCACGGTGGCTCGGGCGGTGCCGGTGAGCGCCGGAAGCGCGCCCTCATGCCAGCGCTGGATCGCCATCCAGCCAAGGGAGACCAGCGGCAAGCACAGAAGCAGCGCCTGAATGAGTGTAACGCCGAGTATTACGGAGACGCCCCAGGAAAACGACGGCACGAAGATTACCATCCCCATCAGGGGCAGCAATCCGGCAAGGGAGGGCGCCTCGGGCAGGCCCGGAAGCACCCGGCGCGGATAGCTCATCCGGTCGATCCCCCAGCCCAAAAGCAGCATCACCACCGCCAGCGGCAGTGAATAGATGACGATCTGCCCATAGGCGACGCTGGGAATGGCCGCAGTGATCAGTGCCATGGTGACGGTCATCGGCGACCACATCGGAAGCGAGGAAAACCCGCGCATCATGGCCAGCGTCATGCGGCGGCGGCGGATGCCCGCGATGCGCTTTTGCTCGTCGGTTTCGCCGGGAGATACACCCTTGGCGATCATTGTCCCCAAGAGGCCGATGGTCGAGAAATTCAAGAGGATGCCAAATACCGCCGCGCCGAAGGTCAGGACCAGATAGCGGCGGCCCGGGCGCTGGTTCACCAGGATCTCGCCCGAGCGCAGGATCAGCGGTGAGCTGTTCGCGGCGAACTGAAGGAAGCTGAGCGAGGTGAGGAAAAAGGCGAAGAACGCGGCCCGGTCGATGGCAGTGGAGGCGCGGGCAAGATTAAAGGTGCCTTGGCTGACCTCATAAAGCGGCAGCGCGATGCACAGTGAAAGGAGGATTAAAGCGACTTTGGACAGGCCGCGCAGCTCCAGCGCCAGAAAGCCCAGGATCCCCACGAGCTCCATCAGCCGCAGAGCGGGCGCATCGGTAAAGATTTCACCGATGGCCCCGATGCTGACAAGAAGAAGAAAAGCGGATGACAGCATTATTGGGCGCTGTATCGTGACGGCGAGGTTTGCTTGGCCATCTTGTCAGAACTCCTCAGAGCTGTGCGGGTTAGAGTGGTGCAGCTCCGTGCGAGAGCTGCCTCCGCCGGTTGCGGAAGCAGAGCCAAAGCCTTTTGCTTAGGGTATTTATCTTGCAAATAATAATCAAGCTAATTACCTTTTTTGCCAAGCGGTCGCGCGGGCGGGCGGGGGGAGATTGGCGAAGTATGGGGCGGCAGTATGACCAAAAGCGATAAGGCAACCACGGCTCGCAATGAAGGGGTCTCGGGCCCGGTGTTTCAGGATATCGCGCGGTTTCGCGGCATTCTGTTTGACGGGTTATTGCGGCCGCACGACATCACCATGGCGCAGGGTTGGGCGGTGCTCAGCCTCATGCGAGAGGCTGGTCAGCGGCAGGCGGATCTTGCGGCCAAGCTGGACATCGGGCCAGTGACCACTTCCAAACTGATCGACCGGTTGGAGGCACGCGGCTTTGTTGAACGGCGCGCCGATCCCGGCGACCGGCGGTCGAAACGGATCTTTGCAACAGACAAGGCGCACCAGCTGATGGATATCATGACCGAGACGCAGCGCCAGGTGGATACCATCGCCAATACAGGGATCGAACCGGAAGAGCTGGTCACCGCCATGAAGGTGCTGGCGAAGATGCGGCAGAACCTCAAGGCGTCGATGACGCGGGATTGAGGCGGGTCAGGATCTGGTCTTTAGGCTGGGCTCAACCCGGGCAATGCACGGGCTCCGCTGGCCGCGGCTCCTTCCACCGTACAAGTCGATTGCCCCGACCGCCTGTGACGCGTGCCTTCGCCTCGGACCTTCTTGGGACGGGACGAATTTGCAATTAATTACCAGGCTAATTGTTTGCCAAGTATCTATTCGGCCTTATAAGGGCGCTAACGCGCCCGGTCCGGTGCAGACCGGACCGGCATCCTTTGCAATGCGACGGGAGAAAACATGTCTTTGGTGCTCATCGAACGCCCCGGTGACCGGGTTGGTGTGATCCGGCTCAACCGCCCCGAACGGCGCAACGCGCTGTCGACCGAATTTCGGGCGGAAATCGCCAAGGCGGTGACTGAACTGGACGCCGACCCCGGGATCCGGTGCATCGTGATGACGGGCGATGAAAAGGCCTTTGCCGCCGGGGCGGATCTGGCCGAGCTGGCCGAGGTCCGGCCGATGCAGGAGGTCTTCGACCGTCTGGGTGCTGTCAAACGCGCGCTTGAAGCGTCGAATACCCCCGTCATCGCAGCGGTGCGTGGCATGGCGCTGGGCGGCGGCTGTGAGATGGCGATGATGTGCGACATCATCATTGCAGGCGACACCGCCAAATTCGGCCAGCCGGAAATCAAGGTGGGCATCATGCCCGGCGCCGGAGGCACCCAGAAGATCCTGCGCACGGCAGGCAAGGCCAAGGCGCTGCGTTACATTCTGACAGGCGATCTGTTCCCGGCGGATGTGGCGTTGGACCTGGGCATCGTCTCAGAAGTGGTGCCGGATGCCGAGGTGATGGACACGTCGCTTGCCATGGCCAAGAGGATCGCCGCCCAGCCTGCCAAGGCGGTGCAGGCGATCCGTGACGCGGTGCGCGAGGGGGCGAATACGCCGCTGGATACCGCGCTCATGCTGGAGAACCGCCTGTTCCAGATGCTGTTTTCCACTGACGATCAAAAAGAGGGAATGCGCGCCTTTCTTGAAAAACGCGCCCCTGAGTTCAAAGGACAATAAGTGATGGTTTATGCATTCGACGATATCAAAAAGGTTGGCGTGATCGGCGCCGGGCTCATGGGGGCGGGCATCGCGCAGGTGCTGGCGACCGTGGGCTATGACGTGGTGCTGAACGACATGAACGCCGAGGCGCTGGCCAAGGCGAAGACCGATATCGAAGGCCGCATCGACCGTATGGTCGAAAAGGGCAAGCTGGAGGCGGACGCCGCCGCTGCGGCCAAGGGGCGGCTGACCACCTCTGGCGATCTGACATCCCTTGCGGATACGCAGATGGTGATCGAAGCCATCATCGAACGGCTCGACATCAAACAGAGCCTGTTTGCCGAACTTGAAGGCATCGTCAGCGCGGACTGCATTCTTGCGTCGAACACCTCCTCGCTCTCCATCGCATCGATTGCGAAGAACTGCGAAAACCGCGCCCGCGTGGTGGGCATGCACTTCTTCAACCCGGTGCCGCTGATGAAGCTGGTCGAGGTGATCGGCGGCGCGGCCACCGATGCGGGAGTTGTCGATGCGACCTATGAAATGGGCAAGGCGATGGGCAAGGAGCCGGTGATCGCCAAGGATGGACCCGGCTTCATCGTGAACCTGGGTGGGCGGGCCTATTACACCGAAGGTCTGCATATCGAGGCCGAAGGCGTCGCCCCGCCTGAGCAGATCGACCGCATCATGAAGATGGCAGGCGGCTTCCGGATGGGCCCGTTCGAGTTGATGGATCTCACCGGCATCGACACCAACTTCCCGGTCTCGACCTTCATCTTCAACGGCTACCATAGCGATGCGCGCCTGCGCACCACGCCGCGCCATGGTTATATGGTTGAAGCGGGGCTGCTGGGGCGCAAGGTGGGGCGCGGTTTCTACGACTACGCGCAGGACCTGCCCAAGCTGCCGACCCCGCCCGAAGCCGGACCAAAGACCCCGCTGACCGCAGTTCTGCCGGAACGCTCGGATGCCTTTGCGCCGCTGGTGGAAAAGGGCCTCAGCGCGGCTGAGGATGACGGCAAGGCGCCGATCCTGGTCAGCCCGCTTGGCGAGGATTGCACCAGCACCGTTGCCCGCCTTGGCCTTGACCCCAAACGAACCGTTGCAGTGGACCTGAGCGCGGTCGAACGCGGGATCGTTACCGTGATGACCGCCCCTGGCGGCTCGGATGTGCTGGAGGCGGTGACCACCTGGCTGGCGGGCGCGGGCCTGCATGTCGAGGTCATCAAGGACAGCCCCGGCTTTGTTGCACCGCGTATCATTTCGATGATCGTGAACCTGTGCTGCGAGATGGCGCAGATCGGCGTCGGCAGCCCCGAGGATCTGGGCAAGGCTATGACCATGGGACTCAACTACCCGTTCAACCCGCTGGAGTATGGCGACAAGGTCGGCGCAGACCGGGTGCTGTCGATCATGGAAGGGCTGCAATCCACGACAGGGTCGGAACGCTACCGCCCCAGCCTCTGGCTGAAACGCCGCGCGCTTCTGGGTCTGTCGCTCAGCACCGCGGACTGACAGGCGCGAATACTGCGAACGACGGGCGCGCTGGATCAGGCGCGCCCGGCAAGATACCCCAAAGTCACCGCCGCCAGCAGCCCGTTGCCCGATAGATAACCGCTGTCGCCGGTGCCCGAAACGCCGCAGGCCGCGCCGCCCACGGCATGAAGGTTGTCAAAACTTCCACCCGCCGCGCGGCGCACCCGGGTCGTTGCGGGATCGACCTCTAGCCCGCCTTGGGTATGGAACAGCGCGCCGGTGACCTTCACCGCGTGATAGGTTGGGCGCAGTGGCGGGGTCTGCCCGCTCCAGAGTCTGCCAAAGGCGTCCGTGCCCTCGTTGGGTATATCGCCAATGGTATTGGCCAGCGCATCTGCGGGCAGGCCAGCCGCCTTGGCAAGCTCTGCAATGCTTTCACCGGCTAGCACCGCGCCTTGCTTTTCTGCGTTCTTGAAATCCTCGAACTGCCGCGCCACGGCGGCGATGCGACTGTCGAACACCACCCAGGCGGTGCCGCCCGGCTGCGCCAGTACGGCGCGGGCTGCCTCGGAATAGCCCTGCGCCTCGTTCCAGAACCGTTTGCCCTGGCAATTCACCTGCATGCCGCCTTCGGTGATGGTGGCCCAGGTAATCAGGATGCCATGCGGATGCGCGACATTACCGTGCCCCTGATAGGCGCCCAGATGGGCGGTCGCTGCGCCCAGAGCCTGCCCCCAGGCCACGGCCTCGCCGCGGTTGCCGTCATGGCCGAACCAGACCGCATTGTCGATCTCTGCCATATGGGTGGAGACCATGGTGCGATTGCCACCAAAGCCGTTGCAGGCGAGGATCAGCCGCGCGCAGCCGATGGTTTCTGTACTGTCATCGGGCAGCTGCAACTGGGCGCCAAAGATGCGGTTTTCCTTCGAATAGAGTCTGATTGCGCGGCGATTGCAGATCAGCGGCACATCCAGCGTTTCGATCCGGGCGCGCAGGGCGTCGATCAGTTCCTGCCCGGAACGGGTCGGCAGCCCGTGCATGCGGCGGCGGCTGTGGCCGGGGTAGTCAAAGTCGGTGACCAGTGAAAACGGCAACCCGTGATCGCGGGCCAGCCATTCGATCACCGGCGCCGCCGTGCTGGCCATGCTGGCGACCAGATCCGGATCGTTTTCATCATGGGCCTTGGCCTGAATGTCCTGCGCAAACCGCTCTGCGTTGTCCTGGATGCCTGCCTCGGTCTGAAACTGCGTGCCCGCAGCGGGGATCAGACCGGCGCTGAGCGCGGTGGAACCCGATGGTACGGCGTCGGCCTCGACCAGCAGAACTTCCTGTCCTGCCTCATGGGCGGCCAGGGCGGCCACCATCCCCGCAGCGCCCGCCCCGATGATCAGGGTTTCGACCGTCAGGTCAAAGGATGCGGGTGGTTCAGCGACATCAGGACTTGCCATCGAACCGCTTTCCAAGGGCCAGCATTCCAGGTGTTCCAATGGCCGCGTTCAGCCCGTCGAAATCGTGCATCCGGTCGGAAAATGGCTTGTTAGAGCCTGATTCTTTCAGGCTGGCATAGTAATTCTGCGCGGTCATCGCCAAGGCGCGAACGATGCCACCGGGGAAGATCACGATGTCGAAGCCCATGTCCTGAAGGGTCGTGGCCGAGGAAATCGGCGTGGCTCCGCCTTCGACCATATTCGCCAGCAGCGGCACCTTGCCTTTGAAGGTCGCCGCGATCTTTGCCAGCTCGTCACTGTCGCGCGGGGCCTCGATGAACAGCACGTCGGCGCCTGCCTCGATGTAGCTACCGGCCCGGTCGATGGCGGCATCAAATCCTTCGACGGCGATGGCATCGGTGCGGGCAATGATCAGCGTGTCCTGACGGCGGGCATCGGCCATGGCGGCGATCTTGCCCGACATCTCGGTCTTGGAGATCAGCGATTTGTCGGACAGGTGGCCGCATCTTTTGGGATAGCTCTGGTCTTCGACCTGAAGGGCGGCAGCACCTGCACGTTCATAGCTTTGCATGGTGCGCCGTGCATTGAGCGCGTTGCCAAAGCCGGTGTCGGCATCCATGATCACCGGCAGGTCGGTGCGATCCGCGATCAACGCCATGGTATCTGCCATCTCCGAGGCGGTGGTGAGACCGATATCGGGGCGGCCAAGGCGGGTGTAGGCCACCGCGGCCCCCGACAGGTATAGGGCCTCGAACCCGGCATCGGTGGCCAGCGCGGCCGTCAGGCCATCGTAGACACCGGGGGCCAGCAGGATCTCGGGCGAGGTCAGGCGCTTGCGCAGGCTCATGACGTGCCTCCCAGCAGTGTCACTGCCTCGGCGCAGGTCATGATCTCCGTCACCGAGCCGAGAGATTTCAGAGTGGCCTCGTGCACGTCGTCCTTGAAGGCCGCGCAGCCATCCGACAGCAGGATAGTGTGGATATCGCGCAGGTGGGCATCGCGGACGGTGCTGGCAACGCCGCCATTGGTGACGATACCGCCGATGATCAGCGAGTCGATCTTCATCGCCCGCAGGATATATTCAAGACGGGTCTGATATAGTGCCGAATAGGCCACCTTTTCCACCGTGAAATCGGCCGGAGCCAGAGTATCGACAAGGCTGTGCCCAAAGCTGCCCGGTTCAAAATCGCCCTTGGTCAGAAAGGGGCGCAGCTTTTTCAGGTGTGGCGAGATCAGCGGCTCCCGACCACGACCCGGCACCAGCGTGAACTGGGCCGAGATATAACTCCCCCCGGCCTTGGTCAGTGCGGTTTTCACCGGCGCGATCCGGTTCGGAAGGGCCTTGATGCTGTCGGCGCCCTGACCCGCACGGCCATAGGCACCCTCGGGGTGCAAAAAGTCGTTTTGCAGGTCAATTGTCAGCAGGGCAGTGGAGGAGGGGGTCATGCGCTGGCCCTTTCGATCAGTGTATTGCCGTAGGCGTCGACTTTGCCGACGAGCCCGGGTTCGATCAAGACGGTGGTGTCGGGCTGCTCCAGAATGGCCGGACCCGCGATTTCGGCGCCGACGGGCAGGGCCAGCCGGTCATAGAGGCTGGTTTCGTGCCAGATGCCGTCGAAATGCACCTGCCGGGTGCCCCGGAAGGCCTGCTCGGTACTGCCGCCCTTGGGTGCTAGCGTTGCCAGATCGAACCGCGGACGGCGGCCTGTGATGGCCGAGCGCAGGTTGATCACCCGCCGGGTGCCGTTTTCCAGAAGTCGACCGTAGGTGGCGCGATAGGCCGCATCAAAGGCATCGGCGATCTGCGCCTCGGTCGGCGGTGTCACGACGCCGTTTTCAACGGTGACCGGCAGGGTGACGGGCACCGTGTGGGTCTGCCCGAGATAGGCCATATCAAGGGTGAATTCGGTGTCGCGCCGCTCGAAATGGGTGCGCGCTGCGTCCAGTGTGGCCAGCCCGCTGTCGACGTGGCTTTGCATGAACCCGGTCAGGCTTTGCAGGTCGATACCGGCCAGGACCGAATTGATAGTCTGCACGAAATCTTGCCGCATATCGGCGATCACGCAGCCCATCGCCGAGGTCACGCCGGGATAGCGCGGTACGATGGCGCGGGCGAGACCGACCTCGGCCAGCATGGCGCCCGAATGCAGCGCGCCGCCACCGCCAAAAGGCATGAAGGCAAAACGTTCGGGATCAAAGCCGCGCTCGATAGAGACCAGTCTGAGCGCTCCGGCCATACGGCTATTGGCAACGCGCAGGATCGCCTCGGCGGCTTGCAGTGCATCCATGCCCAGCGGACGCCCGACGTGTTCCAGGATCGCAGCCTTGGCGGCCTCGACATCCAGCCGGTCCAGCTTACCGCCGATGGGATTGTCGGGATCGATGCGGCCCAGAACGACATTGGCATCGGTCACGGTGGGGCGGGTGTTGCCCTGACCATAGGCCACTGGGCCGGGAGTGGAGCCGGCGCTTTCCGGTCCGATGTTCAGCAGGCCACCCTTGTCGACCCAGGCAATCGAGCCGCCGCCCGCGCCGATAGTGGTGATTTCGATCATCGGGGAGCGGACCACCATGCCGAAATCGATCGAGGTTTGCGGCGACAGCATGGATGTGCCCTTGGCGATCAGGCTGACATCAAAGGAGGTGCCGCCCATGTCGCCGGTGATGACATCTGGAAATCCGGCCGCTTCGGCAATGTATCCGGCTGCGATGACACCGGCCGCCGGGCCGGACAGAGCAGTGCGGACCGGCAGTTTTGCCGCCGTGTCCACATCCATCACGCCGCCATTGGACTGGACGATCATGAATTCCCCGGCGAACCCGCCTTCCTTCAGCGCGGTTTCGAGCCGCGCCAGATAACCCGAGACTTCGGGTTGCAGATAGGCATTGAGCGCGGTCGTGGAAAAACGTTCGAATTCCCGGATTTCTGGCAGGATCTCCGAAGATGCCGAAACATGCGCATTGGGCCACATCTCGCGCACGGCAGAAACGGCGGCGCGTTCGTTTTCGCCATTGGCATAGCTGTTGGCAAAGAGGATCGCGCAGGCAAGGCAGCCTTCGTCGATCAGTTGCTGAGCTGCGGTGCGCACCGCGTCCAGATCGACCGGCGTGCGCACGGTGCCATCGGCCAGTGTGCGCTCCGGCACCTCCAGCCGCAGGGCGCGGTCCACCACCGGAGTGAAGTTCCCCCGCAGACCCCAGGTGCGCGGGCGATCGCGGCGGCGCATCTCCAGAACGTCACGTAGGCCCATTGTGGTTATCACCCCGATCCGGGCGCCCTTACGCTCGAGCAGCGCATTGGTGCCTGCGGTGGTTCCGTGCACCACCACCGAGACGGTCGAAAGATCATCGACGCGGGAATTGATCCCGGAGAGGAAGCCGCCGGATTGGTCCGGGCGCGTGGTGGGTACCTTGGCGACTTCGGCGGTGCCGGTGGCTTCGTCCAGAACGAAGATATCGGTGAAGGTGCCGCCGACATCGACGCCGATCATGCGGTTGCTGCTGGTCATTGGGTCACCTCTTTCCAGGCCGGGCCATAGGTTTCGGTCGCTGCGTCAGGGCTCATCAACCCGCCTGCCACATCGCGGGCGACATCGGCTGCCGGGCGCTGTGACGCCGGGCCGTAGCCGCCGCCGCCTGGGGTATCGAGCCGCACTGACTGGCCGCGCTCCAGCTTGATTCCAACCATTTTCGAGGCCATCGGCGGGTGATGCCAGCCATCTGCCTGCTCGTAGGAAAAGACATTGAGCGCAGCATCGCCGCCGCCAGCCGCGCCCTTGGGCGCAAAGCGGCCACGTTCACCGAAGAGGAAGGCGGTGGCGCTTTCCTCCAGTACTTCAATTTCATAGGTCGCGCCCATGCCGCCCCGATGCATGCCGGGGCCTGCGCTGTCTGGGCGCAGGGCCCATTGCTTGAACATCACCGGATAGGCTGCCTCAAGGATTTCCATCGGCGGGATTGTCGCGGTCGAAATTGGCGCATTGCCGTGATTCAGCCCGTCGCCTTCGATGGAGCCGCCATGGCCGCCGCCGTAAAAGCTGAACATGACCCAGGGCTGACCATTGGCGCGTTTGCCGGAAATCGACAGGGCGTTGATGGTGCCATAGGCATTGGCGACGACGCGATCCGGCGCCGCCTGTGAGGCCGCGGCAAAGATCACGTCAACCATGCGCAGGATCGTTTCGGTGTAGCCGCCGACCGGCGCCGGGAAGGGCGCAGACAGCAGCGATCCATCGGGGATCTTCACCTCGATCGGGCGCATTACGCCAGAGTTCGCAGGCAGGGACGGGAAGATATGCTTGATCGCCACATAGGCGGTTGCGACCGCCGTCGGCAGTGCAATGTTCACCGGGCCTGCGCAGCGGTCTGCCGTTCCTGTGAAATCCAGCGTCATCCGGTCATCATTGATCTCCAGCGCGACTTTGATTGCCAGCGGCGTATCGGTGATGCCATCATTGTCGAGGAAATCCTCGGCCTCCCAGCGACCGTCGGGCAGTTCACTCAGCTCCGAACGCATCAGCGCTTCGGCACGGTCCTGCAAGGCATCAAGGGCCGCGCGCACGGTTTCGGCGCCATATTCGGCCAGCAATTCATCAAGACGTTTCACGCCCAGATCCAGCGCTCCCAGCTGACCGTTCAGATCGCCCTGCGCCGATTGCGGCAGACGGGTGTTGCGCATCAGAATGTCGGTGATGTCGGTTTGGATCTTGCCTGCCTTGGCCAGCCGGACCGGCGGCAGGACAAAGGCCTCCTGAAAGGCATCGGTGGCAGCGGGGTTGTAGTTGCCCGGCACCGCGCCGCCCACATCGTGCCAATGTCCGACCGAGGCGAGATAGCAGAACAGTTTGCCATCGTGGAAATAGGGCCGCACTAGCCGCATGTCGCTGAGGTGGGTGCCGCCCAGATGCGCATCGTTGAAAATATAGATGTCGCCGTCTTCCAGGTCGCCGTTTTCGGCGGCCTTTTCGATGACGGCCTTCACCGCAAAGGACATCACCCCGACAAAGATTGGCAGGCCGGATTTGCCCTGTACCAGAGTGTCGCCCGACACCGCGTGATAGAGGCCGTGCGATGCGTCATGGGCCTCGGCGATGATTGGGTTGAAGGCGGCGCGAAACAGAGTGGCATCCATTTCATCCGCGATTTGCTCCATCCGTCCGGCCAGCACGGCCAGCGTGATCGGGTCTATCTCTTTGGTCATGGGTTTGCCTTTGTTTCAGCGATATCGTTCCAGACGTCCTGCCGGGTGAGACGCCCGTCCACCACTTCGAAGCGGTCGATGAACCGGATGCCGCTGAAGGGGGTGCCATCCGGCCATTCGCCCGACAGGGTGCCGCGGCAATAGACAACGGCGGCGTCCTGCGGCGATTGCAGCGCTTCGAAGCCCTCGTATGTCTTGGTGACGAAATTGTATCGGGGCTTTGCCCATTCGATCAGCTCTTCCAGCGTCGTCATCGGGGCGGTGCCGGGGAACGTCATGGAGAAGCCGGGAGCCAGCAGCGCCCGGGCCGTGTCTATCTCTCGCGCTTCCATCGCGGTCAGGTAGTTGCGCACCAGAGATACCGGATCGGGCAGGGCGGGGGCGGGGCTGCGATGCGCGCCACCGCGCATGTAGCCCGCAGGATCCAGCTCATGAATCATAACGGTGACGGCCTCGGGCGGGGCGGGCACGACGATTCGCACCGCGTTGGTCAGCGCCGCGCACAGCCGCGTTTTCTCGTCTGCGCTATATCCCTGCATCACGTGGAGTTCGATGACGGGCATGAAGTCTCCTTTTCTAAATTGGTATCTTTTGTAATACAGATTAATTGCTGCGCATAGGTCAAATATTTTGAACATCTGTGAATAGATTTGTTGCTTTTGAAAAAACCATTGCTAGGCTTGAGAGGCAGTGAAAGGAGAAATATGGGACAGAATCTGGCATCTTCCGCAAGCAAAGGTCTGCCTGAAGGGGGCAAGGCGCAGCGTGTCTTTTTGCATCTGCATCAAGAGATTACCCGTGGTGTCTACGCGCCGGGGAGCGTGCTGCCGGGTGAGCAGAAGCTGGCCGCGACTCTGGGCGTGTCCCGTGTCACTGTGCGTCGGGCGCTAGATGTGCTGGAGAAGGACGGGCTGGTTGAGCGCCGTGTCGGATCCGGCACAACGGTCTGCGCGCAGAAGTCCAGTCCTTCGATGGCGGCGGACTTCAGTACCCTGATGCCGCAGTTGGTTGAAATGGGGCAGAACACCACTGCACGGCTGCTCTCCTTCAGCTATGGCGCTGCGCCCGGCGGCGTTGCCGAGGCGCTGGGCCTTGGGGCTCAGGTACGGGTTCAAACAGCGGTACGCCTGCGTCTGGTTGAAAATGAACCTTTCTCCCATCTGACCACATGGGTGCCGGAAGAAATCGCGCAGAATTACACAGAGGCTGAACTGGCCACGACGCCACTGTTCCGCCTTCTGGAGCGCTCGGGCGTCAAAGTCGATTCCGCCCATCAGACGGTCAGCGCGACGCTGGCCTCTCCGGAAGTTGCCGAAACGCTGGGTGTTCGGATCGGCGCGCCGCTCTTGTCCCTCGACCGGGTTGTGCGCGACGAGGAAGGCCGCGGGGTCGAATACCTTGCCGCGCTCTACCGGCCTGACATGTTCCGGCTTGAGATGTCGCTGAACCACGTCGGCGTGGGCGAAACCCGCCATTGGGAGCCGGTGATCAATCCGGCCCGCAAAGAGGCAGCCGAATGACTGCCCCGCAGACCCTGTTCGACAAGCTCTGGGCTGCGCATGAGATCATGCGACGCGACGATGGCATGTCCCTCCTGTGGGTGGACCGGCATCTGGTGCACGAAGGCTCGCACCACGCCTTTGCCAAGCTGGCGCAGCGGGGCCTGAAAGTGGCCGAACCTGATCTGACCTTTGCGGTGGTCGATCACTATGCGCCAACACGACCGGGCGCTGTCGCGCCCGATATCCGCCGGATGATCGACACTCTGGGCCAGAATGCACGGGCACAGGGCCTCCGGCTGTTCGATCTGCACGATCCGGGGCAGGGCATTGTGCATGTGCTTGGTCCCGAGCAGGGGCTGACGCTGCCTGGACTACTGATCAACTGCGGGGATAGCCATACCTCCACTCACGGGGCGCTTGGGGCTTTGGCCTTTGGCGTCGGGGCGACCGAAGTCGCCCATATTCTGGCAACCCAAACGATCTGGCAGCGTCGGCCCAAGACCATGCGGATTTCGGTCAATGGCGCCCTTGGCGCTGGTGTCACGGCCAAGGATCTTGCACTGCACTGGATCGCCGAACTGGGCGCGGATGGCGCCAGGGGTCACGCAATCGAATACGCGGGCAGCGCGGTTGAGGCGTTGAGCATCGAAGGTCGCCTGACCCTGTGCAATCTCAGCATCGAGGGTGGTGCCCGGCTGGGTCTGATCGCGCCGGATCAGATCACTTTCGACTATCTGAAAGGGCGCAATTTCGCCCCGAAGGGTGCCGCCTGGGAGGCTGCTCTGGCGGATTGGCAGAAGCTCTACAGCGATGCGGAGGCCATCTTCGATCAGGAGGTTGCAATCGAAGCCGCAGAGATCGCCCCGACGGTGACCTGGGGTACTTCTCCGGAAGAGGCGCTGCCGATCACTGGCCGTGTACCGCGCCCGGCAGACCTGCCCGGAGGAAAGCAGGGTCAGGCGCGTGCGACGCTCGATTACATGGGCCTTGAAGCAGGGATGCCGCTTGAGGACATCGCGGTTGATCAGGTGTTCATCGGCTCCTGCACCAATGGCCGGATCGAGGATCTGCGCCTCGCGGCCAAGGTTCTGGCGGGACGCCAGGCCAAGGTGCCCGGTCTGGTGTCGCCGGGGTCCGCCGTTGTCAAGAAACAGGCCGAGGCTGAAGGGCTGGCGCAGATCTTTACCGATGCGGGCCTGGAATGGGCCGATGCCGGCTGTTCCATGTGTGTGGGCATGAATGGTGATCTGGTCGAGGCAGGCAAACGCTGCGCCTCCTCCACCAACCGGAATTTCCGCGGGCGGCAAGGACGCGGCGCGCGGACCCATCTGATGAGTCCCGCCATGGTCGCCGCCGCCGCCGTTACCGGACATCTTGCCGATGTGCGCCCGCTGCTGGAGGGCCGGTCATGAGCGGGTGGAGCAAGATCGAAGGCCGGGCGGTGGCGCTGGCGCAGGAGAATGTGGACACGGACCAGCTGATCCCGGCGCGGTTCATGTCGGCGCCGCGCAGCGAGGGGTATGGCCAATTTCTGCTGCACGATGCGCGTCAGGATGACGACGTGCATGTGCTGAACCTGCATCCCGGCGCCTCGGTGCTCGTGACGCGGCGCAATTTCGGCAGCGGTTCCAGCCGCGAGGCTGCCGTTTATGCGCTGGTGGATTTCGGGATCAAGGCAGTCTTCGCCCCCAGTTTTGGCGACATCTTTTCTGGCAACGCCGTCAACAACGGCCTGCTGCCCGCACGCCTGCCAGAAGAACAGATCGAGGCGCTGATCAGCGCTATCGGCAGCAATGATGTGGCGGCCACCGTCGATCTGGCTGCTGGCCGTGCCAGCATCGCCGGGCAGGAGGTCTCTTTCGAGATTGACCCCGTCTGGCAGCAAAAACTGGTCAACGGTTGGGACGACATCGACCTGACCGCTCAGCACCAAGAACGGATTTCAACGTTTCGGGCGGCCCGTGCTTCTCAGCACCCATGGGCTTGGCCCGCGACGTAAGACGGCAACGGGCCCCGCTGGGGGCCGGGGCCACAACCAAAGGGGCGTCACAAGGCACCCCATCACCAGGGAGAAAGACAAAATGAAGCACAGTATGATTGGTGCAGTCCTTGTCACCACGGCGATGACCTCGGCTGCCTTTGCCGAAGACACGCTGACCGCCGTACACGCCTTTCCGGAATCGCTGATCTACACCAAATCCTTCCTTGAATTCGTCGACAAGGTGAACGCGGCGGGTGAAGGTGTCGTCAATATCGAGGTCCGTGGCGGCCCCGAGGCCATCGGCATGTTCCAGCAGCCGGACGCCGTGCGTTCGGGCGTTGTGGACATGGTCTACACACCGGGCAGCTTCTACGCCGGCGCCCTGCCGGAAAAAGACGCGCTTGTGACCTCAAACCTGACGGCGGTAGAAACCCGCGCCAATGGCGGTCTGGAACTGATTGACCAGATCCACCAGGAAAAGATGGGCGTCAAATACCTCGGCTGGTTCGACTCGGGAGTCTGCTACAACCTGTGGACCCGCAATGAGCCGAAGCTGGACGCCGACGGCAACCTTGATGTGTCCGGTCTGAAACTGCGCGGCAATGCGGTCTACAACGCATTCTTCACCGAATATCTGGGCGCGCAGGTGATCGACCTGCCTACCACCGAAGTCTATTCGGCGCTGGAGCGTGGCGTGGTGGATGCGACCGGTTGGACCCAGATCGGCCTGATCGATCTGAAGTGGAACGAATTCCTGAACTACCGGATCGAACCCTGCTTCTTCTCGACCGACCTTGGCACCATCGTGAATCTCGACAAGTGGAACAGCCTGTCCGAGGAATCGCGCAAGATCCTGCAGGATGTCGCAATCGCCCACGAGGCGGAAAGCGCCGCCAAACTGGGTGCCCTGCGCGACGCGGATTTCGCGGCCCTTGAAGAGGCCGGCATGAAAGTCGTGACCTTGGAAGGTGACGCCGCCGACGCCTATCTGGCGGCCGCCACGCAGAAAACCTGGGACCGCATGAAGGGCCTGATGGCCGACAGCCCCCAGGGAGACGGCAACTACGACAAGCTGATCGAGCTGTTCTACGACAAGTAAACAGCCACGGGACGGCACGCCGGATCGCGGGTCCGGCGTGCCGTCTGCCTTTGGAAAGGATGAGAAATGGCAATGGTCGGAAAGCTCTATCAAGGCTTCCTATATGCGATGGCGGGCATCGCGGGGTTCATGCTGGTCTGGCTGATGATTTCGGTCACCCTGTCCGTGGTGATGCGCAATGCTGGGCTTCAGCCCTTTGCCTGGCTTTTCACCTCATCCGAATACGCCATTTTGTACATGACCATGATGGGCGCCCCCTGGTTGGTGCGGGAAAAGGGCCATGTGCATATCGAACTGATCACCGCTGCATTGCCCGCAGAGGTGCGCCGGGTGGTCAGCCGTCTTGTGGCCGCGCTTTGTGTTCTGGTGTCGGTGATCCTGGCCTGGAAGGGCGCAGAGCTGTTTCTGGGCAATATCGCGCGCAACGATCTGGACGTGCGCGCCTACTACTTTCCGAAATGGATCCTGACGATCGCCTTTCCGGTCAGCTTTGGACTGATGGCGATTGAATTTTCCCGTTTCGTATTTGGCAGCGACCTGATGCATTCGGGCGAAGCGGGGATACACGAATAATGGAATGGTTTGAATCACTGGCCCTGCTGCTGGGCTCGATCCTGGTTCTGATGGCCATCGGCATGCCGGTCGCTCTTGCCTTTCTGGCGGCCAATATCGTCGGGGCCTGGTTTTTCATGGGCGGGGCCAAGGGGATCACGCTGCTGCTCAACAACGGGTTTGGCGGGCTGACGAACTATGCGCTGGTGCCGATCCCGCTGTTCCTGCTGATGGGAGAGGTCTTCTTTCACACTGGCCTTGGGGCACGGATGTTCAATGCCATCGACAGGCTTCTGGGTAAGCTGCCCGGGCGGTTGTCTTATGTGACTGTGCTGGGCGGGACAGCGTTTTCGACGCTGTCCGGCTCCTCCATGGGCTCGACCGCGCTGCTGGGCAGCCTAATGGTGCCCGAGATGACCAGCCGCGGATACAAGAAGCACATGTCGATCGGGCCAATCCTGGGCACCGGTGGTCTGGCGATCATCATTCCGCCCTCTGCTTTGGCGGTGCTGCTGGCGACGCTCGCCCGCATCGACGTCGGCGCGCTGCTGATCGCGGGGATCCTGCCGGGGCTGGTGTTGGCCAGCTTTTATATCTGTGTCATCTATCTGCAGACCCGCATCGACCCGACCGCTGCCCCTGCCTATGAGGTTGAGACGCTCACCATCGGTGAAAAGGCGCGGCTGCTGTTCGGAGACGTCCTGCCCATGCTGTCGGTCATGGTTCTGATCGTCATCGGCATGGTTGGTGGGCTGATCACCCCGTCCGAGGCCGCCGCCTTTGGCGCGCTTGGGGTCCTGATCCTTGCCATTCTGTTTCGCTGTCTCAGCTGGGAGGCGATGAAGAAGTCCGTCGTCGGCGCGCTGCGAGTGACGCTGATGGCCTATCTGATCGTGTTCGGCTCAGCCACTTTCAGCCAGCTGCTGGCCTTTTCCGGTGCCTCCAGCGGGCTGATCCGCTGGGCGACTTCCTTTGATCTGGCGCCGGTTGCGATGCTGTTGGTGATGTTCTGTGTGCTGCTGCTGCTGGGCATGTTCATGGAGCAGATCTCGATGATGCTGCTGACCGTGCCGATCTTCTTTCCGCTGGCGGCCTCGCTGGGGTTCGATCCGATATGGTTCGGTTTGATCATCCTGCTGGCGTTGGAGATCAGCTTCACCACGCCACCCTTCGGACTGTTGCTTTTCGTGATGAAAGGGGTGGCGCCCAAGGATACCACGATGCGCGACATCTACATGTCCGCCTTTCCCTATATGGCCTGCTCGATGCTGCTGGTCGCCTTGCTGATCCTGTTTCCTCAGCTGGCGCTGTGGCTGCCGGGGCTGTGACTGCTTTGCCAAAGCACGGAAAGCCATGGGGCAAATTGCTGTGAGCATCGGATCGTAGAAATGGAAACGCTGCCAGCATGTGTTGCTGGCAGCGTTCTTCGTTTTCATTGCTCCGCCCGGGGCGGTGAGGTCAGAGCGCGAACCAGTCTGCCTCTGCCGCATCGGTGCCAAGGACCTTGATCACAAAGTCTGCATTTCCATCACCGTCCACATCGCCCGCGATGCGCTGGAAATCACCACGATCCGCCGCACGAAGTTCCCCTGCGGTGCCGCTGAAGTGAGCACTGCCGATAAAGGTAAAGGCGTCGTCCTCTTCAGTGGAGCTGTCAGCGTCGATCCGGTCCAGTCGGATGATATCGAGATCGTCGCTCGCGAAATCGGCGATAGTGTCGGTCCCTCTCGGACCCGAAAGCCGGAAAAAGAAATCGTCGGCTCCGTCGCCACCGGTCAAAAGGTCGGCGCCGCGGCCGCCCCGCAGGATGTCATCGCCCGCGCCACCGTCCATGGTATCGTCACCAGCGCCGCCGTTCAGTTTGTCGGACCCGCGACCACCAAACAGCTTGTCGTTGCCGCCACCGCGGACCAGCACATCGTCGCCAAACCCACCCCGCACAACGTCATTGCCCGCGCCACCTTCGAGGCTGTCATCGCCAAGGTTGCCTTTCAGCGTGTCGTTGCCTTCGCCGCCGTCAATCAGATCGTCGCCTTCGTGGCCAAGGACCAGATCATCACCGCCCCAGGAGGCGATGTAGTCGGCGTAGGAACTACCCTCGATGACGTCGTCGGTCGCCTCTGGCGCAGCGATTTCCGTGGTGCCGACGTATTCGTGCAGCACGTAGATGGCTTCGCGGGCGTCTTCCACCGACTGCGCCCAGTCGTTGATCCCGGCTGCCGAGCCTTCGGCCATTTCATAGCTCTCGCCATCGGCAGAGAGTGTCATGTACTCGTCCACCCAGTCCTTGCCGGTACCAACGTCATTGACGCCGTCGCCGTTGCGGTCCTTGCCCCAGATCACGTCCAGCAGTGTACGCTGCACTGCCTCAAGGTCGGAGGGATCTCCGTCCATGTCCTGGTACCACTGGACCCAGGCATCTCCATAGGTGGCGATGCGGTCATAGTCAAAGGTCTCTGCGCTGCCATTGGTAAAGCCGAAATAGTCGATTGTCTGAGTGTCGCCGGAACCGGTGACTTCGTTCACCCCCATGAAGGTATGCGCGGTGAGCGTCGCGTCCATGCTGACCGGGTGGAACTTGGAAAAGACACCGGCCAGCAGCCCGGTGGGGTTCCAGCCCGCGTTCATCAGGTCGATCAGCGATTGCGGAATGTTCCCGGCGACATTCGCCTGAACCTCGGTCCAGCTTGTTGCGCCGCCTGCGGTCATGATCAGCTTGTAAAGCGCGAGGTTCTCGCGTGGGGAATCGATCAGGACACCGTCCACCATGATGCGGCCCGACGCATCAGTCGTGATCTCGGTTCCGGCGTTGATCTTGCCAAGCGCCTCTTCCAGAGCGGATTCGACTACCTGATCGGGCGAGCGCATAATGTTTGCCCGCTCCATCTCGATTTCCTGGATGTAATCCAGCTGGTCAGCTGGGACTTCGTATTCGCCTTCTCCGCCTTCGACGAGGTGGATCGGAAAGGTCTCGCCGGTTTCAGGATTATAGCCGATCGGCACGATCTGGCCGTTCTCATCCAGCACCGGTTCACCGTTGCCGCCTCCATCACTTGGGTCAAGATCCCGGGTCAGCACCCAAAGATCACCATATAAGTCGCCTTGAGCGGCGCCGCCGGAAGTTGAAACTGAATCTGCCATAACCGTCTCCATCGTTAAGCACGCCCTGGTGCTGTCGCATTTAACGTTGGCCAGTGTATGCAAGCGCAGTCGCTACACTTTGATCGATATCATCTTTGAGTGGAAATTCTGTCGGCACAGTCCATAGCCTGATTCGCTGACGGCATTTGCACCAGCTTTTCTTACCAGCGCTGCGCCGATGGCAGCGGCTGGCAATTGCTGGGCTGGTGCGATTGGGCTGGGGGTCAACCCAGTTTACGCCATTCCTGTTGCGCGCCCATGCCTTGCCCCGGGGCAGCGGCGGCCCGTCCAGCGGCCTCTCCGGTCGCAAAGGCGGTGCCCATCACCCGAATAGAGGCATAGGCCATCGGATCGGCGCCGATGGTGCGCCCGGCGAAATAGAGGTTATCCACGCCCTTGGCGCGCAAGGCGTCCAGCGGGATGGAGGCACACCCGGTTCCGCCTACGGGGGTATAAATCGGTTGTCCGGGGACCGTGTGATCCTCCATTGGCCAAGCCGCCTTGGCCACCTCGTCGTCGCGCTGGCGCCCGGTGGCAATATCTTCTCCGGTCAGTTCATAACGGGCTGCTGGGTGGCGGCTTTCCCGGATGCCGATCTGCGGGCCGGTCTGCACCAGATAGGCGTTTTCAAACCCAGGCACATCAGAACGCAGCAGCGCGACATAGTCGTGTGCCGCTTCGCGCGCGGCGCGTTCGGCCGTGCTGAAACTGGCGGAACTCAGATCTGGCATCGGGTGGTCGAACATCATCCACCACATCTCACCGGTGTTGGGTACTTCGGTGTAGATGCCGCCGTCATCGCGAGCAGAGGGCCAGCGTCCATTGCGCCTGTAGCGTGCAAAGGCTGCCTTGATGGCCTCGCGGTCTATTGGCTGTGACCGGTCACGCCCGGCGATCCGAATGGGTGCTGAGATTGCCTGCAGGTTGCCGTTGGTATCCCCGGTGCGGCAGGGAATACCGGCGACCAATGACAGGTTGGCATCTCCGGTGGCATCCACAAATGCCTCGGCCACCACCCGGGTTCGCCCGTCCATACCGGCCAATGTCACCGCTTCGATACGATCCGACGTGCGTGTCACAGCCGCCACGCGGGTATGGAGCAACACGTCAACGCCCTGCGCCGCCAGCACCCGGTCTAGTGCCAGTTTGACCGCTTCTGGTTCCAGAAGGATGATCCAGTTGAGCGTCGTCGGCGATTGAAACGGTGCGCAATCCAGCCCGAGGTTGCGCAGCTCATCCAGGACCAGATCGGCTACCCCTCCTACGACTTTGATGGGCTCAGGCCCCTGCTGATAAAAACCGCAGTAGGCCAGCACCTGTGCGTTGGTCGCGGCGCCGCCAAGGAAACCGTATTTTTCGACCAGTAGGACCCGCGCCCCGGACTGGGCCGCGCCAAGTGCGGCACCAACCCCCCCTGCGCCGCCCCCTGCGATGACGACATCATAGTCGCTTTCGGGTTTTGCCATCATGTCCGCCACCCCAGCAGGCGCCGTTCGATAAACCCGATCACTGCGCTGGTGATGACGCCCAGAAGCGACAGGATCACCACGCCAGCGAACAGCCGTTCCAGATCATAAAGCGAGCCCGCTTCGAGGATATAGGCCCCGATGCCATATTCCGCGCCCAGCATTTCTGCCGCGACCAGAAGGATGATGGCGATGGCAAGGCTGATGCGAAGACCGGACAGGATCCCCGGCATGGCGCCCGGCAGGACGATCTTGCGCACGATGGACCACCAGGACAGGCCAAAGCTTTGCCCCATGCGGATCAGCGTGCGGTCGACGTTGTCGACCGCGCTGTAGGTAGCGACCACCGTGGGGGTGAATGTGCCAAAGGCGATCAGCGCATATTTCGATCCTTCTCCAATCCCGAACCAGATCACGAAAAGCGGCAGCAGCGCGATTTTCGGAATGGGGAATATGGCCGCAACCAGCGGCACCAGCCCGGAGCGGATGTAGGAAAACAGGCCGATCAGCACCCCGATACAGATACCAAGGCAGGCGCCGATGGCAGCGCCAACCGCCAGACGGGTCAGCGACGGGCTAAGGTGTTTGAACAGCATGCCGCTGTCATACAGCTCCCGGAAGGTATCCAGCACGTCCGAGGGGCGCGGCAGGGTCAGGGCGGAAATCCAACCCGTGCGGGTGCCCCATTCCGCCAGCAGGATCAGGGCGACAAAAACGGCCACGCCGACCCAGCGACGTGAGTGCGGCGCAAAACCACCGCCCCGGAATGCGACGGGTTTTTCTTGTGTCATGTCAGACATGGATCAGCTCCGCATCTGCAGCCCGCGCCTCTTCGCGCATTAGCTGCCACAGGTGTTTCTGGTGGGCATCAAGATCAGCATCGCCAAAGGCGCGCTCGGACAGGGGTTTGTCGATTTCGACGATCTCCCGGATCTGGCCGGGGCGGCGCGACAGAACCACGACCTTGTGGCCTAGTCGGACCGCTTCGGCCAAGTTGTGCGTCACGTAGACGGCAGTGAACGGCTGGCGCATCCAGAGATCGACCAGATCGTCCATCAACAATTCACGGGTCTGGCTGTCGAGCGCAGAAAGAGGTTCATCCATCAGCATCACGGCGGGCTTAACCGCAAGGGCACGTGCGATTGCGACGCGTTGCTTCATGCCACCCGACAGTTGCTTGGGCAGGGCCTGGGAGAAATCGCTGAGCTTGGTGCGGGCCAGCACATCGTCGATAATCCGCTTTGCCTCGGCGCCCTTGATGCCGTGGTCCTCCAGCACCAGCGAGATATTCCCCGAGACGCTGCGCCACGGCAGCAGGGCGAAATCCTGAAAGATATAGGTGAGCGGGTTTAGGCACCCCTCGGGCGGTGTGCCCAGTTGCAGAACCTGGCCCTTACTGGGGCGCTCAAGCCCGCCGATAAAGCGCAAGAGGGTGGATTTACCGCATCCCGACGGTCCCACGATGCAAACGATCTGCCCGTCCGCGATGTCGAGAGAGATATCCCGCATCACTTCGAAATCGTTATAGGAATGGCTGATGCCGTCCAGACGGATGTCCATGCGCTGTCCTTTGACTACAGGAGAAGGACGGGCGCCCCGCAAAAAGCAAGGCGCCCGGAAGAACGTACAAGGCGTGGCTTAGGCGCCCAGCGTTTTGACGTAGGAATCGTCGACCAGCGTGTCGAGCGTGATATCGCCATCGACAAGACCCTCGGACTGGAACCAGCTCAGCTGGTCCTGAACGCTGGCGATATTCAGCTCCGCACCCTGGCTCAGCCGCATGGTGCCATTGATGATCGAGGGAGCCGCCTTTTCGCGGGGACGGTCTGTGTAGACGTATTTGTGGATCAGATCGACCATCTCGTCCTGATCTGCAGTGCCATCGATCATGGCTGCGGCATAATCATCGACCCCGCGCGAGAAGCCCTGAAGGAAGCTTTCGGTCAGTCCGCGTTCCTTGGCCGCGTTATTGGCCGAGGTGAAGACAGTGGTCACCTGGTAGTCGGGAATGTAGTCCGACACGTTGCCCACCATGTGCCAGGCACCGGCGGCCGCCAGCGGTTTGGCGATATGGGGCACGATGGACCAGCCATCGACCTGGCCCGATTTCATCGCGCCGATAATCGCGCCGACCTTTTGCAGCGGCGTAAAGCTGAGGTTGATGCCTTCGGCAGCGGCCATTTTGGCGCCCATGTAGTGGAAGGACGAGCCGGCCTGTGTGACGGCGTATTTCTTGCCGTCCAGGTCCTTCAGCGTCTTGATACCGGCCTGATAAGAGGCATCCGAGATCAGGTACTTCTGTCCGTCGATGCCGTCCTCTTCGGTCAGGGCGCCGCCGATCACCTTGATCGCGCCCTTGTCCGCGAGGCTGATCAGCCCGCCGGAAATGGCGGTTACGGCATAATCCACATCGCCCGATGCGATGGCCACGGCCATCGGCTGCGCGGCCTGGAAGAACTCCAGTTCCACATCCAGCCCGGCATCCGCGAAATAGCCGCGCTCCTGCGCGATAAAGCTGGCAGAATGCGAGGTGAAGCGCAGCGCGCCCACCTTGATTTTCTTGTTCTGGGCCAGCGCAGGGGCGGCAAGCCCCGTCGCGGCCACGGTTCCGCCCATCAGGGCCAATGCCTTACGTCGATTGAGTTTCATCATGATCTTCCTCCCTTATAGATCAGTGTTACGCCTTCAGATCTGCTCCGATCTCTTCCTTCAGCAGGGCCAAAGCCGTGGTTTCGTCTCTGTCCAGAACCGCATCAAGCAGCGCTTTTTGCCGGGCCTTGCGAGCGGCCCAGTTCAGCTTGCCTTCGCGCAGCAGCGCCAGCCTAAAGCGGCGGCTCTGGTCGAAGAACTTGCGCTGCAAATCGATCAGGCGCGGGCTGTCGCAGGCCGCGATCAATGCCGTGGCAAAGGCGCGGCAGGCATCATCCCATTCCAGCGCCGTCAGATCGTCCGGGGTCGTGGCTACGGCGGCCTCGGCCTTTTGCAGGGCGTGATGGGCGGCAACGACCTGCCCCTCCCAGGCGACATCTCCCAATGCGATCGCGCGCGACAGGGCGATGCTTTCAATTTCCTGCCGGACAAGTTGAATGTCGCGCAGGTCGTCCTCGGTCGCCGAGGTGACGCGAAACCCGCGCTGCGCGGCGCCTTCGACCAGACCTTCAGAGGACAGGATGCGCAGGGTTTCCCGCATGGAATGGTTGGAGCCACCGTAGCGGCTGCGCAGCTCATTCAGCTTCAGCTTCTGATCCGGCAGCAGGGTGCCGAACGCGATGTCCTTCCGTAGCGAGGACGCCAGCAGTTCGACGATGGTGCTGTCTTCATTTTTCTTGCCAGAGAAGATCATTTCATTCCATATACGCAAAAATGTTGGATATTTTTAAAAGTGCCTCACATTACTGTCAACCTTCAACTTTCGGAGCGCCGCATTATGGACATCTCAGGGACGACCAAGCTGCTGCCGATTATCGGTGCCCCCGTCGCGGGGGTGGTGTCGCCGCCGGGTATGAACGACTGGTTTCGCACCCGCGGTATCGACTGCCGAATGCTGCCCCTGGACGTTCCGGCCCCTGTGCTGACCGAGTTCTGGACGCTGCTGCGCGCCTCCGAGACGTTTCTGGGCTGCTCGATCACCTATCCGCACAAACAGGCGGCCTTTCAGGAAGCGGACCGGGTGACGGACCGGGCCGGGCGCATCAGGGCCGTGAATACCCTGCGCCGTGAGGGCGATGTGCTTGTTGGCGACATGACGGATGGGCTGGCCCTTATGGAGGCGCTGCGCGTTTCTGGGGTGCCGGTTGCTGGTCGGTCGGCGCATATCATGGGGGCAGGCGGCGGTGCCGGTCGGGCCATTGCCGATGCGCTGTGCGAAACGGGCGTTAGCGACGTTGTTCTCAGCGACACGGATGAGAGGCGGCTGGCGGAAACGGCAGCCATCCTGCGCGCGCATTGGCCCAAGGTCCGCATTTGGGAGGAAGATCGCGCCGCAGACATTCTGATTGACGCAACCCCGACCGGGAAAGACCAGACCGCTGGTCCGCTGTTCCCGGCTGAGCGGATCAGGGAGTGCATGGCCGTGTGCGATATCGCCGGGCTACAGGGCGAAAGCAAATTCCTGCGACTGGCCGCTGAGCTGGGCAAGCAGATCGTGGACGCCGCAGCCTTGGGGCGGGGGCAAATTTCTGTTCAGACGTCTTTTGTTTTCAAGGATGCCTGAGCCGACGCCGCCCTTCTCCCGTATTTTGATCTAGGTCGACACGGAAGACTAGCTGATCGTCTTGTCTGCCTTGAGCGAGGCCGCGGCGACCAGGCGGGCGTTTTCAAGGTCGTTACCTTCGGCGCGGGCCACGGCTTCGCTGTGCGGGAGACCGTGGTGGAGCCATCTATCGATCAGACGTTGGCGCAAAGTGGAAAGGTCGACGTTCAGAGAAATCGAGAAGTCCCAGAAGCGGCGCAGCTCCCGCCATCCGGGGGCATCAAACAGCAGGTAATTGCCCTCGACGATGACGGTGTCGCATGTCTCGGGAAGTAGGCCCGCGCCAGCAATTGCGATGTCCCGGTCCCGATCGAAAACCGGGAAGATCACCGACGGTGCATCGGGCAGGGCGCCGATAAGGCGCAGCAATCCTTCCACGTCGAAGGTCTCCGGCGCGCCCTTTCTGTCCAGAAGACCGCGCTGGGTTAGAATGGCATTGTCGAGATGGAAGCCATCCATTGGCACGACCTGGGTCTGGCACCCGGCGTCGTTCAGCTTGTTCGCAAGGACTGCCGCCAGCGTGGATTTGCCAGAGGCTGGCGGTCCGGCCAGAGCGACAAGTTTGCGTTGTCTGGACCGCGGCGCTGTCAGAATGGGATCCAGCAGCCTTTCGGCTATGGCTTCTGGCTCGTTCATGCCGCGTCCTGGGCGGGTGGCTCCTTGGCGCCGGTCATGAAGGCCACGGCATCGGACATGGTATAGTCCTTTGGATCGATGGTGCAGAGCCGTTTGCCCAGCCGGTGGATATGGATCCGGTCGGCGACTTCGAACACATGCGGCATGTTGTGGCTGATCAGGATGATCGGGATGCCGCGCGCCTTCACGTCCTGAATGAGTTCCAGCACCTTGCGGCTTTCCTTGACCCCCAAGGCCGCCGTCGGCTCATCCATGATGATGAACTTGGTGGCAAAGGCGGCCGCTCGGGCGACGGCGACACCCTGCCTCTGACCGCCTGACAGCGTTTCGACCGGCTGCTTGATCGACTGCACGGTCATCAGGCCAAGTTCGGTCAGTTTTTCCCGCGCGAATTTCTCCATCGCCGGTTTGTCCAGCATCCGTAGGTATTTGCCCAGAAATCCGGGTTTGCGGATTTCGCGTCCGGTGAACATGTTGTCGGCAATCGACAGGGCGGGGGACAGGGCGAGGGTTTGATAGACGATCTCGATGCCCATGTCGCGGGCCTCGATGGGGGAAGAGAAACTGACCGGTTTGCCTTCGATCAGGATTTCCCCCTCATCCGGGATGGTGGCGCCGCAGATCGCCTTGACGATCGAGGATTTGCCCGCACCGTTGTCGCCGATCACGGCCAGGATTTCCCCGGGGCGCAGTTCGAAATCCGAATGGTTGATGGCGGTGACGTGCCCGTAGCGTTTCACGATACCTTTGGCCTGAACGACTGGTGTCATGCCGAAACCCTCCTGATCCATTGGTCGATGGCGACCGCGATGATGATAAGCCAGCCGATGGCGAAGACCTGCCAGAGCACATCGACCCCGGCCATGCGCAGCCCCGACTGGAAAACGCCGACGATCAGCGCCCCGAAGAGCGCCCCAAGGATCGATCCGCGCCCGCCAAACAGCGAGATGCCACCGATTACCACGGCGGTGATGGACTGCAGGTTGCCTTCGTAAAAGGATTGCGGCGAGATCGAGCCGACCCGTCCGATCGAAGCCCAGCCCGCAATGGCGCAGACCAGACCGGCGAGCATGTAGACCGAGACCAGCGTGCGCTCGGTGCGGATGCCGGACAGTTCCGCCGCCTCCATATCGTCGCCTATGGCGTAGACGTGGCGCCCCCAGGCGGTCTTGTTCAGCATGTACCAGAGCGCAACAAAGATCACGACCATCAGGATCACGCCAAAGGTGATGCGGGCGCCGCCAATATTGAAGGCATTGCCGAAGAACTTCAGGAAAGGCGCTTGATCGTCGATGTCCTGGCTGCGGATCGACTGAGCTCCGGAGAGCCAGAGATTGAGCGCAAAGAAGATCGACCAGGTGCCGAGCGTGGTGATGAAGGGGGGCAGTTTGACCTTGGTGATCAGCAGCCCGTTCATGGCTCCCGCCGCCATACCCCCAGCGAACCCCAGCAGGATCGCAAAGGGGCTGGGCACGCCCAAGTTGACCGCTAGATTGCCCATGATGACCGACATCAGCACCATGATCGCCGCGACCGACAGATCGATGCCTGCGGTCAGGATGATCAGTGACTGCGCTGCTGCGAGCATGCCGATGATCGACACCTGCTGCAGGATCAGGCTGAGGTTGAAGGCGGAAAAGAACCGCCCTCCGGCGATCAGCCCGAAGGCCAGCAGGCTGATGACCAGCACGATGACCGGCACGAAAGTTGGGTTGTTGTGCAGGATATGCTGCACCCGGCTCAGCAGCGTTGTGTTGCGAACTTCGAACTGGGCGACGCGTGTATCACTTCCCTCCAGAACCTGTTCGTAGTGTTGGCCTTTTGAGCCCATTCCGGATGTCTCTGACATGACGACCTCCCCGGCCTGAAGCCTATGCTACGGCCTCTGATACGGTCAAAGGTTTCGTTTGATGGCATTTGGCCGGGGCATTTTCTGCCCCGGTCCTGTGTTTGCGGGATTTAGCCCCAGCACTTCTTCAGGCCGTCGGCCGAGCTGAGCGAGGGGATACCGTCGACCGGCGCATCTGTGATCAGTTCAACGCCGGTGTTGAAGAAATCCAGCCCTTCGGTGTTCGCCGGTTTGGTGCCGTTCTCGGCCCAGGCCTTGATCGCGTCGATACCGAGCGAGGCCATCCGCAGCGGGAACTGCATGGAGGTTGCGCCGATCACGCCCTCGCCGACATTCTGCACGCCGGGGCAGCCGCCATCGACGGAAACGACCAGCACGTCGTCTTCACGGCCCACCGATCTGAGCGCCTCATAGGCGCCGGCAGCGGCAGGTTCGTTGATCGTGTAGACCACGTTGATGCCCGGGTCGATCTGCAGAAGGTTCTCCATCGCCGTGCGGCCACCTTCTTCGTTGCCGTTGGTCACGTCGTGGCCAACGATACGCGGGTCATCTTCATCGCCGATATCGGTGGGGTCCTTGATGTCGATGCCAAAGCCCTGCAGGAACCCGCCGTCGCGCAGGTAGTCCACCGAGATTTCCGAGGCGTTCAGGTCCAGGAGAGCGATCTTGGCGTTTGCAGCCTCGTCACCCAGCTTTGCCGCGGCCCACTGGCCAATCAGCACCCCGGCCTTGAAGTTGTCGGTGGCAAAGGTCGCATCGGCCACATTGGCAGGTTCGAACGGCGTGTCCAGTGCGATCACCAGCGCACCAGCGTCACGGGCCTGGGTGATGACGGGCGTCAGGGCGCGGCTGTCCGTCGGGGTGATCAGGATGCCTTTGGCCCCCGATGCAATGCAGGTCTCAACCGCTGCGACCTGGCTTTCCACGTCGCCGTCAATCTTGCCCGCATAGGTGGACAGATTGATGCCGTTTGCTTCGGCTGCGGCGGTCGCGCCTTCCTTCATCTTCACGAAGAAGGGGTTGGTGTCGGTCTTGGTGATCAGACAGGCGTTGATCTCTGCATGCGCCGCGCCAGCCACCGAGGCCAGGGCGAGCGCGGAAATGGTCATGAGTTTTTTCACGTGGTCCTCCCGAAATTATTGTTCTCAATCCGGCTGGCTCCTCTCCAACCGGACCCGCCTAGAGCGATCTGGGCAGGTCGTGAGCCCTAAAAAGCCTGATTCCTCATAGGGTGTCAATTTGTTTGTTAACTTTACTAACTAATCGCCACGGAGTATCTTTCCTGAAGAAAGGCGGCAAACTATGTTCGTCCGAATGGACCATGTCAGTATCAAAGAACGAAGTGCCGGGGTGAATCAGCGGGGTGTTCGCGATCACAACGAACGCCTCATTCTTTCCATTCTGTTTCGCCACCGCGCCGTGTCCGCCGCCGAGATCGCCCGCCGGACCGGCCTGTCCCGCCCTACGGTCTCCACCATCCTGCGTAGGCTGGAGGACGACGGCTTCGTCCAGCGGGGGGAGCCGGTCAAGGGCAAGGTCGGCAAGCCTTCGATTCCCATCGAACTCGGCTCCGAAGGGGCCCTGTCCGTGGGCATGAACCTGGGCCGCAAGAGCGCGGATCTGCTGCTGCTGGATTTTGCCGGCAACGTGCGCCAGCAGCTGCGTACGACCTATGATTATCCCATGCCGGACGCGATCTTCGAATTCCTTAAAGACGGACTTGAAACCCTACTATCCGGCCTGACCGCAAAGCAGCAGGGTCGGGTCTGCGGCATCGGTATCGGGCGGCCTTTTGAGCTGTGGAAGTGGCATGATCTGACCGGCCCCGCCGCGGAAGAATTTCAATCCTGGCAAGATGTCGATTTTGCCACCGAAGTCGCCTGTTTCAGTGATCTGCCGGTTTTTGTCGTGAACGATGCCACGGCGGCCTGTCAGGCCGAGCATATGTTCGGGCGCGGCAAGGAGTTCCGCGATTACGCCTATTTCTTCATTGGGTCTTTCATCGGCGGCGGGGTGGCGATGAATGGCACCGTTTTCGAAGGCAATCGGGGCAATGCCGGGGCGCTGGGATCGATGCGCACCACCGGCCCCCTGGGCGAAAGCCTGCAACTGATCGATACCGCGTCGCTGCACCTGCTTGAGGCGCGCCTGGTAGAGGCCGGGATCGGTCCCGGAATCCTCTGGCGCAAACCGCAGGACTGGAGCGGTCTGGAACGCTATGTGGAGGCCTGGATCGGCACAACGGCACAGGAGTTGGCAAAGGCGTCCCTGTCGATATGCTCCGTCATCGATTTTGAAGCCATCATCATCGATGGCGCCTTCCCGGTCGCTGTGCGTGAGGAACTGGTCGAGCGCGTGCGCCGCTATCTGGCCAATCAAGACAAGCGCGGTTTGATCTCGCCGCAGATCGAGGCGGGAGTTGTTGGCGAAAACGCCCGCAGCATTGGCGCTGCCGGCGGTCCGATCTTCACGCAGTTCCTACTCGATACCAACGCCGGGCTGGCCGCGCTTTGACCCGGTTTCAACGCAAAATCCCGCGCGCAGGCGCGGCAGCGGCGCAGTACTGCGCGGAGCGAATGTCATGATCCTATGCTGTGGTGAGGCCCTGATCGACATGATCCCGACCCCGACCGATGGCGGGCGCGACGGGTTTGTGCCCCATTCCGGTGGCGCCGTGTTCAACACCGCCATCGCACTTGGGCGGCTTGGCGTGCAGACCGGTATGTTGACCGGCCTGTCCCGCGACATGTTCGGTCAGCAGCTTGTCGAGGACCTGAAGGCCAGCCAGGTGGACACGGCGCATGTCATCACCTCGGACCGCCCGACGACCTTGGCCTTTGTCAAACTGACGGATGGCCACGCGTCCTACAGCTTCTTCGATGAAAACTCGGCTGGCCGGATGCTGCTGCCTGCTGATATGCCGCTGCTGCCGGAGGATATCACGGCGCTCTATTTCGGCGGCATCAGCCTGGTCTGCGAACCCTGCGCCACCGCCTATGAGGATCTTCTGGCGCGCGAAGGCGCATCCCGCGCGGTGATGCTGGATCCGAACATCCGGCCGGGCTTTATCGAAGATATCAACCGTTTCCGCGCCCGCCTGGACAAGATGATGGCGCTGGCGGACATTGTGAAAGTGTCGGATGAAGACCTGAACTGGATTGTTCCAGGGCCGATGCCGCTGCCGGAAAAGGTTGCGGTCGTGCAAGCTAAGGGTCCTTCTGTGGTGGTCATGACCCAGGGCAGTAAGGGGGCGACGGGGTTTCTGGCGGGCGGAGTAGAGGTGTATTCGCCCGCATTGCCTGTCAAAATCGTCGACACGGTCGGAGCTGGGGACACGTTCAACGCCGGCCTGCTGGCCCGGTTCAGCGAACTGGGCGTCTTACAAAAAGCGGCCCTGCGCAACTTGCCCGTAGACATGCTTGCAAATGCGCTGTCTTTCGGAGCAGGTGTCGCCGCCGTGACCGTCTCCCGCGCGGGTGCGAACCCGCCCTGGGCGCGCGAACTCTGACAATATCGCAGCTATTGGCCTTGTTGCGCAAATGGGTCGTGGGGTTCACGGCATGAAACCAGCCTGGTGCTTGAGGCATGAGCAGTTGGGTCTCTACGAAGTACAAGACCACGAACTGGTCGTCTTACAATGAAGCGTTGAAGCAACGCGGATCGCTAACGATCTGGTTCGATCCCGACATGGCGTGGAAGCCCCCGCCGACCGGGAAACGTGGGAGGCAGCCGAGTTTCAGCGATGCGGCGATCCAGACCTGCCGTGATGTTCGGCATGCCACTGCGGCAGACAACCGGGTTCATGCAGAGCCTTCTTCATATGGTCAGGCTGGACTGGACCGTGCCTGACTTCAGCGCCTTGTGCCGCCGCCAGCGAACGCTGAACGTGAGCATCTCCTATCGCCCGCTGAACCTTCTGATCCCCTCTCAGGCATTGCTGCGCAATACCTTGCCGGGCAGCGGACAGCACCGGTATCAAGTCTGAGGGCGAAGGTGAGTGGAATGCCCGAAAGCATGGTGGCTCCAAGCGGCGGATCTGGCGCAAAATACACATCGGAATTCATGAGGAAACGCTGAAGGTCAGAGCCGTCGAGATCACCGGCGGCAATATCGGTGACGCGGCCATACTACCGGACCTGTTGGATCAGATCTGAGCGGATCAGGCCATCGCGACGGTCACCACCTATGGGGCCTACGACTCCCGTAAGTGCCACGAGGCCATTACCGCTCGAGATGCTGCCGCTGTCATCCTGCCGCGCAAGAACGCCGAACCTTGGAAACCCACCAGCGCCGGGGCCATAGTCGGCAACGAGACCGTCAATGCATCTCGATACCTCGGCGGCGCTGTTTGGCGACGATGGAGTGGATATCACCGCCGGAGCCGGGCCAAGTCAAAGATGAACTGCATCAAGCTGCTCGGCCAATCCCTGATGGTGCGTGACTTCGAGCGCCAGGTCGCGGAGCTGCAGGTCCGCATCGCCGTGCTGAACGGCTGCACTGCGCTTGGCATACCTGTCACAGTGGCTATAGGCGAAATCCGTCCGGGGAAAGGGGAAGATCCACCTTCAACCGATTTGCAAAAAAAGGCCGCCGTTGAGGTGGGTTCAGGGCCGAACAGACAGAACTCTCCCGGATTTGATCGGGATTAAAGCGTGGACATGAAACCTGTCCAAACTGTGAAAAGTTCTATCACAGGAGAGGCGGGTCATGCCCGAAGACGCAACGAAGTCACAGCACCATATCGTAGGTGGAGGTATCGCTGGTTTGTCGGCGGCGGTGTTTCTTTGCAGGGACGCAGGTGTGCATGGCGAGGACATATGCATCTACGAACAACTCGGTATCGTCGGCGGGTCGCTTGACGGGGCGGGTGACGCAGAGACCGGCTACCTGGTCCGGGGCGGTCGAATGTTCGAGGAACACTTTGCCTGCACCTTTGATCTGCTCGAAGGTATTCCATTGACGAGCGATCCGGCGAAGTCTGCCAAGGATGATATCTTCGAGTTCAACCGAATGGTGCCGGGCTCATCCAATTGCCGCCTTATTCGGGGCGGAAAGCCGGCAGAAGATCGCTATGATCTCACACTCGGCGCGCAAGATATCGTCGATCTCAACCGACTGCTCTTGTACCCGGAAACCGGATTGGGCGCTCAAAGGATAGACGACTGGTTCCAGCCCACCTTCTTCGACAGTAATTTCTGGTTGATGTGGTCCACAGTGTTTTCGTTCCAGCCTTGGCATTCCTTGGTCGAGATGCGGCGATACCTGCGTCGCTTCATCCACCTATTCCCTGGCTTCACCCGTATCACCGGCATTCTACGGACACGATACAATCAGTACGACTCGATGATTGCCCCGATCCTGACTTGGCTGCAGGCCCGCGGAGTACGCATCGAGACTGACAAATGCGTGACCGACGTGACGATCGAAGGCACGCGGCAGGACCGTCGTGTCACCTCTCTGACCCTGGACGATCACAAAACGGTTGAGGTCGGCTTGGACGACGGCGTCTACCTTACATTGGGGTCCATGACCGATGGATCGGTGCTCGGATCCGCGGACCGCGCACCGCTGCTCAACGAACAAGTCGCAGGTGGCTGGAGCCTCTGGCGGAAGCTGGCGTCGCAGTACGAAGGCTTTGGCAAGCCTGAAGTGTTCTGCGGCGACACAGGCAAGACCGGCTGGAACTCATTTACGGTGACGATGGACGGCCCCGATTTCTTCGAATTCATGGAGGATTTTACCAACAACCGAACTGGTACAGGCGGCTTAGTGACATTTGCCGATTCCGGTTGGACGCTATCTATTGTGCTGTTCCATCAGCCGCATTTCAGGGGGCAAAAACACGGCACCTACACCTTCTGGGGCTATGGGTTACGAGGTGACCGCAAAGGAGATTTCGTGAAGAAGCCAATGTGGGAAGCGACCGGGCTGGAAATCATCGAAGAGCTTTGCGGGCATCTGCGCTTGGCGGGTGATCAGCGAAAATGGTTCGAGAGTGCGAAAATCGTTCCCTGCCGGATGCCCTACATCACAAGCCAGTTCATGCCGCGTCAAGAGGGGGACCGCCCGGATGTGCGCCCGCATGGGGCTCGCAACTTCGCCGTAATAGGACAGTATTGCGAACTCCCTCGGGACTGTGTGTTCACGGTGGAATACTCAGTTCGCTCTGCACGAACTGCGGTCGCGAGTTTGACAGGTCGTGTAACCCCACCTCCTCCCGTGGCGCGTACCGATCTCGACCCAAGAGTGCTTATCCGCGCATCCCGTGTTCTTCTTGGAATATGACGCAATAAGGATTGCGCCGTATCTTGCCTCCGAGGCAAAAGGATCTCTGCCTCGCGCTTTTCAGGCCGCACTGACTTTCGTTGAACTGATCCGGTCGAGGAGGAACGACAGCCGAAATTTGACTGCAAACGACAGTGCGCGCACTGAGGAAGTCGCCTCCCCTTTGGACCATGTTGCGCGGTGCCATGAAAGGATGCTTTGGGGAGGTGCGCAGTAAGTTTGGCCATCCTGTCAAATGTCCGCTCTAGGGCCAGTCATGCCTGTTCCCTCCTCAAGGAGCCTTGGCTTTGCAAAGGCCACTTCGTGCGCCTAGCGGACACCATTGAAGGTGCTAGCGGCCCCCCTTCAAGCGGGCAACGCTTAAACTGTGCCGTCTAGTCGCCGTGGAAACCCTTTTTTCCAGGTAACCTGTTGTTTCTGTGACCTCAGGGTTCGGGGGAGTACTCAGCTTTGCCTCTGCGGGAGTACGCTACATAGGTATGAAAAATGCTTCTGGGCCATGCCGCGATAGGCGCGCCACCCGTCTGCCGTGTTCTGCGCAACTGCATCTGACAAAACGGCAAGGGGGCTGCCATCCGAGCGGGCCAGGATCAGGGTCTGAGCGGCCTTTTCGAAGAAATAGAGATCCTCAAAGGCCTCCGCCACCGTATCGCCGACAATGGTGACACCGTGGTTGCCCATGACCAGTACCGATTTGTCGCCAATCGCATCGGCCAGCCGCTCGCCTTCCTCGGTGGCATCAGCAATGCCACCAAAGGAAAGGTCATAGGCCGTGCGCCCGTAGAATCGGGCTGTGTTATTGTCGATCGGCACCATCGTTGGGTCCTTGAGGCAGGCCAGCGCAGTCGCATACGGCGAATGGGCGTGTAGCACGACCCGTGCCTCGGGCAGGCGGCGGTGCAGGGTGCCGTGTACACACCAAGCCGAGGCATCCGCCGTTGCGGGTGTTTCCCTGGACTGGCTGTCCAGCAACAGCAAGTCCTCTGGCGCGATGGTGTCGAAATGCTGCCATTTGGCGTTTAGCAGAAACTGCTGCCCATCGGCTGAGACCGCTGCGCTGAAGTGATTGCCGACGCTTTCCGACCACCCCAGCATGTGGCAGATACGGAAGGCATTTGCCAGATCCTCCCGCAGGACCTTCTCGGTATCGGGGAGTGTTGCTGCGTAGGTCATGCCTTGAACCGCCCTTCGCTGACCAGCGCGCGATAGGTGGAGCGCATCTCGGAGCGGTCCACGTAGCAGCCGCGCAGATAACGGTCGCCGCTGGTTGCCGTATAGGCGGCGCGGCCATGCACGATGCGGTGGTTGTCAAAGACCATGCATTCGCCGCCCTTCATCAGGAAACGCATCATGTATTTCTCTTCCTGCAGCATCCGACCAAAGCGGCAGAAGGCTGGGTAGTAATCGTCCAGCAGTTTTTGGTCGAGGTCGAAGATATCGGCCATATGCTGGCTGATGGTGAGGCCCTCGACCTCGCCGTGCTGATCCAGCTCGATCACATACTGGCGCGAGCGCGCATCATAGGTGTCATGTTCGCAGTAAAACGGGATCGGCACTTCGGTCAGCAGCTTGAAACCCTCGGGGTCGCGCTGGCGGAAGTCATTGGCCACCGCAACGCCATCGGCATAAAGGCTGTCACCACCTTCAACCGTGTTGACGCGGCAATGCAGGAACTGGATGCCGGGGGCGAACTCCTCTGCCGGGGTGTCGGTGTGCAGCTCCAGCGCGCCAGCGGTATAGGCGGTGTTGGTCGGGTTGATGTGGGTCTTCACATCGAAATAGGTGCCAAAGAAGGTCGGGCGCACGCAGCCCATCAGCTCGGCTGTTTCGGTCAGCCCTTCATCGGAGTCCGGCATGTCAGTTAGGATGGTGAAGCCGTGTACCAGCATCGCCTCGATCCATTTGGCGCGGGTGGCGTCATCGGCCACCAGCTCTGGCTGGGAAAACCGCGGAACCGAGGGGTAATGGTCACCGAACCAGGCGACGCGCGACAGGTCGGCGGGATCGTGGCGGGACTTGCCGCCCGCATAGGTTTCCAGCCAGGACAGGGGCAGGCGGGTGATGTGGTCTTCGTCCTGCCAGCGGATCACCAGCATGTCGCCCTCGAGCTCGGCAGTTTTGGCGCGCGGGGGCACGTCGAGGTGGAAGATATCGAAACTGCGTTCGCGTGTGACCGGGCTGAAGGAACTGGGGCAATTGTCGCGCAGCCAGTAGTAGTTGAAGTAGTGTGTCTTGCCGTCGGGCAGCGTAATGTCGAGGCCTTTTTCGCCAAGACCGGTTACGGCAGGGATAGCGAGGGGGGAGCTGAGATCGTTCATGGAGGAGCCGCGTTTGTTGATTTGCTTTCTGCCATGCAGCATTTCACGGGAAAGGGCCTTGACGACAGCCTGTTTCGGGTGAAGATAACTTAAGCTATGGATTAAGTTATTCGATGGAACATCTCCCGCCACTGCGCCTTCTTGTGACCTTTGAAGCCCTGTCGCGGCATGGTTCGATGCGGGATGCGGCGGCGCGTCTCAACGTGACCCAACCCGCAGTCAGTCAGGCGGTCAAGGCGCTGGAGGAACACGTGGGAGTCGCGTTGTTTGACCGGCGGGTGCGGCCCGCGCGCCTGACAGATGCTGGCGAGATGCTGTCGCGGGCAGTGCGTGAAGGGTTGGGGCGGATTGCGGCCACGCTGGAGGATATCCGGGCGTTGCATGCCATCGGGGAACGGCAGGTGACGGTCTCTTGCACCGTGGGAATGGCGACCTACTGGTTGATGCCAAGATTGCCAATGTTTTACGCGGATTACCCGGATATTACCGTAAACGTGCAGGCTCCGGCGAGCGATTTGCCAGTGATGACACCCGGTATTGATGTGGCTTTGCGCTATGGCAGTGGTGGCTGGCGCGAAGGGCGCACGGAAAAGCTGTTTTCTGAAGCGATTTGCCCAGTCGGTGCGCCTGCTTTGGTAGATCGGCTGTTGGCCGAGGGATGCGCGCTTGCCCAGGCGCCGCTGATCCATGTCCGCAATCCTAGCAATGGCAACTGGGCGGGCTGGGAAGACTATTTTCAGGCTCTTGGCATCCTGCGTCCGCGCGGTGGAGGTCAGGTGTTCAACAACTACGTGCAGGCGGCGCAGGCGGTCTACGACGGGCGTGGGCTTATGCTAGGGTGGCGGTCGATCACGGGGCAGGCAGAACGGGACGGAGCACTGAAGGCCTGGCCTGAGGGGGCATTGGATCTGGGCACAGGATATTTCGTTACGACGGCCAGCGCACCATCGCAGGACACGGGTTTTTTCCTCGAATGGGTGCGCAGGGAAGCCGCTGCGTTTTAAATCCTTTGCACCAGCAGCCAGTCGATCAGCTTGCGCACGTCTCGGTGCCTGCGCAGATCGTCTCGCTCCACCAGAACGAAATTTGTCTGCATGGGAAGGTCCAGATCAAAAGGCGCTACCAAGCGTCCCTCGTCCAGCGCGCGGCGGGCGAAACTGCGCGAGATGAGCGCGCAGCCGTGCCCCGCCGACAGGATCTGCATGGCGATCAAGGAGGAATCGGCCTTCATCCAGTGAGGCGGGCGCGGGGCATCAATGCCGCAGTGATGAAACAGGCGATCCCAATCCGTTTCCGATCCCACGACCTGAACGATATCCGCGCCGTCTAGGGTTTCCTGATCGGGCTCCGGGCCAAAATGGGCAGCATAATCCGGGTGACACACCAGCGTGGCTCCTTCCACGGGGAGCGGGTGAACCGTCTGCTCTGGCCATTCCCCTTCGCCATAGCGGATGTCCAGATCGACCCCGGCGCCATCAATCCGGTCTGACCAAACTGCGGTGGAGAGTTCGACGTCGATCTCCGGAAACTCCAGCGCAAAATCGCGCAGCAGCGGTGCCAGGATAAGGGCTGCAAAACTGATAGAGCAGCGCACGCGGACGACCGATTTGCTTTGCACCCGAAACAGCCCATCGGTGGCCGCCTGCATTTCGACAAAGGATTTGCGGACCGGGATCGCATAGGCCAGCCCGATATCCGTCAGTTGCACGCCTTTTGGCAGGCGCTTGAACAGCTGAATGCCAAGATGATGCTCCAGCTGGCGGATCTGTTGGCTGACGGCGGCAGGCGTCAGGTGCAGCTCCTCCGCGGCCGCGCTGAAGGAACTGTGACGTGCCGCTGCCTCGAAGGATCGCAGCCAATTGACATGAGGCAGCCTGCGCATGGGAGCTCCGTTCTTTGACCGGCCCATCATGCGGTGCTGCCAAATGGGTGGCAAGCCCTCCTGCCACAACCTGAATTGGGTCAAAGCGGTCATAGACATTGTTTGCAGTTCGGGGGCGCCCGCGCGCATCTGGAGGTACGTTTCCAGCAGCCGGATGCACGCCCATGACCGAAGCCCCATCGCAACAGCAGTATGACTTTATCATCGTCGGCGCAGGCTCGGCCGGATGTGTTCTGGCCGAGCGTCTGACCCGCTCCGGTCGCCATCGCGTGTTGCTGCTGGAGGCCGGCGGCAGCGACCGGAAGTTCTGGATCAAGCTGCCGGTTGGCTATGCCGTCACATTTGCAAGGGCGGCATTGAACTGGGGTGATCACGCGGCGCCGGATGTGGCATTGAACGGGCGGTCCATCTACTGGCCGCGGGGACGGGTGGTCGGCGGGTCGAGTTCGATTAATGCGATGGCCTATGTCCGGGGGCTGCCGCATGACTTTGACGACTGGGCGCGCGCGGGGGCCGAGGGCTGGAACTGGACGAAGGCCCGCGACACCTATCAAGCGCTGGAGACCCACTCGGATGGCACGGGCGATGGTCCCGTCTGGGTGCAGGATCTGTCCGATCAGATGCATCCATTCTCGGATCGTTTCCTGCAGGCTGCGCAGGAAGCTGGTCTTGGCACGGCAAAAGACATGAACGCAGAGGGCGCAGAAGGGCTTAGCCATTATCGCAGTACCGTTCGCGGCGGGATGCGCTGGTCCTCCGCCGATGCCTTTCTAAGGCCAGCCCTGCGGCGCCCTAACCTGACGCTGCTGACCCGCGCCGAGGTGCAAGGGCTTGACCTGGAAGGTGCCCGCGTCGTCGGTCTGCAATATACCCGCGGTGGCCAGCGATGCACTGCCCGCGCTGGGGAAGTGATCCTCAGTGCAGGCGCCATCAATTCCCCCCAGCTGTTGCAGCTGTCGGGCATCGGCCCGGCCGATCTGCTGCGGGAGCATGGGATCGAGGTGCGCCACAACCTGCCGCAGGTCGGCGAAGGGCTTCAGGATCATCTTGCCATTTCCTGGCAGTTTCATGCGCGGGAGCAGACACTCAACGCGGTTCTCGGCACCCTGTCCGGGCGACTGCGGGCAGGGGCCGCATATGCCCTGACGCGGCGTGGCCCGCTGTCTGTTCCGGTGAACCAGATCGGAGGCTTTGTGCGCTCTGGTGCGGATGCTCAGGCCCCGAACCTGCAACTGTTCTGCAATCCGGCGTCCTATGAGATCACCCCGAAAGGCAAGGTGGTGATGGACCGGCAGCAAGGCTACTTGCTCTCGGCGCAGCCCTGTCGCCCGACCAGTCGCGGCCGCATCCGGATCCGCTCTGCCGATCCGCGCGAAAGGCCGCTGATCGAGGCGAATTCACTGGCCACGCCCGAGGATCGCGGGATGGCTGTACGTGCCAGCCGGGTGTTGCAGAGATTGGCAGAAACGCCTGCGCTCAAGGCGGTGACATCCGGCTGCAAGACCAAGGGCTTTGCCGATATTGAGGATGAGGCTCTGCTCGAGGCCTTTCGCGCGCGGGCCTCAACGGTCTACCACCCGACCTGCACCTGCCGCATGGGAGAGGGGCCACAGGACTCAGTCGTCGACGGGCGGCTGCGGGTGCATGGCCTGGCCGGGCTGCGTGTGGTCGATGCCTCGGCTTTTCCCAACATCACCTCGGGCAACACCAACGCGCCAACAATGATGCTCGCCGCGCGCGCAGCAGATCTGATCCTGCAAGACAGCAGTTGATCGCCCCCAATCAACACGGAGCAGCATATGCGCCTTGAGACGCTTGAAACCTTTGTCGTCGGCAACCTGCCGCCCCGCCACGGCGGGCGCTATTTCATTTTCGTCCGGGTGACGACGGCCTGCGGCATCACCGGTGTCGGTGAAATCTACAACGCCACCTTCGGGCCGGATGTATGCTGCGCCATGGCGCGTGACATGTTCGAGCGCCAGTTCGAAGGCGCTGATCCACAGCAGGTCGAGCTGTTGTTCCGCAAGGCCTATGGCGCGGGCTTCACCCAGCGCCCGGACGTCAGCGTCATGGGGGTGTTCTCGGGTTTGGAAATGGCCTGCTGGGATATTCTGGGCAAAGCCGCGGATAAGCCGGTTGCGGACCTTCTGGGCGGGCGCGTGCATGACCGCCTGCGCAGCTATTCCTACATCTACCCCACCGGCGGCGACGTCTATCCGGACCCGGATCAACCCAATGCCTACAATGACCCGGGCATCGCGGCCGAGATCGCGGTGCAGATGGCGGATCAGGGCTTTACCGCGCTGAAATTCGATCCGGCCGGGCCTTACACCATCTTTGACGGCCACCAGCCCCGGCTTGAGGATATCAGCCGCTCGGTCGCCTTTTGCCGCGAAATCCGCGCGGCGGTCGGGGACCGTGTCGATCTTCTCTTTGGGACGCATGGACAATTCACCGTGTCCGGCGCGCGGCGGATGGCGCGGGCGCTGGAACCCTTTGATCCCCTTTGGTTCGAGGAACCGGTGCCCCCCGAAAGCCCGGAGGCCATGGCCGAGGTCGCCCGGTTGACCTCCATCCCCGTCGCCGCGGGGGAGCGTCTTTGCACCAAGTATGAGTTCGCCCGGGTGCTTGAGACGGGTGCGGCCTCTATCCTGCAGATGAACCTTGGTCGTGTCGGGGGGCTGCTTGAAGCCAAGAAAATCGCTGCCATGGCGGAGGTCAAACAGGCGCAGATCGCACCACATCTTTATTGCGGACCGATCGTGGCGGCGGCCAATATCCAGATCGCGGCGGCTTCGCCCAATTTCCTGATCCTGGAAAGCATTGGCCGTTTCGATGGGCCCTACATGTCCTGCGTAAAGGGCGGTATCGAATGGGAGGATGGCTATGTCCTCCCTTCGCTGGCGCCCGGACTGGGGTTGGAGCTTGACGATGCCGCAATCGCCGCGCAGCCCTACGAGGGGCGCGAACTGCACCTGACACTCGACATCGCACATGTGACACCCTGAAAGGCAGAGAGACCATGATTGTTCTGAACGAATTCTATATCGGCGGCGACTGGCAGGCGCCTGACAGCAGCCAGACCATGCCCATCCTGACCCCGTCGACGGGTGCGCAGGTGGGGCAGGTGACCCTTGGCAATGCGCAGGACGTGGATCGCGCGGTAGCGGCGGCGCAGGCCGCCTTTGTCAGTTATTCCATGACGACGAAGGATACGCGGCTGGCCCTTTTGCACCGACTGGCAGAGGTGATGCAGGCCCGCATGGAAGACCTTGCACAGGCGATCACTACTGAAATGGGTGCGCCGATCACCATGTCGCGCGAGGTGCAGGCCGCTTCGGGGTTTGGCCATCTTGAGGCGTTCATCGCCACGCTTGAGGCGCATCAGGAAGAAGAAGCCCTGACCAACGGTGATATCGTCAGCCACGAACCGATTGGCGTTTGTGGATTGATCACGCCGTGGAACTGGCCGATCAACCAGATCGCTCTGAAGGTCATCCCGGCGCTGGCGGCGGGCTGTACCTGCGTTCTGAAACCTTCGGAGCATACGCCTCTATCGGCGCAACTCTTTGCTGAGATGATCCACGAGGCGGGCTTCCCGCCAGGGGTCTTCAACCTCGTGTTCGGTGACGGCCCGTCGGTTGGCGCTGCCCTGTCCCGGCACAAGGACGTGGCGATGATGTCCTTTACCGGCTCCACCCGCGCAGGCAGTGCGGTTTCGCGCGATGCGGCGGAGACGATCAAGCGGGTGGCGCTGGAGCTGGGCGGCAAATCTCCGAATGTGATCTTCGCCGATGCCGATCTGGAGGCGCGCGTGACCGAAGGTGTGCGGGAGTGTTTCGACAACACCGGTCAGTCCTGCAATGCTCCCACCCGGATGCTGGTTGAGCGCAGCGTCTATGATCGCGCCCTCGACATCGCCCGCAGCGCCGCCGCGGCCCAGGCAGTCGGCGATCCGCATCAAGAAGGCGATCACATCGGCCCGCTGTTTGATCAACTGCAATATGACCGCGTGCAGCGGATGATCCAGATCGGCATGGACGAAGGCACACCCTTGCTGATTGGCGGACTGGGGCGCCCCGAAGATCTGCCTGCGGAACTGGCACAGGGCTGGTTCGCCCGGCCAACGATCTTTTTCGATGTCACCCCGGAGATGACACTCTGGCGCGAGGAGATCTTTGGCCCGGTTCTGGTGATGACGCCCTTTGACACCGAAGCAGAGGCCATCGCGCTGGCCAATGATACCGATTATGGGCTGGACGCCTATATTTCCACCGGGGACGAGGCACGGGCCCTGCGGATGGCGCGGGCCCTGCGTGCAGGCGGTATTCACATCAACGGGCGGGCCACGGATTACGGTTCGCCGTTTGGCGGGTTCAAACAATCGGGCAATGGCCGCGAGGGCGGGCGGTTTGGACTTGAGGACTTTCTGGAAGTGAAGGTCAGGCCGCCCTTTTCTGCCTGAGCAGCGCGTCAATGACACCAAAGACACGGGACGCGAAAGGATATCGCGCCCCGTTTTTCATAAGGTCCGGCCTTACTGGTCCAATAGCTTTGCCAGCGGCGCCGAAAGGCCGGTGGGAATGACTTCGTACCCCGGTTCTTCCGGCTCGTCGTCGGTCATCTCGGCGGGGAAGCCGGGCGCGGTGATCGACAGGCCGGTGGCCTCTTCCAGCCTGCGGATGATGTTGGGCGAGAGTTCCCGTTCACCGAACCGCGCGATCCCGTCGTTCAGAATTCCAACCATCAGGGGGCTGATCTCCAGTGGAACGTCATGGTCTTCTGCGATGCTCTGGAACAGGCCAATGTCCTTCTTCACCAGATCCATTGTGAAGGAAATGTCGCGCGATCCGTTCAGGATGACCTGGCTTTCGGTCTCATGCACGAAGGAGGTGCCGGAGGAGATCTTCATCGCCTCGTAGGTGGTGTTCATGTCCATACCGGCGGCTTTCATCGTTACCAGCGCCTCGCAGCAGGTCAGCAGATTGGCCGTCGCAAGGTAGTTGGTCATCACCTTGAGGATCGAGGCACTGCCGATATCGCCGGTGTGCAGGACCCGTCGGCCCAGGGTGGTCAGTGTTGGCAACATCCGTTCAAAGGTGTCCCGGTCGCAGCCGGCGAAGATCGAGATATTGCCGGTGTCAGCCCGGTGACAACCGCCGGAGACCGGGCATTCCATGGTGGCGCCGCCGCGCTCGGCGACCAGGGCCGCCAGGCGTTTCACCTCGCCTGCATCAGTCGTCGACATTTCCATCCAGATCTTGGAGCTGTCGACGGCTGGCAGCATTTCCTCGACGACTGCTGCAGAGGCGGCCGGGGAGGGCAGGCAGGTGATGACAGCGTCACAGTCCTGCATCAGCGCCAGGGGGCCACTGGTGGGCTTGGCACCGCGCGGGACGAATTCGGCCACAAGGTCGGGGTTGAGGTCATGCACCGTGACATCAAAACCGTTGCGCAGCAGGCTGCCCGCGAGCTTGCCTCCTACATTGCCGAGGCCAACAAAGCCGATCTTCATAGCGGGTGTTCCTTTATCCGAGTGCTATCGTGACAATCCTGACCGGCGATTGCACAGCGGTAAAGCAACCGCTCTTGGCCCAAAGGGGTGGTTCGGATTGCAGCACATAGTTTCGCGGATCGCTGGGCGGCGACCCCTTGGTTCCAGGCGGGACAACGCGCTGGGCAGGTGGGTAGGTTTGGTGTTTCAAGGCTCATCTCTTGCTCTCTCCAGCGCCCTCGTATTTCTCTGCCGCCCGGTCTTGACCAGGATCAACGCCTTTCGGCGACACCCCCGAGAGACAATTCGAGCGACCCAGCCGCCGCTCTCTGAGCTACCCCCCTGAAATTTGGACACTGACGTAAGCTGCGATTTGCTGTCTGCTGATCTTCGACGAAGAGGAGATCAGAGATGTCGAAACGGAAGAGCCATGCGCCCGAGTTTAAAGCGAAAGTCGGGCTTGAGGCTTTGAAGGGCGAGCGGACGGTCGCTGAGCTGGCAAGCTAGTTTGGCGTACACCCTACGATGGCCTTGTTGCACAAATCGGGTGAGGGGTTCACTGCATGAATCCAGCGTGATAGCTGGGAGGCATGGGTAGTTGGGCCCCGAGTAAGTACAAGACCACGAACTGGTCTGCTTACAATGAAGCATTGCGGCAACGCGGATCACTGACGATCTGGTTCGATCCCGATATCGTGTGGAGGCCGCCTCCGACGTGCAAGCGCGGTCGACAACGGGCTTTCAACGATGAGGCTATCCAGACCTGCCTGACGATGAAGGTCCTCTTTGGCATGCCGCTTTGACAGACGACCGGGTTCGTGCAGAGCGCTTCTGCGCCTGGTCGGGTTGGACTGGACGGTGCCGGATTTCAGCACCCTGTGCCGCCGCCAACGAACTCTGAATGTGAGCATCCCCTATCGCGGCGGCAAGGGGCCGCTGAACCTGCTGATCCCCTCTCAGGCATTGCTCGCAATACTGATCCTCCCCCACTGAAGTGGTCCGCCCCTATAGTTAGGAAACGGAGGATCAAACATGGGAATCAAACGACACAAGCCAGAAGAGATTGTCACGAAATTGCGGCAGGTTGAGGTGCTATGCGGTCAAGGAATGCCGCGTGTTGATGCTATCCGCCAATTGCAGATAACCGAGCAAACGTTCTATCGCTGGCGGAAGCAATATGGCGGCATGGGAACCGACCAACTGCGAGAACTCAAACGGCTTCAGAAGGAGAATGAGCGGCTGCGCTGGGCTGTGTCTGACCTGACGCTGGACAAGCTGATCCTGTCGGAGGCCGCACGGGGAGTATGAAGCGGTTCACGCAGTGATGAACGATCCTGTGGATCGTTCAAGCGCCCAAATGGGCGGAGCCCTTGAGCCCTTCGCGTCGTCGTGCCTGCATTAACCATGTGCGAAGCCGGTTCCATATCTCAGAGCGTCGGGCTTGCCGTGTTTTAGGGCAGCACCGATCCACACAGAGACGGCTGCCAGCTGGGCGTGCCGACGAGGATCGTCTGGTGGCCGACATGATCGAGCTGACCCGCCAGTATGGTCGATACGGGTATCGTCGGATTGCCGCCCTGCCAAGGGATGCAGGATGGTTTGTGAACGACAAGCGTGTCGAACGTCTGTGGCGACGTGAAGGGCTCAAAGTGCCGATGAAACAACCCAAAAAGGGGAGGCTCTGGCTCAACGATGGCGCGTGTGTCCGGCTTAGGCCAGAATATCGCAATCACGTATGGTCGTATGATTTTGTGCATCACAGGACGGATGACGAGAAAGCGTTCCGAACGCTCAACATCTTGGATGAACACAGCCGGGAATGCTTGGCGATCCGAGTGAAGCGGAAGCTGAACTCAACAGAAGTGATCGACGCGTTGACGGATCTGTTCATCCTGCGCGGGGGCCCCGCCTACATCCGATCAGACAACGGCCCCGAGTTTATTGCACAGGCCGTCCGGGACTGGATTGCTGCCGTCGGTGCCAAAACCGCCTACATCGAGCCGGGGTTGCCCTGGGAGAACGGATACTGCGAAAGCTTCAACGCCCGCTTCAGGGATGAGCTGCTCAATGGTGAAGTCTTCTACAGCTTACGGGAGGCTCAAATCCTGATCGAACAATGGAGGAAACACTACAATACCAAACGACCACACAGTGCCCTGGGCTACCGCTCACCGACCACGGAATCCATCGTCCCGATGGAACCGAGGCCGATCATGCACTAACATTCAAAATGGACCAATTGGGTGGGGCTGATCAGCGTATCGACGGTCTTCTGTTTCGGCATGACCGGCATCACGTTCAGTAGGCCGTCTTCGACCGCCAGAGCCACAACTTTGCGAATGATGATCGTGTGTTTTGCCTTGGTTGATTCTGCGAGCCGTTTTGTTCGGTTCTCATCCAAGTGAATCAGGTAATCACGAACCATCCCCGTCGTGATCTTGGTCACGTCATACTCTCCAAAGTAGCAGATCAAGCCATCCTTGGATCGGTTCAAGAGTTTGTTGTCACCTTCTGACCACTTCGACTTACCTTTTTGAATGCCCATGAGCTTCTTGGCGTAATGCTCGTAAGCGTTGCATCTGCCCCCCGATTTGAGGTCTGTTAGCGACGCTGACCCCCTTGTATATTGGCGCTAAGCGCCAATACGGGGCATAGATTTTCACGCATTCAACATTAAGCGGACCGTTCATGCGACGCGCAGCGTAGTGGCTGCATTCAGCCTTTAACTACAACCGCCCCGGTCGTGGCGCCGCCCTACGCTCAGGGTGAAAAGCGCGACAACCGTTGGCATCTTACCAATGTCCCGAGCTTAGCCATTACCACAGCAACGCTTGTACTTTTTGCCGCTCCCGCACGGACACTTCTCGTTTCGTCCAACTTTTCGTCGTCCTCCCCCCCGCAAGACATCCTCGGTTTTGACCATGGGCGGCGCTCCAGCCATCATTTGTTCTAGCTCATAGTTAAATGCATGCTTCTGCCGAACATACGCGCCGAAATGCACTTGCTTGGTCAAAGGATCAACCTTAAGCCCCAACCATTTGTCCGCCTTCTGAAAATACTTGCGACGTAGCATATGCTTACGCAACGTAGGCTCTGCAATGAACTGGGGATCAGAATTGCAATGGATGGTCAGGCCGGACGAGCGATTTTCCATAGGCAGAGTGACATCGCCTCTTCCCCTTGCCGCCATTCTTGAGACCAACCCCTCAATTTGGTTGATACCGTCCTCTCCCATCTCAAGAAGAGACAGCCCTAATTCAACACAGAGCGCATTTGGATTACGATCAACATCATCGATCACACGAACGACAAATTTGTCCTTAAAGCGCGTCAGTAGTCCTTCCGGAGTATCTTGCCCCGGAAGGCCTTCCCGCCGCACAATCATTGCGGCGTCAATATCGCTTGCTAAACTGTCGTCCAAGTTTAAGAGGTCATATTCACCTTCGAGCCAAAGGTTTACTTTTAGGAAATGACCGAGCACGGCCAATTCGTTGGTCGTCATTATCCGGTCGTAGTATAGAGAACGGCGCTCTAAGTATGCTAAGACCCGGATGGGAGAAGAAACCAGTTCCGAGAGAACGTCTAGAGTGAAAAGGTCGACGCAGAGCGGGTTTTCAAATCCTTCGGCAGAATTGGTCTTCAGGAATTGTCGAACTTGAATACTCAATGCCGGATAGTGATCCGAAATAACCGTAATCGGGAACACTCTCTCTGGCCTTTTCAGGTCGACCACATTTCCGGCCGCGTCCCTTACAACTACGTTTTGAACTTGAAGCCCATCAAAACACGCTCGGCACTGGCCATAAGCTTCTTGAATTGCAAGTTGGAAATCTTTTTGAATTTTTACCAAATTGCCGCTCCGCGAAGCGGCCGTCAGCTTTTGTGACTTGCATTGACAGATGATCCCGATCTCACCAAAAGAAACGTATACATCTATTTCACCAACCTTATTCGCACCATCAAAAAGATCCAAGTTCTGGTAGACGTGCTCTTCACCGAAAATTCTTTTTAAGAACTGAAAGGTCATTTCCTCTGTGAAGTTGCCTTTGTTTTTAGATGCCGCCGCCCTGTATGATGCGTCTTGGTACATCCAATGAGCTGGGCACTCATAAACTGCTTCAGTGAGGCTGACGTATTGAAACAGATAGTGTCGTCCATCCAAGAGGACGATGGGGCGCGCTGAGATAATATTGAAGTCAGTTACAGATTGAAAAACCGCATTATCGAAACTGACATCACAAGTGAAAGCATCGAAGAAATTCTCGACAGTTTTTGCTGACAAGCCTGAAGCAGTAACTAGCGCTCCTTGCTCTAGTTCGAATGCTGGAAGCATCGTCCAAAGCTTCGGGTCAGTATGCCTAAGACTTTCAAGGTGATCCTGCGCCTTTTGAGACTGGATGCCAACAATCGCATCAGCGATGATCTTGGCATCTTCGAGGGTAAATCCTACGTTGTCGGCAAGCCATTGCTCATCCTGCTGGTAACGCATTTCCGCAAAAGCGCTGTACTGAAATGCGTAAGCGCTTTCGGTGGCGTAAAAGGCCGCTTCTCTGATCGCCTCTCCCGTTGAAAGGGGGGAGGTATCCGCCTCCCAACCGGAGAAAGCATCTTTGACCATGCATTGATGAATTTCTTCAAGGAGGCGCTCTGCTCGCTCTAGATACTGCGCGATCACTGCTTGATCAGGGAGTTCAATGGACCCGGGGCCTCCAAGCAGCCCGCCGATTAACGATGCAATCTCAGTTCGTACTAGACGTTGCGGTGATTTCCTGTCCGCAATCAGTTTGCCGGTCATCTGGTCTTTGAATCCGATCCAATTGTCTCGGAAACAGAGAATCGCGATTGCGTGTGCAAAGCCCGGACTTCGGCACAGTTCTATAAGCTCCTGAAAGCACTCTTCCTCGGATCGCACTGATGTTAACTCCTTACCGACTATTCCTGCGCCATTCGCGTATCCATAGTAGGCACGCTGTTAGAGGTGGTGGTTCAACCGCCACAATCTTTGGAGGTTTCAACGTAGCCATCACAATCTAACGTGTGACCCCAGCGGGCAACAAAAAGATCGTGGATACAACGGATAATCTTGCCACCCATTTCGGCCTGTGGCGTTTTATCGGCCAACCAACAACTCCTGCGGAGCGTTCCAGGGCAGCAGCTTGTCGTACTCGCTGCGAGGCAGCTTGGTTGCAATCTGGTCCAGCACCCAATTCAGGTACAGTTCGACATTCACCCCATTGAGTTTGCAGGTCTCAACGATGGAGGACAAAATCCCCCACGCCTCCGCACCCTCGTCGCTGCCCATGAACAGCGCGTTCTTGCGCAGCAAAATCGACGGCTTGAACATCCGCTCCACTGGGTTGGTGTCAAGATCAATACGACCGTCATCGACGAAGAGAACCAAATCTGGCCAGAGCTTTTGCGCATAGTTGATCGCCTTCGCCATGCCGCCTTTTGTCAGGTGACGACCTGAACACTCATCAAGGAATGCCTTTAACCGAGCAAGTACGGGTGCGCTGTATTTCTGGCGGTGAGCCTTCCGAACAAAGGGCGGCTTGCCCCTTATCTTCAGTTCCTCAGCATAAAGCTCTGCGATCAACTCGATCACTATTCTGGCGTCTTCCGTCTTGTTTCGCTTATACTCATCAGTGAAATACCTTCGCGTGTGTGCCCAGCATTTCGGGTTGACGATGCCTTCAACATCCGTCCCTTCTCGCCCCAATTGTCCGTAGCCCGCGTAAGCATCCGTCTGCACGATTGCATTGCAACCGCTGAGAAGTTGATGAATTTTATACATCGCTCTGGTCTTGCTGGGAACATACGCGACGATAGGGGGCAGATTGCCACCAAAGGAACGATCATCGCGGTGAATTGCGATAAGGTGGCTTGTGATGGTTTGCCCCTTGCCCGGCGCGAGCATCGGAATGGTAGTTTCATCCATGAAGAGGCGCGCACTGTTATGAAGCAGTTCGCGCATTAGCAATTCGTAGAGGGGCAGAAGAGCTTGTATGGCTATCCGGTTCGACCAAGTCATCAAGGTGCTGCGATTGAGGTCGATGCCGCTTGCCTTCAGTAGCCCCTCCTGCCGATACCACGGCAGTTGGGCACCGAAACGCATGAAAATCACATTCGCTAAGAATCCGTTGCTCATGGTAGTTTGAGGGAAGATACGTGGTATGAAAGGTGTTCCCACCACCTTGTCTGCCGCACGGCATCGGTATTTTGGGTATTTGCGAACGGCCACATAATAACGCGCCGGGACCATTTCCAACGTTTCGTTGATGTCATATCCCCGTATCGACCCACCACATCCACAGGGACATTTTTTGTCTGGCGTACCCATGTAAATTTCGAACCGTTCTAGGTGCTTTGGAAACTCGCGTTTGCCGCGACCGTTTCGATTGCGCGGAGCCAAACGTCTTGGTGTCTGCCTATGACCATGCAGATCGTTCCCAGAGTTTGGCGTTGCACTATTGGGAGTATGCCCCGGGGCTGACTGGTCAGATGGGCCATCGCCTTTTTGCAGTTGATCCTTATTCGGATTGCGGTCTGCTTTTGCGCCAAAGACGATTTTCTTTAGGTTAGCGATCTGTCTTTCAAGCTCGCTAATCTTCCTATCCTTCATCTTGCTGCGCGTCTTTGCCTTTTCTAGCTCAGTACGGAGGCCTCTGATCTCAATTTGACCGTCCCGCCACAGCGCTTCCGCTCGATCAGCAAAGTGGCGAGCGCTTACGCATTCGGAGGCCAAGATGTCAGCCGTTAGGCTGTCGATTGAGTCTTTCATCTTCCGAACGCAGCGAGACGCTGCGCCTTTCGTTAACAAAGGCGGACGCGTGAGCTTCCCTGCGTTTCGGTATGATTTGGATGCGGCGTATGCGGAGGTCTTGCAACCTTGAAAGAGGTGCCAGAGAGAGAATTTTGCAATTAGCTAGTTCGATAGAGGAATTCCTGTGATCTCGCGTAACATGATGATTTTACGTTACAATTTCTGATTAAAGCTTGGGCTATTTGTGTGGGAGGCCATATTGGAATGCAGCCAAGATGCGGCAGGGAGAACGAGACAACCCCACCGATTCGCTATTCTACTCAGCAGGTCTCAACGCGCTTTGGGACCACCGCTACCTTCGATACCCACTCCAATCAGAAAGCATCAAGCGCGCCGCTGTATTCAGTGAAGCTAGGCAACCTTTGGGCGATGGTAGTTCGCAGACTGGACACGCCTCCAGTCGAGGCCTTCGAACAAGGCTTCGAACTGGGCCTTGGTCATGGAAATGTTTGCCTCCGTTAATTTTGGCCAGACGAAGCCCGCACCCTCAATGCGTTTGTAGATCAGCACAAGGCCAGTACCGTCCCACATCAAAACCTTAATCTTGTCGCGGCCTTTCGATCTGAAAACGAAAAATGCCCCGGACAGCGGGTCGAGGTCGAAATTGCTCAGTACATAGTTTGCCAGACCATCCATGCCCTTTCGGAAATCGACAGGTGTCGTGGCGATGTAGATCTTGTAGGTGTTCGACGGCGCAATCATTGGAGTTGCCCCGCGACTTGTACGAGCTTCACAAGCTCGTTCTCGGTAATCCCCAGAGGGAACTCGATAGCCACGCTTCCGCAGAGAATACGCCCATAGCCTGCTTGGCTACCGCCGATTGGTGAAGACGGTTTCACACTGGGGGCGTCGCCCTCGACGCTCACAGTGGCAAATGCCGGACCTTCCACATGGATTTTTTCACCTCGGCTTCGCCGATCTGCAACCGACCATTTGCGGACGAGGCATTCATGAGCGCCGATCTCTGCAGCTACATCTCCGGCTGACTGACCTTCTTCCCGGATGCGTCGAGTGGCCTCCCACTTCAACTCGTTGGGCCAGATGTTCTTTCCGGAAGCTGACTTTCGAATTGTGAAGCCCCAAACCTCGTATTCCGCCATTCTGACCTCCTGTTTGTTACCGGGGGCCTGAATACCATTTGGACTACCCGCAGGTTTAGGGGGCAACTAGGGGGCTAGATGCAACGCTTACTAATGCTCGAAGCTTGTGGCCTTCTTCTGTGCGTGGTCGCTGTTGGCTTTTCTACGGTATGTGTCAGCAAATTCATAAGCGACTTCAGTGGCTTCAAGACGCACCGTCTCTTTGGGCGACCTATGAACATATTTGCCCGCAATCGGGTCCCTATGTCGAATGTAGTAGTACGGACTGCGGTCGGTCTTGTAGATCAACAGCCCCTTACGAAGGTGCTTGATCCAAGTTATTCGATTTTTGGAATCTTGGCCCAAATCAGATCTATGAGAAAAGTGTATAACCGTGTATGACCTTTTAGGACCTAAGCTCTGAGATCTCAACAGACCAAATAAATCAACTATTTCAGCGATTTAGTGGTGCCCGGGGGCGGGTCTTCAGCCCGTGTGAAATTTGGTTCGAGACCCGTTACAGGCACCGTTGACACGGCAAGCATCAGCAAAATAAGGGATATCAGCCCCGTGGAGTCCCGGTCAACAGGCACGATTTGTTCTACGGTTTGTTCTACGGCTCTGTCAGACTCAGCCTTCTGCCCGGTTGTATCTCCGTGTTGGGATCGAGCTGCACGGCTGTCAGGAGGGGCATACCGTGGAGAGCTGTCTCAGGCTCCCCGTATGACTAGTAGAAGGCCAGGAAGGACTTCCCCGGAGGTTCACCTACCTGAGACCTCGAGATGGCGCTGTATGAGTCGACCGGTATACGGGAAAGAGGGCTTCTGCTCGTGTGTGGGCATAGGGGGGGCGAGTGCCACCCCACCCCCGTAGGGTTGTCGTATATGGCCCCGACAACAGATTGGGGCTGGAGGTCGTCAACCAGCTCTGCACGATTGGTGGCCTCCTACTCTGCCTCCCCAACCGCTTTAGCCAACGGTGACAAAACCACAGATCGTAGGGGTGGCAGGCTTCATATATCTTCCGCCATGGTTTTGGCCGGGGGGTATGTCCCCGCTATGCGGACAGTTTGCTATAAGGATATATATAGCTTCTTGTCTGCTTAGGGAGCGTCTGAGTTGAAGACCTCCTCGATCTGGGGATCACTAACCCCCGCCCAACCAGATCCTTCTACCTGGGGGTCACCTTCTTCCAGGAACCGTACAGCACGATCCAGCGAGAAATGACCCACGGAAGTCAGCCCGTGGTTCAGGTGCGGCTCTCGTTGGCCAGAGTGATTGCCCAAAAGGAACAGATGCCGGTGCGTCCGTCTCCGGCCAGCATTCTCGGCTTTAAAGGAAAGCACAACCGCCCCCGTTGCGATTAGCTCAGGCCCTGCTCGCAGAAAATCTACGTCTCCGATACAGCTCCTCTGCAGGAGCTTCTCGGCAGTGGCCTTAGAAGAAGCCAAGTCGGGACGCATTTTCATCAAGCCTAACGGCGTCAGAGGGATATTCCCCTTCCGCATCATCTCCATCTCCAATCGGTCAGGCATCAATTCGTCGAAAGCCACGAGTTCGTCGACCTCGACTTCGACCGGAAGGTTGCTGAGCAGGAAGACACGTTTGCGATACGGCGAATGCACAAGCCGTAGACGTCCTATGGCCTGCATGGTCTCGGCATCCCGTATCTGTGCGTGGATAGCTTCGATGCGGTGATCGCTGAAGCTGGGGACCATCACACCAGATTGGGGCATCGGATTGCGGGAAGATTGAACGTACCCCCGAAGTTGAACCGGCAGGCGTTCTGATGGCTCGGACAAACCTGAGGGACGCGCGGCAGCATCATGCTGGAGTGGCTCTTCATCATCCCAGAACAATGCTCGTGCTTTTAGATCGACTTCGAACGGCGGCGGCATGTTGCGACCAGCGATGAAAATCGCCGAGCAGTCTTCCGCATCATTGCTACCCCTCAGCGCGGCGAAATGGTTAATCTTCACATCCGAGGCGATGTCGTCACTCTCTCGAAGTTTATCCGCGAGATCCTTATGGCTTACCACCAGAGGAGGCTCGCCGAATTCCGCCCAGGTGTTCAGAACCTCCGCGAGCTTTTCGACGTCCCCGGTGGGACCATTCCAATGAGCTTTACTGCCGGTGCGGTCGTATACTTGAACGATGCCAGCGTTTTGCTTGACGTCAATCCGCTCTAGGTCGACTGCCCCAAGCAGCGGCTCTAGAAGGCGGTGGTCGGCGGTTGCATCAAGGCACAAGACAGCACAGTTTTCGGGGATGAGAAGCCCTTGCACATATGCGAGACGGGCAACCTGGCCGCTCTTTCTAGAGAGAGCATAGACAATGCGCGGGACCTCGTCTCTATGAGGTTGAAGGCGCATTTCCTCGCGCAAGATCCGAAGAAGTGTTTTGAGGGATCGGAACAGGACAGGATCACCGGTTGTCTTTGGCTTAGACTGTCGCTCTGGCTCGAAGGGGAAACTGGGAAGAAGGTGATCCAGCCGTACCTCTTCCAAATCACTTGGGTGGATACCCTCGCTGCGGAGGGATTTTAGGAGCGGCTCCCCATCTTCCAAGGCGTTCGAGATCTTCCGGCCAAGGTCAGGGATATTGCCGGTGCGGATATGCGTACGGATTTCGTGCAGCGGGATTTCCGTTTGGGTGTCGACAACCTCGTTGAAAAACGCCTCATCAATCACAACGAGGTCAGGGCGAGACATCAACTGGTTGCGAGGCAAACGCAGGTACTGATGGACCATGATCCGAACCACGTTTCCGTGGTTGTCGGTGCTTACATCCACATCTCGGAATTGCTTTAGGTATCTGCAAGAATCGAAGTAGGCACACTTCTCGCCATCGTCTGCCGAGCAGGCATTGCCATAAACGCTGAGGCCTTCTTGCTCCAGGCCACGGACATAGTCTGGGCGGTCGCACAGCACCGGCAATTCCCTTCTCGGCCCACCCGTCCTGGGCATCACATGAATGACCTCGGCATTGAAACCGCCAAGCCGTTCAATTTCTTGAACGTATTGCTCCGCAAGATCGTGACGTGGCACGTAAACCTCGACCGTCTTGCCCAATGATGACGCGAGGTAGTTCCGCAGATGTTTCAGTGTTGAGTAGGTCTTGCCTGCGCCGGTCGTGATGCGCAGGGCCAAACGTGGAGAATGCTCTATCTCCGCGAAGAAATCCGTGAGTGCAGAATTCAGCCGGTTCTGTCCTTGGCTTGCGTCCACAGGAGACAGCCTTGTAAACGGCTCGCAAGCCGGTAGGAGCATGGTGGTATCAGCCCTGGACTGGAAGCTGTAGCGTTCTGTCTTTAGCTCGTCCCTCCTTCGTTCCGCTTCCGACAAGGCATGCGAGTAGGACCACTTGTTGTCGGACACATCGGCTTCTGCCGAGAAAAGCTCCCAGGTCAAATCCGCAATTTCTGTTAGATCCGGGAAATCGCCTTTCTTTGACCGGCCCCGCATAAGCTCACACGTCGCATCGTTGCTTTTCAGCAGCATGAAACGCTCTCGGCCATCGATCACAAGGCCAGTATCCGGGTCGCGGATAATTCCCTGTACGTCGAGGCGATCCGTATCAGATCGGTGCTGACAATGGCGAGGACGCAAGGCCCGGTCGGATAAATCCGATGGTGGCTGTACAGACAGGCGGAACCCGGACGGATTATGGAGACCAAGGCGTTTGACCACGGGATCTTTAACCCCGTTTTCAAGAATGGGTGCGGCAGTGAAATGTGGCTGAACCGCATTGAACACCGATAGGTCTACCGGCGTTTCCTGTAGCCACGCCTTTGCTTCCTGGTCGGAAACTGGATTGTCCAGCCAGAACCAGAGATGAAGCCGTATCTCGTCGTTCTTGAAGCCCATACTGCCAGACCACTGGTACGCAAATGCTACGCCAGCGAACTCGGGGGGCAGGAGCGATACCACGTGGTCCAGGATTTCAGGGGTGTGTTGCTCGAAGTCCTGCCATTCAGACGGCAGAGGGATACCGTCCAAGTCTACCATGAGCCATTGACGCGAGCAGGCGGCAAAGTTCGCGGGTTGATCGCTGTTTGCCCGCGACGTTCTCCTCACTCCCTTAACGGGACGGTCTGGGGCGAGAACGCCACGGATCACGAACCTTTTGGGGTCCTCTTGTAGTCTGCAAAGCCGTTCATAGAGGTCTTGCAGGCTCCGGACGTTCTGCTGTTCGACATCAAAGAGCGAAGACATCCTAACCGGAAGGAGTTCCAATTGACCGCTCTTCGTGGCACGAACATGTTTAGCGGCGATTGCATGGGAGCGGAGGATCGTAAGTTGGTCCATTGAATAAGGTGTAGTGCTTTCTGGTTGCGTCGGGGGGCGTCAGTATGTGCAACAAGGCTGAGAAACCAAGCAGAAAGTCTGTTTTTGTTCAATTTTTTCAGTTCGTTGCATGAGTTATTTCCCTGGGTTGTGTTACCTAAAACCTATGGTTGAATGAGCGACACTGAGGTCGCAGGATTGGAAAGAAATGAGCGGAACTGACATCAAATCGCTGGGTGCCTTCGTGTGGTCCATTGCCGAGACCCTGCGCGGGGACTTCAAGCAGTCGGAGTATGGAAAGGTCATTCTACCCTTCGTGGTTCTGCGTCGCCTGGACTGTATCCTTGAAGGGACCAAGGACGCTGTTCTCGACCTCTACGACAGCCTGCCTGATGACATCGACGAAGAGACACGGGATATGATGCTCTTCGGGGTCGCCGGTCAGAACATTCAGGTCTACAACCACTCCCGCTTTACCTTCGAAAGCCTCAAGGGGCAGGATGCCAAGGACATCCACAGCAACCTGATGGACTATGTCACCAAGTTCTCCCCGAACGTCCGTGACATCTTCCTTGAGAAATTCCTCTTCACCGACCAGCTCAAGCGGTTGAACGATGCGGGCCTGCTCTTCACCGTGTTCGAGCAGTTCACCCAGATCGACCTCCACCCCGAAGCGATCTCGAACCTCGAGATGGGATACCTCTTCGAGGAGCTGATCCGCCGCTTCTCGGAGATCTCGAACGAGACCGCCGGGGAACACTACACCCCACGCGAGGTGATCCGCCTGATCGTGTCTCTGCTTCTGATCAACGACCAGGAAGCCCTGACCGGTAGCGGTGTCATCCGTCAGGTCTATGACCCGGCAGCAGGAACAGGTGGCATGCTGTCTATTGCCGAAATGGAGATGAAGGCCCTGAACGAGCGGGTCCTGGTCGAGCTGTTCGGGCAGGAGCTGAACCCGGAATCCTTTGCCATCTGCAAATCCGACATGCTGGTCACGGGACACAATCCCGAGAACATCGCCTTCGGCAACACCCTGACCCAGGACGCCCACAAGGGGCGGAGCTTCCACTACATGCTGTCGAACCCGCCCTACGGCGTGGACTGGAAGAAGTACAAGGACGACATCCTTGCCGAGGCCCAGGAACTGGGCATGGAGGGGCGGTTCGGGGCTGGCCTGCCGCGCGTATCGGACGGGCAACTGCTGTTCCTCCAGCACATGATCTCCAAGATGCGCGATGACGAACAAGGCACCCGTATCGGCATCGTCATGAACGGCTCCCCTCTCTTCACCGGCGGGGCCGGGTCGGGCGAAAGCGAGATCCGCCGATGGATGCTGGAGAACGACTGGGTCGAGGCGATCATCGCCCTGCCCACGGATCTGTTCTACAACACCGGTATTCAGACCTATGTCTGGCTCCTGACCAATCGCAAGACACGGGATCGCCAGGGCAAGGTCCAGCTGATCGACGCCAGCAGCGACCGGTTCTGGAAGTCCATGCGCAAATCCCTTGGCTCCAAACGCCGCGAGATCCCGCCAGAGGCCTGCGACGAGATCACCCGGATCTATGCCGAGATGTTGAACGGAGAGGCTGGCTGGGGGGAATACTCCAAGATCTTCAAGACCACCGATTTCGGCTATCGGGAGATCCGTGTCGAACGCCCCCTGAAACTGGCCTTCGAGGTGACCGAGGAAGCCCTAGAGGCCCTGCAAGAGGCAAAACCCTTCGCCAAGCTGGGCGACTCCGAACAGACCGCGATCCTGACCGTGCTGCGGCAGAGCCTGCCTGCGGGCAAACGATGGCTGGACCGTACCGAGTTCGACAAGAATCTGACAGCGGCGCTGAAGGCTGCCGGGATCAAACTGCCCGCCCCGGTGAAAAAGGCGATCCTGTCGGCCCTGTCGGAACGGGACGAGGATGCCAAGATTTGCACCGGCAAGGATGGCAAGCCCGAAGCCGACAGCGATCTGCGCGATCACGAGCTGGTCCCGCTGGCGGAGGACTGGCGGGACTACGTGCAGCGCGAGGTTCTGCCCTTTGTCCCCGATGCCTGGGTGGATCAGAGCCACACCGACGCGCAGGATGGCGGCGTGGGCCGTGTGGGCTATGAGATCAACTTCAACCGCTACTTTTACAAGTACGTGCCGCCCCGCCCGCTGGCAGAGATCGACGCCGAGCTGAAGGCGCTGGAAGCCGAGATCGCGGGCCTGTTGCAGGAGGTTGTGGAGTGATGCTCGCTACTGAGGACGACGATGCCCAAGTCAAACCAGTCTATGGAAGTGGCTGGAAAAGGTGTCGGCTTAAGCATCTCGGCAAAGCGCTAATCGGGCTTACATATTCGCCAGACGACGTGGTGGACCCCGGCATGGGTTATCCAGTTTTGCGAGCAAATAACATCCAAAATGGACGCCTTCATCCAGACGGAATAATCTATGTTGATGCTCGCGTACCCGAAAGATTGCGACTGCGTGAAGGGGATATACTCATCTGCTCTCGTAATGGCAGCAGGCATTTGATCGGGAAGAACGGCAAAGTCACCAGAGAGTTTTCTGGGATGACGTTCGGCGCTTTCAACACCGTGGTCCGATCAGATAGCGCAGACTTCCTGTATTGGGTTCTGCAATCTTCCATCTTCGAAGAGCAAACCGGTGCCTATCTCACATCGACCATTAACCAACTTACAGTAACGACTCTAAACAATCTTAGTGTTTTGGTCCCCGACCTCGAGACCCAACGCCAGATTGCCGACTTCCTGGACCGCGAGACCGCAAGAATTGACCTGCTGATCGAGAAAAAGCAGCGGTTGGTGGCGCTGCTGGATTGTAGGTATGATGCACTACGCGAGAGCATACTCGCGTTGGATGACAACATTTTTCCGAAACGGTCCATGCGCTGGCTAGCCAGGGTTGGATCCGGAGACTTTCTCCCCAACGAGAAAATGAGTCCAAACAAAAGCCCAGACAATCCCTTTCCGGTAGTTGGCGGAAACGGTACGATGGCGTACACGAACCGGTCAAACTCTCCGCCGGGGACGTTGGTAATTGGCCGAGTAGGAGCCTTGTGCGGGAACGTTCATTTCTACGATATTTCGTCGTGGGTTACCGACAACGCCCTTATTGTTCGCCTGATTTCGAAAGACATCTTGCCCAGGTATGCTTTCGAGATCTTTGTGTCAGCCAGATTGAACGAAAAAGCCAACAAGAATGCCCAACCGCTTATTACTGGCGAGACGATCAAAAGGGTTACCTTGCGTCTGCCTGATCCGGGAGAGCAAGAACGGCGCGTCGCCAGTCTCGAGCTGCTAACCACGCAACTCACGGAGCTAAAAGAGCGTATTCTCTCTAGTATCACGCTGCTCAAAGAATACCGCTCCGCCCTGATCACCGCCGCTGTTACAGGGCAGATCGATGTGCAGACCTATGGCAGATCTGGCACCGTGGACCGACGGCTCGACGCCATTCAGGAGGAGATGGAGGCATGACCCGCCAAATCGATGAACTGCCCGGTTTCCTGAAGGGCTGGCTCTCCGCGCATCCCCGCATATCCGAGGTCGCCGCCAAAACTGCTTCGTCAGGCCGCGTCCATCTTTCCGTGTACCGCACGACACATGGCAAGCCGCTGGGTGTCGAGTATGACAAGGACACGCTCCAGAACCTGTGGCTGCGGGCCGGTGATGCCCCCTCCCATATCCCAAGCGGCGTAAAGACGACCCACAAGGCGTGGACTGGCCACGAGTGGGCCAGCCCGGATGGGAAAGGAGCGAACAGCAACCTGCGCGGCTATGCAGATTTCCGTGGCTACGACCTCATCCGTCTGGGCGTAAAAACCCAAGCCGATGCCGAAGAGATTTTGACCCACCTATTGAAATAGCATTTTGCAGGACCCGCCATGACGACCGGACAGCACACGACCAAGGACGTTCACCAGGAGAAGGTTTTCGAGGCTCATATCGTGGGCTGCCTGACCTCGGATCTGGGCTATCTCGAACGGGATCCAGCCACGGACTACGATGTGGGTTATGCCCTCGACCGTGAGCTGCTGTTCCGCTTTCTGCGCAACACCCAGCCCGAAGCGTGGCAAACCCTGGAGGATCACTACAGTACCCAGGCCGAGGCGGAGGTTCTGAAGCGGCTGGAAAAGGCCCTGAAGGAACAGCCCACCCACCAGGTTCTGCGTCAGGGGATCAAGCTGGTCCCGAACATCAACTTCTCCCTGTGCTACTTCAAGCCCGCCTCGAACCTGAACCCGGATCTGACACGGCTGTTCGAGGGTAATATCCTGTCGGTCATGCGGCAGGTGCGGTACTCCAAGAAGAACGCCAATGCCATCGACATCGTCACCTTCGTGAACGGCATCCCCGTGACTACGATGGAGGTCAAGAACCCGTTGACCGGGCAGACGTTCAAACACGCCGAAGCGCAGTATCGCAAGGATCGCTCCCCCGGTGGTGAGCCTCTGTTGACCTTCAAACGCGGTGCCATCGTGCATTTCGCCGTGGACCCAGACAACGTGTCGATGACCACACGGCTGATGAACGGCAAGACGCGGTTCCTGCCCTTCAACCGGGGACGGGATGGTGGGGCTGGCAACCCGGATGTGCCGGGGGAGAACCGGGTGTCCTACCTCTACAAGGATCTGCCGGGGGCAAAGGCGGTCTTTTCGCGCGAGGTTCTGCTGGATCTGATCGGGCGGTTCATCCATCTGGAACGATCCGGCGGCAAGGAGGTGTTGATCTTCCCGCGCTTCCAGCAGCTCGACGCGGTGCGGCGTGTCCTGGCAGATGCACGGGCGAATGGCGCTGGGCAAAACTACCTGATCCAGCACAGTGCGGGGTCGGGAAAATCCAATACCATCGCCTGGACGGCCCATCAGATCATCAACCTGCATGACGAGGCCGACCGCCCCCTGTTCGACACTGCGATCATCGTGACCGACCGCTTGGTTCTGGACCGGCAGCTACAGAACACGATCAGCGGCTTTGCCCAGACCGAAGGTGTAGTGAAGAAGATCGACGGCACCTCCCGAGATCTCAAACAGGCTATCGAACAGGGCAAGCGGATCATCATCACGACGATCCAGAAGTTCGGCACGGAGCATCTGGCTACCATATCGGGGCAGTCCTCCAAGAACTTCGCCGTGATTATCGATGAGGCGCATTCCTCCCAGTCTGGGAAGGCGGCGCAAGCCATGAGCGATGCCCTGACACGGGAGAAGACATCCTCCGAAGACATCGAGGATATGATCCTGGCCCATCAGGCCGCCAGAGGGCCGCAGAAGAACATCTCCTTCATGGCGTTCACGGCCACCCCTCGGAACGTGACGCTGGAGCGGTTCGGACGCATGGGCGAGGATGGCAACCCGCACCCGTTCCACCTCTACTCGATGCGTCAGGCTATCGAAGAGGGGTTCATCCTCGACGTCCTCCAGAACTACATGACCTACTCGGCCTACTACAAGCTCGAGAAGGCCATCGAAGAGGACCCCGCGTTCAAGGGGAGGAACGCCCAGCGGACTGTCGCACGGTATGCCTCTCTTCATCCTTCGGCAATTGGCCAGAAGGTCGAGATCATTGTCGAGCATTTCCGCCGCCATGTGCGGAGCGAACTCGGCGGACAAGCGAAGGCCATGGTGGTCACCCAAAGCCGTGAACATGCCTTCCGGTACTGGCAGCAGATCAAGGCCTACATTGAGGAGAAGGGATATTCCGACCTCAAAGCCCTGGTGGCGTTCTCAGGCGATCTCCGTATCGATGACACTGACTGGTCCGAGGCTGCCGCCAACGGCTTCCCCGAAACGGAGCTACCACAGAGGTTCGACACGGATGAGTATCAGGTTCTCGTAGTTGCCGAGAAATACCAGACCGGGTTCGATCAACCGAAGCTGGTAGCGATGTACGTGGACAGGAAGTTAGCAGGGCTTCAGGCTGTGCAAACACTCGCACGGTTGAACCGGACCTTCCCGGACAAGAAGCGGACCTTCGTCCTTGATTTCCAGAACACCATGGAGGAGATCCGCGACGCCTTCGCCCCGTTCTTCGAGGCTACGGAGCTGGAGGAACGCACGGACCTCAATCAGATCTATGATCTCGAAAGCAGGATCTCGAGTTCGCCGTACATCATCCGGGACGAGGTCGAGAGGTTTGCAAATGTCTTCTTCACGGGAAATCTCAGTAGCCAGGAACGCATCCGCCTGGAAGGGCTGGTGAAGGAGACTGTTGGCCGTTTCGAGATGGACGACGACGAAGCCCAGCAGGAGGAGTTCCGGCAGCTCCTTAGAAGCTACATGCGGTTCTACTCCTTCGTTGCGCAGATCGTCTCTCTCGGGGATCCGTGGTTGGAACAGCTCTTCACGTACGTCTCTTGGCTTTCGCGTCTGCTGCCGTCACGGGAAGTCCCTGCCGATATCCAAATCTCGGAGGACATGCTCCAGCTCTCGGCATTTCGGGTGCAGAAAGGCGAAGAGGGATCGGCGTCCCTTCAGGCTGGTGACACGACCAAACTTGCGGCCATCACCGAGTTCGGTGCCAACCGCTACACGGAGGAGGAAGAGCGTTCCCTGTCTGAGATTATCGACTCCTTCAACGAGCGACACGGGACCAATTTCTCGAGAGAGGACTTCCTTCGATTCGAACGTGTGAACCGCGAAATCATGGACGATGAGATGACGGACATGATGCGCAATAACCCTGCGGATGTGGTCTACGGGGCATTCGAACGTGCCTTCTTCCAAGGGATGGTAAGGATGTTCCAGCAGGACAACGAGATGCGGAGTGCCGTGATGACCGACAAGGTGGCCAGGGATCAAGCCACGCGACACTTCTTCAATCGGGCGATGCGGATGGCCAACGAGAGCCGCACCTGAACCACGGGCTGACTTCCGTGGGTCATTTCTCGCTGGATCGTGCTGTACGGTTCCTGGAAGAAGGTGACCCCCAGGTAGAAGGATCTGGTTGGGCGGGGGTTAGTGATCCCCAGATCGAGGAGGTCTTCAACTCAGACGCTCCCTAAGCAGACAAGAAGCTATATATATCCTTATAGCAAACTGTCCGCATAGCGGGGACATACCCCCCGGCCAAAACCATGGCGGAAGATATATGAAGCCTGCCACCCCTACGATCTGTGGTTTTGTCACCGTTGGCTAAAGCGGTTGGGGAGGCAGAGTAGGAGGCCACCAATCGTGCAGAGCTGGTTGACGACCTCCAGCCCCAATCTGTTGTCGGGGCCATATACGACAACCCTACGGGGGTGGGGTGGCACTCGCCCCCCCTATGCCCACACACGAGCAGAAGCCCTCTTTCCCGTATACCGGTCGACTCATACAGCGCCATCTCGAGGTCTCAGGTAGGTGAACCTCCGGGGAAGTCCTTCCTGGCCTTCTACTAGTCATACGGGGAGCCTGAGACAGCTCTCCACGGTATGCCCCTCCTGACAGCCGTGCAGCTCGATCCCAACACGGAGATACAACCGGGCAGAAGGCTGAGTCTGACAGAGCCGTAGAACAAACCGTAGAACAAATCGTGCCTGTTGACCGGGACTCCACGGGGCTGATATCCCTTATTTTGCTGATGCTTGCCGTGTCAACGGTGCCTGTAACGGGTCTCGAACCAAATTTCACACGGGCTGAAGACCCGCCCCCGGGCACCATTTCCTTCGTTCAAGGCATTGTTTTGCATCAGTTTTTGGGCTGATCAAGACGAGGCGTAGAACTGTTTTGGGACCTTGGTGCGATGATTGATGGAGTTTGGTAGTCGCTCGTGAGAAGAGTGGAGCCAAGAGGGGTTACCAGCCACCCTTCACGACGCTTCTTGTACCGGCTGCCGCCAAAGCCTGCATTCCAACCGATGTGCCGTTTCGGCCTGTAGATCCGCTCGATCTCGTAAGCCACATACCATGGCAAATCGGTATGCAGGGGTCGCCACTCTATCTCGTCACCATGTTCGGCAAGGGCCTTTTCCAGGGCATGGCATGTCGGGCTGGAATGATGAAGTGCCACGCGAGCGTGTAGCTTTTGCATGGTCACACCGATGTACCCCTCACGAAATGGATTGTCGAAGGATGGTAGATGGCCCCAGTATACCATGTGCGGTGCGGTTAGGTAGGTTCGTGACGACATCGGAAAGTGCCTCCTAGAGAACAGGTGCCGCGACCATACAATGAGGAGAAAAGTGAGTCAAAACAATGATTTAGTTGTAATAGTTGGGGCAAGAACTGGGGGAGCAGTAGGGGGAACAGCACGGCCTTAGCACAGGGAACTAGAAGCAGCTCAACATGCTGTCTTGAGCCACTTTTCTAGCACGGGTATCGGATACCCCTTCCCGTAGCCGTGTCCCACGCCATCCGTATGCCACCCTCCGATCTGATCTGCGATGTCAGAAGGGCATTCCACGGCCCTCAACCGATCACGCATCGAGTGGCGGAAACCGTGCATCGTGGCCCCCTTCGGCACGTAGGCCTTGAGCCACTTGTTCAGGCCAGCACTTGCAGAATTGGCGTTGGTCTTCCCTTTGGTGTTGTACCTGGGAAAGGCAAACCTACTGCAACTTTCTTGCGCGTGAATTTTCTCGGCTGCCCATTCTGCGGAACCGAGCAGGGGGACGATTCGCTCACTGCTTTCTGTCTTGAGGCTTCTCCACGGGTGAGGGACTATTCGAGCCACCCAACTGCCGCTTTCATCCCGGTAGATGTCCTCTCTCAAGAGACCAGCAGCTTCGGCCAAGCGCATGCCGGTATCGGCGACCATGGCCACCAACCATCGCATTTCGTCGTCGATCTCTTTACACTTCTCCTGAACGGTTCGGATGTCCTGCACGGGGATGGAGCTACGACCTGACACCCCGGCGTTGCGATCATAGTAGACGTTGGCGAAGGGCGAGGTGGTGGACAGCCCTTCCTCAGCCACGGCGAAATTGAAGACCGCCCGGACGGTGCCGAAGATCCGGGTAATGCTGCTGCCAGCCAATCCCCGCTTGATTAGGGCATCACGGAACTTGTTTGCGTCTGCTTTGGTGTAGTCTGTCAGTGGTTTGTCTCCGCAGACGTCGATCACGTAGCCGCAGGATCGATGTGCGGCACGGTGGAAGGTCTCAGGGCGTCCCTGACCTTTGAGACGTAGGTACGTCAACACAGCCTCCGACAGGGTCAGACCATCGGATGTGACAGAGGTGTCTTCCGGCGAGAGAGGAGCCTGCCGGGTCAGACCATGCCGGAGCAGATGTTTGCCAGGGAGTTCCGCATCCTGAGTGCGAAGGTGATACCAGTATTCGTCCAGTTTGCATGCAGCCCTGTTTGCCCGCGATAGAGCGATGGAACGGGATCTGGTCCTCAGAGAGTAGGAGATCTTGCCCGACGAGTAATGCTGTCGGAGGTCCACCGGGATACGGCGGGTGAAGTAATAGATGCCTTCCTTCACGAAGACATGGCTGCGTGAAATGTTCTCCAATTTGTTCTACGCCTCGTCTTGATCAGCCCAAAAACTGATGCAAAACAATGCCTTGAACGAAGGAAATGGTGCCCGGGGGCGGAATCGAACCACCGACACGAGGATTTTCAATCCACTGCTCTACCCCTGAGCTACCCGGGCACGGGAAGGCGTCTCGCCTTGGGTGTGGGCCTTCTATGCTGTGGGGCGGGCGGTGTCCAGAGGCTTTTTGAAAGAAATTTTTCAATGCCGGAACTGTGAGTGCTTTTCTCCAGAGGACCGCGATCTTTCGGTCTCTTCCAGCGCCTTTTCAATGTCTTCCGGGTCCCGGCTGGGGGCCGCATAAGCGCCGTTCAGCCATTTCGCCAGATCAAGATCCGCGCAGCGCCGAGAGCAGAAGGGGCGGTAGGAGCGGGCGGTTTCCTCGCCACAGATCGGGCAGCTCATCGCAGAATCTCCCCCAGGGTCGGGCGGCCGCGTTTGCGTTGCAGTTCGAAGTGGCCCAGGTTGGTCCAGCCGACCAGAACCGTTTCTTCGCTGTCGGCGCGCAGCGCGGCCCGCAGAGTGGTTTCAAAGACGCGCCGGTCCTTTTTTGGCATCGGCGCCAGATCCAGCACGATTTGTCCGCCAAGTCCCCGAACACGCAGCGCCCGGGGCAAGTCTTTGGCGCAGGCCATGTTGGCCTTGAGGCCGGCCGCGAGGGAGGTATCGGTGCCGGTGTTGACGTCGACGGCCACGAGTGCGCGCGTGGGTTCGATATAAAGGAACCCGCCGCCCGGCAGCGGTTCGCGGATACCCTGGGCCTGGTCAAGCGCGTCCAGCACACCGTGGGTCTCAAAGCCGCCCGGAGTGCGTTCGACCTCGGCCGGTTCGACCCAGTCGCGCCAGGCGCGGATATGGGGGCCGTCGCCTTCGGCGAGGGTTTCCACCTCGGTTCCATGATCGTTCAGGACCTGATCGGCCAGGGCTGCCATGGCGGCGATATCCTCGGCCACCTCATCGGCATCCGCGCCCGCGCAGGCAGAGCGCAGGATCAGGCCGTAATCTGTACCCTCCATGGCCAGATGGGCAACCTCCAGCAGGCGGTCACGCTCATCCTCGTCCCGGATCGAGCGGGAGATGTTCAGCCCCGGCGCCTCGGGGGTGACGATGGCGTAGCGGCTTTTGAACAGCAGTTTCTGGGTGACCGGGATCGCCTTGCCCGGCTCGGCATAGCCGGTGACCTGCACCAGAAGCTGCTGGCCCGGGGCCATGCCTTTGACCTGCCGCAGGAAGGCGGCGCCATCAGGCGTGCTGAGGAACATACTGCCTTGGCCCTTGACCGGCCGGTCGGCGCGAGCGCGGTAGACGGTGCCGGGCACGGGGGCATCGCCATCGATCAGGAAATCCTCAAGCTTGCCATCGACCATCAGCGCGGCGGCCTCGTGGCCTTCGACGTGGTCCAGAACGATCGTGCGGCCCTTCATGCGGCGGCCTCCTTGTATAGTGGCCAGCCCGCGGCCTGCAGAAGATGGGCGGTTTCGCAGAGCGGCAGGCCGACGATCCCGGTAAAGGAGCCGTTGATCCAGGGGATGAGCGCCCCCGCTGGTCCCTGAATGGCATAGCCACCGGCCTTGCCCTGCCAGTCATCACTGGCGAGATAGGCGTTCAGTTCCTCATCGCTGAGGCGCTTCATCTTGACCTGGCTGACTACGTCCTTTTGCCAGACCCTCTCGCCGCGGCGCACCGCGACCGACGTGATGACACGGTGGCGGCGGCCAGACAGGGCCAGCAGGAATTCGGCGGCCTCTCCGGCATCGGCAGGTTTGCCCATGATTCGCCGCCCCATCGCGACGGTGGTATCGGCACAGAGCACAACATCATCGGCCCTTGCTGGCACGGCCTGCACCTTTTCACGTGTCACGCGGGCGCAGTAATCGCGCGGCAGCTCACCCTTGTGAGGGGTCTCGTCGATATCCGGCGGGCGGACCGCGTCCGGGGTAACGCCAAGCTGTGCCAGCAGTTCCAGCCGCCGCGGGCTGCCAGATCCCAGAATGAATGCCATGAGGGGCCCTTTTATCTATACCGTGCCAATGCTGCCGTGGGCCCTTGTTTTAGGAGTAAACCCCCAAAAACAAAAGCCCGGCATCTGGGCCGGGCTTTGGTCATCAAGTCGGATCGGTCGCTTATTTGAAGCGGTAGTTGATCCGGCCCTTGGTCAGGTCGTAGGGGGTCATTTCCACCTGAACCCGGTCGCCAGCCAGAACACGGATGCGGTTCTTGCGCATCTTGCCTGCCGTATGTGCGATGATCTCATGGCCGTTTTCCAGCTCGACCCGAAACGTCGCATTGGGCAGGAGTTCCTTCACGACACCGGGAAATTCGAGCGTATCTTCCTTGGCCATGTTCTCTCCATCATTGCGTTACCCCGTCAATCTGCGGGGATGAGCGCTTAAATGAGCCTATTTTCCCAATTTTTCAAGGGCGCAATCACGGCATGAGGCGAATTGTGCAGGTTTTTGTCCTGCTGTTCTGTTCGTCCCAGTGGCTGCGGTTGCGGACGACCCCATTGCGACGGACCTCGGCGACCTGTGCGATGTCCACTTCGGCTAGGGTCCAGCCGGGCTGGTCCAGGGTGCCTTCGGCAAAGACGCCGGTCGGAGGGAAGCCGGTATCCGGCGGACCAAAGATGCCACCCATGCCGCATCCCACGTCAACCGATTCGGACCAGTCTGCCTGCCCCACGATTGAGGCCATGGCGGTGATGCACTGGTTTTCCAGCGCCCGCGACATGGCGCCGATACGCACCCGCCAATAGCCCGCCAGCGCCTCGGTACAGGAGGGAACAAGGATGATATCTGCCTCTTCCAGCGCCCGGCCCAGCAGGGGGAATTCGCTGTCATAGCAGATCAGCACGCCGATCTTGCCAAGCGCGGTGTCAAAAATCTTGAGCGGTCCGCCCCCGGTGACATTCCAGGGATCGCGCTCGAACATGGTCATGATCTGCTTGTCCTGATGGTCCCGCTCTCCGGTCGGCGCGTAGAATTCGGCGCGGTTCACCGGGCGCTCGAAACCGGCATTCACCGGGGCCGAGGCGCCGAGGATATGAACACCGTGTTCGGCGGCCAGTTTCAGGTGCAGCGCGGCGGCATCCTCCATCCGATCCGATACGGCATGCAGCGACCGCTCCAGATCAAGGGCGGCGTCAGCGCCATCCAGCGTCGCCAGCTCCATCGCGCCATATTCGGGAAAGACCAGAAGGTAGGCACCCTGTTTGGCGGCATCGCCGACCCATTTTGCCAGCTTGTCCTCGTATTGAGCCCAGCTGTCGAGCCAATCGAGCGGGTAGGCGGCGGTAGCGATTTTCATGGGCGAGATCCCTTTTGTCTGGCGGGTACCCCGCCGGTCGTTTCAAAGTGAGCCTACAGCTCCCGGCTCCAGAATTGCAGCGCCTTTTTGCTTTCGGCGCGGTCGCCAATGTCTGTCCAGGTGAACTCTGCAAGCACACCCGGCATCGGGCGGTAGCCGCGTTTGCGCCAGAACACATCATTGCTGCGGTAGTCTGCGGGGCGCAGTGGGTGATCCTCTGGGCGGATCACGCTGCAAAAGGCCGAAAGCCTGAAACCAAGGGTGCGCGCGTGCGCTTCGCGGTGGTCAAAGAAGGCATGGCCGATACCCTGTCCTCTGAACTCTGGCAGCAGCACGGATTCGGCGCAGTAGAACACATCCTCGACAGGCAATTCGCCCTTTGAGATCTGCGTCGCATCGCCATGGCTGCTCAGCGGCATGCCCGTCGCTGCGCCGATCACACGTCCTTCGGATATGGCTGCCACCAGCACCGCATCGGGCGTGTCGCGGTAGCTACGCAGATAATGCTGCTCATAGGCTTCGTCCCCATCATAGAGATAGGGAAAGGCGCGGAACACTTCGATGCGCAGCCGTGCCAGATCCGGCAGGGCGGCCTCCAATGCCTCGCCCGAAAGGGCTTTGACCTTAACCGCCATCAGGCCGAGACCTGCGCCATCCAGTCAGAGAGGTTGTAATAGGTGGTGACGCGGGAGATCTTGCCGTCCTTCAGATCAAAGAAGGAGCCTGCAGGCAGACGGTAGCTCTGGCCGCGCGCCTCGGGCAGACCCGCGTCGGTTTCCAGATAGGTGCCGTTGACGATGTATTCGGCGGCGGCGCGGCTACCGTCCGGGGTGGAAAACACCACCATGTCAGTCAGCTCCTCACGGTAGCAGCGGCTCATGTGGTCGCAGAACTCGGCGAATTTTTCCTTGCCAACGCGGATGTTGCCCTCGTTGACGTGATGGGCCACGTCGTCAGACAGGCAATCGATCATGCCTTGGGTGTCGCCTGCGTTGAAGGCCGCGAAATAGCGCGTGATGGTGTCGCTCATAACAGCTCCGTCGGTTCGCCCCAGCGGGCTTTCAGGTGTTGAATGATCTGGTCGCGGGTCTGCCGGTAGCTGTCGAGCTTGGCCTCGCGGGTTTCGCCAAGGCCGGTCGGATCCATGATCGGCCAGTATTCGACTTCGAGGTGAAAATAGCGGGTCAGCTCCAGCGCGCGGCGTTGGCTGGCAGGCGACAGGGCCACCACTAGATCAAAGGACGACAGATCATCGCCCCATTGCTCCATCTCGTCGAAAGAGCGCGACCGGTGGCGCGACAGTTCCACCCCGATTTCCTGGCAGACAGCGATGCAGAAGCCGTCGATTTCCATGTCGTTCTTGACGCCGACCGACTGCACGTAGGTCCCGGCGCCATAGAACTTCTTCATGATCCCCTCGGCCATGGGGGATCGGACCGCATTGTGGTCACAGCAGAACAGGATGGACTGCGGTAACTGCTCCACCCGTCAGCCTCCGAAATGCAGGACGCAGATCAGGGTGAACAGGCGGCGGGCGGTGTCGGTATCCACCTCGGCCTTGCCCTCCAGGCGTTCCTGAAGCACGCGGCTGCCTTCGTTGTGAATGCCGCGCCGGGCCATGTCGATGGTTTCGATCTGGCTGGGGGGCAGGGTCTTTACGGCGGTGAAATAGCTTTCGCAGATCTGGTAGTAATCCTTCACCACCTGACGGAAGGGCGACAGCGACAGATGAAATTCCGCCGCCTTCTGCCCGTCTTCGGTGGTGATATCAAAGACCAGCCGTTTATCCCGGATCGCCAGCCCCAGATGATAGGGGCCGGGGGGGACAGCGCGCCCGTCACGGGCAGGCAGGGTAAAGGAGTTCTCCTCGATCAGGTCAAACAGCGCCACCTTGCGCTCCTGCTCGATCTCGGGGGTCGGGGGCGGCAGGTTGCTGTCGTCCAGCTCGATATGACTGATGCGGCTCATGGCGTGCGATCTCTTAACCGGGAATCGCATCCTCACTAGCCGATGGCGCGCGGCGCGGCAATCTTTTGAGGGCTGCCTTGCGCCGCGTCCGGCCGTGATCAGTCGTTCAGCGCGTTCAGACGCTGGGTGACGGACAGGCCGTGCGCCTCCAGGCTTTCGCTTTGCGCCAAGGTTTCTGCCGCCGGGCCGATGGCACGCAGCGCTTCGGGCGTCATCCGGGCCAGGGTGGTGCGTTTGAGAAAATCCATCACCGACAGGCCCGAAGAGAACCGCGCCGAGCGCGCCGTGGGCAGCACGTGGTTGGGGCCGCCGACGTAATCGCCGATGGCCTCGGGCGTGTATTGACCCAGGAAGATCGCCCCGGCGTGGATGGTCTTCTGGCTCAGTTCTTCGGGATCGCCGGTGCAGAGTTCCAGGTGCTCGGGCGCGATACGGTTCGACAGGTTTGCGGCCTCATCGAGATCGCGCACGGTGATTACCGCGCCGAAATCGCGCCAGCTGGCTCCGGCGATGGCGCGGCGCTCCAGTGTTTCAAGGCGCTTGTCCACGGCTTCGGCCACCGCGCGGCCAAAGGAGGCATCGTCGGTGATCAGGATCGACTGGGCGCTTTCATCGTGTTCCGCCTGGCTCATCAGGTCCAGCGCGATCCAGTCGGGGTTGTTGTCCTTGTCGGCGATCACCAGGATTTCCGACGGCCCGGCGATCATGTCGATGCCCACCTTGCCGAAGACGCGGCGCTTCGCGGCGGCGACAAAGGCGTTGCCGGGGCCAGTGATTTTATCCACCGGCGCGATGCTTTCTGTGCCATAGGCAAGCGCCGCAATCGCCTGAGCGCCGCCGATGCGATAGATCTCATCCACCCCGGCCAGCCGCGCCGCCAGCAGCACCAGCGGGTTCAGCACCCCGTCGGGCGTGGGCACGGTGATGGCAAGACGCTCGACCCCGGCGACCTTGGCCGGAATGGCATTCATCAGCACCGAAGAGGGGTAAGAGGCCAGCCCGCCCGGCACATAGAGGCCTGCAGCAGAAACCGCAGACCAGCGCCAGCCAAGGATGGCTCCCGCCGGATCGGTCCATTGGGCATCTTCGGGCATCTGCCGTTCGTGATAGGCGCGGATGCGATCCGCTGCGAGTTCCAGCGCCGCCCGTTCCGCAGCAGGGACGCCTGCGATCGCGGCGGTCACTTCGGCCTCGGAAATCGCCAGCTTGTCGGCGCTCAGCTCCAGCCGGTCGAACTTCGCTGTCAGGTCGATCAGGGCCGCATCGCCGCGGCTGCGTACATCGGCAATGATCTCCGCGACAGTGGCGTCCACGTCCGGGCTGTCCTCGCGCTTGGCGCTCAGAAGCGCGGCAAAGGAAGCCTCGAAATCGGCATCAGAGGTATCAAGGAATACAGGCATCTGGTCACTCCGGCTGGTGCGACCGGGACATATAGAGCGAACCGCGCCGGGACAAGCCTTTGCCGCCGGGTGCAGCAGTTTGCCCTGCCGCAGCCCGCCGGGCAGCGGCGTCAGTCGTCGCCGTGATCAGGCGCCTTGCCGGAAGGCGCAGTATAGGGCCGGGTCACATCGCGCAGCGAAACATCGATGGCCTCGACAGAAAGACGGATGGCGCCATCGCCGGCCAGGGTCAGCACCAGGTGGCCCGCCCCGTCGTCGCCGGGTTCAAAGGACAGCGACAACAGCGACAGCACAAGATCCTTGTCGCTGCGATCGACCCCTTGCGAGGCGACGCCCAGCACATTGTCGACCACCAGCAGCGATTGCACCCGCTCGTAAGCGCGGGCGCGCTTTTCGGCTGCGGCGCGATCCTCCCAGCGGAACCGGTTGATCAGCAGCGCAAAGCGGTGCCGGGAGGCCTGCCAGCGCATTTCAGTGACCGGGAACACCGAATCCTGCACCAGCGCAGAAATGACTTTCAGGTCCTCTTCTTCCTGCGCGCCAAGGTTCAGCGGCGCCTCGCGGCCCTCTTCAAAGGTTGCGTCTGCCATCAGGTCCCCTTGATCCGTTCAATTTTTGCGCCAACGCCGGACAGCTTGCTCACCACGTGTTCATAGCCGCGGTCCAGATGGTAGACCCGGTTGACCAGTGTTTCACCCTCGGCCGCAAGTCCCGCCAGAATCAACGAGACCGAAGCGCGCAGATCGGTGGCCATCACCGGGGCACCTTTCAGGCGCTCAACCCCGGTTACGGTGGCGGTGCCGCCCTGCACGTCGATGCGGGCGCCCATGCGGGTCAACTCCGGCGCGTGCATGAAGCGATTTTCGAAAATCTTTTCTTCCAGAACGCTGACCCCATCGGCGGTGCACATCAGCGCCATCATCTGCGCCTGCAGATCGGTCGGGAAACCGGGGAAGGGTTCTGTGGTCACATTGACCGCCTTCACCCTGTCGCCGCGGCGGCGCACTTTCAGGCCCGCGTCTGTTTCCTCGATGGCGACGCCTGCCTCGTCCAGCTTTTCGGCAAAAGCACCGACCAGATCCATGCGGCCGCCCAGCAGTTCGACTTCGCCGCCACAGATAACCGGTGCCAGCATATATGTGCCAAGCTCGATCCGGTCGGTTACCACCTGGTGGGTGGCGCCGTGCAGGCGGTCAACGCCCTGAACTTCGATTCGCGAGGTGCCGTCGCCTTCGATCTGGGCGCCCATCTTGCGCAGGCAATCGGCGAGATCCGAAATTTCCGGCTCCCGCGCGGCGTTGTTGATGACGGTGGTGCCCTTGGCCAGGGTCGCCGCCATCAGGATATTTTCAGTGGCCCCGACCGAGGCAAAGGCAAGATCGATCACCGCGCCTTTCAGTCCACCAGGCGCCTTGGCATGAAGATAGCCGTCGCGCAGGTCGATCTCGGCGCCAAGCGCCTCCAGCCCGTGAATATGCAGATCCATTGGGCGTGCACCGATGGCGCAGCCCCCCGGCAGCGACACCACCGCTTGACCCAGTCGGGCCAGCATCGGCCCCAGTACCAGATTCGACGCCCGCATTTTGCGCACGATGTCATAATCGGCCACGTGATTGTCGAGGTTGTGGCTCGACATGGCCTGCACCTGACCGTCCTGAAGCGCGGAAACCTCGGCGCCAAGGGATTGCAGCAGCTGGGTCATCGTCTTGATGTCGCTCAGGCGCGGTGCATTGGTCAGGGTCAGCGGTTCTTCGCTGAGCAGCGTTGCCGGCATCAGGGTAAGGCAGGCATTCTTTGCCCCCGCGATGGGGATCTGCCCCTGAAGGGGGCCATTGCCCGTTACCAGAATCGAATCCATGCGCTCTACCTTTCCGAACCGCCTGTTTGCTCGTCCTGTTTCCCGGCACGCGCCTTAGCCTGCGCCTTGCGGCGGGCCATGTTGGCCTTCAGGGCGGCCTTGAGGCGATCCTCGCGGGTGGTGGACTGAGCACTGGTTTTTGGTGATTTTTTATCTGCCATAAACCTTGTGTAACTTAGTGTGAAAAAACCGTCCAGAATGGTCTTGCGCCGCTCTGCGTTTATCCCTAAAAGCCCCCTCACCGGCGCTGCTGTAGCTCAGAGGTAGAGCACTCCCTTGGTAAGGGAGAGGTCGAGAGTTCAATTCTCTCCAGCAGCACCAGTAAACTTTCCCGACGATATATCCCGTAAATAGCCCGCCATGTCGGTCTTATGGTTTTGCCATGTGAACTGGCCCAATTTGCGCGGGTTTCGTGACTATCCGCTATGCAAACTGCGATTCGAATTGCGGTAATCCGGTCGATTCCCTGCAGGCTGTTTCGTGCCTCTGCGTCTGGTTCCCGCATGCCTGCCAAAATGGTGCGGCCATTGGCTGGCCACCACAAAACATCCGGGGGCAGAGATCGATTCACGCCCCGGCCGCGCCGCCTCACTCCCCGATAAAGCGGCGCATTAGATGGGCCTCTTGGCCGCGCATCAGGTCCTCGGCCACCTGCATGTGCGAGGCCATGATCTCGCGCGCCCGGTCTGCATCGCAGCTGCGCAGCGCCTCGACCAGTTGCAGCTGGTGTTTGCGCCCCTTGCGCCAAAGCTCCACATTCGGCGGATCGTAAAGGCCGCGATACACGGTCAGATCGGTCAGGATCTGCGCCATGAAACCGATGACAAAGCCCAGAAGCCTGTTGTTGGCGAAATCGGACAGCCGCGCATGGAAGATAAGCGAGGCGATATGCTGCTCTTTCTCTTCTTCCGAAGATTTGGCCGGCTCGGGATAGCGTTCGGCAAGCTCCTGCAGTTCTGCCAGCTGTGCCTCGCTCAGCTTTCCGGCCAGGCTGGCGGCAAGTTCCGGCTCCAGCGCCCGGCGCATCTGATAGATGTCCGCCACCGACAGGTCCTGAAAGTAGAAGTAATTCGCCAAGAGAGACCGGGCGCGTTCGGCAGAAACCTCGCCAACCATGCTGCCGCCACCGGGGCCGGTCTTGGTCACGATCAGGCCCTGCGCCTCAAGGATGCGCAGCGCCTCGCGCACGGTGCCCTTGGAGACGCCGAATTCCTCGATCATGGCGCTTTCGTTGGGCAGCTTGTCGCCCTTTTTCAGGTCACGCTCGACCACCCACTGCTTGATCTCTTCCGCGACCCTGACGGGGCGGGATTTCTTGGGTTTTGTGGGGGGCGTGTTGCTGCCGTCCATTCGGAACCTCTGTTTTTATCATTATAAAAATATAGACTTCATAGGGCGCCATGTGTAGTGCCTAATTTATCATTATAAATATGGAGGCCGGGATGGACTGGGGTCAGATCGCGCAGAATCGTTTGGCAGAGATTGCGCAGTGCAGCGTCGATTCCGAAGGCGTTACGCGGTTTCCGTTCACCACCGAACATGGTGAGGCGGCCAAGATTATCCGCGCCTGGATGGAAGCTGCGGGGATGGCGGTGCGCTGGGATGCCGCAGGAACCCTGATCGGGCGCAAGGAAGGGCCCGCCGGGGCGCCGACCTTTCTGATTGGCTCGCATCAGGATTCGGTACGCAACGGTGGCCGTTACGATGGCATCATGGGTGTCGCTCTGGGATGCCTTGCGGTTGAAAAGCTGACAGCGGAGGGTGTTGAACTGCCTTTCGCAGTCGAGGTTCTGGCCTTTGCGGATGAGGAAGGCGTGCGGTTTCCGACGGCGCTGATGGGGCCACGGGCGCTGGCGGGTACCTTTGATCCGTCTGTTCTGGAGATGACCGACCGCAGCGGTGTATCGCTGCGGCAGGCGCTGGCGGATTTTGGTGGCGATCCGGACGAGGTGGCGGCCCTGCAGCGCGATCCGGCGGCAACCTTGGGGTATCTGGAGCTTCACATCGAACAGGGGCCGGTGCTGGAAGACGCGGATGTGGCGCTGGGCATTGTCACCGGCATCTGCGGGATCGAGCGCAACACGGTGATCTTTACCGGTGACACTGGCCATGCGGGCACAGTACCCATGGCAGGGCGCCGGGATGCCTTGGTCGCGGCCTCGGAGTTTATTACCGAGGTTTTTGATGCCGCCAATAAAATTGCGGACCTGCGCGCCACGGTGGGATCCTTGTCGTTGCTTCCGAATGTTGTGAATGCAATCCCCCGCCAGGTGGAGCTGACGTTGGAAATCCGGGCTTTGCAGGATGAAGCCCGTGAAGAGTTTGCCGCATTCGCGCAGGCGCTGGGACAGAAGATTGCCCAGAAACGCAATGCGGGCTTTGCGATGCACCGCACCTATGACCAGCCCGCAGTACCATGTGACGCGGGTTTGGTGACGGCGCTTGAAACATCAGTGCGACAGGGCTGCCCGACCGCGCCGCGGCTGCCGTCGGGGGCGACGCATGATGCTTCGGCCATGGCAGATCTTTGTCCGATCTCGATGCTGTTTCTCCGCTGCAAGGATGGCGTCAGCCACAAGCCGGAGGAATTTGCATCAGACGCCGACATGGCGGCCGCGATTGAGGCGGTTTCGACCTTTCTGACCTCCTTGCCTACTGGCGCGTGATCAGCGGGGGAACCTATTCCGGGCGGGGGCGATCCCCTCTCAGCACCTCGCCCAGACGCTGGAACACCTCGGCGCGGGCGGATCCGGACCGCCAGGCCAGGACAATCTGCCGGGGGCAGGCGTCGGGCAGGTCTGTGAGGTGTACCTGACCTTTGGCCGCCACACCCGCCTCTACGGCGAGGTTGGGCAGCAGCGTGATGCCCAGCCCCTCGGACACCATCGCGATCAGCGTCGGCAGGCTGGTTGCGGCAAAATCATCTTGCTGGTTCGAGATTTTCCCGGGATAGGCCTCCAGCGCGTGGCGTTGCAGACAGTGGCCCTTTTCCAGCAGCATCAGGTGGCCGGAGGTCAGTAGGGTCTCAGACCCTTTGCCCGGCGTTGCGGGGCTGCCCGGTGGTGTCGCCAGCTGATAGCCATCCTCGAACAGCGGCTCGATGCTCAGTGACCCGGTTTCAAAGGGCAGGGCGATCAGGAGCAGGTCCAGCCGCCCGCTGTGCAGCCCGTCGATCAGGCTTTCGGTCAGTTCTTCGCGCAGGAACAGCCGCAGTTTTGGAAAGGTCTTGCGGATGTCCGGCAGGGTCTGCGGGATCAGGTAGGGGCCGATGGTGGGAATGACGCCAAGACGCAGGTCGCCTTCAAACGGGTTGCTGTGCGCCTGCGCCAGCACACGGATGTCCTCGGCATCTACCAGCAGCCTGCGGGCGCGGGCGACGATCTGTGATCCGACCTCGGTGAGCATCACGCTGCGCCGGGTGCGTTCGAACAGGGTCACACCCAATTGCGCCTCAAGCTCCTGTATCCCCGCGCTTAGCGTGGGTTGGGTCACGAAACAGATCTCGGCCGCGCGGGAAAAGTTCAGCTCGTCCGCGAGTGCGATCAGAAAGCGAAGCTGGCGCAGGGTGAACATTTATAGATCCCCTCTATAACTGATGAATAAATATTCAATTTCACAAATATATGGCAAGGCCCCATCTTCAGGTCATCGAAACGACCTGCTCAGGAGATGACAGATGACCGACCAGATTGCACCCACAGGCCCTCGCCTCAATGAAGCTGCCCCGGCGTTTGATGCGCTGACCACCCATGGTCAGAAAACGCTGGAGGATTATCGTGGGAAATGGCTGATCCTGTTCTCGCACCCGGCGGATTTTACGCCGGTCTGCACCACCGAATTCATTGCCTTTGCCAAGAAGCAGGATGAGTTCGCTGCGTTGAACACCGAACTGCTGGGCCTTTCGATCGACAGCCACTACAGCCACATCGCCTGGATGCTGAACATCAAGGAAAAGTTCGGCGTTGAGATCGGGTTTCCGATCATTGCCGACCTCAACATGGCAGTGGCGCAGGCGTATGGCATGATCCAGCCGGGGGCCTCGGACACCGCTGCGGTTCGCGCCACCTTCCTGATCGACCCCGAGGGCGTGCTGCGTGCGATGGTCTATTACCCGATGACCGCGGGCCGGTCCGTGGACGAAATCCACCGCCTGTTGGTGGCGCTGCAAACCGCGGATGAGAATAAATGCGCCATGCCCGAGAACTGGACCCCCGGCGATCCGGTGATCGTGCCGACGCCCGCGACGCCCGATGCTGCCATGGCTCGTATCGAAGAGGGCTATGACACGGTCGATTGGTACTTCTCGACCCGTAGCCTTTGATCGGCTTCGAACGTGAAATCCAGCCCGGCGGCCAGAACATGCCGCCGGGCTGACCCTTCCGCGCCGAAAATCCCAAGACTTAGGAGACACTCCCATGCAAAACCCTGTTGTGAAAACCTTCTGGGATCAGCCCACCGGAAGCTGGCAGTATGTGTTCCACGATCCGGCGACCATGAAGGGCGCCATTATCGACCCGGTGCTGGACTTCGATCCGCTGTCTGGTGCCACCAGCTCTGCCAATGCTCAGCGTCTGCTGGATTACGTGCAGGCGGCGGGTATCGATCTGGTTTGGATCCTCGACACGCATCCCCATGCCGACCACTTTTCCGCCGCGCAGTGGCTGAAGGCCCGGACCGGCGCGCCCACCGCGATCGGGGAAAAGGTCGTGGGGGTGCAGAAGCTGTGGAAGGAAATCTATAACCTGCCTGACGATTTCCCGACCGATGGCAGCCAGTGGGACCACCTGTTTACCGATGGAGAAGCCTTTAATGTCGGCGAGGTGCCGGTCCGGGTGATGTTCTCACCGGGGCACACGCTGGCCTCGGTCACCTATGTGGCAGGCGACGCGGCCTTTGTGCATGACACGCTGATGATGCCCGATAGCGGAACCTCCCGCGCGGATTTTCCCGGCGGCAGTTCAAAGGCGCTGTTCGACAGCATTCAGGATATCCTTGCGCTGCCCGATGACACCCGGGTCTTTGTCGGCCACGATTACGCCCCCAAAGGGCGCGCCGCGCAATGCGTTGCCACGGTGGCCGAACATAAGGCGACGAATATCCATCTGAAGGACGCCCCCGGCGAAGCGGAGTATCGCAGCCTGCGGGATGCGCGTGATGCCACATTGCCGCTGCCACGGCTGATGCTGGCGGCGCTGCAGGTCAACATTCGCGGCGGGCGCCTGCCCGCGCCCGAAGGGAATGGCCATTCCTACCTGAAACTGCCGCTGGATCAGTTCGAACCTCGCTAAGGTGTTCAGCCGCCCTGGCCCAGTTCCGCGCCGCATTGTGCGGGCGGGGCTGGGTGCATCGCCAGAAGCTTGGCAAGACCGCAATTGCCGCGCACCAGGTCCTCCAGCGTCACCATGTCGAGTTCATGGTAGAACGCTCCCAGGGCGCGCTCCAGGTAGCTGCGCAGGCGACAGGTCTCGGTCAGCGGGCAGCTGTTGTGCTCGGCATCGAAACACTCTGCAAAGGGAATGTCGGCCTCGAACAGGCGGAACATCGTGCCGATGGAGATCTGGTCGGCCGCGCGCGCCAGGCGAATGCCACCGGTGCGACCGCGTAGGGTGGTCAGGAACCCCTCGGCATGCAGGCGCTGCACCACATGGGCGGCGTGATTGGTCGAACAGTTGCACAGTTCGGAGATCTCGGCGGTTCGAAGCAGCCGGTCCCCGTTGGTCGCACAGGCCATCAGAATGCGCGCAGCCAGGTTGGTGCGGGTTGTCAGTCTCATCGGCGCTCCCGGTGTTTGGCCCTTGGGTTGGCATATTTGTTACACCGGCCATTCGGATTTTGTCTTGCGCCAGATCAAATCACCATCCCGTTACCTTGGATAAAGTCATATTCAAAATACGGGTTAATCCGGAGTTCTCCGTGAGATTGCAGACTGCCTCTTCCATCCGGGGCGAGGGCCTTGGCACACTGCTGAGCCTTGCCGCATCGCTGACATGGCTGGTCGCTGCCGCGGTGATCGCTTGGTCGCTGGCGGCTTTGCTGACGGATCCTGCGGTGCTGTCACCCGTTCTCATGGCGACGAGTTTCTTCGCGCTGGCCGCGCTGCGGGCTGCGCTGTCCGCCATGTCGGATCGCTGCCTTGCCGAGGCTGCCGATGCGCGGATCGATGTCCTGCGGCAGGAGATCGCGACGGTTGAGGCGCAAAGCACACAGCCCTCTGCCCTTGGCGGGCCGGGCGCGCTGGCTGCGCTGGCCGGGGAGAAACTGGAGGCGCTGCGCCCCTATCTCATGCGCTATCGCCCGGCGCGGATGCGTTCGGCGGTGATGCCGCTGGTGATCCTCGGCATCGCAGTCTGGCACAGCTGGGCGGTGGCGCTGGTCCTGCTGCTGGCCGGGCCTTTGATCCCGGTCTTCATGGCGCTTGTCGGTTGGGCGGCCAAATCGGCCAGCGAACGGCAGATGGTGGAGATTGGTCAGCTCAGCGATCTGCTGGTGGACCGGCTTGCGGCACTGTCGGATCTGCGCCTGATCGGGGCCGGGCCGCAGATGGTCGATGGCTTCGCCCGCGCCTCGGAAGACCTGCGGGAGCGGACGATGTCGGTGCTGCGGATCGCCTTCCTGTCCTCCACGGTGCTGGAGCTGTTTTCGGCGCTGGGCGTGGCGATGGTTGCGATCTGGGTCGGCTTTTCACTGCTGGGGGAACTCAGCTGGGGCGCCTGGGGCACGGAACTGTCTCCGGCGGCGGGGATCTACCTTCTGCTGCTGGCGCCCGAATTTTTCCAGCCTCTGCGGGATCTTGCGGCCGCCTGGCATGATCGTGCCGCAGCCGAGGCGGTGCAGGATGAAATCGCCGGATGGCGCGCCGAAGACCGCCCGGTGCGAGTGGGGCAGGGCGGTGGTGTCGCTGCTTTGACCCCTCAGCCCGTTCTGCGGCTGTCGGGCGTGGTGCATCGCGGCATTGCCTATCCCGAACTTTCCATCGTCCCCGGAGAGACTGTCGCTCTCACCGGTCCAAGTGGCTGCGGCAAGTCCACCCTTTTGCGACTGCTGGCAGGGCTGGAGCAGCCGGATCAGGGCGCGGTCCTTCTGGATGGGCAACCGCTGGATGACAGCAACGCGGCGGCGTGGCGGGCGTCGCTCGGCTGGATGCCTCAGGCGCCGCATTTCCTCAATCGCAGCCTGCGCTACAACATCGCCTTTGGCGCGCCGCTGGAGCCCGGCCTTCTGGACGCCGCCCAGTTGGCGCAGGTGCTGAAGGCGCTGCCAAAGGGCGATCTGTCTTTACTTGGAGAGCGCGGTGCGGGTCTGTCGGGCGGAGAGGCGCGGCGGGTGACGCTGGCGCGCGCCATGCAGGGCGCACCGGGGCTGATCATCGCGGATGAACCAACCGCGGATCTGGACGCCGCAACCGCAAAGGCCATCACCGATGGGTTGATGCGCTTTGCGCAGACGGGCGGCACGCTGATCATAGCCACGCATGATCCGGCGCTTGCCGGGCGTATGGACCGGCAGATCGCACTTGGTAAGTCGGAGGATCTGTCATGCGGGATCTGATACACCTGCTCCGGGTCATCCTGCGCACTGAACGCCGCAGCCTGCTACGGGGGCTTTTGCTGTCTGTGATGGTGCTTGCCATGGGCGTGGCGCTCCTGGGCCTGTCTGGCTGGTTCATCACCGCAGCGGCGGCAGCGGGCATGGCTGGGATTGGCATCCTGTTCAACGTCTTTGCCCCCTCGGCTATGGTGCGCTTTCTGGCGCTGGGGCGGACCGCCGCCCGCTACGGAGAGCGGGTGCTGACCCATGATGCGACCCTTCGAGCGCTGTCGGCGCTGCGGGTTCGGTTGCTGACGGGGCTGCTGCACAGCCCGCACCGGCATCTGGAACGAATGCGCGCCAATGCTTTCCTCAACCGGGTGACGGCGGATACAGATGCGCTGGATGGGGCGCTGTTGCGGCTGATGCTGCCCGCGCTGGCTGGTTGGGCCGTGATCCTGCTCAGCACGCTGCTGCTGTGGGTGCTGGTGCACCCGGCGCTGGCACTGACCATCGGGGGCGGCTACTTGCTGCTGCCGACGGGGGTGTTCCTGCTGGGGCAGAAACTGGCGACAAAACCAGCGCGGCGGGCTGAGGCTGCGATGCAGGCAGGCCGCAGCCGGTTGATCGACCTGATCGCCGGGCGCGATGATCTGACCGTATATGGCCAGATCGGCGTCGCCACCGATGCGGTCCTTTCTGCCTTTTCGCGGCATGGTGCAGCACGCGCGCGGCTTGATAGGACCGAGCGGCGCGCCGGAGCGTTTCTGGATCTGACTGCTGCGGCAATGACGGCGCTGGCCCTCGGGATGGGCATGGCGCTGGTGCAGCAGGGCAGCATCACGGCGGCTGAGGCGGCGATCGCCATCTTCGCGGCGCTGGCCCTTGGCGAAACGGTAGCGCCGGTGCGGCGCGCGCTGGCCGAGATTGGCCGCATGACGCAGGCCGCGCGGCGTATCCTGCCCTCCGTCGAAACCGAGATTGCATCCAGTCAGGCATCAATCCCGGCTCCATCCGGCTCTCTCACCTTCGACGCTGTAGCGCTGAAAAGGGGGCAGGGCGGGATGATCTTTGCCCCGCTCAGCCTGACGGTCGCACCCGGCGAAACGGTTGTGCTGCAGGGCCCCAGCGGCAGCGGCAAAAGCACCGCCTTGCTGCTGGCGGCAGGCGCGCTGACACCTTCGGCTGGGACAGTGCGGTTCGGCGGCCTCGATCCGGCGCAGCTGCCGCTGGAAACACGCACGCAAAGCATCGCCCTGGTGCCGCAGCGCCATGCTTTGATCGCGGGCAGCGTGGCCGAGAACCTGCGGCTTGCTGCGCCGAACGCCCCGGACGCCGAGCTGTGGCAGGCGCTGGAGGCGACCCAGCTGTCGCATACCCTGCGGCAGCGCGAGGGGCTGGACACCCGGCTTGGCTTTCGCGGGGCGGGTCTGTCGGGCGGCGAGGCACGGCGGTTGGTTCTGGCCCGGGCGATTCTGCGCAGGCCGCGCCTTCTGCTGCTGGATGAGCCGACCGAAGGGCTGGACGCCGCAACCGCGCGCGTCGTGATGACCGGTCTGCGTCGCGCCTGTCCCGATGCGGCTTTTCTGATCGCGGGGCACCGCAGCGCAGAAACGGAAGGCGCTGACCGCTGTGTCGAGGTTATTCGCAATTAAATCTGCATCTAAGATTGGAAATTTGATCTGCGTCAAAGTTATATTGCAAATATAGAATATGAAGTTTGAAAATCCGTATCTTTGATGCGGAAAACCTATGGAAAGGATTCGCATCATGGAGATCGGACTGGTCGAGCTGTCGCGCCTGCAGTTTGCGATGACGGCCATGTATCACTTTCTCTTCGTGCCGCTGACGCTGGGTCTGTCGATCCTCGTGGCGATCATGGAGACCGTCTATGTCATGACGAACCGCCCCATCTGGCGACAGATGACCAAGTTCTGGGGCACCCTGTTCGGCATCAACTTTGTCCTTGGCGTCGCCACCGGCATCACCATGGAATTCCAGTTCGGTATGAACTGGAGCTACTACAGCCACTACGTGGGTGACATTTTCGGTGCGCCGCTGGCGATTGAGGGGCTGATGGCCTTCTTCATGGAGGCGACCTTTGTCGGGTTGTTCTTCTTTGGCTGGGACAAGCTGTCGAAGGTACAGCACATGGTGGTGGCCTGGCTGGTCGCCATCGGGTCGAATTTTTCGGCGCTGTGGATCCTGATCGCCAATGGCTGGATGCAGAATCCGGTCGGCGCAGAGTTCAACCCCGACACCATGCGGATGGAGATGACCTCTTTCTTTGATGTGGTGTTCAACGAAGTGGCGCAGGCCAAATTCGTGCATACCGTCAGCGCGGGCTATGTCACCGCCGCAGTCTTTGTTCTGGGGGTTTCGGCGCTCTATCTGATCCAGAACCGGCACAAGGATCTGGCGCGGCGGTCGATCGCGGTGGCCTCGTCCTTTGGTCTGGCGGCGGCACTGTCGGTGGTCGTGCTGGGCGATGAATCCGGTTATTCCGCCAGTCACACCCAGAAAATGAAACTCGCCGCGATCGAGGCGATGTGGGAAACCGAACCGGCGCCTGCGTCCTTTACCCTGTTTGGTCTGCCGGACAAGGAAGCCCGCGAGACCCATTACGCGGTGCATATCCCATGGGCGATGGGGCTGATCGGAACCCGCAGCCTGACCAAGGAAATCCCCGGCATCAACGATCTGGTGGCTGAGGCCGAAGACCGTATCCGCCATGGTGTCATCGCCTATGACGCGCTGATGACCATCCGCGAAAACCGCGGCAATGTCCCGGCCGAGGCGCGGTTCATCTTTGAGCAGAACTCAGACAATCTGGGGTTTGCCTACCTGCTGAAACGCTATGTGGACGATCCGCGTGACGCCACCGAAGAGCAGATCGCCATGGCGGCCGAGGATACCATTCCGGGCGTCGGGCCGCTGTTCTGGGCCTTCCGCCTGATGGTCGCGCTGGGCTTCAGCTTTATCGGCGTGATGGCTTTCTTCTTCTACCGGGCGTCTTTCTGCAACATGCGCTTCCCGCGCTGGTCGCTTTATGCCGCTGTTGCCATCATTCCGACCCCGTGGATCGCGGCCGAGCTTGGCTGGTTCGTGGCCGAGTTCGGGCGCCAGCCCTGGACGGTGGATGGCGTGTTGCCGACGGCCCTGTCGGCCTCGCATCTGAGCGTTGCGGATCTGCTGATCACCCTCGCTGGTTTCGTCATCTTCTACACGATCCTCTTCGTGATCGAGGTCAGCTTGATGGTGAAATACATCCGCAAAGGCCCGTTTCAGGACGTTGCCGAGACCGAAGCCTGGCAGGACCAGCACGAAGCGCGCCTGCGCGGTGCGGGCCGTGATGCTGCCGCCCCTGCAACCCCTGCGGAGTAAGACTTATGATCCTTCATGAACTGATCGATTTTGACACGCTGCGGATCATTTGGTGGGCGCTTCTGGGCGTGCTGCTGATCGGATTTGCCCTGACCGACGGGTTCGACATGGGCGTTGGCGCACTGTTGCCCTTTGTCGCCAAGACGGATGTGGAACGCCGCGTGGTGATCAACACCGTTGGGCCGGTCTGGGAAGGGAACCAGGTGTGGTTCATCCTCGGCGGCGGCGCGATCTTTGCCGCTTGGCCGCCGCTTTATGCGGTGTCCTTCTCTGGCTTTTATCTCGCGATGTTTGTGGTGCTCGCGGCCCTCATCGTGCGTCCGGTTGCGTTCAAGTATCGCTCCAAACGCGACAGTGCCGCATGGCGTACGCGCTGGGATTGGGCGCTGTTTGCCGGAGGTGCGGTTCCGGCGCTGCTGTTCGGCGTGGCGGTGGGCAATGTGCTGCTTGGCGTGCCCTTCTTCCTGACCGCAGACCTGATGCCAATGTACGAAGGCAGCTTCTACGGCAAGTTCCTGGGCCTCTTGCATCCCTTTGCGGTGCTGGCCGGTGTGGTGTCGTTTTCGATGCTGCTGATGCATGGCGCGGCCTGGCTGACGCTCAAGACCGAAGGCGTGATCGCTGAACGCGCCCGCCGCATCGGCACCGTGGCCGGAATGGTGGCTGCAGGGGGCTATGTGCTTGCCGGATTGTGGCTGGCGGTTGGCATCGACGGGTTTGCGCTGGTGAACGATGTGGTGCCGAACGGCCCGTCCAACCCGCTGTATTCGCAGGTAACCCGGGAAGGCAGCTGGCTTGCGGCCTATGTCGCGCGGCCCTGGATCGTGGTTGCGCCACTGATGGGCTTTGCCGGGATCGCCATGGCGATACGCGGGCTGAAGGCGGGGCACGAGGTCTCGACGCTTCTGTGGTCAAAGATGGCGATCACCGGGATTGTCGCGTCGGTCGGTCTGACCATGTTCCCGTTCATCCTGCCTTCGACCGTGGACCCGAACAGCTCGCTGACCGTCTGGGATGCCTCAAGCTCGCATCAGACCCTGTTCATCATGCTGGTGGTCACCGCGATTTTCATGCCGCTGATCCTGGCCTACACCGCGTGGGTCTACAAAGTCCTCTGGGGCAAGGTCACCGAGGCAGACGTCACCGAAAACGCCGACACGCTATACTGAAGGAGTTGATATCATGTGGTATTTTGCCTGGCTTCTTGGCCTGCCCCTCGCTGCTCTCTTTGCCGTCCTGAACGCCATGTGGCTGGAGCTGCGCACCGATGCCTGCCTCGCGGAAGAGGGGGAGTGCCCGGTGGAAGAGCATAAGCGCTGAGCCTGCATCGACACGTAAAGCGAGCTGAATCCGGCCTTGCCGGTTCCGGACCTGATCCCAACCTTCTGCGGAGACCTGTGATGACCGCTGATCCCAAGACACCCGAAACCCCAGCCGATCCTGCGGCTGCGGAGCCGAGGCTTCAGCACTTTCCGGTGCCCTTTTTCGCCGCCGTCATGGGGCTGTCGGGGCTGACGCTTGCGCTGCATGCGGCGGGGATGCAAACCATCAGCCGCACGGCACTGGTCGCGACGGTTCTGGTCTTTGCCGTGCTGGCAGCGGTCTACGCGCTGAAGGCTATGCGCTATCCGCAGGCGATACTGGCCGAATGGCGGCATCCGGTGAAACTGGCCTTCTTTCCTGCCGTGTCGATTTCCCTGTTGCTGATCGCCACCGCCCTGCAGCCGGTGTCGCATGACAGCGCGCGGCTGGTCTGGCTGATCGGCGCGCTGGGGCAGGGCATCCTGACGCTGGCGGTGCTGTCGAACTGGATCGGGCACCGGGCCTTTCAGACCATCCATATCTCGCCTGCCTGGTTCATCCCGGCAGTGGGCAACGTGGTCGCGCCGGTGGCGGGTGTGCAGCTGGGATTTCCGGAAACCTCCTGGGTGTTCTTCTCGGCGGGGCTGGTGTTCTGGATCGTGCTGCTGGTGCTGGTGATGAACCGGCTGGTGTTCCACGATCCGCTGCCCGGACGCATGGTGCCGACCCTGGCCATCCTTATCGCCCCGCCCGCGGTTGGCTTCCTTGCCTGGTTGCAACTGAATGGCGACGTGATCGATGCCTTCGCGCGGATCCTTTATGGCGCGGCGTTGGTCTTTACGGCGCTGGCCGCGACACAGGTGGCCAAGCTGCGCGGCCTGCCCTTTGCCCTGTCCTGGTGGGCGCTCAGCTTTCCGGTTGCGGCACTGACAATCGCGACGCTGCGCTTTGGAACCCTGATCTCCAGCCCGCTGCATACTCTGGCCGGAAACGTCGGTGTCGGCGTTCTGTGCCTCATCGTCGGTGGGCTGGTCTACCGCACGGTCCGCGCCGTTCTGCGTGGGGAAATCTGTCAACCTGAGTGATCCCGGAAAGGACTTCAGACATGAAAAAACTTGCAATTGCAGCGATCAGCGCCCTTGGCCTTTGCACGCCTGCTGTGGCGCAGGACAAGCCCGGGACGCTGGTGACGATCCTGACCGCGCCCGAGCCGCAGACCCAGCTGATGGCGATGGTTCTGGCCATGCAGGCCGCCAAACAGGGCGTCGCGCAGCATGTGCTGCTGTGCGGCCCGGCCGGGGATCTGGCGCTGAAAGAGGCGCCCGAAAGCGCCACCGCGCCGCAGCCGCCCAAGGACATGAGCCCGCAGGGCCTGATGAAGAAAATCGCCGCGATGCCCGGTGCCAAGGTCGAGGTCTGCGCGATCTACCTGCCGGGACGCGGCGCCGACCCATCGGTCCTGCTGGATGGCGTGAGTGTTGCCAAACCCCCGGCGATGGCCAGCGCCATGATCGCCCCGGGCGCGCGGATCGCCAGTTACTGACCAGCGCCCGGCCTGCGCGCGGACCCGGCGCGCAGGCCCAGAGTTCCCTTTCGGAGGAGAGATGATGACGAAATCCATAAAGAACCCCACACGCCGCCAGCTCTTTGGCCTTGCGGCATCGGCGGGCGTGGCCGCGGCGCTTGGGGCGCATGCCAGCGCCAGCACGCCGGTGCCGACAAAGGCACGGATCGTCATCATCGGCGCGGGCGCTGGTGGCACGGCGCTCGCCAACCGGCTGGTGCGCCGCCTTGAGGGCGCCGAGATCACCCTTCTGGATCCGCGCGTGCAGCACCTTTACCAGCCCGGCCTGACACTGGTTGCCGCCGGTCTGAAGCCTGCGGATTACGTGCTTAGTCAGACCGGCGACTGGCTGCCGGACGGCGTGACCCTGATCCCGGAAAAAGCCGCCGCGATTGACCCGGAGGCCAAGACCGTCGCCACCGAGAGCGGTCAGTCGCTTGCCTATGACTTCCTGGTTGTGGCCCCGGGGCTGGTTCTGGATCACGACGCCATCGAAGGGTTTTCGCTCGATATGGTCGGGCAAAACGGCATTGGCGCGCTTTATGCCGGGCCGGAATACGCGGCACGCACCTGGCAGGCGGCCTCGAAGTTCACTGAGGAGGGCGGCGTTGGCCTGTTCACCCGCCCCGAGACCGAGATGAAATGCGCGGGCGCGCCGCTGAAGCATACTTTCCTGATCGACGATATCGCCAAGCGCGCGGGCAATGGCGGCAAGATCGACGTGCAATACGCCGCGCCGCAGACCTCTTTGTTCGGGGTGCCCATCGTCGCCGAAAAGGTGCGCATGTTGTTTGGGGACCGTGGCATCACCAGCCATATGCAGCACCAGTTGCAAGGCATCGACGCCGACCGGCGCCGGGCACGCTTTTCGACCCCGGATGGCTCGGTCGAACTGGACTACGACTATATCCATGTCATCCCGCCGCAACGCGCGCCTGAGGTGGTCCGCCAGTCCGGTCTGAGCTGGGCTGACAAATGGACCGATCAGGGCTGGGTCGAATGCGACATGGCGAGCCTGCGCCACCTGCGCTATCCCGAGATCTGGGCGCTGGGTGATGTGGCGGGCGTTCCCAAGGGCAAGACCGCCGCCAGCGTGAAATGGCAGGTGCCAGTGGTCGAGGATGGGCTTGTCGCGGCCATCACCGGCACTGACCCCACCCAGACCTACAATGGCTACACTTCCTGCCCGATGATCACCCAGATCGGCCGGGCCATGCTGGTGGAGTTTGATTACAACGACAATCTTGTGCCGTCCTTCCCCGGGATCATCGCCCCGCTTGAGGAGCTGTGGATCAGCTGGCTGATGAAGGAAGTGGCGTTGAAGGCCACCTATAACGCCATGCTGCGTGGCCGGGCCTGAGGAGGAAGAGGCGATGAAAGACCTGACAGTTGGAACCCTGATTGCGGTGTTCGAAGAGATTTTTGGTCGCGGCCTGTTCTGGGCTATGGTCGGCTTGGCGGCCGTTGTGACGCTGGGATACGTTTACGTGTTGATCCGGGATCGCAAGATCAGCTGGCACAAATTCCTGCTGGCGCAGCTGTCGATGCCGGTGGGGGCGGTGCTTGCGGTGTGGTTCGTGCTGGTGATGACTCATTCCGAACTGGCCAATATCGGCGGGCCGGTCGATCTGATCGTGCTTCTGGGGGTTGCTGCGGGCGGGGCCGTTGGTGCGGCGATCCTCGTCTACACGATGCAGTCACTGCTCTGGCCCCCGGCGGCAGAGCGCAGCTAGCCTTCCTCTCTGGCGCCGGGTGTCTCAGCGTTTGCGGTAATTCTCGCGATACCAGACATAAAGCCCGGCGCCGGCGATCATGACACTGCCGAAGATGGTCCAGAAATCCGGGACTTCGGAAAAGAACACAAAGCCCCAGACCGCAGCAAACGCCAGCCCGGAATAGGAAAACGGCGCCAGCATTGCTGCTTCGCCTTTGGAAAACGCCTGAATGAGGGCCAGTTGCCCGATGGTTCCGGCCAGCGAGATGATGATCATCAGGCCGATCCCGAACAGATCCGGGGGTTGCCATTGAAAGGGCACCGCAAGGCTCAGCAGAACGGTGCCGACCAGCCCGGTGTAAAACAGCGATGTCCAGACGTCTTCATCGGCGCCGACCCGGCGCGTCAGCAGGGCATAGCCGGAATAGCAGCACGCTGCCGCCAGCGGATAAAGCGCGGCAGGGCTGAACACATCGCTGCCGGGGCGAATGACGATCATCGCGCCGATCATGGCCACCGCGATCCCGGCGATGCGCCGCACACCCAAAGCCTCGCCCAGGAACAGCGCCGCGCCAAGGGTGATCAGCACAGGATTGGTGGACATCAGCGCCGCAGCATCCGTCAGGGGGATCTTGCTCAGGCCGGTGAAAAAGAAGGCGGTGGCGCTCATCAGCAGCACAGAGCGCAGGAATTGCAGCGCTGGATACCGGGTGCGCACCACCTGTTTCAGCCGGGGCATGACGATCACCAGCACCAGCAGCATCTGCCCGGCATAGCGCGCCCAGAGCGCTGGAAGAACGCCAACGCTGGGCGCCAGTGCCTTGACTGTGGCATCCATCACCGAAAAACAGAAGATCGCGCTGATCATCAGCAGAATGGCGCGGCTTTGCAGGCTCATCGGGTGGTCCCCGTGTAAAAACCCATTGCGTCACCGTAGCGCTGCGGCATGGACCATGCGAACCGATTGTTTTTCAGCAATATTTCAGCGCCTTCTAAGACGGATAAGGATAGAAATGCATTTCGGAAAGCAAGGCCGGAAAGGCAAATCCAAGCGGCGCCAACGCCGCTTGTGTGCTCATATAGGATGATCAGCCCTGACAATGCAAAGCCGGAGTGCGCAGATCCGTTCGCCGTCAGGCGCATACCGGCAAGTGCACTCCGGGACCGGCCGTTCGCTGCAAGCGCGGTCTACAGAAGATCGTCGAAGGCGACGGTCTGGTCGGCAAAGACCAGGAGATCGATATCGATCAGCATATCACGTCCTTCGTAGTATCCATCCCGGCCGCCATTGGCGGCATCCGTGACCGCCAACCAAGTGACGTCTTGCCCCCGGTTTGAATCAAAGTAGGTTCCGCTTTCGAAACTGAAGTCGGAGAAGTTGCCGTCGAACATCGCCCGGTCCTTGTTGTCCGAACCGGCGTCATTCCAGACACTGCCATAAATGGTGTCATCGCCAAGGCCGCCGTACAGCCGGTCATTGCCTTCTTCGCCAAAAAGGGTGTCATGGCCATCACCGCCGTGCAGCACGTCCTGACCGTCCGATCCCTGCAGCTTGTCATCGCCCGCCTGACCCAAAAGGGTGTCGCGCCCATCGCCGCCGTACAGAGTGTCATCGCCGCGCCCGCCCAGAATGAGATCGTCGTTGCCCATGCCGATCAACCGGTCGTTGCCGCCTTTGCCAGTCAGCACATCGGCGCCGTCACCGCCGCGCAGTTCATCATCGCTGCGCGAGCCGATCTGGATATCCGCCGTACGCACCGTCAGCCCATCAAAGGCGGCAAACCCGGTTCCCCCGGTCAGCTCTGTCTCGGTGCTGCCGCGGCTGACCACGACGCTGCCGGACTCGCCCCGGCCAAAGTCAAACCGGTCGATGCTGCCGTCGAAATAGGTGTAGTCCGCGCGCTGAGCGTTACCGAACAGTTCTTGCGCCGTCAGGGCCTCGTCATAGATCGCAAGATCTTCAATCGTTCCGTCAAAGTAGCTGTTGAGGTTGTCGGTCTCGCCAGCTGTGTTGCTCCAGCCCGATGCCCCGGCAATCAGGGCTTCGGTGTTCTGGCTCCAGCCTATGCGGATCTCTGGATCATAGGCGATGCGTGCACCGTTCAGGTAGACTTCAAGACCGTCCGCGCCAAAGCTGAGGTTGAAATCATATTCCTCACCGACGGTGATCGCGTTGCTGGCGATAAGGTAATGCGATTCCGTCTCGTCCTGAAGTCGCACGACCAACTCGCCGGTTGCGTCTATATAGACGGAGAGATGCCCGCCCTGACCGTAGTCCGATGCATCCTTGGAGATCAGTGTCTGGTAGCTCGACAAGCTGTTTGCGGAAAACCGGAAGGCGATGGTGCCGCGGGACAAGGCGAGACTGTCCGTGTGGTCGAATACATAGGCCGACCGGTCCGCGGCGGAAAACGCGTGGCTGCCCGTCATGGCGAATACCGCTGATGCATCCGTTTCATATCCAAGGTCCGCGGCATCTGGCAGCTGGGACCCGGGGGCACGGATCGGGCCGCTGTTGGTGCCGGGGTCCAGCGGGGCCAGCGCCTCTTCCAGATCGTCGATGGATTTGACAATGCCATAGGCCGGAGCGGCTGTGTGCTCGATATCAGAGCGTTTCACCAGATCGCCGTAGACGGTGATGGTGCCCAGCCGGTCGTCATTATGGGCGCCGCCGTTGTTGCCCTGATCCGAGTAGAGCGCGATCACCGAATGATCCATCACCCCGTTGCCATCAGCATCGCCATAGGTGATCGAGGCGATCTGAGTGGTGTGCCCTTCGATCACCAGCCTGTCGCCCTCGGCGCGGCTGAAATCCTGCACCACATCGTTGCCGAGGACGTCGACCCAATGGTCGTGCAGCTTGTCGTTTTCGCCGGCAACGCCGTGCCAGTTGATTGTGCCGTCGTCGCGGGTGTGCTTTTCGATATAGCGTTCCTTGGCGTTGATCAGCGTCTGGAAGTAGAAGATGTCGGCGCCGCGCCCGCCGATCAGCAGGTCATCGGCCGGGATTGGCTGGTCGGGATAGAGCTTGCCATCGGTCAGCTCGTTCAACGGATCGCCTTCGTCGCGGTCGGGGTCATAATAGATGGCGCCTTCGCGCCCGTCGGCGCGGCTGATCAGCAGATCGTTGCCCTTGCCGCCTTTCAGCGTGTCCTCGCCATGGCCGCCATCCAGCACGTCATGCCCGCCGCTGCCCAAAAGGCGGTCATTGCCATAGCCACCCTGCAGCACATCGGCGCCGCCCTTGCCCTTGACCCGGTCGTTGCCACCACCGCCGTTGATGCCATCGGCGCCGCCGGTGCCTGCAACGCGGTTGTCGCCGCCATTGCGGCTGATCATGTTGAGATGGCTCTCCATGTGACCATGGGCGCTGACGCCGTAATCCGCCAGAATATCGAGGAAAGTGTCGCTGGCGCCGTGCAGCTGGCCAAAGACCGGCGCCAGATCCGCCATCGCGGCCTGCATCTGCGCGCCCATGGCCAGCTCGGCTCCTGCGGCTTCGGCCAGCGCCAACTGGCTGTCTGCACCCAGCTGGCGGTCAAAGATCATGACATCGCCGATAGTGCCCTTGAACAGGGAATGGGCGTCGTCGTCCTGCCCCTCGCGCCAGGCCCGGCTGCCGCCGACCACCAGCGAATGATCGTTCAGTTGCAGGCCCTGCTTGAACTCCGGTTCTGCCGCGACCAGCGCGCCATTGAGCCAGATCATCAGCCCATCGCTGCCAAAGCTGACGGAGATGTGGTATTTGGTCTGCGCCGACAGGACGAGATCAGGCACCTTCAGGTATTCGGTGTCGGCCCCGTCCGACTGGCTGAGCAGCAGGGTGCCATCCTTGACCCAGAGGGTGAAATCACCTTTCCCGGCGCCTTTGCCATCCTTCGAGATCAGCGCCATTTCCCCTGGCAGCCGGTCCAGTGAAAAACTGAGCGAAACCGTCGCCGCGCGTAAGGAAAGGCTGTCCAGATGACCCGCGTTGAGGTAATCGCCCTCTTCTCCGCTCAAAACATGGGTCCCGGGCATGGAAAGTACTGGCATGCGGGTTTCGGATAGGGGGAGCCCGGCCGCATCTGGCAGCTGGGATCCGGGCGCGCGGATCGGGCCGCTGTCGGTGCCGGGGTCCAGCGGGGCTAGGGCCTCTTCCAGATCGTCGATGGATTTGACGATGCCATAGGCCGGAGCGGCTGTGTGCTCGATATCAGAGCGTTTCACCAGATCACCGTAGACGGTGATGGTACCCAGCCGGTCGTCATTATGGGCGCCGCCGTTGTTACCCTGATCCGAGTAGAGCGCGATCACCGAATGATCCATCACCCCGTTGCCATCGGCATCACCATAGGTGATCGAGGCGATCTGAGTGGTGTGCCCTTCGATCACCAGCCTGTCGCCCTCGGCGCGGCTGAAATCCTGCACCACATCGTTGCCGAGGATATCGACCCAATGGTCGTGCAGCTTGTCGTTTTCGCCTGCAACGCCGTGCCAGTTGATGGTGCCGTCGTCGCGGGTGTGCTTTTCGATATAGCGTTCCTTGGCGTTGATCAGCGTCTGGAAGTAGAAGATGTCGGCGCCGCGCCCGCCGATCAGAAGATCATCGGCCGGGATTGGCTGGTCGGGATAGAGCTTGCCATCGGTCAACTCGTTCAACGGATCGCCTTCGTCGCGGTCGGGGTCATAATAGATGGCGCCTTCGCGCCCGTCGGCGCGGCTGATCAGCAGATCGTTGCCCCCGCCGCCCTTCAGCGTGTCCTCGCCGTGGCCGCCATCCAGCACGTCATGGCCCCTACCGCCCAAAAGGCGGTCATTGCCATAGTCGCCCTGCAGCACATCGGCGCCGCCCTTGCCCTTGACCCGGTCGTTGCCACCACCGCCGTTGATGCCATCGGCGCCGCCGGTGCCGACGATGCGGTTGTCGCCGCCATTGCGGCTGATCATGTTGAGATGGCTCTCCATGTGACCATGGGCGCTGACGCCGTAATCCGCCAGAATATCGAGGAAGGTGTCGCTGGCGCCGTGCAACTGGCCAAAGACCGGCGCCAGATCCGCCATCGCGGCCTGCATCTGCGCGCCCATGGCCAGCTCGGCTCCGGCGGCTTCGGCCAGCGCCAGATGGCTGTCTGCGCCCAGCTGGCGGTCAAAGATCATGACATCGCCGATGGTGCCCTTGAACAGGGAATGGGCGTCGTCGTCCTGCCCCTCGCGCCAGGCCCGGCTGCCGCCGACCACCAGCGAATGATCGTTCAGTTTCAGGCCCTGCTTGAACTCCGGTTCTGCCGCGACCAGCGCGCCATTGAGCCAGATCATCAGCCCATCGCTGCCAAAGCTGACGGAGATGTGGTATTTGGTCTGCGCCGACAGGACGAGATCAGGCACCTTCAGGTATTCGGTGTCGGCCCCGTCCGCCTGGCTGAGCAGCAGGGTGCCATCCTTGACCCAGAGGGTGAAATCGCCTTTCCCGGCGCCTTTGCCATCCTTCGAGATCAGCGCCATTTCCCCCGGCAGCCGGTCCAGAGAAAAACTGAGCGAAACCGTCGCCGCGCGGGATTCATAGGCATCGGAATGGCGAATGTTCAGGATGTCTTCCTGCGCGCCGGAATATATGCGGTCGGCTTCTCTCGTGAAAACCGGAGTCGGGGTATTCGCGACCATGCTCAGGGTCCTCTTTTTGCTTTAGCCTATGTTCTGTGGTTGCTGTTGGGGAGAAGTTTATCGGGCAATGTCGCGCCAAAGGTGGCGGCAAAGTGGCGTTGGGCCATTGCGTCCGGGATCGGCGAAAACATGCAACAAGGGGCTAAGCCCCTGAAACCATGCCGCGCATGGGCAAGGGTGCCATTAACCAATTAGCAATTGCGGCATAAGTGTGGCGAAAACGTGTTGCGCGCAGCGTAAATACGTCAGCGTGAAGCCCGTGATTCAGCCTTTGCAGGAGCGATTGTGGCGCGGTCTATTGCGGCGCGCGGCTTTTGTCGTTCAGCACGGGGACCTCTGCCAACCAGTCGAAATAGGGGGACTGGCAGGTTTTCTGCCAAAGCTGCTCCAGCGCCGAGATCGGATCGTTGTCGTGCTGGTCGATGCGCAGATCCAGCGGCGGGCGCTCCGGTTCCAGCACCAGCAGGGCTGCGGACTTCAGCCCGCGGCTGTCGCCGCCTGCGTCTTTTGCGGCGGTCAGCACCCGTAGCATGCGTTCGGCGGGCGAGGGGGCTTCTGCGTGCGCCGCTGTCTTCATAGCTTCCAGAACCTCTGGACCAGTCAGCATGTTGCCGGCGATGACAAGACCCGGCTCCGCGATATGGCTGGCATAGGGAACGCTTTGATCGCCGGTGAAGCCCTGTGTGCGCCCTTGCCGGTCCAGCGCGGTGAGCTGCCGGTGCCCACGCCCCGGATCGGCGCTGGTGACACGGGTGACGGCGGTTTCGGCGTCCTCGCCCTGATACATGGCCCGCAGCACGTCATCGCGCCAGAAGCTGCTGGGCGCCGTGCCTTGAGACGCCACAAGACCCGATTCGATATCCCCCCGCAGCACCCAGCCGCCCACGCAAAGGCTGCCAGTGGCGGCCGCCGCAGCGAAAACGCCTGTTTTGCGGTCGTATGTCAAAATCGAGAAGGTCATTTCAGGGTCCAATCACATTTCCCTTGTATTTATCATGATAATTTGCGTGAATGCAATTCATTATGATAAATAAACAGGGAAGGACCCGCTCATGACTCTGCTGAAACTGACCCGCAGGGCGATGTTGGCTGCTGGCGCAGCAACGGCACTCGCCCTTTCCCCGCTTTCTGCGGCTGCTCAGACGCCGCCGGGTGTCCTGATTGTCGGCCAGATTGCCGAGCCGAAGGCGCTGGACCCCGCTGCGGTCACCGCCGTCAATGACTTCCGTATTCTGATGAATGTTTATGACGGTCTGGTGCGCTACAAGGATGGATCGCTGGAAGTTGAACCGGCGCTGGCCACCGCCTGGGACATTAGCGAGGATGGCAAGACCTATACCTTCACCCTGCGCGAGGGCGTGACCTTTCACGATGGCAGCGCCTTTGATGCCGAGGCGGTCAAGTTCAACTTTGATCGGATGCTGGATGAAAACCACCCCTATCACAACACCGGTCCCTTCCCGCTGGCCTTCTTCTTTTCCGCCGTGGAAGAGGTCGAGGTTGTCGATCCGCTGACGGTGAAATTCACGCTCAACGCGCCTTATGCACCGTTCCTGTCGAACCTGGCCTATCCGACCGGCCTGATCGTTTCGCCCGCTGCCGTGGCCGAACACGGCGCTGATTTTGGTCGCAACCCGTCCGGCACCGGTCCGTTCAAATTCGCCGAATGGCGCTCGAACGAGGCGGTGGTCATCGAGAAGAACGCCGATTACTGGGATGGCGCGGCCGAACTGGACGCGGTTGTGTTCCGCCCGATCACCGATGCCAACACCCGCACTGCGGAAATGCTGGCGGGCGGGATCGACCTGATGGTCGAGGTGCCCCCGGTAGCATTGGGTGAATTCCAGAGCGACGCCTACACCGTGCACGAACAGGCGGGTCCGCACGTCTGGTTCCTGATCCTGAACGCTAAGGAAGGCCCCTTTGCAGACAAACGCGTACGTCAGGCGGCGAACTATGCGATCAATAAATCCGCGATCGTGAATGACGTTCTGGAAGGCACCGCGGAAGTCGCCGCCGGTCCGACGCCTCCGGCCTTTGCCTGGGCCTATAACGAGGAACTGGAACCCTATCCCTATGATCCGGCCAAGGCCAAGGAGCTGATCTCTGACGCGGGCGCCGAAGGGGCGGAACTGACCTTCTACGTCACCGAAGGTGGCTCGGGCATGCTGGATCCGCTGGCCATGGGTACCGCCATTCAGGCCGATCTTGAGGCTGTCGGGTTTGACGTCAAAATCGAAACCTACGAATGGAATACCTTCCTTGGCCAGGTGAACCCCGGTCTGGAAGGCAAGGCTGACATGGCCGAGATGGCCTGGATGACCAACGATCCGGACACCCTGCCGTTCCTGGCGCTGCGCACCAGTGCATGGCCCGAAGAAGGCGGTTTTAACTCCGGCTATTACTCCAACCCCAAGGTGGATGAGTTGCTGGAAGCCGCCCGCGCTGCCACCGATCAGGAGGAGCGCGCCAAGCTCTACCGCGAAATGCAGACCATCGTGCAGGAAGACGCCCCGTGGGTCTTTGTCGCGAACTGGAAGCAGAACGCGGTGACCTCTGATCGGGTCGAAGGTTTTGCCCTGCAGCCGTCGTTCTTCCTGTTGCTGGATGACGTGGCCAAGAAATAAGAAACAAGGCGTCGCCGCAGCTGATCCTGCGGCGGCGCCACTCAGGAGGGACGCGCCATGGCGGGCTATATTCTGAAACGGCTGATGTCGGCGATACCTGTGCTGTTTGGTATTTCCATCATCGTCTTTGTCATCATGGCGATGATCCCCGGTGATCCGGCCACGGCCATTCTGGGCTCCTATGCCACGCCGGAGAATGTTGAGAAACTGAACCGGGATCTGGGTCTCGATCAGCCGATGGTGCAGCGGTATTTCATCTGGCTTGGCAATATGCTGCAGGGTGATTTCGGCCGCAGCTTCTCTCTGAACCGTGCCGTGCTGGACGAGGTTCTGGACCGCTTTGGCGCCACTCTGGTTCTGGCTGGTACCTCCTTTGTGCTGTGTTCCATTCTTGGCATCGCTGCGGGCGTTGTTTCCGCGGCGCGCCAATACGGTCTGGCGGACAAGGCGATTACCTTTGCCGTGCTTCTGGGGATTTCCATCCCGTCGTTTTTTCTGGGCATGATGATGATCCTGATCTTTGCCGTGAAGCTGCGCTGGTTTCCCGTGTCGGGCATGTGGCCCATTTACGGCGCCCGCGATCTCTCTGCGCTGATCAGCCATCTGACCCTGCCCGCGCTGGCGCTGGCGGTGGTGGCGACCGGGGTGATTGCCCGGCTGTCGCGTTCGGCCATGCTGGAGGTGCTGCGACAGGATTTCATCCGCACCGCGCGGGCCAAGGGCGTGCATGAACGCTCGGTGATCTGGCGCCACGCCCTGCGCGCGGCCATGGTCGGCATCATCCCGGTTCTGGGGGTGCAGGCGGGCTTCGTGCTGTCGGGCGCGGTCTATATCGAAATGGTGTTTCAGTGGCCGGGTGTCGGGCGGATGCTGGTCGATGCCATCCTGAAACGCGACATTCTGCTGGTGCAGGGCGGCGTGGTCTTTGTGGCAGCCTGTTACGTGCTGTTCAACATCGCGGTCGATGTCGCCCAAAGCATGCTGGATCCAAGGATCAAGACATGAAGAGCTTTCTTTCGCTTCTCGCCCGCAACCGGCTTGCCCTTGGCGGGCTGATCGTGATGGGCGTCGTTGTGCTGCTGGCGCTGGTGACGCCGCTGTTGCCGCTGGCTGATCCGGATGTGACCAATACGGCAAACCGGTTCAAACTGCCGCTGTCAGAGGGCGGCTTGTTGGGTACCGATCATCTGGGCCGCGATCTGCTGAGCCGCCTGATGTGGGGCACCCGCCTGTCGCTGGCGGTCGGATTTGCCGCTGCGGTGATCGCCGCCACCCTTGGCGCTGCGATCGGGATCGTGGCGGGGTTCTATGGCGGGCGCACCGACAATATCATCATGCGCGGCGTCGATATGCTGATGGCCTTTCCCTATATCCTGCTGGCGCTGGCCATCGTTGCGGCGCTGGGGCCGGGGCTGATGAATGCGCTGATCGCCGTCGCCGCTGTCAATATCCCCTTTTTCGCGCGCAATATCCGCGGCATTACCGTGGGCATCGCGCATAAGGAATTCGTCGATGCGGCGCGCCTGTCCGGCATGACCGACTGGCGGATCATCCTGACCGAAGTGCTGCCCAACGTGATCCCTGTGATCGTGATCGCGATGTCCACCACGGTCGGCTGGATGATCCTTGAAACCGCCGGCCTCAGCTTCCTCGGTCTTGGTTCACAGCCGCCGCAGGCTGACCTCGGCTCGATGTTGGGCGAGGCGCGTGCGGCGCTGATCTCCAACCCGCATACCTCGATTGTGCCAGGGGCGATGATCCTGGTGATCGTCATGGCGATCAATCTCCTTGGCGACGGGGTGCGTGATGCGCTGGATCCCAGGCTGAAGTCCGGCGCGCTGTCGCGGCCGATGCCCACCACTCGTGTTGAGCGGTCAGGTCCGGTTCCGGCAGCGTCGGACGATGCTCTGCTGGCGCTGCGCGGGCTCAAGACCGAATTCCAGGTCAAGGACCGCGTCTACAAGGCCGTGGGCGGCGTGGATCTGAAGGTTCAGCCTGGCGAATGTCTGGGCGTGATCGGCGAAAGCGGCTCGGGCAAATCGGTCACAGCACTCAGCGTGATGGGGCTGGTGGCCTCGCCCCCCGGCGTGATCACCGGCGGCGCCGTCCACTACAAGGGCGGGGATCTGATTGGTGCCCCCTATGAAACCCTGCGGAGCCTGCGCGGCAGCCGGATCGCCTATATCTTTCAGGATCCTTTGGCGACGCTGCACCCCCTTTACACCATCGGCGATCAGCTGATCGAGGCGGTGCGCGCGCACCACCCAACGGACCGGGCCGCGGCGCGTGCCCATGCCATCGAGCTGCTGAAATCGGTGCGCATTCCCAATGCCGAGCAGCGGGTGGACAGCTACCCGCATGAGATGTCGGGTGGCATGCGGCAGCGTGTCGGCATCGCCATGGCGCTGGCCAACGATCCCGAGGTGATCATCGCGGATGAGCCGACCACCGCGCTGGATGTGACGGTGCAGGCGCAGATCCTGTCTCTGCTCGAGGATCTGCGGCGCGAACGCGGGTTGGCGATCATCTTTATTACCCATGATTTCGGCGTTGTGGCGCAGATCTGCGACCGGGTCGCGGTGATGTACGCGGGGCGGATCGTGGAGGAAGGCCCCAGTGAGGCGATCCTCAACGCTCCGGCGCATCCCTATACCGCGCGGTTGATGGCCTGCGTGCCCGAATTGGGGCAGGGGCGGCGCGAGCTGGCCGCGATCCCGGGGCTGCCGCCTGCGGTCGATCGGCTGCCGCAGGGCTGCGCCTTCGCGGATCGATGCCACAAGGCACAAGAGGGCTGCCGCGCGGCGGATATCCTGCTTTCCGATCATGGCGCCGACCACCGGGTGCGCTGCATCGCCCCCGAAGACACCCTGCAGGAGGCACGCGCATGACGACGGCTCTGAAACTGACCGACCTCAGCAAGACCTTTCCGGTGGGCAAGCGTCTGTTCGGCCCGGCAAAGGGGATGGTGCGCGCGGTGCAGCCCCTGTCGCTCTCTGTTGAAGAGGGCGAAACACTCGGGATCGTCGGTGAGTCCGGCTGCGGGAAATCCACACTGGCGCGGATGCTGGTGGGCTTGCTGCCGCCCTCCACCGGCACGATCGAAATCAACGGTGCGCCCTTGGACGCCGCCGATCCGGCACTGTTTGGCCGCAAGATCCAGTATGTGTTTCAGGACCCGATCAGCAGTCTGAACCCGCGCAAGACGATCCGGCAAATCATGGAAGCGCCGCTGAAGCACCTGCACGGCATGTCTGCGGCGGAACGTGATGCGCGGATCCGGGAGATCTTTGCGGCGGTGAACCTGCGGGAGGAGTTCCTTGACCGCTACCCGCATGAATTCTCTGGCGGGCAGGCGCAGCGGATCGGTATCGCGCGCGCACTGGCGGCGGATGCGCGGATCCTGATCCTGGATGAGCCGGTCTCGGCGCTGGATGTTTCGGTGCAGGCGCAGGTCTTGAACCTGCTGGCTGATCTGAAGCAAAAGTTCGGGCTGACCTACTTGTTCATCAGTCACGATCTGGCTGTGGTCGAGGCAGTCAGCGACCGCGTTGCCGTGCTCTATTTCGGCGCGGTGGTCGAGGTCGGCCCGGCGGAGCAGATCTTTGCTCAGCCGAAACACCCCTATACCAAGCTTCTGGCGGATAGCGCCCCGGTTGTCGGGCGTGCGCTGGTGGCGCCGGAGGGACGCGAGACCGAGCTGCCCGATCCGCTGAACCCGCCGCCGGGCTGCGCCTTCAGCGCCCGTTGTCCTTACGCCAGCGCTGAATGCAGGCAGGCGCCGCCGCCGCTTGAGCAGCAATCGGACGGGGTCTGGGCTGCCTGCTATCATCCGCTGTCTGAAACGGCCTGAAACCCTGGCGCGCGGCGCATGGGAGTAGGTCCCTGATAGGGCTGGATAGCCGGGGGTAATATGCGTCCCGCACAGGTTTGTCGCCTGCTGATTTTTTGACGCTACCGCCAATAAAATGAGCACTCACCCGTGGTCGGCGTCCGGCTGCGGCTCTGGCGCTGGCCTGCGGCACTGCGGCTGCTTGCGGAGCCAGCAGGGTTCGCCCTAGCGGGAATAATGAGTGCCAGATTGACAGTTGTTGTTGTCGAAGAAGATCGGGATCGTGCAATTGCCGTTGTCGATGCGATCAAGGATACCGCCGAGTGCGATGTCTACGTGATCGGCAATTCCAGTGCCCTGGCGCGCAAGATTGCGGCCCATGATCCCGACATTGTTCTGATCGACATCGACAACCCGACCCGTGACATGCTGGAGGAACTGACGCTGGCCTCCGGGCCTCTGGAGCGTCCGGTGGCCATGTTCGTGTCCGGCCCCGCTGGCGGGTTGGCGCAGACCGCGATCGAGGCGGGCGTATCGGCATATGTGGTGGACGGTCTGGCGCCGGACCGGATCAAACCCGTTATGGACACCGCCATTGCTCGCTTTCGCATGGTTCGCCAGATCCGCAACGAACTGGCCGAAACCCGGCGGGCATTGGAAGAGCGCAAGGTCATCGACCGGGCCAAGGGGCTGCTGATGAAGGCAAAGGGCATTGATGAAGACGCTGCCTATGCGCTGCTGCGCAAGACTGCGATGGATCAGGGACGCCGGGTGCCGGATGTGGCAGAGGCGCTGGTCACGGCTTCGGGGCTCTTGGGATGAAGCGAAGCCACCTGCCTGTCGCCTATATGCCCCTAGTCGATGCTGCGCCGCTGATCATCGCGCAGGAAATGGGATTTGCCGAGTCCGAAGGAATTGCGCTGGACCTGATCGCCGCGCCCTCGTGGTCTTCCGTGCGGGATATGCTGGCCTTTGGCCGGGTCGAGGCCGCTCATATGCTGTCACCGGTGCCGGTTGCGATGGCCATGGGGCTGGGCGGGGTGAAGACAGACCTTTCGGCGGTGTCGGTCCTGTCGGTCAATGGAAACGTCATCGGTGTTGGCCGCGCGCTGGAAGAGCGGTTGCGGGACATTGGCTATGGTTTTGATTTCGCCGATCCGGTGAAGGCCGCCGCAGCGCTGGCCGAGGTGCGCTCCGGCCCGGTTGTTTTTGGCGTGCCGTTTCCATTCTCGATGCATGTGGAATTGCTGCGCTACTGGTGTGAAGGCACTGCCCTTGGGGCTGGGGGGATTGAAATCCGCACGGTGCCGCCGCCGCTGATGGCGACTGCGCTGGCCAATGGCGATGTGGATGCCTTCTGTGTCGGTGAACCCTGGGGATCGGTCGCGGTGGATCAGGACTCAGGGGCGCTGCTGCTGCCCGGCAAGGCGATCTGGGGCTTTGCGCCGGAAAAGGTGCTTGCCGTCAAAACCGAATGGGCCGAGAGCGAACCGGCTCTTCTGGGGCGGATCATGCGGGCGCTGTGGCAGGCTGGGCGCTGGCTGGCCAAACCCGAAAGTCGCAGCACCGCCGGAGAGATCCTGTCGCGCAAGAACTATCTTGATGTGTCGCCGGAACTGATCGACCGAGCCCTATCGGGGCAGTTCACCGTTTCGGATCGGGGCGAGCAGCGCCGGGTCGACAGTTTTGTCGAATTCCACCACGGCGCGGCCACCTTTCCCTGGCGCAGTCAGGCGAAGTGGATCGCCCATCGTCTGCGGCAATCCCACGAGGCCGCAGCTTCGCCCTCTCTTGATGAGGTTTCCCGGGTTTTCCGCGCGGATCTGCACCGCAGCCTACTGAGCGAAGCCGGAGTGGATATGCCGGGGGCCTCCGAAAAACTGGAAGGTGCGATTCGACACAAAACGGCGGTGGCCTCGACGCGGGGCGAATTGTGCCTGATGCCAGATGCGTTCTTTGATGGTCGGATTTTTGACCCAGAGGCCCTGGATTGATCACTTATTGGGCAGAAATCCCGCCCAGGCCGTTCGGGTTGGGAAAATCCCGATCAGATTTTCGTTTTTTCTTCGCGATCATGCTGCGCTGCCGCAAGATGAGGACATCGGTTCACAACGGGGTGGACCGATCCGAAATTCTCCCACTGACAGGGATATTCTGAGCAAGGCCGCTCTCGCACCGCCGAAACCATCGGCGCGTAGCGTAGCGGCCTGTTTTGCGTTTGCCCGGTTCCATCCTCCTCCGACCGGGCCTTACCGAAAGGGAAGAAGATGAGAAAACTGATGCTTGGCCTCGTGGCCTCTACCGTTCTGACCAGCCCGGCTTTTGCCGAAGCACTGGAACTTGAAAAAGATGAGTTGACCTTCGGCTTTATCAAGCTGACCGATATGGCGCCCCTCGCCGTGGCCTATGAACAGGGTTATTTCCTCGACGAAGGCCTGTTCGTCACCCTGGAAGCGCAGGCCAACTGGAAGGTTCTTTTGGATGGCGTCATCGGCGGGCAGCTGGACGGCGCACATATGTTGGCTGGACAGCCACTGGCCGCGACCATCGGCTTTGGCACCGAGGCGCATATCATCACGCCCTTCTCGATGGATCTGAACGGCAACGGCATCACCGTCTCCAACGAAGTCTGGGACATGATGAAACCGAACATCCCCACCATGGATGACGGCCGTCCGCAGCACCCCATTTCGGCCGAGGCGCTGGCGCCGGTGGTCGAACAGTATAAATCCGAAGGCAAGCCCTTCAACATGGGCATGGTCTTCCCGGTTTCCACGCACAACTACGAACTGCGTTACTGGCTGGCCGCTGGCGGTCTGCATCCCGGCTATTACAGCCCGGAAAACGTGACCGGCCAGATCGGCGCAGATGTCTTCCTGTCCGTGACCCCGCCGCCGCAGATGCCTGCCACGCTGGAAGCGGGCACCATCAACGGCTACTGCGTGGGCGAACCCTGGAACCAGCAGGCTGTGTTCAAGGGCATCGGCGTTCCGGTGGTCACCGATTACGAGCTGTGGAAGAACAACCCGGAAAAGGTGTTCGGCATCACCGCCGAGTTTGCCGAAGAATACCCCAACACCACCCGCGCGGTGACCAAGGCGCTGATCCGCGCTGCGATCTGGCTGGATGAGAACGACAACGCCAACCGTCCCGAAGCGGTCGAGATCCTGAGCCGTCCGGAATACGTCGGCGCCGATTATGACGTCATCGCCAACTCGATGACCGGCACCTTTGAATATGAAAAGGGTGACAAGCGCGAAGTGCCCGATTTCAATGTCTTCTTCCGCTACAACGCCACATACCCGTTCTATTCGGATGCCGTCTGGTACCTGACGCAAATGCGCCGCTGGGGTCAGATCGCCGATGCCAAGCCCGACAGCTGGTATGACGAGGTCGCCAAATCGGTCTACCGCCCGGATATCTACCTGGACGCGGCCAAGATGCTGGTCGACGAGGGCCTTGCCGACAGTGCCGATTTCCCCTGGGACAGCGACGGTTACAAGGCTCCGACCCCGGCCGAGGATATCATCGACGGCATCGCCTTTGATGGCCGCACCCCCAACGCCTACCTCGAAAGCCTGCCGATCGGCCTGAAGGGTGAGCAGGTTGTCGTGGGCGCCGGTGTCGAAGGCTGACCTATCCTGACCCGGAGCGCGCCAGCACCGGCGCGCTCTATCTCCCCCCTCTCCGTTGTACCTCCGGTTCCGAAAGGCTCTTCCGATGACCACGACCGACCCCGATTTTGCCGCTGCCGAGGAGCGCGAAGCCCGGCGTGCAAGGCTGTTCACCAAGATCAACACCGCCGACAAATGGTTCCAGGTTCTGGGCCTTGCCTGGATGACTCCGATCCTGAAAGCCGTTGCAGGCGACAACCCACAGGCCCAGGTCAAGGAAATCTGGCGCCTTCTCGCCGTGCCACTTATCGCGATCCTCGCATTCCTGCTGCTTTGGGGTACATTGGCGCCCAAGGTGCAAACCTCGCTTGGCGCAGTACCCGGTCCGGCGCAGGTCTGGGCCGAGGTGGTGAACCTGCATGAAGACGCGCAGGCCAAGGCGGCTAAGCGCGAAAAATTCGAAGCCATGCTGGCCAAGCGCAACGAGAAACTGATCGCCGCAGGCCGCGCCGATGAGGTCAAGACCGTCGCCTATACCGGCGCGCCGAGCTATTATCAGCAGATATGGACCTCGATCCGCACGGTGTTCTTTGGCTTTCTGATCGCCACCGCCGTTGCCGTACCGCTGGGCATCGCGGCAGGTCTGTCGCCCACCGCAAATGCCGCCATCAACCCGCTGGTGCAGATCTTCAAACCGGTTTCGCCGCTGGCCTGGCTGCCGATCGTCACCATGATCGTCTCCGCCGTTTATGCGACCAATGACGGGCTGTTCTCCAAAAGCTTCCTGATCTCGGCCATCACAGTGACGCTGTGCTCGCTCTGGCCGACGCTGATTAACACCGCGCTGGGCGTCGCCTCGATCGACAAGGATCTGGTGAATGTCTCTAAGGTCCTGAAAATGAACACCTGGACCAAGATCACCCGGCTGGTGCTGCCCTCGGCGCTGCCGCTGATCTTTACCGGGCTGCGCCTGTCCCTGGGCGTGGGCTGGATGGTGCTGATCGCCGCCGAAATGCTGGCGCAGAACCCCGGTCTTGGCAAATTCGTCTGGGATGAATTCCAGAACGGCTCTTCCAGCTCGCTCGCCAAGATCATGGTGGCCGTCTTCACCATCGGCATCATCGGCTTCCTCTTGGACCGGGTGATGTTTGCGCTGCAGTCCCTGTTCACATTCACGAACAACCGGTGATCGCCATGGCTATTCTGACATTCGACAACGTCTCCAAAAGCTTTGGCACTGGCACCGGCGAGACCCATGTGCTGAAGAACATCAACCTTGAGGTGGAGGAAGGCGAATTCCTCGTGCTCCTTGGCTTTTCCGGCACCGGCAAGACGACGCTGATCAACCTGATGGCGGGGCTCGACAGCCCGACCAAAGGCACCGTCAGCTTTCGCGGCCAGAAGATCGAAGGCCCCGGCCCCGAGCGCGGTGTGATCTTTCAAAGCTATTCGCTGATGCCCTGGCTGACCGTGGCGGGCAATGTGCGCCTTGCCGTCGACACCGTGTTCCCCAAGATGGCAAAGGCGGAAAAAGACGCCAAGGTCGCCCATTACATCCAGATGGTTGGCCTGTCCCATGCCGCCAGCCGCCGCCCGGCGGAACTGTCGGGGGGCATGCGCCAGCGGGTCAATGTTGCCCGCGCCCTGGCCATGTCGCCCGAGGTTTTGCTTCTGGATGAGCCGCTTTCGGCGCTGGATGCGCTGACCCGCGCCAACCTCGCGGATGAGATCGAGGCGATCTGGGAGGCGGACAAGAAGACTTGTGTCCTCATCACCAATGACGTGGACGAGGCGATCCTTCTGGCCGACCGCATCATTGCGCTCAATCCCGATGGCACCCTGGGTGAGGAGTTCCGTGTCACCATCCCCCGTCCGCGCGACCGGGTCGAGATGAACCACCACGAGGGGTTCAAGACCCTGCGCAGCCAGGTCACCTCCTACCTGATGGAGGTTGGCATCGAATCCAAGGTCGAAGGCACCCGCCTGTTGCCGGATGTCACCCCGATTCATGGCCTGCCGTCTGCGGTGGCCAAGGCCCAGGAAAGCGCGACCGAGGAACGCTTCCTCGACTTCTCGCAACTGCACAAGATCTACCCCACGCCGAAGGGGCCGCTCACCGTGGTCGAGGATTTCAACCTCAAGATCAACAAGGGCGAGTTCATCTCGCTGATCGGCCACTCGGGCTGCGGCAAATCCACTGTCCTGACCATGGCGGCGGGTCTGAACCCGATCTCCAAGGGGGCGATCAAGCTGGACCGCCGCCATGTGGAGGGCGCCGATCCCGAACGCGCCGTGGTGTTTCAGTCGCCGAACCTGTTTCCCTGGCTGACCGCACGGGAGAACTGCGCCATCGGGGTCGACAAGGTCTACCCGGGTGCCAGCCGCGCCGAGCGGCAGGATGTGGTGGAATACTATCTGGAGCGCGTCGGCCTGGCCGATGCGATGGACCGCCCGGCCAGCGACATGTCCAACGGGATGCAGCAACGGGTGGGCATCGCCCGCGCCTTTGCCCTGTCGCCGAAACTCCTGCTGCTGGATGAACCCTTCGGGATGCTCGACAGCCTGACCCGCTGGGAACTGCAAGAGGTGCTGATGGAGGTCTGGTCCCGCACCAAGGTCACTGCCATCTGCGTCACCCACGATGTGGACGAGGCGATCCTTCTGGCTGACCGAGTGGTGATGATGACCAACGGTCCGCAGGCCACCATCGGCAAGATCACCGAGGTCGACCTGCCGCGCCCACGCACCCGCAAGGCGCTGCTCGAACACCCGGATTACTACAGCTATCGGCAAGAGGTGCTCGATTTCCTGGAAGAATACGAGCATGGCGCGAAACCGAAAAAACCGGCGCTGAGCGCCGTCGCTGCGGAGTGAGGACCATGAAGCAGAAACTCGTGATAATTGGGGCAGGCATGGCCTCGGGACGGATGCTGGAGCATCTGCTGAACGCGGACCCAGAGGCCTATGAGATCACCCTCTTTAATGCGGAGCCGCGCGGCAACTACAACCGGCTGATGCTGTCGCCGGTGCTGTCGGGCGAAAAGACCTATGCCGAGATCGTCACCCATGACGAAGACTGGTACGCCGAGCATGGCATCACCTGCCGGTTTGGTGAAAAGGTCCTCGCCATCGATCCCGCGCAGAAAGTCGTGCGCGGCGAAAAGGGCGATGTCGCTTACGACAAGCTGGTCATCGCCACCGGGTCGAACCCCTTCATGATCCCCTTGCCCGGACATGATCTGGCGGGCGTGATCCCCTACCGCGATCTGGAAGACACCGAGGCGATGATGGCCCTTGGCGACACCCCCGGGACAAAGGCGGTCGTGATCGGTGGTGGCCTGTTGGGGCTGGAGGCGGCAGCAGGCATGGCCGCGCGTGGCGTCGATGTGACCGTCGTCCATATCATGGGCCACCTGATGGAGCGTCAGCTGGATGAGGCGGCCGGATATCTCTTGCGGAAATCGCTGGTTGAGAAGGGGATCAAGGTCCTTTGCCAGGCGAACTCCAAGGAGATCCTGGATGACGGCACCGGCCATGTGAAGGCCCTGCGGCTGGAGGATGGCACCGAACTACCCTGCAATCTGTTGGTGATGGCGGTGGGCATTCGCCCAAGCATGGCGCTGGCAGAGGCAACGGGCCTTTCCTGCAACCGGGGCGTCGTGGTGGACGACCACATGGTGACCTCGGATTCCGACATCCTTGCCCTTGGCGAATGCGTCGAACATGATGGCGCTCTCTTTGGTCTTGTGGCGCCGCTATACGATCAGGCCAAGGTGCTGGCGCAGACCCTCTTGGGGCAGGACGCGCGTTTCGTGAACAAGGAGGTCTCGACCAAGCTGAAGGTCACCGGTTGCGATCTGTTCAGCGCCGGGGATTTTGCCGAAGGAGAAGGGCGCGAGGATATCGTTTTCCGCGATCCCGCGCGCGGCGTCTACAAGCGGCTGGTGCTGGAAGGCGATCGACTGATCGGTGCCGTCATGTACGGCGACACCGCCGATGGCGCCTGGTTCTACAGTCAGATCAAGGACGGCAGCGATATCGCCGAGATGCGCGATACGCTGATCTTTGGCCCGGCCTATCAGGGGGGCGCCTCCGCGGACCCTTTGTCAGCCGTTGCAGCCTTGCCGGATGATGCGGAAATCTGCGGCTGCAACGGCGTATGCAAGGGCGATATCGTCTCGGCGATCCACGATGGTGCCACCGATCTGGGTGCATTGCGGGCCTGCACCAAGGCGTCTGCCTCCTGCGGGACCTGCACGGGACTGGTGGAACAGGTGCTGGCCGTCACCCTTGGGGACGACTACGCCGCGCCCACAGCGCAGCCCATCTGTGGTTGCTGTGATCTGACGCACGAAGACGTGCGCCGCCTGATCAAATCACAAGAGCTGAAATCTCAGGCTGCGGTCTGGCAGGAGCTGGGCTGGAAAACCCCCAATGGCTGCCATGTCTGCCGCCCGGCGGTGAACTTCTACCTGCTTGCCGACTGGCCGGTGGAATATCAGGACGATCCGCAAAGCCGTTTCGTCAACGAACGCAAGCACGCCAATATTCAGAAGGACGGCACCTTTTCAGTGGTGCCGCGCATGTGGGGCGGCATGACCACCCCGGATGAGCTGCGCGCCATCGCCGATGCGGCCGAGAAATACAACGTGCCCACCGTCCATGTGACCGGCGGCCAGCGGATCGATCTCCTGGGCGTCAAGGGAGAGGATCTGCCGCATATCTGGGCCGATCTCAACAAGGCGGGCATGGTTTCAGGTCATGCCTATGCCAAGGGCCTGCGCACGGTGAAGACCTGCGTCGGCAAGGATCATTGCCGCTTTGGCACCCAGGACAGCACGGGCCTTGGCATCAAGCTGGAAAAACGGCTCTGGGGCTCATGGTCCCCGCATAAGGTCAAGCTGGCCGTCTCGGGCTGTCCGCGCAATTGCGCCGAGGCCACCTGCAAGGACATGGGCGTTGTCTGCGTCGACAGCGGTTACCAGATCGGTGTCGCAGGCGCGGCTGGCATGGATGTGAAGGAAACCGAACGGCTGGCCGATGTGGCAACCGAGGAAGAGGCGCTCGACCTCGCCACCGCCTTCATGCAGCTTTACCGCGAGAACGCCAAATACCTCGACCGGCCCTACAAATGGGTCGCCAAGGTCGGCCTTGATTGGGTGAAGGCCCGCGTCGTGGATGATCTGGAAGAACGCCAGCGCCTGATCGACGCGTTTGAACTGTCGCAAACCATCTACCGCAAGGACCCTTGGGCCAAGGAAGTGGAGGAGAAATCCGCCGCTTATGCCCCCCTTGCCGATCTCACCCTGGAGGCCGCGGAATGAGCTGGATCGATATCGGACATATTGACGAGGTGCCCCTGCGCGGGGCGCGGCTTTTGAAAACCCCGATGGGCTGTATCGCGGTTTTTCGCACCGCCGAGGCAGAGGTCTTTGCCGCCTCCAACAGCTGCCCGCACAAGGGCGGCCCGCTGTCCGAAGGCATCGTGCATGGGCAATCGGTGACCTGCCCGTTGCACAACTGGGTCTTTGACCTCAACACCGGAGAGGCCCAGGGTGCCGATGACGGGCGGATCGAGACCTACCCCTTGCGACTTGAAGGGGCGCGCATTCTGATCGATGCCAGTGCCCTTGCCCGGCGGAGCGCCGCATGAGCGCGCCCGGCGGGATCCGCTCCACCTGCCCCTATTGCGGGGTGGGCTGCGGGGTTCTGTTGTCTGAGGACAAGAACGGCGCGCTTTCCGTGCGCGGCGATCCCGACCACCCGGCCAACTTCGGGCGGCTCTGTTCAAAAGGCTCAGCCTTGGGTGAAACTCTAGGGCTGGAGCATCGTTTGCTTGCTCCAAAGATAGACGGGCAGGACAGCGATTGGGACACGGCGCTCGATCTGGTTGCGGATCGGTTTTCCCAGTCGATCCGCGATCATGGGCCGGACAGCGTCGCCTTCTATGTTTCGGGCCAGCTGCTGACCGAAGACTACTACGTCGCCAACAAGCTGATGAAAGGCTTCATCGGCTCGGCCAATATCGACACCAATTCGCGGCTCTGCATGGCTTCCAGCGTGGCGGGGCACAAACGTGCCTTTGGCAGTGATACCGTGCCCGGCACCTACGAGGATCTGGACGAGGCCGATCTGGTGGTGCTGGTGGGTTCGAACCTCGCCTGGTGCCATCCGGTTCTTTACCAGCGCCTTCTTGCGGCCCGCAAATCACGCGGCACCAAGATTGTGGTGGTGGACCCGCGCCGCACCGCCAGCTGCGACGGCGCCGATCTGCATCTGGCCTTGCAGCCGGGGTCGGACGTGGCCCTGTTCAACCACCTTCTGAGGGAGATCGGCGCGCGCGGCGCGGTGGATCCCGATTTCCTGCAACACACCAATGGGTTCGAAGCTGCGCTCGAAGCAGCCCAGCTTGAGACCCTGTCCCCGACCGGCCTGTCGGAGGAGGAGGTCCGCGCCTTTTGCGACATGTGGATCGGCACAGAAAAGACCGTCACCATCTACAGCCAGGGGGTCAACCAATCGACCAGCGGCAGCGACAAGGTCAACGCCATTCTGAACTGCCACCTTGCCACCGGGCGCATCGGCAGGCCTGGAATGGGGCCCCTGTCGGTGACCGGCCAGCCCAATGCCATGGGCGGGCGCGAGGTCGGCGGGCTGGCGAACATGCTGGCCTGTCATCTCGATCTGGAAAACCCCGATCACCGTCAGGCGGTGCGCGATTTCTGGCAGGCCCCGCAGATGCCCGAGGTGCTGGGGCTGAAAGCGGTGGACATGTTCCGCGCTGTTGCCGATGGGCGGATCAAGGCGCTGTGGGTCATTCACACCAACCCCGCCGTGTCGATGCCCGACTCCGCCGCCGTGCGCGCCGCGATCGAGGCCTGCCCCTTCACCGTGGTCAGTGACATCACCGAACACAGTGACACCGCACGTCTGGCACGGGTGCTGCTGCCCGCCAGCGCCTGGGGTGAAAAGGACGGCACCGTCACCAATTCCGACCGAACCATCAGCCGCCAGCGCGCGGCCCTGCCCGCGCCCGGTGCGGCCCGCCCCGACTGGCAGATCCTCTGCGAAGTTGGCAAACGCATGGGCTGGCACGCGGCCTTTGACTATGAAAGCCCGGTTGAGATCTTCCGTGAATATGCCGCCCTCTCTGGGCTCGCGGGTCAGTTCGGACGCGATTTCGACATCTCCGGCCTCTCCGGGTTGGAGGCATCGGCCTATGACACCCTTGCCCCCACACGCTGGCCTGTCATCGCAGATCGCAGCGGTGGCCGGTTCTTTGCCGATGGCAATTTTTACCATGGCGACAAAAAGGCCCGGCTGCTGCCGCTGCGCTATCGCCCGCCTGCAGCCAGGACCGGGCCAAAGTACCCCTTCCGGCTGAACACCGGGCGACTTCGCGACCAATGGCACACGATGACGCGCACGGGGCTTTCACCGCGCCTTGGCGCGCATATGCCGGAACCCTTCCTTGACCTGCACCCCAATGACGCCGCCACATTGGGTATCACCCCTGCCGATCTTGTGGAGGTGCGCAGCCCCAATGGAAGCGCCATCCTGCGCGCCCGGATCAGTGACGCGGTGCAACCCGGGCAGGTCTTTGCGCCGATCCACTGGACCGGGGAAACCGCGCCCTCTGGCCGGATCGACGATCTGGTAGCAGCCGAAACCGACCCTGTGTCGGGTCAGCCCGAAAGCAAGGCCAGCGTCGTTGCCGTCCAGAAGATGGAGGCCGCCTGGTATGGTTTTGCCGTCTCGACCCGACCAATGGCACCAAACGCCGACTATTGGGCGCAGGCCCCCACCCGTGGCGGCTATCGCGCCGAGATGGCCGGATATGCGCCTGCCCCTGATTGGGAAGAGGAAGCCCGCCGCCTGTTCGATCTGCCCGACGCCGAAGCCGCCACCATTCTGGACCCCGCGCGGGGAACGGCCCGGATCGCCCTGTTCGACAAGGGGCGCCTGCTTGCGGCCCTGTTTGTCGACCGGGAACCGGTGGCGGTGGTGCGGGACTATCTTGCCACGCTCCCGGATGCGGCAGGCACAGAGGTTCTGACCGGTCGCCCCCCGGCGGATGTGCCTGACCCCGGTCCGGTGATCTGCTCCTGCTTCGGGATTGGGATCAACACCATCATCAGTGCCATCGAAACCCAGCACCTGATGACAGTGGAAGCGATCGGTGTCGCACTGGAGGCGGGTACGAACTGCGGTTCCTGCCGTCCGGAACTGGCCGCCATTCTGGCAAGCACCCATCAGCGGGAGGCTGCGGAATGAGCCTGGCCGGTCATGTCGCCACCCTGGGCCGTGGCCCCGGACGCTCCCGCTCTTTGACCCAAGACGAAGCGCGGGACGCCATGACCCTGATGCTGGGCAAGGACGCCGCGCCCGAGGCCATTGGCGCGCTGTTGATGCTCTTGCGCATGAAGGGCGAAACGGCGGAAGAGATCGCCGGTTTCGCGGCTGCCGCACAAGAACAGGCCCCGGCGCTGCCGCGGGTCGACCTCGACTGGCCGTCCTATGCGGCAGGGCGCACGCGTGGGCTGCCCTGGTTCCTTGTCTCGGCGCTGATGGTGGCCCAAAGCGGCAAACGGGCGATGCTGCATGGCTGGAACGGATCCGATCCCACTGTGCGAAACGGTCTTGAAACCCTTGGCATCCCGATTGCCCATACCCCCGCCGAGGCTGAAGCCGCGCTGAACGCAGGGAATATCGTTTATATGCCGCTGGAAAATCTTTGCCCGCCCCTAATGCACCTCTTGTCCCTGCGTGCCGTGCTTGGCCTGCGTTCTTGCGTCAACACGGTGTGCCGGATGCTAAACCCCGCTGGCGCGGCTGCCAGTGTTCAGGGCGTCTTTCACCCCTCCTACCGGCTGTTGCAGGCCGATGCCGCCCAGCGACTTGGCTTGCGATCCCTGACCGTGATCAAGGGGGGCGGCGGCGAATTCGAACGCCACCCGGCCAAGGCCATCGAGGCCTTCGGTTTGCGGGACGGTGCCCCCTGGCAGGAAACCGAGGCGGCCCGACTGGAAGGCACCCGGCGGCTGGCGGACAGCGCCAGGCCGATCAACTCGCTGAAGGTCGCAGTCAGCCCCGCCGCCCTGCCGCGTTTCGAATCCGAAATCATCCTCGGCACGGCTCATCTTGCCATGGACACGCTGGGCTGTGCCGACAGCCCCTTGCACTTTCCCGATGGTACTCACGCGTCGACATCGCTTCCCCTGACAGCCTGAAAGGACATCCCATGACATTGCTGCAACGGCTGTTTCACATCCCCCTGTTTGTCCCGGTGCAAACACTTGCTCTCGCTTCAGGGCCTGCCTCCCTCATCCTGGCGCGGGTGGGCCGCACGCTGGACCGGATGACACCCCAGCTTAGCGCCCCTTCCACGCCGAAGGAACGGCAGGCAAAAGGTCATATCGCCTTGGTCGGGGCAGGGCCGGGGGCGGCGGACCTTTTGACCCTGCGCGCCGTCAAACGCCTGCAGCAGGCCGACGTGATTTTCTACGACCGGCTGGTCGATCCCGAAGTGCTGGAGCTTGCCCGGCCCGGTACTGAAATGGTTTTTGTCGGAAAACATGTCGGGGCGCACAGCTGGCCGCAGGAGAAGATCAACCGCGTGATCGTAACCGAAGCTCTGAAAGGACGCCGCGTTGTGCGGCTGAAATCCGGCGATCCCGGCATCTTTGGCCGCGCCAGCGAAGAGATGGAGGCGGCTGATGAGGCGGGCATCCCGGTTGAGCTGGTGCCTGGCATCACTGCAGCCTCAGCCGCTGGGGCGGCGCTGGGGCGCAGCCTGACCAGTCGCGGTGTTGCCAATGCGCTGGTGCTGACTACGGGCACCGGCTGTGCCAGCGATCCTTTTCCCGATTGCACCCGCCTGTCGGGACCGGGCACGACGACGGCCTTTTACATGTCGGTGCGTCAGGCGCGGCGGCTCGCGGATCAGTTGATGCAGAAAGGCCTGCCTGCGGACAGCCCCGTTGATATCGCGGTGGAGGTCTCCAAACCCGGGGAGCGGCATTTTGCTGCCACTGTCGGCTCTTTGGCGGATGTCATCGCGGCCTGCCACATCACCGGCTGCGCGATCCTGCTGGTCACCTGGCCAGAGGGCGGGGTGCCCACAGTGCAATCGCAAACGGCGGCGGGCCAGACCGCCGAGGGTCCAAAGGCCGTGACTGCTGTCTGACTTCAGCCCCAGTCCAGCGGCGTGATGTCAAAGGACTTGATCCGCGAATAGAGCGTCGTCGGTTTAATCTGCAATAGGGCGGCGGCGCCGGTCGGGCCGGAGACGCGCCCACCCGCTTCGCGCAGGGCGGCGATGATATTGTCCCGGATCATCTCCTGCATTCTGGCCTCGGTATGGAACCTGGTGCCGGGCACCGGGGCGTCTTGGGTCGTGCCGGAGAGTTCGATGACCAGCTTGCGATCCTGCGAGACGATGGCGGCGCGCTCCATCGCATTGTGCAATTCGCGTACGTTGCCGGGCCAGTCATAGGCCTGCATCTGCTGCATCACCCGTTCGGTGATCACCGGCACCGGCCGGTTCAGCCTGCGGCAGGCGATCTTCAGCAGGTGTGCGGCCAGCAGCGGAATGTCTTCGCGGCGGTCGCGCAGTGGCAGGCAGTTGATGGGAAAGACGTTGAGGAACAGAAACAGATCCTCGCGGATGCGCCCGGTGCGGCGCACGGTCTCCTCAGCCAGCGAGGTCGCCGCGATCACCCGGATATCGAGCGGCTTTTCCCGGGTATCGCCCAGCCGGGTGACGGATCCGCTTTGCAGGGCGTGCAGCAGTTTGCCCTGAATTTCGACCGGCAGTTCCTCGACATCGTCGATGAACAGGGTGCCGCCGTGGGCCAGTTCCAGTTTGCCGGGCTTGTCGCGCATGGCGCCATTCGGGGCGCCGCGCATCTGGCCGAACAGTTCGGCCTCGACCTCCTCGGGGGCGACGGAACTGCATTTGAAATGGATCAGCGGGCGCCGGGCGCGGGGGCTGGTCTTGTGGATTTCGGTGGCGACCAGCGATTTCCCGGTGCCGGTTTCGCCGCTGATCAGGACAGTCGCCGTTGTCTTGGCCACCAGATCGATGCGGGCCACGATCTGCCGGATGGCGGGCGAGGATCCGATGATGTCGTGATGGGCGCGCTCTGATGTGATTGCCTCCTGCAGATAGGCGTTTTCCTGTTCCAGCCGGTCACGTAGGGCCGCGACCTCTTCCATCGCCTCGCGCAGCTTGCGTTCGCTTTCCTTGCGCTCGGTGATGTCGCGGAAGATCACCACCGCCCCAACCAGCACCTTCTGATCATAGATCGGGGTCGAAACATATTCGACCCGGATCGGCTTGCCATCCTTGCGCCAGAATACCTCGTCCTCGATCCGGTGGACCTGTTCGAAGCGGAAGGAGCGGTAGATCGGGCATTGCTGCGACGGGTAGTGTTCGCCGTTGAGGTGATGATGGTGGATCATCGAGTGGATGTCCTTGCCCAGCAGATCCTCAGACGTCCAGCCCAGCATCTCACGCGCCGCGCGGTTGACGAATGTGGTCTTGCCCTCGGCGTTGACACCGTAGATGCCTTCGCCTGCAGCGTTGAGGATCAGCTGGTTCTGGCGTTCCAGCTCGGCAAAGAAACCTTCGGTGCGTTTCCAGTTCACAAGGCCGGCACGAAAGGTTTCCGCCAGCGCAGCAGTTTCGGCGCGCTGATCAAGGGCGCGCAGATCGGTCAGCGCCAGGATGATCCAGCCGTCCTGCCCGGGCACCGGCTGGGCCCGGAGTTCGCAGCTCAGCGCGCTACCGTCCCCGGCCCGCAGGGTAACATCGCGGGTCCAGCTTGCGCCGCGATGATCCACCTCCTCGAGGAACACCACGAAGCGGGGCATGTCCTTGCCCAGGTAGTGTGAGAAGGGCAGGGGCGCGCTGCCGTCGTGCCCGTTTCCGAGGAGCCGGGCAGCGGATTGGTTCCAGTCAACCACCCGGTCTTCCGTGGTGTCGAGGACAAGCATGGCCTCGGGAATCGACTGCAAAAGGGAATCGGCGTTGAGAAGATCGAGTGACATGGGAAAAGGTTAATCTCCGCCCTCGTCAGGTTTAAACGAAATTTCGTAATTTACGATATGTCGTAAATGTGGGCGTCCAGAAATCAGCATAACGTACTGAAATAATGTGTTTTTGTTTGCTGCACAAATGTTGGGCGGCTGCTTTTTTTGTCCTGTGGCGACTGTCAGAGTTTACGAAACATTGACTGAAAGGGGACACCCATGACGACAAAGAGCCTTGGAAATCCGTTCTCGGATAAGACCGATCTGCGACACGGCGCCGATTGCGGTTGCGATGGATGCCTATCCGGACACGGCCATGACAAGGGCCACACCGAGCCGCAGCATATGTCCTCTGACGACATGATGGAGCGCGCCGTCGAAAGCGCCATCGTGCGCTCGGTCTTTGGGCACAATGACATCGGTCGCCGCTCTTTCATGGGCATGCTGGGCGGCAGCACGGTGGCTGCGGCGCTGGCCTCGGTCTTTCCGATGGAACAGGCCAAGGCGGCGATCCTCGACGAGTTGGGCCCGCCGGAGAAATCCGATCTCAACATCGGCTTTGTTCCGATCACCTGTGCCACCCCGATCATCATGGCGCAGCCGATGGGCTTCTACGAGCGCTATGGCCTCAATGCGCAGGTCATTAAGACGGCCGGCTGGGCCGTGGCCCGCGACAAGTCGCTGTCGGGGGAATATGACGCCAGCCACATGCTGACACCGATGCCGCTGGCGATGACACTGGGCGCCGGATCCATCGCTGAACCCTACATCATGCCCGCAGTCGAGAACATTAACGGCCAGGCTATCGTGCTGTCGAACGAACACCTGGACAAGCGCGATCCGAAACAATGGAAAGGCTTCACCTTCGGCGTGCCGTTTGAATACTCGATGCACAACTTCCTGCTGCGGTATTACGTGGCCGAGCACGGGCTGGACCCGGATGTCGATATCCAGATCCGCGTGGTGCCGCCGCCGGAGATGGTCGCCAACCTGCGCGCTGGCAACCTTGATGGTTACCTGTCGCCCGACCCGTTCAACCAACGCGCCGTCTGGGAAGGCATCGGCTATATCCACATGCTGACCAAGGACATCTGGGAAGGTCACCCCTGCTGTGCCTTTGCCGCGCCGCTGTCCTTTGCGACCGAATTGCCGAACACATACGGCGCCCTGCTGAAATCGATCATCGACGCCACGCAATACGCGTCAAACCCCGAAAACCGCAAGGAAATCTCTGAAGCCATCGCACCGACCAACTATCTGAACCAGCCGGTTCCGGTGATCGAACAGGTGCTGACCGGCACCTATGCCGATGGTCTGGGCGAGGTTCAGCGCGTGCCCGACCGGATCGATTTCGACCCCTTCCCCTGGCATTCCATGGGGGTCTGGATCCTGACCCAGATGAAACGCTGGGGCTATATCGAAGGCGACGTCGATTACAAAACGGTGGCCGAGCAGGTCTATCTGGCCGCCGACGCCAAGAAGGTGATGAACGATCTCGGCTACGAGGCGCCCGATGTTACCTACAAATCGCACACCATCATGGGCAAGACCTTCGATCCGGCCAAGCCCGAAGAATACGTGTCCAGCTTTGCGATCAGAAAGGGGTGATCCATGCTGGATAACCTTTCAGTCAATCAGCGCGCGGTGATCCTGTCCGTGGTGATGCTGGTGGTGGGCCTCCTGATCTGGGAGGCCGCCATTCCCGCCCAGAAGGCCGCGTCCGAGTTGACGGAATACGAGCGCCTGACCGGCGGCGGGGCCCCCAAGGCGGGCGTGCCCCCGCCAAGCCAGGTGATCGCCAAGGCCTGGGAACAGCTGTCGAACCCCTTCTATGATGCCGGTCCCAACGACAAGGGCATCGGCATCCAGATCGGCTATTCCATCTACCGGGTGCTGACCGGCTATCTGATGGCGGCGCTGATCGCGATCCCACTGGGTTTCCTTATCGGGATGAGCCAGGTCGCCTATAAGGCCTTCAACCCCTTCATTCAGGTGCTGCGCCCGATTTCGCCGCTGGCCTGGATGCCGCTTGCGCTCTTCATTATTCAGGACAGCGAGGCCTCGGCGATCTTCGTGATCTTCATCTGTTCGATCTGGCCGATGCTGCTCAACACTGCCTTTGGCGTTGCCGGGGTGCGCGAGGACTGGGTCAACGTGGCCCGCACGCATGAACTCGGCGCTTTGCGCACCGCCTTCACGGTGATCCTGCCTGCGGCGGCGCCGACCATCATCACCGGTATGCGGATCTCCATCGGCATCGCCTGGCTGGTGATCGTTGCGGCAGAGATGCTCGTGGGGGGAACCGGCATTGGCTACTACGTCTGGAACGAGTGGAACAATCTCGACCTGACCTCCGTCATCTTCTCGATCCTCATGATTGGCGTTGTTGGCATGTTGCTGGATGCCGCCTTTGGTGTCCTGCAGCGCGCCGTCGCCTACGCCGAATAGGAGCATTCCAATGCCTAAACCCTTTCTCAGTATCGAGCGTCTGACGCAGAAATTCCCCGACGGTCAGGGGGGCACCCTGACCGTTTTCGAAAACGCCACCTTTGGCATCGAAAAGGGAGAGTTCGTCTGCATCCTTGGCCACTCTGGCTGCGGCAAGTCGACGATCATGAACATCCTTGCCGGGTTGGCTGAGCCGACTTCGGGCGTGGTCAAGATGGATGGCACCGAGGTCTCCGGCCCGTCGCTGGACCGCGGGGTGGTGTTCCAGAACTATTCGCTGCTGCCCTGGCTTTCGACCCTGAAGAACGTCACCTTTGGTGTGAAGGCGCGCTATCCCGACTGGTCCAAGGCCAAGGTCGAAGAACACGCCCGGGAATATCTGGCCATGGTCGGGCTTGAAGGCGATGTGGTTCAGCGCAAGCCGAGCCAACTGTCGGGTGGTATGCGTCAGCGGGTCTCCATCGCGCGGGCCTTTGCCAACCATCCCAAGCTGTTGCTGCTGGATGAACCCTTTGGCGCGTTGGATGCGCTGACCCGGGGCACCATTCAGGACGAACTCCTGAAGATCTGGGGCGGGACCGAGCAGACAGTGTTCATGATCACCCATGACATCGACGAGGCGATCTTGCTGGCTGACCGCATCCTGCTCATGACCAACGGTCCTTTTGCCCGTGTGGCGGAGTCGGTGGAGATCACCATCCCGCGTCCGCGCAGCCGTACCGAGATCGTCGAACATCCCAACTACTACGCCATCCGCAACCACCTGGTGCAGTTCCTTGGCCAGCGGTCGAAAGAACTGGCCGGACAGAAAAGCGACGATCCCGATCAGCGGCCCGAAACCGTGCGGATCGACAAAACTGCGGCAGAATCCGCCACCGAAGCCGCACCAGAACCGGAACCGGCCCGCCACCTACAGGCGGTCAACGACTGACAGGTCGGCGCGACCGGCTGAAGACAAATCAGGAGGACAACAGATGAAAGATACTTTTGAGGTGCCCACGATGATGAGCAAAGAAGACGTGACCATGATGATCCTCTCGGCCAAGAAACAGGCCGGGATGACCTGGGAAGGCATCGCCGAAAAGATCGGCATGTCGCCGGTCTGGACCCATTCGGCCTGCATGGGCATGAATGGCTTTCCCAAGGACAAGGCCGAAGCGCTGGTGACGGCCCTCGCGCTGCCGCAAGAGGCGGTCTCGGTTCTGGAAGAGCCGCCGACCAAGGTCTGGGAGCAAGCCATCCCCACCGATCCCTGCATCTATCGCCTGTACGAAATCGTCGGAGTTTACGGCCCGACCATCAAGGCGCTGATCGAAGAGAAATTCGGCACCGGCATCATGTCGGCCATCGATTTCGACATGCAGGTGATCCGCGTGCCCCACGAAAAGGGCGACCGGGTCAAGATCGAGATGTCCGGCAAATACCTCGGCTATAATTCCTGGTAAGCCATCAAGCGGCCCATGTGCATTGGAACATGGGCCGCAGAACCCGTCGCCCCGGCCGTTCCGCCCGATCCTCTTCCCGGGCAGGATGGCCGGGGCGGTTTTTTTAGATCAGTGGTTCAGCTGCGCGCGCAACTCTTCGGCCTCGCGGCGGGCATCGCGCAGACCTTCCATGGCCGCGCTCAGCTCGGCTTCGGTCTGGGTCAGCTGGTTGGTCAGCTCCGCTTCGCGTTGTTGCAGGTAGGTGATCGCCTGATCGCGTGTCTCTTCGGCCTCGTGCAATTCCTGGCTCATCCGGTCCAGATCGGCCACGTCGCTTTGCCGGACGCGGGTGAAACGGTGCACCAGCCAATTGGCAAACCAGCCCATCGCGAAGGCGGCAAACAGGATGATTGCGGTGGTGAGGATGAACTCTGTCCTGTTCATTGGCCCGATGTCTCCTGTTCTGTGTCGCCGGTCTCAGTGTCAGCCGCCTGTGCGTCGTCACCCTCGGCGTCTTCTGCTTGGGTTTCAGCCTGGGTTTCGGTTTCGCCTTCGGCTGCAGGGGCTTTGGCCTCTGCTGTCGTCTCCTCCACGGGCGCTGCGGCGCTGTCGAGGGTGCTTTCCTCGCTCTCGCCAGTCGTCGGCAGCAGCAGGCGGAAATCGATGCGGCGGTTGGCTTCGCGGCCTTCCTCGGTGTCGTTCGAGGCGATCGGGCTGCTTTCGCCAAATCCGCGCGCGATATAGGTCGAGGTCAGGATCCGCCGCGCCCGCAATTCGTTGAGAACCGATTGCGCTCGCGCCTGGCTGAGGTTCTGGTTCATCTCCTCACGCCCCTGGCTGTCGGTGTGGCCTTGGATTTCCAGCCGTATCGGGCCGCATTTCTCAAGGATCGCGGCGATCTTGTCGATGATCACGTTGCTGCCGGCCTCCACCGTGGCCGAGCCGGGCTCAAAGGTGATCTTGCCGTTCTCCAGCTGCACGCTGGTCAGCGCCGCCTGACACAGCTCCGGCGCCATCGGTTGATCCTTGGGCGCGGGCGGCTCTTCATAGGTGATGTCGAGCTCATAGTCTTCGGCCTCGCCCAGTTTGGCGGACAGGAACTTGGCAATCTCTGAGGAGGCATCCTTGCGGTAGCTCATGCCGCGCAGGGTTAGATCCTCTGGCGTGACGCTGACCGCGCCGCGCTCCAGATAGGAAAGCGCCTCAAGCCCGGCCAGCACCCGCACCGGCCAATCGGCAGGCAGTCCCTCGGCCACGCGCGCGGCGGTATAGACGCTGTCGGAGCCAAACCGCGCCTTGGCATAGCTGTCGGCGATGGTGCGGGTGGCGGCATCGGTGATGCGCCCGCGCAGCTGCACCTGGCCTTCGGGGCTGAGCGTGGCGGTGAATTCGGGCGGTCCGGCAGCGGCATCGGTTTCCGGCATGGGCAGCACCGCGTGCAGGGCAAAGACCTGCGGCAGCGCGGTTTCCAGCTCTCCCACCACTGTGTCGAATTGGGCCTCCGGCGTGCCTTCGGCGGCGACAAGGGTGATATCGGCGTTGGCGATGGTGACCGAGCCCTGACCCAATTCCGCAAGGCTCTGAATGCTGAGTTCGGCGGCATCGGCCCATGTGGGGGAGGGAACCCCCATGCCAATCACGCAGTCGGCCTCTCCCTCCAGTCCGGCAGCGCGGGCGGCGGACAGGATGCGGGCGCGGCTTTCCTCGTCCTCGGCTGAGCAGGCATCGAACCGGGCACCGCTTTCGGAAATCAGAAACCGCAGGGTAAAGGGCGTGATCACCGGGCGCGGCGCGGCAATATCAAGGCTGAGACGGATCTGCGGCGGTGCCATCCTGCTCAGCTGGCGTTCAAAACTGTCGCGTTCTTCGGTGCTGTCGGCGATTGCGGTCACCGAAACCGCGCCTGCCTCGACCGAGATCTTGGAGCGCGGCAGCAGCTCCAACGCCGCGACGGCGAATTTCAGCGCCGGGTCCCAGCCATCGGGGAGCGGGTAATCCGCGGTTTCCAGAAGATCGGCGACCTTCTTGTTGTTGTCTTCGGCGATGCGGTCCAGCTGTCCGACCAGCGTCTCGCGCGAGGCGGACAGCGGGATCAACCCGCTGATTGAAATGCCCCGATCATTGCGCAGGATTTCCGCCGAAAACCGCGGCGGCGCCAATCCGTCCGAGGGCGGCACCGTGATATCGTCGATCACCCGCGCCGCATCGACAATGCTGCCTGCCAGAGAGATCGCTGCAAACCGGGTGGCTTCGTCCGGGGCGGTGCCCTGCAGGGTGACCCGCAGCCCGTCGGCGGTGACCTCGGCCCAGTGCAGGCCCGCAACATCCAGAGACCGGCGCACTTCGCGCTCGCTGCCACGCTCGACGGCTGTGACGGCAAACCCCGCTGCGATCAGGCTCAGCCCTGCCGCCGCGGCGAAGGACAAAGTCGGGATCAGAAACGAAGACAGGCGCATTGCAACAGCATTCCCAGATACGGTTGGGCTCTGTCATACAGGCCAGCGGCGGCCTGTTCAATCACACGAAAGTGGCCACGGCAAAGAAGATCAGCGGAATCAAGCCGGTATCGCGGTTGAGCCGGAACAGCTTCAACAGGCGGGGGTTGTTTTCGGGATCAAATACGCGCAATTGCCAGGTCATGTGCCAGCCCATAGCCCAGGGACCGGCAAGCGCAATCAGCAGGGTCAGCAGGTTGGCATCGACATGTGCGGCCAGCACAACGGCAAGGGCCATCAGGCCCACGGTTGCCACGATGAAGCGGCGCAGCCAGCTGGGGCTGTTGTCGCCAAACAGGCGGGCGGTGGATTTGACGCCGATCAGCGCGTCGTCCTCGGTGTCCTGATGTGCATAGATGGTGTCATAAAACAGCGTCCAGGCAATCCCCGCCAGATAGAGGATGACCGGCGGCCATGCCAACGATCCGGTATGCGCCACCCAGGCCAGCATGGCCCCCCAGTTGAAGGCCAGCCCAAGGAAGATCTGCGGCCACCAGGTGAACCTTTTGGCAAAGGGGTAGACGGCAACTGGCAGCAGCGCCAGCACGCCCATGCCGATGGCAGCCCAGTTGAAGGTCATCAGGATGCCAAAGGCCACAAGCGCCTGCGCGCACATCCAAGTCACCGCGCCGCGCACGGTCACCTGTCCGGATGGGATCGGTCGTGATCGGGTACGCTCGACCGCGCCGTCAAAGTTGCGGTCGGTGATGTCGTTCCATGTGCAGCCCGCACCGCGCATCAGCCAGGCGCCAAGCCCACAGGCGACAAAGATCCAGGCGTCCTGCCAGACCGGGGTGTCATCCCAGAGGATGGCCAGCGCCAGACCCCACCAGCAGGGGATCAGCAACAGCCATGTGCCGATCGGGCGGTCTGCGCGGCTCAGCCGCAGATAGGGGCGCGACCAGGCGGGCGCGTGGGTGTCCACCCAATTCCCCTTGACCGCATCTGCGACCTGACCATCTGGTGTTGGCGATTGCCCTTGCATATGTAGGACCTCATGAGTGCGAAGATCAGACTGTATGTAGAGCACCCCTTGGGGGCAGGGCAAACCATTCCTTTGGACCGGGATCAGGCACATTACCTCTTCGGGGTGATGCGGCAGGCTGTCGGCGCCAAGGTGGCCCTGTTCAACGGGCGTGATGGAGAATGGCTGGCCGAGGTAGCCGAAGCAGGCAAACGCGGCGGGGTATTGAGCTGTCTTGAGCAGACGCGCCCCTTGCAGATGCCGCCAGACCTGTGGCTGATTTTTGCCCCGATCAAGAAGGCGCGCACCGATTTCATCGTCGAAAAGGCCGCCGAGATGGGCGCGGCGCGAATCCTGCCGGTGCAGACCGACTTCACCAATTCCGAGCGTATTCGCCAGGACCGGCTACAGGCCCACGCGGTGGAGGCGGCCGAGCAATGCGGTGGTACCTTCGTTCCCGAGGTGACGGATCTGCAGAAACTGTCGCGCCTGCTGGATCACTGGCCGCAGGAGCGTCAGTTGATGTTCTGCGACGAGGCCGAGGTGGGGCAGAGGCTGTTTCTGGATCGCGTCGAGGGTGGCGGCCGTCCGGGGGCGGAGGGGCGCTGCCCGGCCTATCGTCCGGGCGAAGTCTCTCAGCCAGGATCCTGGGCCATCCTCATCGGTCCCGAAGGCGGTTTCTCTGAGGCTGAGCGCAAGCGTCTGCACGGGATGGAGCAGGCCCATGTGGTCAGCCTTGGCCCGCGGATCCTGCGCGCCGACACCGCAGCGGTGGCGGCAATGACCCTGTGGCAGCAAAGTCTCGGGGATTGGTGACATGGTCTGGCGCGCCGCCCGCGCGGCTGACATTCCGCAGATAGAGCGCCTGCTGCGCCAGCATCTGCAAAGCTCGATGTTCCTTCTGGGCAACCTGCAGGATCCCGGCAATGGACAGGAGATGGATCTTTGGGTGCAGGATGACCACTCGGGCGTCTTTGGTCTGACAGAGGCGGGCATGGTGCTGATGCAGGCGCCCCACGCGCGCGCCGAAGACTGGCAGGAGGCATCTGCGCTGCTGGCCGGGCGGAGCATCGTGGGCTGCGCCGGAGACACCGCACAGCTGCGCGCCTTTCTCGCCGCCAGCGATCTTGTCTCCTGCCCGACCCGGCTGGATGAAAACGAGCCGGGGTTCTCCCTTGACCTTGACCAGCTGGAAATACCGAAGGCTGAACAGGCGGCGCTGATCCCGCTGGCCGCGGCGCCGCGCGATCTGGTGCTGGACTGGCGGGCGGCATATCATCGCGAAGTTCTGGGGGCCGGGGCGGAGGTCAGTGAAGAAAAGGCGGCGCAGGATATCGCCGGTTACCTTGACCGTGACAGCCACCGGGTTCTTTCAATTGCCGGACAACCGGTTGCCATGACAGGGTTCAATGCCCAGATACCGGAGGTGGTGCAGATCGGTGGCGTCTATACGCCGCCGGGTTTGCGGGGCAGGGGGTTGGCGCGCCTTGCCGTCGCCCTGCATCTGGACGAGGCCCGCAAGGCCGGGGCGCAGCGGGCCGTGTTGTTCGCCGCCAGCCCGGCAGCAGCGCGCGCCTATGAGGCAATCGGGTTCCGGCCCGCTGGATCATTTTCTCTGGTGCTTTTTGCCCCGGAACAGGAGGTGCCATGAGTTTCATCCGACCCGAAGCACAGGCCAGCCTGTGGCGCTGGCGCGAGCTGATCGTCGCGGCGCTGATGCTGCTGGTGGGGCTGAAGTGGGCTTTCACCTCCTATGGATTTACCGCCATGACCGGCTGGGCGCTGATTGCGGTCGGGCTGGTTCTGGCCGTGGTGGGGGCGCAGCGGCTGCGATTTCGGCTGGGCGCAGGCGGGCCGGGTGTGGTGCAGGTGGACGAAGGGCAGATCGCCTATTTCGGTCCTCTGACGGGCGGCGCCGTTGCGGCCTCCGAAATCGAACGGCTGCGGCTGGATCACACCGCGAAACCGCCCCATTGGGTGCTGGAACAGCCGGGACAGCCGCCGCTGGCGATCCCGGTCAACGCCGAAGGTCACGAGGCGCTGTTTGACGTCTTTGCCAGCCTTCCGGGGTTGCGCACGGAGCGGATGCTGGCCGAGCTGCGCAAGGCCGGTGCTCACCAGGTCGTGATCTGGGAGCGCATCCCAAGCCGACCCACCCACCAAAGGCTGCATTGACACCGGCGTCGTTTGGCCCCACTTCTGACCGCCGAAAACAGCGAAACAACAGGACGGAGTGCCCGGCATGTCCATTCCCCAGTCCGGCGGCGGACCGATCGAACGCCACGAACAGATGGCCGAATACCTGGCCTCCGGCTGTAAACCGAGCGCCGACTGGCGCATCGGCACCGAGCACGAGAAGTTCGGCTATTGCAAGGATACGCTGAAACCGCTGCCCTACGCCGGTCAACGCTCGATCCAGGCGGTACTGGAAGGGCTGCGTGATCGTTATGGCTGGTCGCCCGTCACCGAAGGCGGCAACCTCATTGGTCTGACCAAGGATGGCGCCAACGTCAGCCTTGAACCCGGCGGGGCGCTGGAGCTTTCGGGCGCGCCTCTGGAAACCATTCACGAGACCTGCGACGAGGTAAACGTCCACCTGCGCGAGGTGAAGGAAATCGCCGACAAGATCGGCGTCGGTTTCATCGGCCTTGGCGCCGCTCCGATCTGGACCCATGACGAGATGCCGCTGATGCCCAAGGGGCGTTACCGGCTGATGAACGATTACATGGCCAAGGTCGGCACCATGGGCCGGGACATGATGCGCCGCACCACCACGGTGCAGGTGAACCTTGATTTCGCCTCTGAGGCCGACATGGTGCAGAAACTGCGCGTCGCCCTGGCGTTGCAGCCGGTGGCCACTGCGCTGTTTGCCAATTCGCCTTTCTTCGAAGGTATACCCAACGGCCACAAGTCCTGGCGCAGCAAGATCTGGCGCCATCTCGACGATGCCCGCACCGGCATGCTGCCCTTCGTCTTTGAAAAGGGCATGGGATTTGAACGCTACGTGGAATACGCGCTCGATGTGCCGATGTATTTCGTCTACCGCGATGGTGAATACATCAACGCGCTGGGTCAGTCCTTCCGCGATTTCCTCAATGGCAAACTGCCCGCGCTGCCCGGTGAAACCCCGACGCTCAGCGATTGGGCTGACCACCTGACCACCGCCTTTCCCGAGGCGCGGATCAAGAAATACATGGAGATGCGCGGCGCCGATGGCGGCCCCTGGCGCAGGCTCTGCGCGCTGCCGGCCTTCTGGGTGGGTCTGATGTACGACCAAAACAGCCTCGATGCGGCCTGGGATCTGGTCAAGGGCTGGGATGCGGAAACCCGCGAGGCCCTGCGCGTGGGCGCGGCGGAACAGGCGCTGCAGGCCGAGGTCGGAGACATCAAGATGCACGATCTGGCGCGTCAGGTGCTGGAGATTTCCGAGGCAGGCCTCAAGGCGCGCGCCCGTCCCGGCGCTGGTGGCATGGTCCCTGACGAGACGCATTTCCTGAATGCACTGAAGGAAAGCATCGACAGCGGCAAGGTCCCGGCAGACGAACTGCTGGAGCATTATCACGGCGACTGGAACGGCGATCTGACCCGGATCTACGCCGAATACAGCTACTGATCCAAAACGTAAAACGGGGCGCCGCTGAGGCGCCCCGCTTTCTGGGGGCCTGGGCTCAAGCGGCGCTTGCGGCCGGTTTGCCTGTGGCAACTGTGGCAGGTGGGTTCACCGCCTCGCGGACCACGGCGCGCAGGGTGGCGACGGCGTGGGCGAAGCCGAGACCGAGGCAGATCGCAGCAAAGCCGAGCGCGGGCAACAGGCCCCAGACACCTAGGTCAAGCACCGGCATCGCGGCGCCGATCAGCCCGATGCCCCCGAGGGCGATCATGGCATAGCCGGTTGCGATGGTGACGCCTGCCGCCTGCGCGGCACTGCCCGATTGCGGGCAGTCGCCTAAGATGCTGGAAATTTTGAGGATCATCAGGGTCATCGCGGTGACCATGAGAAGGGCGAGGGCGAGGTAGGTTGCGATTTGAAACAGCATGGTGGTGTCCTTTCGATTCAGAGGGGTTGTTTGTAAAAATCACGTTTGAGAGAGGCGTAAATGCAGCCGCTAATCCAGCCCCAGATAGGGGCAAAGAGACTTCCCCAAACCAAGCGCATGCCATCCCAGCTTTGTGTGGAACGGGACATGTCAGGCAGTTGTAGAATGATCCCAAACAGAATGAGGTTGGTAAGAAATGCCAGCCCTGCCCATGCTTCCGGAGTGGAGTCGCGCATGGCCAGGTAGGCCAGCATTATTGGTGTTCCGGCCAGAACATAAACTGGTCCGCCGATAAGGGTGGCGAAGGGGCTGATCAGAGTCGGTGCTCCTATCAATCCAGCCAGCAGCGGCCCGCCGACGACGGCGAGGGCGAAGGCAACGGGGTCCACCAGGTGGCGCTTTGCCACGACTTCGGGCTCAGTATTTTTTAGCCTATCAGTTATTTCTGTCATTTGTGAAATCTCCAGGTAAAATTTTTTGGGCAGGTCTAGTCGGATTTACCGCCGGGCAGGAAGCGCACCAGTTTCGATCCCATCTTCAGCACCGCCAGATGCACCGCGCGGGGCAGGCGGGAAAAGTCCATGTACCAGTCATCAAACATCTGCATCACGCGCAGGGTCTCGCCCATGCGCGCCTTGATGACCTTGGGGGTGTTGTCCTCTTCGGCCTCGGCCATGACCTCTTCAAGGGCGCGTAAGGTAGGGGCGAACTCGCGTTCACGGCGGGCGGCGATCACGGCATCCACCAGATCGAACATGTCGCGGATCGAGGTGAAATGATCGCGTCGGTCGCCCAGCTGGCGGGAGGATTTGACCAGCCCTTGTGACTGTAGTTCCTTTAGCCCGTTGGACACGTTGGAGCGGGCAAGGTTCAGCGTGTCGCAAATTTCCTCGGCGGTCAGCGCATCGGGCGAGATATGCAAGAGCGCGTGGATCTGCGCAACAGACCGGTTCACGCCCCATTTGGAGCCCATTTCGCCCCAGTGGAGGATGAAGTTCTGCATGGCCGGGGTGAGGTTCATTCGAGTGATCCTGAAATTTCTGTAATTGCAGAAATAACTGGATTGCGAGTCGAGTCAAGAAAAAACCGACGGCAGGGAAATCCTGCCGCCGGGTAAAGCGTCCGTGAGTGAGGTCGCTTTTGCTACGGCGTGGGAACCTTACTGGTTCTGCAGCTCAACCGGATCTTTGTGCTCGATGTCGCCCCAGTTTGCGTCGGCTTTTTCGATGAAGCCTGCGACGTCACCTTCCCAGCGCTCCTGGATGTCGGTTGCCAGGTTCAGGTACAGTTTGTCGTCAACGATTTTCCACAGGGTCGGGTCGCCGTCGAATTTGAAGCCCATGGCCGCGCCGAATGCGCAGTATCCGCCGTACTCGGGCAGGTAGGCTTCGGGGTTCTTTTCAAATGCAACTTTGTTTTCTTCGGAAGCAAAGCGATACAGAGCGTCGTTGTGCAGCGCGGTGATTTTCCAGTTGCCGGGGGTCGGCTCACCAACGGTGAAATATGCAACCGGGTCGTAGCCTTGCAGGGCCAGGCCGGTCGAGGACGCGTTCAGTTCCACGCCTGCTGCCATCGCCGAAGTCGCCAGTGCAACGGACAGCGCGACACCGCTCACAATAGTCTTGAATTTGTTCATGGTTCCATCCTTTGGAATGCGGGCCGATGACGAAATGCGCCATGTGTCGGCCCTTGGGTCGATAGTCTGCGTGCAACCCTTTGCGGCTGTCACAGCACCCATGTGGAGGCAGAGGCGCTCACGTTCAAAACAACTCATAGTGACTGCGCTTGGTGGCACTTTTGGGTGTTCAGAACTGCACATCACAAGGCTGCGTGTTTTCTGTGATGGGGGCACGGCGCCTGCGGTCGCAGTGTCGAATGTTGCGCCGCACCAGCGCATTGCGAACAAAGGACAGGGAGCCTGACCGGATGAACAGGGTCTGACGCAAAAGAATGGTTAAAACTGCTTTTGCGCGGCAGGGAGCTTTAACCATTGCATGCTAGGAACCGGACCGCACATCCGATCAAGAGTCATCATGTTTAAAATTCGCTCCGAGGCCGACAAATGGAAATATGTCGTGGGCATTACCGGCATGGCCGTTTGCCTTTCGGTTCTGCTGACATGGCTGTTGCTGGGGGATGGGCTGACGACCGATATGCTTCGGGCTTCGATTCTGGGGCCGCTGCTGATCGCGCCGCCTGCCTGCCTGATGTCGGCCAACCGCTCGCTTGAAATCCACCAGCTTAACAAACAGCTGGAGCATCTTTTGGCCCATGACCAGATGACCAACCTGCTCAGCCGCAGTCATTTCATGCGGCAGATGCATGAGATGCAGGGGGATCTACGGGGCAGTTTCCTCATGCTGGATATCGACCTGTTCAAGCAGGTGAACGATACCTATGGCCACCTTGTAGGGGATGAGGTGATCCGCCGCGTCGCCGCGGTGATTGAAGAACACGTGAAGCAGGACGGGCTGGCGGCGCGCTATGGCGGCGAGGAATTCGTGGTCTGCCTGCCGCAAAAGGATCTCGATGATGCCATGCAGCGCGCCGAGGACATCCGGCAGGCGGTGGAGCGGCAGACCGTCAAGGTGCTGGACAAAGAGCTGAACTGCACGATTTCCATCGGGCTTGGCTATGCCGATGGCCGCAACCCGGTGGAGGAGGTGCTGCGGCGCGCAGATGAGGCGCTTTATCTGGCCAAGCGTCAAGGTCGCAACCGCGTTGGGGCGCCGCTGCCGCTGGCCACATAGGCCGGGTGCGCCGGGTGCGCCGGAGTTATTTCTGGCCGATTTTCGGTTCGGTTCCGGCGCGCAGGCGGGCGATGTTTTCCGAATGGCGCCAGAAAACGATCACGGTCAGGGCAATGGTCAGCGCCACGATCTGCGGCACACCCAGCAGCAGTGCCCAAACCGGGGCGGCCAGCGCTGACAATAGCGCCGAAGCCGATGACATGCGGGTGATCGCAGCGCCTGCCAGCCAGGTCAGGCAGGCAGCAACGCCCACCGGCCAGGCCAGGGCCAGCATCAGGCCCAGGAAGGTCGCAACGCCCTTGCCACCCTTGAAGCCCAGCCAGACCGGGAAACAATGGCCGAGGAAGGCCGCAAGACCTGCCAGTTGCGCCGCGTCCTCTCCGGCCAGCATCCGCGCCAGAATGACTGCGACCGCGCCCTTGCCGCCATCCAGGAGCAGCGTCAGCAAGGCCGCCAGTTTCGATCCGGTACGCAGCACATTGGTGGTGCCGATATTGCCCGATCCGATGTCCCGCAGGTTGCCAAGTCCCATCAGCCGCGTCAGCACCAGACCAAAGGGAATTGACCCCAGCCCGTAACCCACAAGGGCCCAGAGCAGCATCATCAGGAACGGGGTGTCGAATGCAGGCATCAGTCTCTCCGGAAAACGGGCGCGCCGGCCACATAGGTTGCCAGCACTCTGCCCTGCATCCGCTGGCCGTCAAAGGGGGTATTCTGCGATTTCGATTTCAGCGTAAAGCGGTCCAGCACAAAAGGCACATCCGCATCGAACAGGATCAAGTCCGCAGGTGCCCCGGCAGACATACGCCCGCAAGCCAGACCCAGCCGTTTTGCGGGGTTCAGGGACATCGCCCGGAACAGGGTCGGCAGATCCAGTTGCTCGGCATGATACAGGCGCAGGGCCGCAGGCAGCAGGGTCTCCAATGCCACGGCGCCGGCAGCGGCTTCTTCAAACGGCAGGCGTTTGCTTTCCTCATCCTGCGGCGTGTGCATCGAGGAAATCGTGTCGATCAGCCCGCTGCGCACCGCTTCGATCACCGCCAGGCGGTCCTCTTCCGCGCGCAGCGGCGGTTTCACCTTGAAGAAGGTGCGGTAGTCGGCCACGTCGAGCTCATTCAGGGTCAGGTGGTGGATCGAGGTGCCAGCCGTGATGTCCAGCCCATTGGCCTTGGCACGCTCCAATGCGGGCAGGGCGCGGGCGGTGGTGATCTGGTCGGCGTGATAGCGCGCGCCGGTCATCTCCAAGAGTGCGATATCCCGGTCCAGCCCCATGCGCTCCGCCATCGGAGAGACCGCAGGCAGGCCGCGTAGGGTGGCGAATTTGCTGCTGCTGGCGGCGGCGCCCGCGCTCAGCACCGGTTCCTGCGGGTGGGCGATCACCAGCGCGCCGCAGCTCTTGGCATAGGCCAGCGCGCGGGAAAACACCTTGGTATTGGCGACCACGTGATCGCAGTCGGAAAAGGCGACGGCGCCCGCATCCAGCAGAAAACCGATCTCGGTCATTTCGCGCCCTTCGCGCCCCTTGGTGAGCGCGGCCATGGGCAGCACGTTGACCGGCGTGTCGGCTTGGGCGCGGCGGGTGACGAACTCCAGTGTTTCGGGGCTGTCGATTGCGGGATTGGTGTCCGGGCGGGTGACCATGGTGGTGACACCCCCCGCCGCCGCCGCAAGGCCGGCGGTCTTGTAGCTTTCCTTGTGCCGCTCACCCGGCTCGCACACCTTCACGCCAATATCGACGATACCGGGGGCGAGGCATTTACCACCGCAATCGACCACTTTGGCCTCTGCCGGGTCAATGTTTCGCGCACGAAACAGGTGCTCTACCTGCGTACCCTCGGGCAGGATTTCGGTAATCTGACCGTCCGCGACAAGCACAGCCCCCGGCGCATCCGTTCCGGCCTCGGGGTCGATCAGTCGGGCATTGATGAACAGAGTGGTCATGCGCGGGCTCTTTCGATGGCTGAGAGGGTGGCGGCCGGATTGGCCTGATACTTGATAAGGTGCTTGTCACCGCCCCTGGTGATGATCTGGACATAGCTGCCCATCGACCGGGCGGTCTCGATCTCACCCAGCGGCACGCGGCGTTCGGCGGGGCCGGTCAGCACACCATCTGCGATGCGCCAGACGACGGCCATTTCCTCGCTCGCAAGATACCAGCCGCGCAGGGCGATGGCAGCAAGCCCGCCGATGGCGCCGGTCCAGATATGCGGATTGCCTGCCGCCCAGAGGAGCCCCATGCCCGCCGCCATGGCAAAGGCCGCCATCCAGGCGTGGGCGCGGATATAGGCGCTGCGGTCGGGGGTGAAGCTGATCTCGTCGGTGCCCTGCTGCATGTCAGCGCACCAGCAGATAAAGTACGAGCCCGACCAACCCCATCACCACCGCAAAGAGCGTGGCGCCGATGCGGCGGGCCTCGGCGCGCGCTTTGCGCGGGGCCAGCTTCGGTGCGGAATAGGGTTTGGCGCTTTCGGTCTCAATCGGGGCGCCGCTCCAGCTGGTGCCGGGCGTGCCGTAGGTGGCGACGGGCTTGATCTGCTCGGCGGGCGTCAGGCGCATCTCGCGCCCGCCAAAGGCGCGGGAGCGGATCACCATGACATGACCTTCGAGCGCGGCAAGGCGCTCCCGGTCCGGGGTGATCTGCTCTTCCGGAACGCCCATGCCTTCGGTCAGGTAGCCTGCCAGGCCAAGCTCTTCGAGGTCGCTGACCGGGAAGATTTCGACCTGTTCCATATCCAGCGCATCAATCCCCAGCACCTGCGCCAGTGCGCCTGGCTCGCGCAGAAAGACGGCCTGTTCGGGGCGCATGTCGAGGCGGAACAGGCGGATCACGCCGTGTTCGCCCGCAGGGATATGAATGACACCCTCCACCGGGATCAGCCCGCCTCGGCCACGCGGTCGGCGCGCAGGTTGCGGGCCAGAAGGTCCATCGCGGCCATGCGCACGGCGACGCCCATTTCCACCTGCTCCTGAATGACCGAGCGGTTGATGTCATCGGCGATGGTGCCGTCGATTTCGACCCCGCGGTTCATCGGGCCGGGGTGCATGACGATGGCGTCAGGTTTGGCCAGTGCCAGCTTTTCGGCATCGAGCCCGTAGCGGTGGTAGTATTCGCGTTCGGAGGGGATGAAACCGCCGTCCATGCGTTCCTTTTGAAGGCGCAGCATCATGACGACATCAACACCCTCAAGCCCCTCGCGCATGTCATCATAGATCTCGGCGCCGAATTCGGCGAAATGGCCGGGCACCAGCGTTGGCGGCCCGATCAGGCGGATGCGGTTTTCCATCTTGCCCAAGAGGATCAGGTTTGAGCGCGCCACGCGGCTGTGGGCGATGTCGCCGCAGATCGCGATGTTGAGGCGATGCAGCCGTCCCTTGGCGCGGCGGATGGTCAGCGCATCCAGCAGCGCCTGCGTCGGGTGTTCATGTCGGCCGTCGCCCGCGTTCAGCACCGCACAGTTTACCTTTTGCGCCAAAAGGTCCACGGCGCCGGAATGGGGATGGCGCACCACCAACAGATCGGGATGCATCGCATTCAGCGTCATCGCGGTGTCGATCAGCGTCTCACCCTTTTTGATGCTGGACGCCTGCATCGCCATGTTCATCACATCCGCGCCCAGCCGTTTGCCGGCCAGTTCGAAGCTGGCCTGAGTGCGGGTGGAGTTTTCAAAGAACATGTTGATCTGCGTCAGCCCCGCCAGCACGTCTGAATGTTTTTCCGGGCGGCGGTTCAGATCCACGTAGGTATCGGCCAGATCCAGGATCTCGGTGATCTCATGGGGCTTCAGATGCTCGATCCCCAACAGATGACGGGCTGCAAAACCGGGGCCGGTGGGGGGTGGGGAAACATGAGACATGAGGCAGGCTCCGCGCTGTTTGCGCGCCCTTATAGGCGCGGCGTCGCTGCCGGGCAAGGCACCGTGCTGCCGCTGCGGGGTGGTTTGGCTCAAAGGTGTTACCTCTTGTCCCGATGCGCAAGTCTCTGGTTCCGCTTGGCGCTGAGGCAGAGTAGCTTTGCGCCATGGAATCGGCATTGGATTATCACAGCGCCCGCGCCTTGCTCGCGTGGCAGATCGAACTGGGCGCAACCGAGGCCCTGTGCGAGACGCCCGTGAACCGCTACGAGCTGGAGCAGCAGGCGCCCAAGCCCGCGCGCGGCGCCCAGCCCGATGCGCCGCAGCCGGGCCAGATCCAGCGCCTGCCGGAGGTGGACCCGGTCGAAGTCGCACAAAAGGCCGCCGCAGCTGCGACCTCCCTCCCTGCCCTGCGCGAGGCGATGGCTGCCTTCGATCACTGCGAGCTGAAGCGTGGCGCCCGCAATCTGGTGTTCTGCGACGGTCAGGCCGGTTCCCGCGTGATGATCATCGGAGAGGCCCCGGGTCGCGACGAGGACCGCGAGGGGCGGCCTTTCGTGGGGCGTGCCGGGCAATTGCTGGACAAGATGCTGGGCGCCATCGATCTGGATCGCGACAAGAACGTCTATATCACCAACGTGCTGCCCTGGCGCCCGCCACAGAACCGCGATCCGCTGCCTGCGGAAATGGCGATGATGGTGCCTTTTCTGAAACGCCATGTCGAGCTGGCCGAGCCGGAGGTGCTGGTGCTGATGGGCAATATTAGCTGTCAGGCGGTCCTGGGCAAACGTGGCATCACCCGGCTGCGCGGTCAGTGGGATCAGGTCTGGGGCAAGCCGGTGATCCCGATGTTCCACCCGGCCTATCTTTTGCGCCAGCCCGCGCAGAAACGCGCAGCCTGGGCCGACCTTCTGGAGCTGAAGGCGCGGCTCACCGCCCTTTGACGAGGCTTTACACATGAATATTCTTGCCTTTTCCGACCTGCATCTGGCCCGCGCCCGCGCTGCCGATCTGGTGGCGGCCAGCGCCGATGCAGATCTGGTGGTGGGTGCCGGTGATTTTTGCAACGGGCGGCAGGGGCTGGATCAGGCGATGGAGCTGCTTTCGGGTATTACCGCGCCGATGGTCATGGTCGCCGGCAATGCCGAAAGTGCCGAAGAGCTGCGCGCTGCTGCGCCCGGGCATGCCCATGTGCTCCATGGAAATGGTGTCACAATCGATGGCATTACCTTCTGGGGGCTGGGCGGCGGTGTGCCGGAAACACCCTTTGGCGCCTGGTCCTGGGATCTGTCCGAAGACGCAGCCGAGGATCTGCTCGCACCCTGCACGCAGGCAGACGTGCTGGTGACCCATTCGCCGCCCAAGGGGCTGGGCGATCTCACCTCCACCGGCCTGTCGGTCGGCTCCACAGCGATCCGGGCCGCGATTGAGCGCCTAAAGCCGCAGCTGGCCCTGTTCGGTCACGTGCACGAGGCCTGGGGCACGCGCGGGAAGATCGGGCAGACGGCCTGTGCCAACCTTGGCCCGACGGCCAGTTTTTTTGAGGTGAGCAATGATTGATCCGCTGACGCTTCTTGCCTTTGTGCCCGCGGCGCTGGCGCTGAACCTGACGCCGGGGGCGGATATGATGTTCTGCCTTGGGCAGGGGCTGCGCTCGGGGCGGCGCGCGGCGGTCGCGGCCAGCGCCGGGATCACGGCCGGGTGTTTCGTGCATGTGGCACTGGCGGGTCTCGGCCTTGGCGCGGCGGTTGCTGCGGTTCCGGGACTTTTCGATGTAATCCGTTGGGTCGGCGTGGCCTATCTTCTTTATCTCGCTTGGACCACCTTCCGCAGCGGGCCTGTGACGGGCGATGCGCCTGCGGTGCCCGCGGCGCGGGCCTTTCGTTCCGGTTTTCTGGTGAATCTCACCAACCCCAAGGTGATCCTGTTCGTCCTCGCCTTTATCCCGCAATTCGTGGTCCCCGAGGCAGGTCCCGTGCTGCTGCAGTTCCTGATCTTCGGTGCGGTCCTGTCGCTGGGCGGTTTCGTGATCAACGGGTTGGTCGGGATCTTTGCGGGGCAGGCCGGGCGGCGGCTGATCACCAACCCGGTGGCGGGGCGCTGGCTGGGGCGGATCTCTGGCGGTATTTTTGCCGGTCTCGCGCTGAGGCTGGCCATTCTGGAAAAAGCATAAGGCGTAGCAGACCATGTCGCGTATCGATGAGAGCAAAGACTTCATTCCCGTCCGCATTGCCATCCTGACCGTCTCGGATAGCCGCTCGCTGGAGGAGGACCGCTCCGGGCAGGTCCTGGTGGATCGGCTGACCGAGGCAGGGCATGTGCTGGCCGACAGGAAGATCCTGCCGGATGAGCGCAGCGAGATCGCCGATCAGCTGCGCGCCTGGGTGGCGAACCCGGAGGTGGACGTCGTGATTTCCACCGGCGGCACCGGCCTTACGGGCCGCGATGTCACGGTCGAGGCGCACCGCGATGTCTATGAAAAGGAAATCGACGCCTTCGGTACCGTCTTCACCATCGTGTCGATGCAGAAGATCGGCACCTCGGCGGTGCAGTCACGGGCCACGGGCGGTGTTGCCGGGGGCACGTATCTGTTCGCGCTGCCGGGCAGCCCGGGCGCCTGCAAGGACGGCTGGGACGAAATCCTGGGCAGACAGCTCGATTTCCGCCACCGCCCCTGCAATTTCGTCGAGATAATGCCCCGTTTGGACGAACATCTGCGACGGAAGTGATCCGCGGCCGCGTGTAACCTCGTAACGGGTATGTTCAGTTGCTATCTTTTCAGGTGGGCGATTGCGCCTGCCCGGGTGTTTTGCGGGATCGAAGCGGCAGCATCTGCCACCGGAAGGAATATGAATGCGGTTTTTGCGGCATAGTTTGACGGGTCTGTTTCTGACGGCGGCGATGCTGGGTCTGCTGCTCTACGCGGGCTGGCTGGTGATGGGGGCGGTGCAGGCGCGGCTCAATGCCGAACCGCGCACGCCGCCTGCGCGCGAGCGCGTTTTTGCGGTGCGGGTAGTCTCGGCGGATGTGCAGACTATCGCGCCAGAGCTGATCGCCTTTGGCCGCATCGACAGCCGCCGGACGCTGGAGTTGCGCACCGCGTTGGCCGGTCGGGTCATTCACCTGTCCGAGAATTTCGAAGAGGGCGGCCGCGTCGAGGAAGGCGCGCTGCTGGTGCAGATCGATCCTGCCGATGCGCAGGCGGCACTGGACCGGGCCGAGGCCGACATGATGGATGCCCGCGCCGAAGAGCGTGATGCGGGACGGGCCCTGATCCTGGCCAATGATGAGCTCGAAGCCGCGCAGGATCAGGCGGAATTGCGCGGCAAGGCCTATCAGCGGCAGCTGGATCTTGAGGAACGAGGTGTCGGTACCACGGCAACGGTGGAAACCGCAGCGCTGGCGGCAGCGCAGGCGCGGCAGGCGGTGATTTCCCGCAGGCAGGCGATTTCGCAGGCCGAGGCCCGGGTGGATCAGGCCAAGACGCGGGTGGCCCGCGCCGAGATTGCGCTGGAAACCGCACAGCGCGATCTGGAAGATACCACGATTTCGGCCGCCTTCAGCGGTACCTTGCAGGCGGTCAGCCTGGTCGAAGGGCGTCTCGTCTCGGCCAATGAAAAACTCGCCGAACTGGTGGACGCGGACCGGCTGGAGGTGGCTTTCCGGGTTTCGACCCTGCAATACGCCCGCCTGCTGGATGATGCCGGGCACCTGATCGAGGCCCCGGTGCGGGTGACGCTGGATGCCGCTGGCGCAGCCCTGTCGGCCACCGGGCAGTTGTCGCGGGTCAGCGGCGCCGCCGGGGACGGGCAGACGGGCCGTCTGGTCTATGCGCGCCTTGATGCGGCGCCGGGCTTCAAACCGGGGGATTTCGTGACCGTTTCGGTGACCGAACCGCCGGTGGAGAATGTCGTGCGGGTGCCTGCCTCGGCGCTGGGCAGCGACGGCGCGGTGCTGCTGCTGGGCGCCGAAGACCGGCTGGAGGCGCTGCCGGTGGAACTGGTGCGCAGGCAGGGCGATGCGGTTCTGATCCGGGGCGAAGGCCTAGCAGGGCGCGAGATCGTCACTGGGCGCACGCCCCTCCTGGGCGCGGGTATCCGGGTGCGACCCCTGCGGATCGACGCCAAGGCTGAGATTGCCCCCGAAGCCGCAGGGCCCGAGCTGATAGAGCTGACCGAGGATCGCCGCGCCCGTCTTGTCGCCCTTGTCGAAGGCAATGCGCGGATGCCGGAAGAGGCTCGCAAACGGGTGCTGGCGCAGCTCTCGGAAACGGCGGTGCCTGCGCAACTGGTCAACCGTATCGAAGCCCGCAAGGGAGGCTGATCCATGCGCGATCTGTCCCGGCCCGCTGGCGGCCTGCTAAGCTACTTCACCCGTCACCGGACGGCGGCCAACCTTCTGTTGGTGATCCTGCTGGTGCTGGGCGCGGCGGCGATCCCCAACATGCGGGCGCAGTTCTTTCCCGATGTGATCGTGGAAAACGTCACCGTCCGGGTGCAATGGGATGGTGCCGGCCCCGAGGACGTGGACAGCGCCATCGTGCAGGCGCTGGAACCGGCCCTTCTGGCGGTGGACGGGGTCGAGGAAACCAGCGCCATCTCCCGCGAGGGTCTGGGCACCATCACGCTGGAGTTCGAACCGGGCTGGGATATGTCACGCGCCTCGGATGATGTGCAGACAGCGGTCAGCCTGGTCACCACCCTGCCGGAAGAGGCGGAAGAGCCCACCGTCAAACGCGGTGCCTGGCGCGATCGGGTGACCGACGTGGTGATCACCGGCGATATCGGCCCCGAGCAATTGGGGCTCTTTGCGGATGAGCTGGTCGTGCGCCTGTTCGAGGTCGGGGTCACCCGCACCACTATCCGCGGTGTTGCTGCGCCGGAAACCATCGTTGAAGTGCCCTCGTCTGCGCTGATCACTTATGATGTCAGCATGGCGGAAATAGCTGCCGCCATCGCCGCCGAGGTCGATGCCGATCCGGCGGGCGATGTCACCGGCGCCAATACCCGCGTGCGCACCGGCAGCGAGAAACGCACGCCGGACGAGCTGGCCGGAATTGTCCTGCGCACCAATGCGGACGGATCGGCGCTGACCATTGGTGATGTGGCAACGATCCGGGTCGAAGGCGTCGACCGCAGCCGCTCCTATTTCGTGGGCGAGCACCCGGCGATGTCGGTGCGGGTCGACCGCTCGGATCAGGGCGATGCTATCGGCATCCAGCACAAGGTCGAAAAGGTCGTCGACGAATTGCAGCTGAGCCTGCCGCAGGGGGTCACCGCCGGGCTGATCCGCACCCGGGCCGAGGCGATCTCGGACCGGCTCAACATCCTTGTGGACAACGGGCTGATGGGGCTTGGGCTGGTGTTGATCCTGCTGTTCCTGTTCCTCAACGTGCGCATCGCCTTCTGGGTCGCGGCGGGCATTCCGGCGGCGATGTTTGCGGCCGTGGCGCTGATGTACGCGGCGGGGCTGACCATCAACATGGTCTCACTTTTTGGTCTGATCATCACCCTGGGGATCGTGGTCGATGATGCCATCGTGGTGGGCGAACATGCCGATTTCCGGGTTCGGCGGCTGGGCGAGACGCCGATGCAGGCGGCCGAGAACGCGGCCCGGCGTATGGCTCTGCCGGTGTTTGCTGCAACCCTGACTACGATCATCGCCTTTTTCGGTCTGGTTATCATCGGCGGGCGCTTTGGCGATCTGATCCGGGATATTCCCTTTACGGTCATCATGGTGCTGGCGGCCTCATTGGCGGAATGCTTCCTGATCCTGCCGAACCACATGGCCCATGCCCTGACCCACGCGCAGCAGCGGCACTGGTACGACTGGCCCAACCGGGCGGTGAACCGGGGTTTTCGCTGGGTCCGGGACGTCCTGTTCCGCCCGTTGATGGCGCTGGTGGTGCGCGCACGCTACGTGGTGCTGGCAGGCGCTGCGGTCATTCTGGCCAGCCAGCTGGCGCTGTTCATTGGCGGCGATGTCAAATGGCGGTTCTTCAACGCGCCGGAGCGCGGTTCGATCACCGGCAATTTCGCCATGGCCGAGGGGGCGACCCGCGAAGACACGTTGGAGATGATGCGCGAGATGCAGCGCGCGACCGAGGCGCTGGGCGCGGAATACGCTGAACGCTATGGCGAAAACCCGCTGGATTTCGTCATGGCCGAGATTGGCGGCAACGCCGGGCGCGGTCTGTCAGGTGTCGAGGCCAAGGACGCTGACCTGCTGGGTGGCATCTCGATCGAGCTGATCGACGCGGATAAACGCGATTATTCCAGTTTTGCCTTTGTCGCGGAGCTGCAGCAACGGGTGGTGCGCCATCCACTGGCAGAGACCGTTTCCTTCCGCAGCTGGCGTTCGGGGCCGGGCGGTGATGCGATGGACGTACAGTTCTACGGCGCCGACGTGCAGACGCTGAAGGCGGCCTCGGAGGATCTGAAAACCGCCGTCCTGCGTTACCCCGAGGTGTCGGCGGTGGAGGACAACCTCGCCTATGACAAGGAAGAGGTCATTCTGGATCTGACTCCGCAGGGGCAGGCGCTGAACTTTACCATCGACAGTCTGGGCCGGGCGCTGCGGGCGCGGCTCAACGGGATCGAGGCAGCGACCTATCCGGACGGACCGCGCAGCGCCACCATCCGGGTCGAACTGCCCGAGGGTGAGCTGACGGCGGATTTCCTGGAGCGTACCCTGATGCGGGCGCCGGGCGGCAGCTATGTGCCGCTGGCCGATATCGTTTCGGTCAGCCAACGCAGCGGGTTTTCCACCGTGCGGCGCGAAAACGGCGTCCGGGTGATCAGCGTTACCGGCGATATCTCCGAGGACGATCCCGCCCGCGCCGAGGCGGTGATCACCGCGCTGCAGGAGGAGATCCTGCCGACAATCGCCAGCGAGCGTCAGGTGGAATGGCGTCTTGCGGGCCTCAGCGAGCAGGAAGACACTTTCCTGTCCGAGGCGGGCACCGGTCTGATCCTGTGCCTGACCGGCATCTACCTGGTGCTGGCCTGGATCTTTGCCAGTTGGACGCGGCCCATCGTGGTGATGGCGATCATTCCCTTCGGCCTCGTGGGCACGATCTGGGGGCATTACATCTGGGAGGTGCCTCTCAGCATGTTCACGGTGGTGGGGCTTCTGGGCATGACCGGGATCATCATCAACGATTCCATCGTGCTGGTCACAACCATCGACGAATACGCGGCTGAGCGCGGGCTGGTGCCTTCGATCATCGACGGGGCCGCGGATCGTTTGCGTCCGGTAATGCTGACGACGCTGACCACCGTGCTGGGTCTGGCGCCTTTGATGTACGAAAGCTCGCAGCAGGCGCAGTTCCTGAAGCCGACGGTGATCACGCTGGTCTACGGGCTGGGTTTTGGCATGTTCCTGGTGCTTCTGGTGGTTCCCGCACTGGTCGCGGTGCAGCGGGACGCGGCGCGGCCCATCACATCGCTGCGCCGGGCGCTGCGGTCCGGTCAGTGCGCCCATACCCGGGTTTTGCGCTGGCTGATCGCCGGATCGGCTTTGGTACAGCTCGGCTGGCTGGTGCTGACGCTGGGCTGGGCCATGGCCACCGGCGCGCTGCATCCGGCCCTGCGTGGGGGGCTTATGGCCTCGGACACCGGGCTGGCCGCGATGGAGCCGGTGCGGGCGGGGCTCATCCTGTTCCTGCTGGGGGCCGTGGTGTTCGGGCTGCTGACCTATGTGATCGGGGCGCTGTCCCACGGGCTGCGGTCGCGCCAGCGCGACCGGGCCAAGAGCGCGACCTCGGCCACCTGATCGATCAGTTCCAGCCCGCTGCGGTGCAGATCGTCCACCGCCACCCATTTCGCCTGCAGCGCATCGTCATCCGGGGTCGGTGCACCGCTGACATAATCGCAGAGCACGGCAGTCAGCAGGTAGTGGTGCGCAACCGCCTTGTCCGGGCCGGGCAGGATCACGTCGACATTGGTCAGATAGCCCCGCGGACGGGCAAGGACGCCGGTTTCCTCGTGCAATTCACGCGCGGCGGCCTCCAGCGCGGTTTCGCCCCATTCCACATGACCGCCGGGAAAGCCCCACCAGCCTGCGTTGGGCGGATTGCGGCGTTGGATCAGGATCACGCTGTCCTGTCCGGCTACGGTCTGGCAGACCACGGCCAGCGCGCCCAGAACCGGGCGGCTCATCCGGCGTCGCAGCCTTTGATATCCACCGAATGGCTGCGCCCCAGCACGGTAATGCGCAGTTTCGACCGGTCAATGGAGGTCGGGCTGTTGCTGGTTGCGGGCATGAACTCGGTCCGTGCCAGCAGAATACTGCCGCGCCGTTCGGTGCTGGTTTCCCCGGCCATCAGATGCGGTGTGCCCGGTTCGATCACCGCGACTTCCTCGCCGCCGGCGCTGGGCATGGTGATCTGCGCTTCGACGCGCATGCCGTAACTGCCGGGGGACAGGCTGCAGATCGCCGAGGAGACGCCTGCCTCCTGCGCCGAATAGGGGCGCGAGGCCAGCGCCGCGACGATCGCCGGGTTGCGGCCTGCCTCGGGGTCTGGCCGGTGATCAAAGGACAGCTCGGACGGCACGCAGACGTCCTTGCAAACGCCCAGTTCCATGCGTCCCTTGATGCGGACGGGTTTGGCAGGATTCGCGGGGGTGATCTCGATCGGCAGCACCAGCTGATCGTGATAGCCGATGGTGCGGTAGCCGGAGGTCATGAAGACTTCGGGGGCGGGCCATGTCATCGACACGTCGCCAATGTTGCGCGATCCACGCCAGGAAAATCTGGGCGGAATGCCGGCATCCCCGGGCGCCCGCCAGTAGGTTTTCCAGCCGCTGTCGAGCGTTAGCCGCAGCGCGCCCATATAGGTGCCCCGTTTCGTCATCCCGCCATCGAGGATCTCGATCTGCACCGGATCGGGCGATGCGCCCGCCTGCACAGTCGCGACCGGCATCAGCGCAAGAACGGCGCAAGCCGCCACGGCGGATTTCAGACGGGCCAGCCCGAACACAGATCGGGACACAGGGCGAGAGGAGGGGCGTTCATGTCTCATACACCAATAAATGCGCATTCCGGCTGCAAATGCCAAGTCACGTTCCGGTCAGACTTCGTCAGATCTGGCTGCTTCAGTGTCGCAGGGGACCAGCCCTTGCACCTCTGGGCGTGGGGCTGCATGCTGGTCGCATGCGGTCTGGTCCGATGGACCAAGCAGACAGAAAGACAGGCGATATGGATCTGACAGGTAAACTCTTGATTGCCATGCCGGGAATCGGCGATCCGCGGTTCGAACATGCGGTGGTGTTCCTGTGCTCTCACAGTGATGAGGGGGCGATGGGGCTGATCGTGAACAAGACGGCGCCGGGCGTGCAGCTGGGCAGTCTGCTGGAACAGCTGGAGATCGAGGCAAACACCGATGTTGCATCTCTGCCTGTCCGTTTCGGTGGTCCGGTCGAGACCCAGCGCGGCTTCGTTTTGCATTCGGACGAATATCATTCGCGGGTCAATTCTCTGGATGTTCCGGGCGGTTTTGCAATGACCGCGACGTTGGACATTCTGGAAGACATTGCCGAAGGCAGCGGGCCAGAGCAGATGGTCGTGATGCTGGGCTATGCTGGCTGGGGGCCGGGGCAGCTGGAAAGCGAAATCGTCGCCAATGGCTGGCTGACGGCCGAGGCCAGCGCCGAGCTGTTGTTCGAGATGGACGATCTGGAAAAATGGGGCGCGGCGTTGAAAACACTGGGCGTGGACCCGGTGTCGCTGTCCTCAAGCGCCGGAACCGCCTGACCCCACACGGTCAGTGCGGCGAGATACGCAGGGACGGGTCGCCCCTGCGTGTTATTGTCTGTCAGGTCTGCGCCAATTATGGACGGACGTAAGAGAACCCTTGTTCCTGCAGTTCCACCAGCCGGACCACACCGGAAGGCACGATCGAGGCTTCCTCGAGCAGGGCAACTTCCTTGCCTGCCTTCTCGCTCATCTTGCGGTGGGTGTTGCCGCAGGCGGAAAAGGACAGTTTGTCGTTCTCAAGGCTCATGGTTGCAATGCGGTCCGCGACCGGGCTTTTCCCCGGAATCAGCATGTGCAGGCCGGGGCCGTAGGCGACAACTTCCACAACCGCCGTGTCCCCTTGCGCCTCGTAATAGCGGGTCAGGTTCTGCACGTTGTTGAGCGCCATGTTCATGACCTTGGGGTCATTCTGATTGACGTGAACGGCGATGTGATGCGTGGCACCTTCGGCAAGGGCTGCGGTGGTCCAGCCTGCGCACAGGCTTGTGGCTACAGCGGCCGCTGTCAGTAAATGTTTCATGATGTTCCTCCCTAGTAGGAGGTCAGGATAGCCCGGTATCCCGTTTATGCATAGAGACTAGCGAATATATGAATAATTGATGGGGTTTTGGCGGATCTGGCTGGCCGTTCGGGCCGGGTCAGTGCGCGGAACTGTCGTCCCGGGGCGCGGCGGCCCGGCGCAAACGGTCGTTGATCGCGCTGCCAAGCCCGTGTTCGGGGATGGGCGCGACAGCAATCGGCTGACCGATTGCATCAAGCCGGTGCAGGTGTTCGAACAGATTGGCGGCGGCTTCGGCTAGATCGCCGACCGCTGACAGGTTCAGATCACAGTCCATGGAGCCAAAGCCGAGCAGCAGCTCGCCCTCACCGGCTTCTGTCGCGTTTAGGCGGACGCGGGCATTGGGCGCGTAGTGGGACAGCAACTGCCCCGGCGCCGACAGGGGATCGGCTGCGTCGCGGTCGGTCAGCGACGTACCGAGGGTTGCCTCAATGTCCTCGGCTGCCAGTCCGCCGGGGCGCAGCAGCATGGGGTCTGGTCCGCTGAGGCCAACGATGGTGGATTCCACTCCTACGCCGCAGGGACCATCGTCCACGACGGCAGCGATCCTGCCGTTCAGCCCGGCCAGCACATGCGCGGCCGTAGTGGGGCTGATCCGTCCCGACGGGTTGGCCGAGGGCGCTGCCACCGGTCCGTCCACGAGGCGTAGCAGCCGCAGGGCGGTGGGATGGGCCGGAACCCGAACTGCCAGTGTCTGAAGTCCCGCGGTCACCAGTCCGGAAACGCCGTGGTCCTCGCGCAGTGGCAAGACCAGGGTCAGCGGCCCGGGCCAGAAGGCCGCTGCCAGCCGTTCGGCCAAATCGTTCCACTGCACCAGCTGCTGCGCCGCCGCGACGGAATGTACATGGGCAATCAGCGGGTTAAAGCTGGGCCGCCCCTTGGCTGCATAGACCGAAGCCACCGCCGTGCCGTTGCGGGCATCGGCGCCCAGGCCGTAGACCGTCTCGGTCGGAAAGGACACCAGCTGCCCCGCCTTCAGAAGATCGGCGGCGCGGCTCAGATCAGCATCCGAGGTCCCCAGAATTTCGGTGGTCAGGCTGGACATGGCGGGTGACGCGGCGTTTCGGTTGATTGAAAAGGTCGAGAGGATAGGTAATCGGACAGGCCGCGAGATATAAAGGGCCTCGTAAGCAATGCCAAGACTGGGTAAAAGACTAGCCCAGACACGAGAGAGCCCCACAGGACGCCAAGAGGACGCCAATGACCTTCCGTTCCCCCGTTTCCGAGTATGAGTTCATGCTCAAGCACATCGTCGGTTTTGAGGATGTGTCCGCAACCGACCTGTTTGCCGAGGCTTCGGACGACATGGTGACGGCGATTCTGACCGAAGCGGGCAAGATGTGCGACGAGGTGATGGCACCGCTGGAGCGTCCGGGAGATCTGAACCCGGCCTATCTGGAAAACGGCGTTGTGCGTACTTCGCCCGGCTTTGCCGATGGCTGGCGTGCCATCGCCGAGGGCGGCTGGCTCGGGATGAGCGCACCGCAGGAGCACGGTGGCATGGGGCTGCCGATGACGATCACCTCGGCGGTCAATGAAATGATGTCCGGCGCCTGCCTGTCGTTGCAGCTGGCCCCGCTGATGAGCCAGGGACAGATCGAGGCGTTGGATCACCACGCCAGCGACGCGCTGAAAGAGCTATACCTGCCGAAACTGATTTCGGGCGAATGGACCGGCACCATGAACCTGACCGAGCCGCAGGCCGGATCGGACGTGGGCGCGCTTAGTTCCAAGGCCGTGCCGAATGGCGATGGCACCTATGCCGTCACCGGGCAGAAGATCTATATCACTTGGGGCGACAACGATTTCGCAGACAACGTCTGCCATCTGGTGCTGGCGCGGCTGCCCGACGGTGTGCCGGGCACCAAGGGGATCTCGCTGTTCCTGGTCCCCAAATTCCTGCCGGATGACAATGGCAACCCCGGCAAGGCGAACAGCCTCAAGGTGGTCAGCCTCGAACACAAGCTGGGCCTGCACGGCAGCCCGACCTGCGTGATGCAATATGATGGTGCCACCGGCTGGCTGGTGGGCGCCGAACATGGCGGTATGGCGGCCATGTTCACCATGATGAACAACGCGCGTCTGGGTGTCGGCGGTCAGGGTGTCGGCATTGCCGAAGCCGCCTATCAGAAGGCGCTGGCCTATGCGCTGGAGCGCAAGCAGGGCAAGACGCCGTCGGGCGGCATTGTTGACCACGCGGATGTGCGCCGGATGCTGATGGAGATGAAGGCGGATCTCTTTGCCTCCCGTGCGATCCTGCTGGCCTGCGCTCAGGCCATCGACATGTCCACCGCCACCGGAGAGGCGGATTGCAAGACCCGCGCCGCCTTCCTGACGCCGATTGCCAAGGCATTCGGCACCGACACCGGCATTCGCGTCGCAGATATCGGCCTGCAGGTGCATGGTGGCATGGGCTTCATCGAGGAAACCGGCGCCGCGCAATTCTGCCGCGATGTGCGCGTGACCTCGATCTACGAAGGCACTAATGGCATTCAGGCGATGGATCTTGTTGCCCGCAAGATGATGGATGGCGGCGAGATGGCCAACCGGCTGATGGATGAGATCGAAGAGCTGGCCGAACGCGCCCGTCCGACCCACCCCAATATGGCCGAAGCCGTCTGGCAGGCCTGCGAAAGCCTGCGCGAAGCGACCGACTGGCTGGTGGGGCAGGGTGATCTGCAGAACCGCTTTGCTGGGGCGGTGCCTTATCTGCGGGCCTTTGCCCGGGTGCTGGGAGGGCATTACCACCTGATGGCGGCCTTGGCTGACAAGGGCGGCCCGCGCGAAAAACTGGCGCGGTTCTACATCAAGCGGATGCTGCCCGAGCATGTCGGCCTGCTGCAGCACGCGCAGGAAGGTATCGAGGGTGCCATGGCGCTGACACTGGACGAGCTGGCCAGCTGATGGCCTCCGTTCCCGAAGTCGGCCCGCGTACCCCCTGGGAAGAACCGCCCGCGCTGGGCGAGGTGATCGAGGTCGCCGAAGGCGTCCTGTGGATGCGCCAGCCGCTGCCGATGAAGCTGGACCACGTCAACGTCTACGCGCTTGACGAGGGCGATAGCTGGACGGTGATCGACACCGGGTTCAACACCCGCAAGAGCCGCGAACTGTGGCAAAGCCTGATGGCAGGCCCGCTGAAGGGCAAACCCATCAGTCGTGTCGTGGCCACCCACCATCACCCGGATCACATCGGTCTGGCGGGCTGGTTCCAGTCCGAATACGGCGCCGAGCTGGTCACCACCCGCACTGCCTGGCTGTTCGCCCGCATGCTGACGCTGGATGTGCAGGAAACTTGGCCCGAGGAAACGCTGGCCTATTACCGCAGCGCGGGCATGGACAAGGAAATCTATGACCAGCGGGTTGCGGACCGGCCGTTCAATTTTGCCGATACCGTCTATCCGATGCCGCTGGGCTTTACCCGGGTGCAGCAGGGCGATGTGTTCCGCATGGGCGGGCGCGACTGGGATGTGCACATGGGCAACGGCCACGCGCCGGAACATGCCACCTTCTGGAGTCGTGACGACAATCTGGTGATCACCGGGGATCAGATCCTCTCGTCGATCAGCCCCAATATCGGCGTCTATGCCACCGAACCGATGGCGGACCCCTTGGGCGAATGGCTGGAGGCCTGCGAACGTCTGGCGCCGCTGGCACGGCATGATCATCTGGCCCTTGGGGGTCACAAGCTGCCGTTCTCGCGTCTGCCGCTGCGGATGCGGCAGCTGATCGACAACCACCACGGCGCGCTGGACCGGCTGATGGACCATCTCGACAGCCCGCGCACCGCGGCCGAGTGTTTTTCGCCGCTGTTCAAACGCGCCATCGGGCCGGGTGAGTACGGGCTGGCGCTGGTCGAGGCGGTGGCCCATGTCAATCACCTTTTCCATCTGGGGCGGGTCACACGCGAACAGCGCCAAGACGGCGCCTGGCTGTATCAACGCAAAGACTGACGGGGTGGCGCCAGGGCGCTACGCCGGGAAAGGCGGGCACAGATGAGTGACAAGACACGCAAACCGGGCGCTTCGGCCATTCACGACAGTATCGATACCAGTGCCGAGGCCGTCGAAGCGGCGATCCTGCCGCAGGTGCATGAGGTGCATTGCGACCCGAGGCCGGGCCAGAGCAGCCCGACGCTGCCCAAGGCGATGCAGAAACCGGCCGAAGAGAAAAGCCCGGCTCGCTGGGCCTATGAGCGGATGATTCTCTACATCAAGAACTTCGAGGAGCAGCTGGACAGCGCTCATGAGGTCGCGATGGGGTTTGCCGGTGGCGACGCCGGTGTCATGCGGATCGAGGGTATGGGCTATTTCGACCCTGACATCGTGACCTTTTACGGGTCGGATAACTCCGGTGCCCGCACGCAGCTGGTCCAGCATGTGACGCAGCTCAACGTGATGCTGCGGGCCCTGCCCAAGGCGCAGCCGGAAACCCCGGCCATGCGGATCGGATTTCGCCTGGCGAAGGATCTGGAGCCCGATCCGGCCCCGGATGCGGATCCCGATATCGTGGCAGAGGCAGAGCCGGATACCTGAGAGACCCGGTGCAGGGGCAACCGCGCGATTCGGCGATGTGATGCGTGACGACCCGCAAGTCGGGGCGAGACGGCTGTGCAAACAGGCCGCAGGCCTCGGGTTTTTCGCCCTGCTGCGCTGCATTGACGTCGTGACAGGGCGCGGGAAATCCAGTAATCAGCAGGAAATCGAACGCGAATAGGACATTTAGACATGGCTGAGCATAAACACGGAACCATGGACATCTCGGTTCAGGAAAAAACCTTTGCGGGTTTTGTGACCTTCACGGTGCGCTTCTGCATCGCTCTGGCGCTCTTCGCGGTCTTCCTGGCCGTCTTCGCGACCTGATCTTCGGGCCATGTCCGTGGGCCGTTTGCTGCTGCGCCTGACGCTTTGTGCGTCGGTTGCAGGGGGAGCCTTTGCGCTGTCGGGCTGCGCGTCGCAGCCGCAGCCCAATGCCGATGATGCAACGCTAGAACGTGTCGCGTATCGCGCCGAGGGCGCCCCATCCCTGACCCTTTATACGATGGTCAACAACCGGACTGGACAGGGCGGGCATACCTCGCTGATGGTCAATGCCTCGGAGCGGGTCATCTTTGATCCCGCCGGGTCGTTTTATGCAGACCGCGTACCCGAACGGGATGACGTGCTTTACGGGATCACGCCTGCCGTGGAAAAGGCCTATCGCGGATCGCACGCCCGCAGCACCCATCACGTGATGGTTCAGGAAGTTGCAGTGACGCCGGAACAGGCGCAACGCGCCTATGAACTGGTTGTCAGCAATGGCCGCGTGCCCGGCGCCTATTGCGCCAATGCTACCGCTTCGGTGTTGAAACAGGTTCCCGGTTTCGAGGATATCAAGGTTACCTTTTATCCGGTAAAACTCGCCGACCAGTTTGAACAGCGACCCGGCGTAAAAACTACCCGTTATTACGAGAACGACAGCGCCGACCTTCAGGAAGGACTCGCGCGCAACAATGCAATCCTAAACGGAGAGTAGCGCGGCGCATCCTCAGAACGTGCGCCGCAGCGGTGGACCCGTGGCCGACGCTCGCGTCTTAGCCCGATACGTAGAGCAGCAGCACGAAGGACCCTGCGCCAGTTCCCATGGCCAAGAGTACATTCTTGGTCAGATAGCCGACTGCCAGCGTCAGCGCCGCCACCGCGACATGCGGCAGGCTTGGGGTGCCGCCTGTCGGAGCGGGCCAAGCCACCAGCGGCGCCACCAGCGCCGGGATGATGGCAACCGCGGTATAGCGCAGGTGGCGCATCAGCCAGTCCGGCATGGCGCGCCCGCCAACAATCCCGATAAAGGCAAAACGCAGGGCAAAGCTGCCAACAGCCAGTCCGATGATGGCCGTCCACAGGATTACGGGATCAATCAGGGCAGGGGCAGTGCTGGTCATTGCGCGGTCTCCTCTTGGCTGCGGCGCAGCCGGTTTTCCAGCCAGACCTCTGTCTGGGCGCCGGCCATCATGCCAGCCAACCCAGCCACGATCAGACCCAGGTTATAGGGCAGGGCCGCAGCCGGCAGCGCAGTCGCGACAGCGACGAAACAGGCCACTACATGCGCGGGGGTGCGCAGCATCGGGCCGATCATCGCCAGAAAGGCCAGCGGCAGCACAAAGTCGAGGCCCCAGCTGTTCGGGACCTGCGCGCCGATCATGGCGCCGGTAAAGGTCGCGATCATCCAGCCCGGTGCCACCAACCCGTTGGTGCCAAAAAAATACGCCATGCGTTCTGGCACGGTCATCTCCGGCTCGGTTTCGAATTGCACGATCGACAGGGCATAGGACTGATCGACGGTGAAATAGGCGGCAATCGCCCGCTGCCACAGCGGCGCCGACCCCAGATAGGGCGTCAGAGAGGCGGAATACATCGCCACCCGCAGGTTCACCGCAAGCGCCGAAATCAACACGATTAGAATCGGTGCGTTCTCCTGCATCAGTTGCAGAGCGGTGAATTGCGCCGACCCGGCAAACACCGCGAGCGAGAAGGTCAGTGCCTCGGGGACAATAAGTCCCGCCTCGGCGGCCAGAACACCAAACAGCAGGCCAAAAGGTCCTGACACCAGAAGAAATGGTGCGCCATCGCGGACGCCCTTCCAAAAGGCTGATTTGGGTGTGGTGATCGCCATTTGCACGTCCTAAATTGAGACGCAGCACGGGGCTGCTGTCATGGCCTACGGGGGATTGGGGAGGTTTGCAATTGGCAAAAGCCGAAGATCACGCAGAGTATATCATCGCGCCTGCGCCGCAGAACGCGCGGCTGACCCGCGCGGTGACGGGCGTCGATCACACCGGCGCCCAAAGCGAGATTTCCGTGGTCGAGGAACGTCCGCTGACCATCTATCTCAACCGGCAGGAGATCGTCACCGCAATGACCATCGGGGATTATCCCGAGTACCTGGCGCTTGGCTTTTTGCGCAATCAGGGCATGCTGCGCGACGATGATGTGATCACCGGCGTCGATTACGACGAAGAGCTGGAAACCGCTGTGGTGCGCACCGAGGTCGAGACTTCCTACGAGGAAAAGCTGCAGAAAAAGACCCGCACCTCGGGATGCGCCGTGGGCACCGTCTTTGGCGACATGATGGAGGGGCTGGAGGATGTGCGCCTGCCCGCAACGCCGGTACGCACCTCCTGGCTCTATGCGCTGGCGCATAAGATCAACCGCACGCCGTCGCTTTACCTTGAGGCTGGTGCGATCCACGGCACGGTGCTGTGCCACCGGGACCGCCCGCTGGTCTATATGGAGGATGTCGGTCGCCACAACGCGGTGGACAAGATCGCGGGCTGGATGCTGTCCACGGGCAGTGATCCGGCGGACAAGATCCTTTACACCACCGGGCGGCTGACCTCTGAAATGGTGATCAAGACGGCGATGATGGGCATTCCGGTGCTGGTCTCCCGCTCCGGTTTCACCGCCTGGGGGGTAGAGATCGCCCGCGAGGTTGGCCTGACCCTGATTGGCCGGATGCGCGGCCAGCGGTTCATCTGTCTCTCCGGCGATGACCGGCTGGAACGGGACGTGGACCCCGCATCGATGCCGCAGGAAGACAAGAAACATCGCAGGAAGAGCGCAGAATGATGTCAGCTACTCGTCATTGCCCGGCAAAGCCGGGCAGCGCCCAACCCGCCCCCCACGGGGCGGGCGCTTCGCACCCTCCCCGCCGGGTCGGACGCTGGGAGGGTGTGGCATGACCAAACCGCTGGGCGTGATCTTGGCGGGCGGTCTGGCCACCCGCATGGGCGGTGGCGACAAGGGGCTGCTGAGCATCGGCGGGCAAAGCCTTCTGTCTCGTGTGATCGACCGGCTGTCGCCGCAGGTGGCGGGTCTCGCGCTCAACGCCAATGGGGATGCTGCGCGCTTTGCCGACCTTGGCCTGCCGGTAGTCGCCGACAGTATCGAAGGTTTTGCCGGGCCGCTGGCGGGCGTGCTCGCGGGGCTGGACTGGGCCGCCGAGCAAGGCGCCGAAGCAATCGTGACGGCGGCTGCCGATACGCCCTTCTTCCCCACGGATCTGGCGGCGCGGCTGATGGCAGCCTCCGAAGGGCAGTCCCATCCCCTGGTACTCGCCACGACCCCGCGCACTGGCGAAGAGCTGAAATCCGGCGGGCGCAGCAAGGTGAACCGCCACCCCACATTCGGCCTTTGGCCCGTGGCGCTGCGCGATGATCTGCGCGCGGCCCTTAAGGATGGCCTGCGCAAGGTGGTCCTGTGGACCGATGCCCATGGCGGGCGTGAAGCGTTGTTTGAGGCCGATCCCTTTGATCCATTTTTTAACGTCAACACGCCCGAGGATCTGGCGCGTGCAGAGAGATTGCTAGTATGAAAATTTACGGAGTAACCGGCTGGAAAAACGCCGGCAAGACAGGCCTGATGGAGCGGCTGGTGGCTGAGTTCTGTGCTCGTGGCCTGAGCGTTTCGACCCTGAAACACGCCCATCACAGCACCGATGTGGATCAGCCCGGCACCGACAGTCACCGCCATCGCAGCGCGGGCGCCTCAGAGGTTCTTCTGGCCTCGCCCAACCGGGTGGCGATCATGCAGGAATTGCGCGATGCGGAAGAGCCGTCCTTTGTCGATCTGCTGTCGCGGCTCAATCCAGTGGATCTGGTTCTTGTCGAGGGCTTCAAACGCGAGCCGCATCCCAAGATTGAGGCCTATCGCACCGATGCGGGCAATCCGCTGATCGCGCCGGGGGATCAATCGATCCGGGCCGTGGCCAGCGATATTTCCCTCAATCTGGATCGGCCCGTGTTTGATCTGGACGATACCGTGGCGATTGCCGATTTCATCGCGGGTGAACTGGGCTTGTGAGGCCGTTTGACACCTTCGTGATGGTGGATTGGTCCGGCGGCAACGATGCCGGATCGCGTCCACGCCGCGATGCGATCTGGGCCTGCCGGGCGGACTGGCAAGGCGCCGAGGAGCCGCTCTATTTCCGCAATCGCCAGCTGGTCGAAGACTGGCTCTGCGATCAGGTGGAATTGGCGCTGAGCCGGGATCAACGGCTTTGCATCGGATTTGATTTTCCCTTTGGCTATCCCGCAGGCTTTGGCCCGGCGCTGACCGGGCAGAGCGATCCTCTGGCGCTCTGGGATTGGTTCGAGGCGCGCATCGAAGACAGCCCCAGGGCAAACAACCGTTTTGATTTGGCGGGCGAGATCAACCGCCGCTTTGGCGGGCAGGGGCCGTTCTGGGCCAATGCGCTGAAGCGCGATATCGACGGGCTGCCGCGCACCAAGCGCACCTACCAAAACCCCTTTCCGGATCGGCGCGCGGTCGAACATCTGGCGCCGGGCGCCTTCACCTGCTGGCAGATGGCTGGGGCAGGATCCGTGGGCGGTCAGGTGATGATGGGATTGCCGGTACTGTCCCGGTTGCGCCGCCGCTTTGCGCCGCATGTGGCCGCCTGGCCGTTTGAAGCGCTGGACAGGCCGGTGGCGCTGGTGGAGATCTGGCCCTCGCTGACGGTTCCTACGCCGCCTGCTGGTATGATCAAGGATGCCTGGCAGGTGCAGCAGGTGGCTCTGGAACTTGCCCGCCGCCCTGTGGCAGAACTGGAGAAGATGCTGGATATCACCGCCCCCGAAGAGGGCTGGATCCTTGGAGTGGAGCCGAGATGACCCTGAAGCCGCCGCCCCTGCGCGATGATTGCTTTGCCTTGCCGACGGGCGTGAACTGGACCCCGGTCGAGGATGCGCTGGCGCTGCTGCGGCAGCGGCTGGGGCCGGTGACAGGCGTGGAGAGCCTGCCGCTGGACCAGACGGTGGGCCGGGTGCTGGCCGCAGATGTGGTGGCGCAACGATCGAACCCGCCGCAGCCCAATACCGCGGTGGATGGTTACGGCTTTGCCGGTCCCATAGCCGAAGGGGCGCAGGTCATGGAACTGGTCGCCGGGCGTGCGGCGGCGGGGGTGCCCTTTGACGGCGTGGTGCCTGCGGGGCAGGCCATTCGTATCCTGACCGGGGCCGCACTGCCCGACGGGGTCGACACGGTGATCCTCGAAGAGGACGTGACCACAGATGGCCGTCAGATCGCCTTTCACGGGCCGCTGAAGAAAGGGGCCAATACCCGCCGCGCCGGTGAGGATGTGGCGGCCGGAGATGTGATTCTGAGTGCGGGGCGGGTGGTGACACCTGCCGATCTGGCGCTGGTGGCGGCGACGGGTATCGACACATTGCCACTTCGGCAGCCCCTGCGCGTTGGAGTGCTTTCTACCGGCGATGAACTGCGCGATCCGGGTGCGCCTGCCGGGCTGGGGCAGATCTATGATGCCAACCGGCCGATGCTGCTGGCGTTGCTGCGGCAGTTGGGCGTGATTGCCGTGGATCTGGGGCGCGTCGGTGATGATCGCGCTGCGCTGCGGGCGCGGCTGGACGGCGCGGCGTCGCAGGCGGATGTGATCCTGACCAGCGGCGGTGCTTCGGCGGGGGATGAAGATCATGTCTCGGCCCTCTTGCGGGAGGCAGGCGCCATGCAGGAATGGCGCATTGCCCTGAAACCCGGCCGTCCGCTAGCGCTGGGGATGTGGCAGGGAATGCCGGTCTTTGGCCTGCCGGGCAATCCGGTGGCGGCGCTGGTCTGTACGCTGATCTTTGCGCGCCCTGCCATCGGGGTGATGGCGGGGGCCGGGTGGCAGGAACCGCAGGGGTTCGATGTGCCTGCCGGGTTTGAGAAGCGCAAGAAACCGGGACGGCGAGAATACCTGCGCGCCCGTATCCGGCAGGGGCGCGCCGAGGTGTTCAAATCCGAAGGCTCTGGCCGGATCAGTGGGTTGAGCTGGGCCGAGGGTCTGGTCGAGATTGGCGAGGATGCGGCGCATATCCGGCCCGGCGATCCGGTGCGTTTCCTGCCCTATGGCAGTTTTTCCCTTTAGGCAGGTGTCTGTGGGGCGGGGAGCTCCCGCCCATTCAGTATCATTGCAGGCAATGACTATCGCGGTTGGGCCGGGCGCCCTGCGGTGCAGGGCGCTGGATGGTGGCAACCGCGCCGCGCTTAGCGTGGCGCCGGACCCAACGGGAGAGCGGTGATCTGTGATCGCCGGAATCCGGACGGGAGCGCTCTGGCGGGCGAAACGGGGGGTGTTGGCTCAGGATCAGTCGAAGGTGCCCGCGACGCGGCCCACCAGCATGAAGGCGCGCGCGGTGCGGGTGTCGCCAAGAGCGGAGATTTCGCTGTCGTTGGCTTCGGTCTCAAATTCGGTGAACATCTGGTCGAACCGGCGCAGGAAGTGATGCGCGGCATCGCGGAAGATCGGATCCTGTTTCATCCGCGCGGCGGTCAGGGCCAGCGATGTCCGGTCCCGCACCCCGCCAAGCGCCGCCACGGCGCGGCCACGGGCGCCCTGGGCGAACTGGCGCCAGATTTCGGGGCGCGCCATGTCCGGGCGCAGATCGTCCATATAGATGCCGTCCTGGCTGAGCAGGGTCAGAACGTCCTGCGCCGCCTGGATCACCTGCGAGGCCTTGCGGTCCTTGAGCGCGGCGCGCAGGGCCGAGAAGCCTTCTTCGTCCTCTGCGGTTTCCGGGAAATTGAGCGCGCGGATGAACTGGTCCACCGGCAGCGGCGGCGACATGTCTTCCGAGGAGGTGCCAAGGGCCAGCGTACCCTGATCCGCTGCGGCCATCTGGGCGGCTTCGGCGGGGATCGCCGGGCGGGGCGGGTTGCGGCGGCTGCTCTGGAAAGTGGCCAATGCGCTTTCGGTCTTGCGCGTCGCCTCGGCGATTTCCTCGAGCTTCTTGGTGACCGAAGGCTCCGCCACCGCCGTGGCCTGCTGGGCGTGGGTCAGGTAGCTGTGCCGCAGCCCGTCGATGGCCGATTGCAGGCGCAGGGTTTCCTCGCGCATGATCCGGATCGACCGCAGCACCATGGCGCCGCCCCAGAGCAGGATCACCGGCAGGCAGACGGCCAGCGCCGTCTGCACCCAGCCGGTCCAGCCATTGGCACCGTCCGTTTCAGCAGGAGCCAGAAGGTAGGCCGCCAGAACCGCCAAAAGCCAGATGCAGCCCAGCACGATCGCCCCCATCTCGGCGCCGCCCAATCCCGTGGCCGAGGGGCGCTCGAACGTGCCGAGCGGCTGGTTATGGGCGGTCTTTGAGGCGGGATCCGGTGCGGTCATGGCGGATGGGTTCTGTCTTGTCAGGAATAAACGATTTGCAAAATCTCATAGGCGCGCTCCCCGCCGGGGGTGCGTACCTCCACACTGTCGCCTTCTTCCTTGCCGATCAAGGCCCGGGCAATCGGTGATTTGATGTTCAGCAGGCCCGCTTCGATATTGGCTTCGTGTTCGCCGACGATCTGCCAGGTCTTTTCCTCGTCGGTGTCTTCATCCACCACGGTGACCTTGGCGCCGAATTTCACAGACCCCGACAGTTTCGCCGGATCAATCACATCCGCGAGGCTCAGAATGCCTTCGAGTTCCTTGATGCGGCCCTCGATAAAGGACTGTTTTTCGCGCGCCGAATGGTATTCGGCATTCTCCGACAGATCGCCGAGCTCGCGGGCTTCGGCGATGGCCTGGATGATGGCCGGGCGCTCGACGGATTTCAGGTTCTTGAGTTCCGCTTCGAGGGCCTGAAAGCCCGTCGGCGTCATCGGGATCTTTTCCATGGTCTGCTCCGCTTTCGTCTGGTCGTGCCGTGCATGTGCTACGGGTCTTTTGAACGTGACAGCCCCGCCGCAGGTGCGACGGGGCATTTATTCGTGTTGGCATTTACCTGACCCAATCGCGGGGCCAAATGCAAGGGGGACCTGCGGCCACGGGCAGAGTTTTGCTGCAGGGACCGGGACTTGCTGCGGGATTTATCGCCGCTTGAAATGCCGCGGTGGCAGCGGGTCCGGCACCGGCAGATGCGCTTCGATGCGCCAGAACTGTGCCTCGGCCTGATCGCCGTGGAACCGCGTGGTGTGCCTGCCCCGGGGCCGCCTGTGTGCGTCGAGACCCAACAACTCAATCATATTGAACAAGCTCATATTCCACCCCCTCTCCATCCAGGAAATAGAACCGTCGTCCGGGTTCGTAATCGGCGTGGTTCATCGGCGTGAAGCCGACCTCCCGAACCGCCTCCTCGGCGCTGTCCAGATCCTCGACGATCAGCGCCAGATGGTTGAGCGTTCCCTTGTTGGCATAGCGGGGCAGCGGATCACCTAGGTCTTCCGGTGGCGTATAAAGCGCAAGATAGCTGTCCTTGCTGCCGACGTGGACCGAAAGGCCGCCGTGGATTGCCGGACCCTGCCAGCGGATCCGCCAGCCAAAGACCCTTTCCATCCAGGCGGCGGTGGCATGGGGATCGCTGACGCAGAGGTTCGCGTGTTCAAGAATGGCGGTCATTTCGAATCTCCTTTGATAATCTCTGCATCCTGTGTAATTTCTAAACCTAACTTTAGATCAAGGTATTTCTCATCACGTCAGGGAAGGGATCCGACATGGCAAAATCCGCAGGTGTTTCGATTGGCTATCTGGCAGAGCGCACCGGGCTGGCGGTCTCTGCTATCCGGTATTACGAGGCGCAGGGTCTGGTCGAGCCCTGGCGCAATGCGGGCGGGCAGCGGCGGTTCCTGCGCTCGGATCTCAGGCGGCTCAGCTTCATCATGATCGCGCAGCAGTTCGGGTTTTCCCTGCCGGAGATCCGCGAGTACCTGAAAAAACTGCCGGGCGGGCGCACCCCGACGCAAGAGGATTGGGCGGCGATTTCCTCGGACTTCCGCGATCATCTGGATCAGCGAATCGAGACGCTTATGAAGCTGCGTGATAACCTTGATGGCTGTATCGGATGCGGCTGCCTGTCCTTGCCGAGATGCGCGCTATATAATCCGCAGGACAAGGCAGGAGAGAAGGGCACCGGCCCGCGCTATCTGATGGGGGACAGCCCAGAGGTTGAAAATGACGGATGAGCGTCGGAAATGAGTATGTTTTATACGGAAAAGCCCGTTCTGCTGGAACGTAACGCAGAGTATGGATTGACCTTTGTAATCCCCAAACGCTAAGCAACCGCGAAAGAAAATTGCGCCCAGGACCATCTGTCCGATGGGGACAGAAACGAACGATAGCCAAGGAGCACATCATCTATGGCCGAGATTGAACGCGAAGCGATGGAATATGACGTTGTGATCGTCGGGGCCGGCCCTGCGGGTCTGTCGGCGGCGATCCGTCTGAAGCAGTTGGACAGCGACCTTGAGGTCGTGGTGCTGGAAAAAGGCTCCGAAGTGGGCGCGCATATCCTGTCGGGCGCGGTTCTGGATCCATGCGGTCTTGATGCGCTGATCCCCGACTGGAAGGAAAAGGGCGCGCCGCTGAATGTGCCGGTGAAGGAAGATAACTTCTACATGATGGGCGAGTCGGGCGAGGTGCGGATCCCCAACTTCCCGATGCCGCCGCTGATGAACAACCACGGCAACTACATCGTCTCCATGGGCAATGTCTGCCGCTGGATGGCTGAACAGGCCGAGGAACTGGGCGTCGAGATTTTCCCGGGCATGGCCTGCTCCGAGCTGATCTACGGCGACAACGGCGAAGTCAAAGGCGTGGTCGCCGGTGTCTTCGGGCTGGAGGCCGACGGCTCTTACGGTCCCAACACCGAGCCGGGCATGGAACTGCACGGCAAATATGTCTTCCTCGGTGAAGGCGTACGTGGCTCGCTGTCCAAGGAAGTGATCGCCAAATACGGCCTGTCCGATGGCAAGGAGCCGCAGAAATACGGCGTCGGCATGAAAGAGATCTGGGAGATCGACCCGGCCAAGCACAAGGAAGGCACCGTCACCCACACCATGGGCTGGCCGCTGAATTCCAACGCTGGCGGTGGCTCCTTTATCTATCACTTGGAAAACAACCAGGTTTACGTGGGCTTCGTGGTGCACCTGAACTACAAGAACCCCTACCTGTTCCCCTACATGGAATTCCAGCGGTTCAAGCACCACCCGATGGTCGCCGAGCTGCTGGAAGGCGGCAAGCGCGTGGCCTATGGCGCCCGCGCCATCACCGAAGGCGGCTGGCAGTCGATGCCGAAGCTTGTGGCACCCGGCGTGGCGCTGCTGGGCTGTGCCGCAGGCATGGTCAACGTGCCGCGCATCAAGGGCAACCACAACGCCATGCTGTCGGGCAAGGCCGCAGCCGAAGCCGCCTATGACGCCATCAAGGCCGAACGCTCCGGTGACGAGCTGTCCGCCTATGAGACAGACGTGCGCGAAGGCGCTATCGGCAAGGACCTCAAGATGGTCCGCAACGTCAAACCGATGTGGTCGAAGTGGGGTCTCACCGCCTCGCTGATGCTGGGTGGTCTGGATATGTGGACCAACAACATCCTTGGACTGTCCTTCTTTGGCACCCTTGGTCACGGCAAGAACGACGCCGAAGCCACCGAAGAAGCCAGCAAGCACAAGCCGATTGATTACCCGAAACCCGATGGCACCCTGTCCTTTGACCGGCTGACCAACGTCTCCTTCGCGATGACCAATCACGAGGAAAGCCAGCCCTGCCACCTGCACCTTGGCAATGCGGATACGCCGATCTCGGTCAACCTGCCAAAATACGACGAACCGGCGCAGCGCTATTGCCCGGCCGGCGTCTACGAGGTGGTCGAAAAGGACGGCAAGCCGGAGTTCGTGGTGAACTTCCAGAACTGCGTGCACTGCAAGACCTGCGACATCAAGGACCCGAGCCAGAACATCACCTGGACCACGCCGCAGGGCGGTGACGGGCCGAACTATCCCAATATGTGATCCGGTTTGGGCAAATCTGCCCGCAGCCGGGCGGATTTCCTCCGGTTTTGCCGGAAATAACGCAAAAGTGGGGCGCCTTCCGAGGCGCCCCATTGCGTGTTGTCAGCGCCCGGATTACCCTTTTTCACAATCACGAATACATACCCTTGGGGGAGGTCCCGGTGCCGGTTCAAAATCTTCGCAACCTGTCATCCGCGGCGCTGGTTGCGCTGTCTGTTTCGGTCACATCCACGCTGGGCCTTGCGGCGCCAGTTGCAGCCAACGGATTGGCGGGGGCTTACCTCGCTGGTCGGGCCGCCACCTATGAGAGTGATTTCTCGGCAGCTGCCGAATATTACACCCGCGCTCTGGTCCGCGATCCGAAGAACCCCGTGTTGATGGAAAATGTGGTCTTTGCCCAACTGGCGCAGGGCGATCTGGATCGTGCACTGCCAGTGGCACAGCGCCTGTGGGAGATGGAGCTGCGCAGCCAGGCGACGAATATGGTCATGGTGGGCGATTTCGCCCGCCGCGGCGCCTTTGTCGACATTCTGGCGCGGGATCTGGCGATCCGCGATATTCACCCGCTGGTGGATGGGTTGCTGACAGCCTGGGCGCATATGGGCGAAGGGGCTGTCTCCGCCGCGATGCAGAGTTTCGAAGCCCTTGCCGAAGACCAGAACCTGCGCCCCTACGCGCAGTTTCATCAGGCGCTGGCGCTGGCCTCGGTCGGGGACTACGAGGGCGCAGAGGCGATGTTCGCCGCCGAGGATGGCAAGCTGACCCGCCTGTCGCGCCAATCGGTTCTGGCGCGGATGCAGATCCTGTCGCAGCTGGGGCAGAACGAAAAGGCGCTTGAGGTGCTGAGCGGGGCTTTCAGCAGCGGCTTTGATCCGGCGCTTGCGGATTTGCGGGGCCGACTTGAGGCAGGCGAGGCGCTTGGCTTTACCATGGCGCCCGGCCCGGTCGAAGGGATCGCCGAAGTCTTTTTCACCATGGGATCGGCGCTGAATGGGCAGCAGGCGGATGACTATGTGCTGATGTATGCCCGCATGGCCTCGGTCCTGAACCCGGATCACGTCGATGCGGTTCTGCTAAGCGCGGAGCTCTTGGACAAGCTGGGCCGCTTCCCGCTGTCGATTGCCACCTATAAACAGGTGCCGCGCAGCCATCCCGATTATTATGCCGCTGAAATGGGCCGCGCCGAGGCGCTGCGCCGCTCGGCCAAACCGGACGCCGCAGCCGAGGTATTGGCGCAACTGGCAGAGATCTATCCTGAACTGCCTCAGGTTCAGGTCAGCCTGGGCGACCTGCTGCGACAGCAGGAAGACTACACTGGCGCCGTGACCGCCTATGACAAGGCGCTGACCTACACGCCTGAACAATCGCCGAGCCGCTGGTTCCTCTATTATGCCCGCGGCATCTGCCACGAAAGGCTGGATAACTGGGCCGAGGCCGAGGCCGATTTCCGTGCCTCTCTGGCGCTGGAGCCGAACCGCCCGCAGGTGCTGAACTACCTTGGCTACTCGCTGGTGGAAAAGCAGAAGAACCTGGATGAGGCGCTCGACATGATCGAGCGCGCCGTCGCAGCACGTCCCGAGTCGGGCTATATCGTCGATTCGCTGGGCTGGGTGCTGTATCGTCTTGGCCGCTATAGCGAGGCGGTGGGCCACATGGAGCGCGCGGTGGAATTGATGCCGGTGGATCCGGTGGTGAATGACCATCTTGGCGATGTTTTCTGGGCAGTAGGCCGCCAACGCGAGGCGGAATTCCAGTGGAAACGAGCGCTGTCCTTCATCCACTCTGGCGAAGGCGATGGTGAAGCCGATCCCGAACGGATCCGCCGTAAGATCGAGGTCGGTCTGGATGTGGTGCTGGAAGAAGAAGGCGCGGATCCCCTGAAGGTTGCCAATGGCGGTTGAGGCTTTCGCCCCGGCCAAGATCAACCTGACCCTGCATGTGACCGGCCAGCGCGCCGATGGTTATCACCTGCTGGATTCGCTGGTGGCGTTTTGCGATGTCGGGGATCAGGTGCGGGTGCGCCGGGCTGAGGATCTGTCCCTGCAGGTGGGTGGGTCACGGGTGGCTGGCGTGCCCACGGACGGTTCCAACCTTGTGTTGCGGGCGGCAGAGGTTTTGAAACCTGCCGGGCAGGGCGCCGAGATTACGCTGGAAAAACACCTGCCTGCAGCGGCTGGCATTGGTGGCGGCTCTTCGGATGCGGCGGCAACGCTGCGGGCGTTGGCGCAGCTTTGGGATGTGAAGCTGCCCGGCGAAGCGGATTTGCTAAGCCTCGGCGCAGATGTGCCCGTCTGCATGGCGCCGGGAGCCTGGCGCATGGCCGGGATTGGCGAGGATCTGACGCCGCTGCCACCCTTGCCGTCTTGCGATATCCTGCTGGTGAATCCGGGAGTGGCGGTCTCGACCCCGGTGGTGTTCCGCGGGTTGGCCTCGCGCGAGAACCCGGCCATGCCGCAGGACCTGCCGGTCTGGGGCGATGCGCTGGAGCTGTCGGCATGGCTGGCGCGGCAGCGTAACGATCTGCAGGCCCCAGCCGTGGCCGCTGCGCCGGTGATCGGAGAGGTTCTGGACGCGCTGCGTGCCTCGGGGGCGCTGTTTTCGGCGATGTCCGGCTCTGGCGCCACCTGTTTTGCGCTGTTCGAACCTGACGAGGGGCAGGCGCAAAGCGCGGCAGAGGATATTCGTGCGAAACACCCTGACTGGTGGGTGGCTGCGGGGTGCGTGCTCTAGGCGCGGGGGGCCTCCCGCGCCTGTATCGCCGCATCAAAGATGCAGCAAACAGCCTTGGGCCCGGCAGCGCGCCTGCGGCGCGCTGTTTTCCAGATCTGCTGAGAGGCGCCTGAAGCGCAGGTCTGCGCTGCAGGCGCCACATCGAGTGTGGAGGTCCAAAATCCGCCTCAAGGGCAAGCCGCGCGCGGCGCGGAGGCTAACGCCTCCCTTGACCCGGACTTTGGAAGAAAGGGGCTGATATGCCGACTTTGGCATGTTGCCCCGGCGGGTTAGTGCAGCCGAGCCACCACGTAATCGGCGAGATCATGCAGCATCTGACGGATCGGGTGCTCCGGCAGGCTTTGCAGCGCGGTCTTTGCCTTTTCGGCCCAGGCCATGGCGTCGTCGCGGGTGGCCTCCAGCGTCTTGTACTTGCCCATCAGCGCCAGAGCGTGGTCGAGATCGCCCTCTTCTTGGCGGCCCTTTTCGATGGTGCGGGTCCAGAAGGCGCGTTCTTTATCGGTGGCCTGCGCCACTGCCTTGATCACCGGCAGGGTCAGCTTGCGTTCGCGGAAATCGTCGCCGACGTTCTTGCCAGTTGCCTTGCTGTCGCCCTGATAATCCAGAAGGTCATCGGCGATCTGGAAAGCGATGCCTAGGGCATCACCGTAATCGAACAGCGCCTTGATCTGCGCCTCCTCCACCCCGGCGATGACGCCGCCGACCTCGGTCGCGGCGGAGAACAGCGCTGCCGTCTTGCCGCGCACCACCTGCAGGTAGATCGCTTCGTCGGTTTTTAGGTCGGTTGCCGCAGTCATCTGCAGCACCTCGCCCTCGGCGATGGTGGCGGCAGCATTGGCGAGGATGTCCAGCACCCGCAAAGAGCCGGTTTCCACCATCAGCTGGAAGCTGCGGGCAAAGAGGTAATCGCCGACCAGAACCGAGCTTTTGTTGTCCCACAAGAGGTTGGCGGTGGGGCGGCCGCGGCGTTGGCCGCTTTCGTCGACCACATCGTCATGCAGCAGGGTAGCGGTGTGGATGAACTCCACTGTGGCCGCCAGTTTGACGTGATTGTCGCCCTCGTAGCCACACATGCGCGCCGCCGCCAGGGTCAGCATCGGGCGCAGGCGCTTGCCGCCAGCCTCGACCAGATGGGCGGTCACCTCGGGGATCCGGGGCGCGTGCTCGGAGGCCATCCTTGTTCGGATCAGCGTGTTTACCGCCGCCATCTCGTCGCTGAGGGTGGCTGCCAGCATTTCATGCGGCTTTTGCGTCATGACTTGGTCCATTGCTTTCCCGGCTTTCAGGCTCGACAAGGTATTGCCCTTGCTCTTAGATCCATCCCCATGAAGGAACTTCTGCGCAGCACCGATCCAACCGTCTTGGCCTTTGCCTCAGCCCTTCTTGAGGGAGAGGATATAGACTGCTTTCAGTTGGACGTAAATATGAGCATCCTCGAGGGCGGCATCGGAATTTTTCCGCGCCGCCTTATGGTGCATCCGGATGATTACGACCCGGCTTTGCGGGTGATGCGCGACAATGACATCCCGCTGGGCCAATGAGCATTTTTGCCGACGCGGATCTGACCTGTAACGATTTCCTGGGCGGCCGGGTGCGGCTGTATCAGCCCGTCAAAGGCTACCGTGCCGGGGTTGATCCTGTGTTGTTGGCGGCCGCTGTTCCGGCGCGGGCGGGGGATCATGTGTTGGAGCTCGGCTGCGGTGCGGGGCAGGCGCTGCTGTGCCTTGCGGCAAGGGTGCCGGGGCTGCGCCTTACGGGCGTGGAGTTGCAGGCCGCCTATGCCGACCTGGCGCGGCGCAATGGCGCGCTGAACGGGCAGGGCATTGATGTGATCGAGGCGGACCTGGCGCAGTTGCCGGTGTCTTTGCGCCAGATGCAGTTCGCCCATGTGATTGCCAATCCGCCTTACTACCGGGCAGGGGGGCACAGCCCGGCGCAGGATGCCGGGCGGCGGGTTGCCCTCGGAGAAGAGACACCACTGCAGGACTGGATCGCCGTTGCCGCCAAACGGCTGGCGCCGCGTGGATACCTGCACATGATCCAGCGCGCGGACCGGTTGCCGGATATGCTTGTGGCCTGTGCCGGGAGGCTGGGGTCGCTGGAGGTGCTGCCGCTGGCGCCACGACAGGAGCGGGCGGCAGAGCTGGTGATCCTGCGCGCGCGCAAGGAGGGGCGGGCGGAGTTCCGGCTGCACGCGCCACTGATCCTGCACAAGGGTGCGCGGCACGAGCGGGACGGTGAAAGCTATCAAGAAGAGGTGGCCGATGTTCTGCGGCAGGGGGCGGCCCTGCCCTGGCCCGGGGAAAAGCGGCCCGCCTGAATAGCCAATCCTCTATCGCGGCGAGTCGGTCGCCAAGGCGGTGACGTGGTATCGGGGACTGCCATCAGAGCGTTGCCGGGGCCTGTCTGACCGGACGCCCATATGGGTAGGACCCTTGCGTCTTTCAAGCGTTACATAGTCGTTTTACCGTGGCTTTGCGCCTTTATTGCAAGGCTGAGCGGCGGTTTTTGGCAGTCTTCAGCCGATGCAACAGATTGATGACAAAACTGTGCGCCTGCAGCGTGACAGACGCATTTTCTTATGCTCCACTTGAGGTGTCCTGCTGACGCAGGGCGTATTTTGCTCAAAAAGGAGGAACGGCATGAGCCTCAGCTCGCATCTCACGGAACTGAAGAAGAAGCACGAGCACCTCAGCATGGAAGTCGAACAGGCCCAACGTGCACCCAGTACCGACGGTCTGGAAGTCGCTGCCATGAAAAAGCAGAAATTGAAGCTCAAGGAAGAGATTGAGCGATTGTCCGCAAGCGAACTGGCGCACTGACGCGCGAGCAACTCGGGCGCAGCCGCAAACCGGAGCAAAACCGGCACGGGCGGCGCGCCCACGATATGTCTGATGAAATTGGGCTGCCAGATCTGGTGGCCCTTTTGCTTTTGAAAGGGGCTGTCCGGGCGAACCGCGTGCGAGTGGTCAGGAATGCTGCATTCAGGGGGGGGCGATATCGGTGACCGGGATGATATCGAACCGCTCAGACACATAGGATGTCTTGTCGATCTCACCCATGAACCAGTCGCGGAACGCCTTGATCTGGGGGCGATCCTCGGTGCCCTTGGCGCAGACAAAGCGAAACCGTCCTTCGGTTTCAATCGCAGTCGCGAAAGGGGCCACCAGACGCCCGGCGTGCAGATCGGTCACCACCATGGCGCGGCGGCCAAGCACGACGCCTGCCCCGGTCAGGGCGGCATCCACCGCATGGTCGGCCTGCGAGAAATGCGCGCCATGCGTGGGGGCAAAATCGATTCCGACAGCGGCGAACCATGCTGGCCAGTCGCAGGGCGGCTGCAGGAAGTTCAGGGATTCGTCGAACAGAAGCGGCGCCTCGGTCAGGCTTTCGGAGGTTTTGTATTTCTCTGCCAGTTCCGGCGTCATCACCGGTGTCATCCATTCCTTGCGCAGGGGCAGGGACCAAAGGCCCTCGTCCGGGCCGACGCCAAACCGGATTGCCACATCGACCTCGTCACGCTGGAAATCCATTTGCCTGAGTGTCGCGGAAAAGCGCAGGTCGATTTCGGGATGGGCACGCGCAAATTCATAAAGACGCGGCGCCAGCCATTTCGCGGTAAAGCCTGGGCCAGCGGTCACCGTCAGTGTGCTGTTGTCCTGCAGCCGCCGGGTGGCGCGCCAGGCATCGCCAAGAATCTCGAAACCCTCGGCGGCGCCTGGGGCCAGCGTGCGTCCGGCCTCGGTCAGCTCCACCGCACGGTTGAGCCGACGGAACAGCGGCGCGCCGAGGTGCTCCTCGAGCGATTTGATTTGAAAGGACAGCGCCGCCGGGGTCACGTTCAGCTCCTCTGCCGCCTTGGCAAAGGACATGTGGCGGGCGGCGGCATCAAATGCGCGCAGGGCGGTCAGGGGGGGCAGGCGTTCTGGCATGATCACATCAGTAATACTTAACTGAATGACTGAAAAGTCTCGTTTGTAAGTTTTTTCACCCGCAATCATATTGGTGTCAGGTTAATGATGCTGATCCGAAACGGAGGTTTGCGAGATGGAATATACAGTCAACGCCGATATCAAACTGGCCATGCAGCGTGCACATGAAGAACGCGGCCAGGTGCTGAAATCCTTCTGGGCGCGCCTGTTCCGCCGCGGCAAGCCTTCGCTGGTCAGCACAAGGGTTTCCCGCTGGGCATAGTGCACATGTCCTTACGGGATTGAAAAAGGGCCGGTCCATCAGGACCGGCCCTTGTTGATTTTACCATTGCGCACTCGGATCAGACGAAGAACTGACCGCCGTTGGCGGAAATGGTCGACCCGTTGATGAAGCCTGCGTCGTCAGAGGCCAGGAAGGTCACGCAGCGGGCGATTTCCTCAGGCTCGCCCAGGCGGCCGGTCGGGATCTGTGCGATGATCGAATCACGCACCTTTTCCGGCACGGCCATCACCATTTCAGTGGCGATATAGCCGGGGCAGATCGCGTTGGCGGTGATGCCTGCGCGGGCGCCTTCCTGCGCCAGGGATTTGACGATGCCCAGATCGCCTGCCTTGGTGGCAGCATAGTTTACCTGAGCGAACTGACCTTTCTGACCGTTGATCGAGGAGATCACGATGATACGGCCGAACTTGCGCTCGCGCATGCCGGGCCAGATCGGGTGAATGGTGTTGAAGACGCCGGTCAGGTTGGTGTCGATCACCTGGTGCCACTGCTCGGGCGTCATCTTGTGGAAGGGGGCATCGCGGGTGATCCCAGCATTTGCCACCACGACGTCAATGGCCCCCAGATCGGCTTCGACCTTTTCGATACCGGCCTTGCTTTCCTCGTAGTCGCCCACGTTCCACTTGTAGGTCTTGATGCCGGTTTCCTCGGTGAATTTGGCCGCGGCTTCGTCATTGCCGGCATAGGTGGCTGCGACGTCATAGCCTTCGGCCTTCAGAGCCTTGGAAATTGCTGCGCCGATGCCGCGGGAGCCGCCTGTGACGAGTGCAGTTCGTGCCATTGAGTTGTCCTCCAGTGATTCATTTACTTGGTAATCTTGCTACATGCAGAGGTTAGTTTGAGCAACAATATTGCGCAACGGATTTTGCTGCGCCGCCGCATAAATTGTCGCACCCCTGACAAACCTTTGAAGCCTAAAAGAAAAGGGCGCCAAGATGGCGCCCTTAGATATGTCCGGTTACGAGGCCACGTTACGGGCGCTCCACGCACATGGCGACGCCCATACCGCCACCGATGCAAAGCGTGGCGAGGCCTTTCTTGGCACCGCGCCGCTTCATTTCAAACAGCAGCGTGTTCAGAACCCGGCAGCCCGAGGCGCCGATGGGGTGGCCGATGGCGATGGCGCCACCGTTGACGTTGACGATGCTGGGATCCCAGCCCATTTCCTTGTTCACGGCGCAGGCCTGCGCGGCAAAGGCTTCGTTGGCCTCAACCAGATCCAGATCCGAGGCGCTCCAGCCTGCCTTCTCCAGCGCCTTGCGGGAGGCGTGGATCGGGCCGACGCCCATGATCGAGGGATCGACGCCAGCGGTGGCATAAGAGGCGATGCGGGCCAGCGGCTCGATACCGCGTTTTTCGGCTTCATCGGCGCTCATCAGCAGGGTGGCCGCAGCACCGTCGTTCAGGCCGGAGGCGTTGGCAGCGGTGACCGATCCGTCCTTGGTGAAGGCGGGGCGCAGTTTCTGCATGGCTTCGATGGTGGCGCCGTGACGGATGTATTCGTCGCTGTCCACCACGATGTCGCCCTTGCGGGTTTTCACGGTGAAGGGGGTGATTTCATCAACGAACTTGCCCGCCTTCTGGGCGGCTTCGGCCTTGTTCTGGCTGCCGACGGCGAATTCGTCCTGCTGATCGCGGGAGATCTGCCACTGTTCGGCGACGTTTTCAGCGGTCTGGCCCATGTGGTAGCCGTTGAAGGCATCCCACAGACCGTCACGGATCATGGTGTCGATATACTTCATGTCGCCCATCTTGTGACCAGCGCGCAGATTTGCGGCGTGGGGCGACAGGGTCATGCTTTCCTGGCCACCGGCACAGACGATGGCGGCATCGCCCAGCTGGATGTGCTGTGCGCCGAGGGCCACGGCGCGCAGACCGGAGCCGCAGACCTGGTTGATGCCCCAGGCGGCGCTTTCGATGGGCAGGCCGGCATTGATATGGGCCTGACGGGCCGGGTTCTGGCCCTGAGCGGCGGTCAAAACCTGACCGAGAATGGTTTCAGAGATCTCGCTTTTGTCGACGCCGGCGCGAGCAACAACGGCCTCCAGAACAGCGGCACCCAGATCATGGGCGGGCGTATTGGCGAACGAGCCGCCAAAACTGCCGACAGCGGTCCGTGCGGCGGATGCGATTACAACATTGGTCATTGATATGGGTCCTCTGCCATCAATTAACTCCGGAGATGTTGCACCCGCGCGGTTGGTGGTGAAATCAAAACCCCGCGATGGCAAACACGTCCTCCCGTACTCCGGGGCAGGCATAGCGTATTGCTGCACCTGCAGCAATCGACAGGGTGTCCCAGCGGCTGACGGGAAGTCAACCGGCATAAACGCAAAAAACCACCGGTGACGGTGGCTCTTTTTAGGGGGTCATGCGGTCAGATGCACAGAAGGCTCTGAAACAAGGAGGCTATTCCCGAGCGCTGCAGTGCAGCGGATCAGGCGCGGCTGCGTTCCTTCAGTTCCTCCAGCCAGGGTGGGCTGACCGTCGGGGCGCCGAACAGGAAGCCCTGCATGCAGTCGACGCCGATGGAAACAAGGTATTGCGCATCGGCTTCGGATTCCACCGACTCGGCCACCACCAGCATGTCGAACTGCTTGGCAATGCCGACCAGAGCGCAGGTCACGGCCTGATTGTCCGGATTGCCGCTGATGCCGCGGATGAACTGACCGTCGATCTTGACCGCGTCGAAGAAGAATTCGCGAAAGTGAGCGATGGCCGTGGTGCCGGCCCCGAAGTTATCCAGCGCAAAGGCGATGCCGTGTTTCTGCAGCCGCTCCATGAAGTCGATGACCAGCTCTGGCGCGGCCATGGCCGAGGCTTCGGTGATTTCCAGAACCAGACGTTCGCCAATGGTGGAGTCTTTCTTCAGGAAGCGGTTCAGCACGTCCATCCAGCGGCCGTAGCCGATGGAGCGCGCCGACATGTTCACGGACAGGCGGATCTGGGGCGATTTCATCAGCGCCCGCAGCCCGTGCTGCAGCGCCAGACAGTCCAGAGCGCGGCCGATTTCCTTTTCCTCGACCACATGCATGAAGTCACGGGCAGGAATCACCCGGCCGGTGGCATCCAGAACCCGGATGTAACCCTCATAAAAGGCGGTCTGATGCGGGGGCATGGCCTGCATGACCGGCTGGAAGGCCAGCATCGTCTGGTCATGCTTCACCGCCTCGGCAACCATATCCAATGTGGACCGGTCGCGGGATACTACCGCTGCGTTCAGTGGGTTTTCTGAGCCTTCTGGCAGGTCCGCTTTTTTCCAGCGACTGTGTTTCACTGTTTTGCCCCCTGGCTATACCTGTGCCTGATCATGTGCATGGAAACTATGCGTTGCTTTGCACTCTCGGACAAAAGGGTGAACCATGGATTAAAGTTAAAACTTTAGGAAAAGTCGCATCTGATGTCGCGGCCCGGTCCGTCAGGTCGGGTCGGCTGGTTGTTCAAATCCCGGCGTGCCGCGGTCACCCGGGTTGCGGGCCAGGTATTTCGCCTTGATGGTTTCGCTGGTGTCGCGGCTGCCATCGTGGCTGTAGCCGGGCGGCGCCAGCGCATAAAGCAGCCGTTGTTTCAGGGTCAGGCCGGGCTGGGTCATGTCACGGAAAATCCCCACCCATTCGTGAAAGGCGACCCGTAGCGGATTGAAGGTGCCGATGTTGTGGACAAGGCCGTAATCGACGCGGTCGTTCTCCTGTTCAGGGACGAAGGTGCCGAACATCCGGTCCCAGATGATGAAGACGCCGGCATAATTACAGTCCAGATAGCGCGGGTTGCGGCCATGGTGTGCGCGGTGGTGGCTGGGGGTGTTCATCACCGCCTCGAACCAGCGGGGCATCTTGCCAATCGCTTCGGTGTGAATCCAGAACTGGTAGATCAGGTTGAGGCCACCGACGAACAGCACCAGCGCCGGGTGGAACCCCAGCAGCACCAGCGGCGCGCGGACAACCATCATGAAGGTGAAGGTGCCGGTCCAGGTCTGCCGCAGCGCGGTGGTCAGGTTGTAATGCTGGCTGGAGTGATGGTTCACATGGCTGGCCCAGACCCAGCGCACCCGGTGGCCGAAGCGGTGCACCCAGTAATAGCGCAGATCGTCCAGCACGAAACAGACCAGAACCGCCCAGATCGACGTCCCCATATCAAGCGGCGTGAGCCGCCACAGAACCATGAAGAATGCCCAGGCGATGAAACCCAGCAGGATCCCTGCCGCGACGCTGCCCGCCCCCATGATCAGCGAGGTCAGCGCATCGCGGGTTTCATAACGACCGCCCCGGCCTTTGATCGCGATCCACAGGAACTCGGCCAGGATCGCCGCGATGAAAAACGGCACCGCATATTGAGTCACATCGGGGTAAGAGATTGGATCGCTCATCGGCGGGGTTCCTTCAGGACGGGATCATCATCTGTTGCCAGTCTGCGCGCTCGTGCGGCGCAAGAGAGAGCGAGACGCCCGGCGTACCAAAATCGTGGAACTCCAGCCTGAGGCCGGTTCCGGTTTCAAAGACATCAAAATCAATAAGATGGCGCGCCACGGTGTCGGCGCCAAAGGCCCAGAGAAGGCCGGTTCCGCCTTCGGTCTGAACCAGCGCGGCGTGGCCGTTTTCGGCGATCAGCACCTGGTGGATCACATCATCGGGGAAATGGCGATGCCACTCGGCGCGGGCATCTTCGACCGACAGCACCGTCTGCGCCGAGCGGCCCGACAGGTGTAGGATCGCGGCGACCGCGCTGACGCCGCCGATAACCATGATCAGCAGGATCTCTAGTGGCATATGCTCCTCCCTGATCCCTACATTGGCGGACCGGGAAGGAGCCTGTCAAAGGTCGCGTGAGGTCAAGCCGTGATCGGGGCGCGGCCGGACCCGTTGCGGGATGCGCAGATCAATGCGTTGCAATCATCTCTTTGATGATCGCCTTGGCGCTGTCGCTGTTCCATTCCGCATCGCCCAGAAGGCGGGCAACCTCTTCGCCTTCGCGGTTGATCAGAACGGTAATGGGCAGGCCGATCACTGCCATGTTGCGGGCCAGTGCCTGTTTCGGATCGGTGTGGCGGGGCAGGCCGGTGATGCCGTTTTCCTCGAAGAACTTGACGATACCGGCGGGGGAATTGCGCCCGGTGGCGATGGTCAGAACCTCGAAGTCCTCGCCGCCGAACTCTTCCTGCAACTCGGCGATTTGCGGCATTTCCTTGCGGCAGGGGGCACACCAGGTCGCCCAGAAGTTCAGCAGAACGATCTTGCCCTGATAATCGGTCAGCGTGGCGGTGCCGCCATCGTTTTCCAGAAAGAACTCCGCGTCAGAGACGGGGCGCGGCTCGGAATGGACGACCAGCCGTTTCAGACTGTCGGCGCGCAGCGCCTCCAGCGTCGCGACATCTGCGGCGAAGGCGGCATTTGCACCCAAGGCAAGGGCCATATAAAGGGTGAGGTGACGAAACAGACGCATGTTATCTCCGGGGTTCAGCCATGACAGATCAATCCTCAAACCAGATGTGGGGCGGCCGCTTTGCCGCTGGCCCTGACGCGATCATGGAGGCAATTAATGCCTCAATCGGGTTTGACAAGCGTATGGCAGCCCAGGACATCGCAGGCTCAAGAGCCCATGCCGCCATGCTGGCCGCGACAGGCGTCATTACGGATAACGACGCCGAGGCCATTCGGGAAGGGCTACTCACGGTCTTGTCAGAGATCGAAAGCGGCAGCTTCCAGTTCTCTACCGCGCTGGAAGACATCCATATGAACGTCGAAGCGCGCCTGAAAGAGGTGATTGGAGAGCCCGCCGGGCGTCTGCACACCGGCCGGTCGCGCAATGATCAGGTGGCGACCGATTTCAAACTCTGGGTGCGCGATCAGTTCGACGCTGCCGAAAAGGGCCTGCTGGCGCTGATCAAGGCGCTGGTCGATCAGGCCGAGGCTGGCGCCGACTGGGTGATGCCCGGCTTTACCCACCTGCAGACCGCGCAGCCGGTAACCTGGGGCCATCACATGATGGCCTATGTGGAAATGTTCGGCCGTGATCTGTCCCGCGTGCGTGATGCCCGCGCCCGGATGAACGAATCGCCCCTGGGTGCGGCGGCGCTGGCTGGCACCTCCTTCCCCATCGATCGCGAGATGACGGCATCGGCGCTGGGCTTTGACCGTCCTGCGGCGAACTCGCTCGATGCCGTGTCGGATCGCGATTTCGCGCTGGAGTTCCTGAGCACCGCATCGATCTGCGCCGTGCACCTCAGCCGTTTTGCCGAAGAGCTGGTGATCTGGTCCTCGGCCCAGTTCCGTTTCGTGACTCTCAGTGATCGCTTCTCCACCGGCTCCTCGATCATGCCGCAGAAGAAGAACCCGGATGCGGCCGAACTGATCCGCGCCAAGGTAGGCCGGATCTTTGGCGCCAATACCGCGCTGATGATGGTGATGAAGGGGCTGCCGCTCGCCTATTCCAAGGACATGCAGGAAGACAAGGAACAGGTCTTTGATGCAGCCGACAACTGGATGCTGGCGCTGGCTGCGATGGAAGGCATGGTCAAGGATATGACTGGCAACCGCGAGTCGCTGGCTGCCGCCGCAGGTTCGGGTTTCTCCACCGCCACCGATCTGGCCGACTGGATGGTGCGGGTGCTGAAGGTGCCCTTCCGCGATGCCCACCACGTGACTGGCGCCTTGGTCGCGATGGCCGAGGGCCGTGGTTGCGATCTGCCTGACCTCAGCCTTGAGGACATGCAGGGCGTGCACGAAGGCATCACCGAGGATATCTTCAACGTTCTGGGAGTCGAAAACTCGGTCAACTCGCGCATGTCCTATGGTGGCACCGCGCCCGCGCAGGTGCGCGCGCAGGTGCAACGCTGGAAAGAGATCCTGGCGGGCTAAGCAGGCCTTTGCCGAGATCCTGCGGTGGGGGCGCTTGTGATTGGCCAGCGCCCCGCCCATATTGAATGAATACCCACCCGAGCCGAGGGCTTCTCTCCGATGCGCGTTCTTGTTTTTCTTTTCGTTGCAGCCACAACACTCGCGGCCTGTGGCGTGGATGGAGAACCGGTGCGCCCCACACTCAATGCCGGGGTCGGGGTCTCTACCAGCGGTGTCCATGCCGGGGGCAGTGTGGGTGTGCAGCAGGGACCGTTCAGCCTTCTTCTGGGCTTCTGATGCTCTCGCGTCCTGCGTGCGCCGTCTTCTGGCTGCCGGTCGTGATCGCTTTGGCGGGATGTGAGCCGTCGGCCTCTGAACGCACTGCGGGTACCGCAAGCGGTAGCTCTGCGTCTCAGACACCCGGGTCGGGTGTGACAGTTTCGGGGTACGCCCGGGTTGGCGTTTCTATCGGGAACTGAACGCCGAAACCTTTGTCCCGGCACGATTTGAACAAATCCCAGCATAGTGATCGCCCAGCGACCGGCTGCCATATTGCGGTCCGATGGCGTCCTGCTGGCAGGAGGTCAGGAAAAACTCGAACGGCCCCCAGACATGACGCGGGGTGCAACGTTTCATCACTGATAGGGCCGCATGGCCCAGCCACAGTGGCAGGTGGGTGATCCGGGCGGGTTTACCGAGGGCGTCAAAGGCCAGTTCTGCGATCTGATTGAGGCTCAGCACCTGGGGGCCGCCGATCTCCACATCCGCCTCCCCGGCTTCGATGGCATCAAGAATGGCACAGGACAGATCGCGGGCATGAATCGGGTTGATCCGCACCGATCCGTCACCGATCAGCCAGACCCGGCCCTTTTTCGCCATCGACAGGATCTCTTCCATATCGGCAAAGAACCCGTTGGGGCGGATGACGCACGCCTGCAGCGGGGCGGTTTGCAGCACGCCGACGAACCGCGATTTGGCCGCCACCAGATCAGAGGTGGGGGTGCCCCGGGTCAGCACATGCACATAGGCAAACTGACCGACCCCGGCGTTCACCGCCTCTTTCAGCAGGTTGAGGTTGGCCTGATAATCCACATCCAGATAGGTCACACGGTCGGTCTGCCGGGTCAGCCCCAAGGCCGAGACAACGAGTTCCACCCCATCCATAAGTCCGCTGAGGCTGGCCGGGTCGGTGGCCTCTGCGGTGACGATTTCAATACCTCGGGGAAACCCGGACGTATCCGAGCCGGACCGGACCAGTGCCCGCACGGAGTAGCCCCGGGCCGACAGTTGCGCCACCAGATGGCGCCCCAGATGGCCAGTTGCACCGGCGACAAATGCAATCTTCTGATTTTCACTCATTGACACTAATCCATTTTTGACCAATTGGTCAGATATAGCGCGCTATCTAGGGGCCGCATGACTGACCCGCAAGTCATTTATATGCCGGGACAGGTCAACCCCGCTATGCATTCCGTGCAATCAGGCCCAAAAGGAACGGCAATGCCGAAGATCGTCGACAAGGATAAAATGAGGGCTGAGATCCTCGAGGCGGCGATGATGTGTTTTGCGCGCACGGGCTATCAGGCCACCAAAATGACCGATATTGCCAGGGCCGCGGGCGTGGCCAAGGGCACGCTCTATCTTTATTGCGACGGCAAGGATGACCTCATCCTGAGCTTGATCGGGCAATATTTCGACGGGCTGAGGGGCCAGATCACCCTGCTGCCCGCCCCGCAGACGCTTGAGCTTTATCTGGATGGCCTGCGCCAGACGGTGATCCTGGCGCAGCGTGATATGACATCGCTGATCTTTGAAGTGCTGGGACCGGGGTTCAAGGATCCCCGTGCCGTAGAGATCATCGACGGGTTTTTCGATTGGCTGGCCCGTCACTGGGCAGAACATTTCGCGGATCTTGCCGAAGCGCAGGAAATCCGCGCTGACTGCGATCCGATGGCGCTGGCGCGGGCGGTGATCGCGATGCTGGACGGGGTTTTCCTGCATCTGAGCCTGTTCGATGCGGGGTCCAAGATCGCCACCCTGCGGCGCGAGACCGCCTTTACCATGATCGCATCGGGGCTGCGGGGATAAACGCGCAGTGGACAGCGCTGTAGCAGGACAAATTCCATTGATCCGGCGGCCTCTTTTGGTCTAATCGCCAAGACATGGATCATTTTCTTTACCGCGATGGCGCGCTCTGCGCCGAGGACGTTCCGGTGGCTGAAATCGCCGCCGCCGTAGGCACGCCGTTCTATGTCTATTCCACCGCGACGCTGCTCAGGCATTTCCGCCTGTTCGACGAGGCGCTGGAAGGCACCGAGCATCTGGTCTGTTTTGCGATGAAGGCAGCCAGCAACCAGGCCATCCTGCAAACGCTGGCACAGGCGGGCGCGGGCATGGATGTGGTCAGTCAGGGCGAATACCTGCGCGCCAAGGCGGCTGGTGTGCCGGGCGACAAGATCGTCTTTTCCGGCGTTGGCAAAACGGCCGAGGAAATCCGCTGCGCCCTGTCCGGTGGCATCCGCCAGTTCAACGTGGAATCCGAGCCCGAGATGGAGGTGATCAACGCGGTCGCTCTGGAACTGGGCACCCGTGCGCCGATCACCATCCGCATCAATCCGGATGTCGATGCAAAGACCCACGCCAAGATCGCCACCGGCAAATCCGAGAACAAGTTTGGCATCCCGATTTCCCGCGCTAGCGAGGTCTACGCCCATGCCGCCAGCCTGCCGGGGCTGGAGGTGATCGGGATCGACGTGCATATCGGCTCGCAGCTGACCGAGCTGGCCCCGTTCGAGGCCGCCTATCAGAAGGTTGCGGAGCTGACCGAAACCCTGCGCGCCGAAGGCCATGACATCCGGCGCCTGGACCTGGGCGGCGGGCTGGGCATTCCCTATACCCGCTCGAACGAGGCGCCGCCGCTGCCGGTGGAATATGGCGCCCTGATCAAGCGTACGCTGGGCCACCTCGGCTGCGAGATCGAGATCGAACCGGGTCGCCTGATCGCGGGCAATGCCGGGCTAATGGTCAGCAAGGTAATTTATGTGAAATCCGGCGAGGGCCGTGATTTCCTGATCATCGATGGGGCCATGAACGATCTGATCCGCCCCGCCATGTACGAGGCGCATCACGATATCGTGCCGGTGATCGAACCGGAGCCGGGCGTCGAAAGCCAGCCTTATGATATCGTCGGGCCGGTCTGCGAATCCGGCGATACCTTTGCCAAGCAGCGCGAAATGCCGCCGCTGGCTGCCGGGGATCTGATCGCCTTCCGCAGCGCCGGAGCCTATGGCGCGGTGATGTCGAGCGAATACAACTCGCGCCCTCTGATCCCCGAGGTACTGGTGCATGGGGATCAATTCGCGGTTATTCGCCGACGTCCGACCTTTGACGAAATGATAAACCGCGATACCATTCCAGAATGGCTCTGATCGCGGCTGCGGATTTTTCGCGGTCGGGGCACCCCCGCAACCGCGCCCGCACCCGCGCAGAGAGGCATCGCCGAAATGGCCGCATCCGACGCTGCATTCCCCAAGGCTGACCCGCGTCTGAAACCGCTGCGCTGGCCCCTGCGCCTAACGCGGGCGGGCATGATCGCGGAGCAGCTGCTGCGCGCCCTTTGGCCTGCGGCCTCCGTGCTGATGCTGGCGCTGGCGGCGGTGATGCTGGGGCTGCACGATGAATTACCGGTCGAACTGGTCTGGTCTGGTGCCGTGCTCAGCGCGCTAGCGCTGGGGCTGGCGCTCATCTGGGGCATCAAACGGTTTTCCTGGCCAAGCCATGCGTCGGCGCTGGCGCGGCTGGACGCAACCCTGCCGGGGCGACCAGTCAGCGCGCTTCTGGATAGTCAGGCGATTGGCGCTTCCGACCCGGCATCGGCGGCCTTGTGGCAGGCACATCAGCGGCGCATGGCGACAGCGGCGCGGCAGGCCCGCGCGCCCTCTCCAAATCTGAAAATCGCAGCGGCGGATCCCTTTGCCCTGCGGTATATGGCGCTTCTGGCGCTAGTAGTGGCGCTTGTCTTCGGCTCGTTCTGGCGGGTCAGCAGCCTCAGTGGCATGACACCGGGCGCGGCCTCAGCGATGAACGGGCCGACCTGGGAAGGCTGGATCGCACCGCCGCGTTACACGGGCCTGCCGGTTCTTTACCTCAACGATCAGCCTGCCGGGGAGCTGACCCTGCCCGAGGGCAGCCAAATCACCCTGCGGTTCTATGGTGAGATCGGCGCATTGACGTTGGATGAGACCGTTTCCGCCCGCACTGGCGAACTACCCCCGGCGACCGATCCGCAGCAGGAATTCGAGGTCCGTCAGGAAGGCCAGCTGGCCATCGCCGGGCAGGGCGGGCGCGATTGGCAGGTCACGGTGACGCCGGATGCACCGCCCGCAGTTGCGGTGGCGGGCGCGCCGGATCTAGGCCCCGAAGGCGCGCTGAACCTACCCTTCGCGGCGCAGGATGATTACGGCGTCGTCGGCGGAACCGTGCGGATTTCTCTGGACCTTGCGGCGCTGGACCGGCGGCACGGGCTGCAGATCGACCCGGACCCGCGCGAGGATATCGTACTGGACCTGCCGCTGCCGCTCACCGGCGGGCGCAGCGATTTTACCGAACGCCTGATCGAGGACTTCTCGCAGCACCCTTGGGCCAATTTGCCGGTCACTTATACCTTCACCGCGCAGGACGCGGCGGGGCAGAGCGGCACGGCAGCCCCCTTTGGCGCGCCGCTGACAGCGCGGCGCTTTTTTGATCCGCTGGCCGCTTCAGTAGCCGAGCAGCGCCGTGATATCCTTTGGGCGCGGGCCAATGCGCCGCGGGTGGCGCAGATCCTGCGGGCGGTGTCGCATCGCCCCGATGGGATTTTCCGCGATGCGGGTAGCTATCTGCGCCTGCGCGGCATTCTGCGGCGGCTCGAAAGCCATCTGGCGGCAGGCGCACTGACATCCCCTGCGCAGGAAGACATCGCAGCGGCGCTGTGGGATCTGGCCATCGCGCTGGAGGAAGGCGATGTGGGCGACGCGCTGGAGCGGATGAAACGCGCTCAGGAGCGGCTGAGCCAGGCCATGCGCGAAGGCGCCAGCGATCAGGAGATCGCCCGCCTGATGCAGGAGCTGCGCGAAGCAACCGATGATTACCTGCGCCAGCTGCAACGGCAGGCCGAACAGAACGGCGAGATGATGGAACCGGGTGAGATGCCCGAGGACATGATGCAGCTCAGCCAGGACGACCTGCAGGCGATGATGGACCGCATTCAGGAACTGATGGAGCAGGGTCGCATGGCCGAGGCCGAGCAGGCCCTGCGCGAATTCCAGCAGATGATGGAAAACATGCGCATGACCCGCGGCCAGCAAGGCCAGCAGGGCGGTGATCAGGGACGGCAGGCCATGGAGGGTCTGGCCGAGACCCTGCGCGAACAGCAGGGCCTCTCCGATCAGGCCTTCCGCGATTTGCAGGAACAGTTCAACAGCGATGCACAGCGCGGTCAAAGCCAGGGCAACGAGGGCCGCAACGGCGGTCAGGGCCGTGGACAGAGCCACGATGGCACCGGCGGCACTGGCGAGGGCGGCGAACAATCCGGGCAACAACAGGGTGGCGGCGGCGATCCGGGACAAAGCCAGCCGGGGCAGGGCGGCTCTGGCGCGGATGGCAATCCCAGCGCGGGCGATCTGGCTCAGCGTCAGCAGGCCCTGCGGAACGAGCTGGAACGTCAGCGTGACGGCCTGCCCTTTGGGGGCGAGGAAGGGCGTAATGCCCGCGATGCGCTGGATCGGGCAGGCCGCGCCATGGAGGGTGCCGAAGAGTCGTTGCGGAACGGCGATCTAGCCGAGGCCATCGACCAGCAATCCGATGCGATGGAAGCCCTGCGCGAAGGCATGCGCTCGCTTGGCGAAGCCATGGCACAGCGCCAGCAGCCGGGACAGAACCAAGGACAGCAGGGACAGGCCCAGCCCAATGGCTCGGCCGAGGGGCTGGATCCGCTGGGACGCGCCAGCGGCATGGACAATGGCGACAGAGGTGCGGTTCCGGACCGGGGTTCGGCGCATGGCCGGGCCTGGGATCTGTTGGAGGAAATCCGTCGCCGGTCGCAGGATCGCAGCCGTAGCGAGGAAGAGCGCAACTATCTGCAGCGGCTGTTCGACCGGTTCTGAAGCGGCTAGGGCTGAATTGAGACCCTATGCGTGGCATTCTTTAAGGAAATGACGGTCTCAAACGCAGTTGATCAATGCGCCTGCTGGACCAGAAGCGGTGATCAGGGCTGCGGTGTTTGCAGCGCCTTGACCTGCGCATCCAGCCACAGCCGCGCCTGATCGACCCAGGTGACATAGCTGCTGAGGTAAGGATCGGCCTGCGGTACCGCCTCGGCGATCTTGGCGGCGTTGGTGTAGATCATCATCAGGATCAACGCGAGCAGGATGGTGAGCGCAAAACCGCGTGCAAAGCCGCTTTTGCGTGGCACTGGCGTGTCCTCGGCAGCGGCCTGAACGGCGGCGGCATCCCCGGCGCGCAGGGTCGAGTTGATCTCTTCGATATCCGGCAGCACGCCCCGGCGTTGTCCGCTGGCTTCGGCTGCCAGTTGACGCGGGTCCTGCCCCTTGATCCGGGCCATCCGGTCCTTGGCCTGACGGGCGCGCAGGGCCTGTTCGTTTTCGGGCAGATCATCCAGACCCAGATTGGGCTGGCTCTCCAGCCCCTGTGCAGGCGCAGAGGCCGCGCGGAGGGAGGCTTCGCGCTCTGCCTCTTCGCGCAGGATGTCCGATAGCGCCGGGTCCAGGCCCCGCTGCCGCCGCGCGGCGCGTTCGGCTTCGTCGTCCATGTCAGGGGCGGGGGCAGGCTCTTCCGGCTCGTCCTCTTCCTCGGCTGGCAGCTCCTCGGAGGTGGTCAGATCCTCTGCCGCCTCGGGCATCTGCTCTTCTTCAACATGGGGAGCGTGTTCTGGGGAAGGTATTTCCTCGGCTGCGGCCTCTGATATGATGGCTTCTTCTGTGGCGACCTGTTCGGATACCTCTGGTGTGCCCTCAGGCTCTGGGGCTGTGTCCTCGGCCACAGGGGGCTCTGCGCTGGCGCCTGCAGCGGGTTGGAACCAGGTGGTGCCGCAGCTGGAGCACTGAACATCGCGTCCTTCTTCCGGGATAACGTCATCCGGCACTTCGTACTGGGCAGCGCAATTCGGACATGTCAGGCGCATTCTGTGTCTCCTTGGACCCGGAGTGTTCCGGGTGCAATTCAGCGGTATTTCCAAATGACCATAGGGAGTTCGGGGCCATCAAGGAAGGGGCAATTGCGCGGGGCGCCGCGCACGCGGGCGTGACCGGCGGCGCCCGCAGGGCTGCGGGCCATTGAAACTGGCGGTGCTCTGGGGCAAAACGAGCAAGCAGCACCAGGGGGACGCCGTGATCGAGCTGGACAACGTAGGCTACAATTATGGCGGCGGAGAGCTGCTGAGCAATCTGTCGATGCAGCTGGCGCCGGGATCCTTCCATTTCCTGACTGGTCCTTCGGGCACCGGCAAGACAACCCTGCTGAAGCTTTGCTATGGAGCGCTGACCCCGACCTCGGGCCGGGTGCGCGTCTTCAACATGGATGTCAAAGGGCTGGACCGGGACCAGATGGCCTTTCTGCGCCGCAGGGTCGGCGTGGTGCATCAGGATTGCCGGTTTCTGGACCACCTGCCGGTGATCGAGAATATCGCACTGCCGCTGACCGTCTCGGGGCGGGATCTGGGGCAGGAGCAGGCGAACCTGCGCGAATTGCTGAACTGGGTCGGGCTTGCGGAGCGCTCGGATGCGCTGCCGCCAGAGCTGTCCGGCGGCGAACGCCAGCGTGCGGCGCTGGCGCGGTCGGTGATCCTGTCGCCGGATGTGATCATCGCCGACGAGCCGACTGGGAACGTCGATTGGGAGATGTCGCAACGGCTGCTGCAATTGCTGGTCGAGCTGAACCGCATGGGCAAGACCATCCTTGTGGCAACCCATGATCTGTCGCTGATCCGGGCGGCCAAGAACCAGGTTCAGGCCCGGGTGCTGAGGATTTACGACAAACAGCTGCATCTTGCGGGAGCGGATCTATGAGCAGGGACGGCTTTGGCGGGCGCCTGCGGGCGCTGATCAGCGGCGATGCACAGGCCGACCGGGTGGTGCCCCCCAGTGGCTTCACGGCGCAGCTGACCCTGTTTGCTGCCGGGGCGATGGCGTTCCTGGCGGTCTTTGCGCTGGCGCTGTCGCTGGCCTCGGGGCGGCTGGCGGACCGTTGGGCGGATGAATTGGCCCGCGCCGCGACCCTGCGCATCAATGCTCCCGCCGAACAACGTGCCGCCCAGACCGGGGCGGCCCTGACCATTTTGCGGCAGACGCCCGGTGTGGCCTCGGCACGCGCCTTTACCCCCGAGGAACAGGCGGCGCTGCTGGCGCCCTGGTTCGGCGCCTCGGTGCCGATTGATGCGCTGCCGGTACCGCAGCTGATCGAAGTGATCGAGGATGATCCCGGCTATGATGCCACCGGCCTGCGCCTGCGTCTGCAGGCCGAGGTGCCCGGTGCGGTGCTGGACGATCATACCCGCTGGCGGGCGCCGCTGGTGGATGCGGCGCAATCGCTGCGGCGTCTGGCGGTGGTGTCGATCCTGCTGATCGGTGGCGCCATGGGGGCGATGATCTCGCTTGCGGCCAATGCAGCGCTTGCGGCCAATGCCCAGGTGATCGAAGTGCTGCGCCTTGTCGGCGCGCAGGACAGCTATATCGCGCAGGCCTTTATCCGCCGCTTTACCCTGCGGGCCTTCAGCGGCGCGATTGTGGGGATGGGATTTGGCATGTTGGGTGTCTGGCTGATGCCTGCCGCCTCGGACGAGGGCGGCTTTCTGACCGGGCTTGGCTTTCAGGGCTGGGGCTGGCTGCTGCCGCTGGTCATTCCGGTGCTGGGGGCGCTGGTGGCCTATGTGGCGACGACCCGCGCGGCCAACAAACGTCTGGGAGAATTGACGTGAAGGATGCAATTCAATGGCTGCGCTCGCTGCTGTTCGTGGGCCAGATCTATCTGATGATGCCGGTGATTGGCCTTGCCTTTGCGCCCTGGGCCATCTTCAGCAAGCGCGGTGCGCGCGTCTGTTGCAAGACCTATTCGCGCTGGGTGTTCTGGAGCGCCCGCTGGATGGTTGGCATCCGCTGCGAGGTGCGCGGCACCCCGCCATCGGGTGAAGCGCTGATCGCGGCCAAGCATCAGTCGTTCCTTGATATCATGATGATCTTCACGGCGCTGCCGACGGCCAAGTTCATCATGAAAAAGGAAATCCTGCGCACGCCGGTGATTGGTCAATACGCCAAGCTGTTGGACTGTGTGGCGGTGGACCGGGGCAAGCGCGGCGCCGCCATCCAGAAGATGGTTGCCGACGTGCATGCCGGGCGGCAGGAGGCGGGCCAGCTGGTGATCTACTCGCAAGGCACCCGCGTGGCCCCGGGCGTGAAGGCCGAGTATAAGGTCGGCACCGGCGTGCTCTACGAACAGCTGCAGCAAACCTGCGTGCCGGTGGCCACCAACGTTGGTGTGCTATGGCCGCGCAAGGGTATCATGCGCCGCCCCGGCGTTGCAGTGGTGGAGTTCCTGGACCCGATCGAACCGGGGCTGGAGCGGCAGGAATTCATGAAGATATTGGAAGAACGGGTCGAAGAGCGATCCGATGCATTGATGCGCGAAGCGGGGTTTGAACCGGATGGATTACATCGAAACACTTGAAGATCTGGAGGCGCTTTACGGGGAACCGGGAGCGCCTTCTTTACGTAAGGTGGCGCGTCGGATGACGCCGCTTTATCGCAAATGGATCATGGCCTCGCGGCTGTGCGTCCTCTCGACGGTCGGTCCCGAAGGCACCGATGCCAGCCCGCGCGGCGACGATGGCCCCTGCGTGCTGGAGCTGGACCCCGGCACCCTGGCGCTGCCCGATTGGCGGGGCAACCAGCGGATCGACTCCTTGCGCAATATCGTGCGCGATCCCCGGGTATCGCTGATGTTCTTCGTGCCCGGTTCAAACAACGTTGTGCGTCTCAATGGTCAGGCTCGGATCACCGCCGATGAAGCCCTGCGCGCCCGCTTTGACCGGAACGGCAAGCAGCCCGCCACGGTGCTGGTGATCGCCATCGACGAGATCTACAGCCAATGCGCCCGCGCCCTGATGCGGGCGGGAACCTGGACCGCAGGCGATCAAAGCGAAGGCCTGCCCAGCATGGGAGAGATCCTCGCCGAGCAGACCAATGGTGAGGAAGGCGGCAAACCCTATGACGATGCCTGGGGTGCACGTGCCGCAAAGACGATATGGTGAGAGATTAATCCGGCGTGGGTGGTGCCTTGAATGACAGAGAGCTGCCCGCGCTATCTCCCCAATCGGGGTAGGCAAAATGATATATTCCCCACCGTCCCGGTGAAGAAAAGCTGCCGATGAACCAGCCTTTGGCGAGGGCTTCATCGCCCATAACTGCCTTGGGATCATATACCAACTGGGGGAAATCTCTCGCGACGATGACGCCAGTCAATTCCAACAACTCCTCTGCCTCCTCAAAGGTCAGAGCATGGGGCGCGTAGGTGGACACAGTACAGCTGGTCGCAGCAACGCGCAGGAAACTGCCAGATTGTGTGTCGATCCACCGCTGTGCGGTACCCTCGTCATGTGTTCTGGTCAGGCTGGAGAACAGTGCATCGGGACTGTCGCCAGTCAATGCAGGCGCAAGGCAGATGCCATGAAACAGGTCTGCCATGCGTTCAGCGCGCGTTTGCTTCGGCCAGATTTGTGATGCTCCGCCGAGGCCTACCGCTAGGCCTGCTGCAACAATTCCGAGTAAAACGCGTTTCTTCAAAAATGCGGTCCTAAATTGCTAGCGGGTGGCACATTTCAGCCACCGCCACTTATTTCAGTTCATCAACAATTCGCCCACGAGGATCTGTGGGCGGATGTTGGTGAAATTGGCAACATCATCAATGATCACGCTGCCCTTTTCACCCATAGCAGTATTAAGCGCGTCATCGTTGGGAAAGGTGATTGTCGCGATCAGCAGATAGGGCGGTGGCACATCCGGGCCTCCGGCTAGCCCGCGCGAAGCCTCGACCGTTTCAATCAATTCGCCCCAGTGCTCTTCGATCAAAGGCAGATGGGTCTCGACGTAATAGTCATAGTCAAATGTCGCCTCATCGGAGGCGGGGTAAAGCACTTGCAGGCTGATGGTCATGGCTGTCTCCTGTATCAGACGGAAACGGCCCGCCAATATGGGCGGGCCGCTGAATTGGTGTGGAACGCGAACGCATCGCGTCGCCCGAAGTGGGCTTAAGCGTGTATCGCGCCGTCACCACAGGCGAGGGCCGCTTCGCGCACCGCTTCGGAGTAGGTCGGGTGCGCGTGGCAGGTCAGGGCCAGGTCCTCGGCAGAGGCGCCGAATTCCATGGCAACGCAGATCTCGTGAATCAGATCACCGGCGCCGGGGCCGATGATGGCTGCGCCCAGAATGCGGTCGGTTTCCTTGTCCGCGATCAGTTTGACGAAGCCTTCGCCCTGGTGCACGGCCTTGGCGCGGCCATTGCCCATGAAGTTGAACTTGCCGACCTTCAGCTTGCGGCCTTCGGCCTTCAGCGCGTCCTCGGTGGCGCCGACGGTGGCAACCTCAGGCGTGGTGTAGACGACACCAGGGATCACGCCGTAGTTCACGTGGCCATGCTTGCCCGCGATCACCTCGGCCACCGCCATGCCTTCGTCCTCGGCCTTGTGGGCCAGCATCGGACCCTCGATCACGTCGCCGATGGCGTAGATGCCTTTGACGTTGGTGGCCCAGTGGGCATCCGTTGCGATCTGGCCGCGTTCGGTCAGCTTCACCCCCAGCGTATCAAGGCCCAGCCCCTCGGCATAGGGTTTGCGGCCGGTTGCGACCAGCACCACATCGGCGTCAAGTACCTCGGCATCGCCGCCTTTCTTGGGCTGGTAGGTCACCTTGCCCTTGGTCTTGGTGGTCTCGACACCCTGAACGGCGGCGCCCATGATGAAGTTGAGGCCCTGTTTTTCCAGGATCCGCTTGAAGGTACGCTGCACGTCCTTGTCCATGCCGGGGCAGACCGCGTCCATGTACTCGACGACGGTCACCTCTGAGCCAAGGCGGGCATAGACCGAGCCAAGCTCCAGCCCGATGACGCCCGCACCGATGACGACCATCTTCTTCGGCACCTTGGGCAGCTCCAGCGCGCCGGTGCTGTCCACCACGATGCCCTTGTCGTTGTCGACCTCGACGCCGGGGAGGGAGGAGGGAACCGAGCCGGAGGCGATCACGATGTTCTTGGCCTCGTGCACATCGTCGCCAACCTTGACCTGACCGGCAGCGGGGATCGAGGCCCAGCCTTTCAGCCAGTCGATCTTGTTCTTCTTCATCAGGAATTCGACGCCGCCGGTGTTCTGGCCGATGACATCGTCCTTGTAGGCCTTCATCTGGTTCCAGTCGACGGAGGGGCTTTTGCCCTTCAGACCCATCTTGGCAAAGTTGTGCTCTGCCTCGTGCAGGGAGTGGGTCGCGTGCAAGAGCGCCTTGGACGGAATGCAGCCCACGTTGAGGCAGGTGCCGCCAAGGGTTTCGCGCCCTTCGACGATGGCGGTCTTCAGGCCCAGCTGGGCGCAGCGGATGGCGCTGACATAGCCGCCGGGGCCGGCGCCGATGATGATCACGTCATAGGAAGCCATAGGAGGTCCTTTCGTTGGAACTAAGGAAAGGGCAGGGGCGATGGTCATGCATCGCCAGCGGCCCGTATTCGGGAATATGGGGAGGAGCGCTGCGCATCAGATCAGCGCCGCGATCAGCATGAGGGTGGTGGCCAGGAAGCCCACCGACCAGACGACCGACCGCCAGGGCGTGAGGCCGAATGCATAGGCAGGCACGTAAAGCACCCGGCTCAGCAGATAGACCCAGCCGCAGGCGGCGGTGAAGGGGGTGGACTGGCCGCCAAGGGTCACCACCACGCAGGCGATGGTGAAGAGGATCAGCCCTTCGAAGTGGTTGTTCAGCGCCCGTTGCAGACGGCCTGCCGTGCCGGTCAGCTGCACTGGCGTGTCACGCGGCCCCATTGCTACCTTGGGGCCGACCTGCCGGTTGGCGGTGATGGAATAGGCGAAGAACTGCAGAACCTGCAGCAGGGCGGCAAGTGTGAGGGCGGTGAGTTCAGCGGTCATTCCTAGCCTCTTCGTTTGCCCGGCAGTGCCGGGCAGCGCCCGACCCTCCCCACGGGAGGGCGCTTTCGCACCCACCCAGGGTCGGGCGCTGCCCTATGTTCTTTACAGATCCATCAGCAGGCGGCGGGGATCTTCCAGCGCTTCCTTGACGCGCACCAGGAAGGTCACGGCGCCTTTGCCGTCGACGATGCGGTGGTCATAGGACAGCGCCAGATACATCATCGGGCGGATCACCACCTCACCATTGATGGCCATCGGACGGTCCTGGATCTTGTGCATGCCAAGGATACCCGACTGCGGCGGGTTCAGGATCGGCGAGGACATCAAGGAGCCATAGACACCGCCGTTGGACAGGGTAAAGGTGCCGCCCTGCATTTCCGCCATCGACAGCTTGCCGTCACGGGCGCGCTTGCCCTTCTCGGCGATTGCCTTTTCGATCTCGGCAAAGGACATGCTGTCCGCATCGCGAATGACCGGAACCACGAGGCCGGTGGGGGTGCCGGCAGCAACGCCCATGTGCACGAAGTTCTTGTAGACGATGTCGGTGCCGTCGATTTCGGCGTTGACCTCGGGAACCTCTTTCAGCGCGTGGCAGCAGGCCTTGGTGAAGAAGGACATGAAGCCGAGACGCACGCCGTGCTTCTTCTCGAACTGGTCCTTATACTGATTGCGCAGGGCCATCACCTCGGTCATGTCCACCTCGTTATAGGTGGTCAGCATGGCGGCGGTGTTCTGGCTGTCCTTCAGACGCTTGGCGATGGTCTGGCGCAGGCGGGTCATCTTCACCCGCTCTTCGCGTGCGGCATCATCGGCAGCAACCGGCGCGCGCGGTGCGGCCGGGGCAGCAGCAGGCGCGGGGGCCGAGGCCGCGGCGGCGACGGCGCGGGCGACGTCATCCTTCATGATGCGGCCATCGCGGCCGGTGCCTTCGACATTGGCGGCGGAGATCCCGGCTTCGGCCATGGCTTTTTCCGCCGAGGGCGCATTGGCGACGTCCTTGGCCGCGGCGGCAGGTGCCGCAGCTGCAGCGGGCGCAGCAGCCGGGGCCGCCGCCACCGCAGCACCGGAGCCCGAGATCACGCCGAGTTTCGCCGAGGCATCCACGGTGGTGCCTTCGGGCGCGGTGATTTCGGCCAGAACACCAGCGGCGGGCGCGGGCACTTCGACAGAGACCTTGTCGGTTTCCAGCTCACACAGCATTTCATCCTGCGCGACAGTGTCGCCGACCTTCTTGAACCAGGTGGAGACGGTTGCCTCGGTCACGGATTCGCCAAGGGTCGGCACCATCACGTCGGTGGAGGCACCGTCGGCCGCGGCGGTGTCATCCCCGCCTGCGGGGGCCGCTTCGGCCTGGGCTGCGGCCTTGGGCTGCGGCGTCTCGGAGCCGGCGCTGCCTGCTTCGGAGATATTCGCCAGCAGCGCATCAACGCCCACTGTGTCGCCTTCGGCGGCAACGATCTCGGCCAGCACCCCAGCGGCGGGGGCGGGCACTTCGACGGTGACCTTGTCGGTCTCCAGCTCGCAGAGCATTTCATCGGCAGCAACCGCATCACCGGGTTTCTTGAACCAGGTGGCCACGGTTGCCTCGGTCACGGATTCACCCAGGGTGGGTACGCGCACTTCGGTGGTCATATCTCTTTTCCTCAGATGCTCAGCGCTTCATTCACAAGCGCGGCTTGTTGGGCTTTGTGTTGGCTGGCCAGGCCCGTCGCGGGCGAAGCCGATGTGGCGCGGCCGACGTATTGGGGCCGGGTGTGCTTGGAGCCGATGCGGGTCAGCACCCATTCGATGTTGGGCTCGATAAAGGTCCAGGCGCCCTGGTTCTTGGGCTCTTCCTGGCACCAGACCACTTCGGCATCCTTGAACCGCTCCAGCTCCTTCACCAGGCTGATCGCCGGGAAGGGGTAATACTGTTCGATCCGCATCAGGTAGATGTCGTCGATGCCACGGGCGTCGCGCTCTTCCAAAAGGTCGTAATAGACCTTGCCCGAGCACAGCACGACGCGCTTGATCTTGTCGTCGGCAGCCAGTTTGGTTTCCGAATTGCCGTGCTGGGCGTCATCCCACAGCACCCGGTGGAAGCTGGAACCGGTGGTGAATTCCTCGGTCTTGCTGACCGCCAGCTTGTGGCGCAGCAGCGACTTCGGTGTCATCAGCACCAGCGGCTTGCGGAAGGTGCGGTGCAGCTGACGGCGCAGGATGTGGAAGTAGTTCGCCGGCGTGGTGCAGTTGGCGACGATCCAGTTGTCCTGTCCGCACATCTGCAGGAAGCGTTCCAGACGCGCCGAGGAGTGCTCGGGGCCCTGACCTTCGAAACCATGCGGCAGAAGGCACACAAGGCCGGACATCCGCAGCCATTTGCTTTCACCGGAGGAGATGAACTGGTCGAACATGATCTGGGCGCCGTTGGCGAAATCGCCGAACTGGGCTTCCCACAGGGTCAGCGCGTTGGGCTCGGCCAGCGAATAGCCGTACTCAAAGCCCAGAACCGCGTATTCCGACAGGGCGGAATCGATCACCTCGTATTGCGACTGGCCCGCCCGGATGTTGTTGACCGGGTAGTAGCGTTCTTCGGTGTCCTGGTTCACGATGCCGGAATGGCGCTGCGAGAAGGTGCCGCGGGTGGAGTCCTGCCCGGCCAGACGCACCGGGTAGCCTTCGGTCAGGAGCGAGCCAAAGGCCAGTGCCTCGCCGGTGGCCCAGTCGATGCCAGCACCGTTTTCGAACATCTTGGCGCGTGCATCGAGGAAGCGACCGATGGTCTTGTGCACCGGGAAACCGTCGGGCAGGCGGGTCAGAGCACCGGCAACCTCGTTGAAGGTCTCTTCGCTGATCGAGGTCTGACCGCGCTGATAGTCGTCCTTCTGCTTGTCCAGATGCGACCAGCGGCCATCCAGCCAGTCGGCCTTGTTGGGCTTGAAGTCCTTACCGGCTTCGAATTCCTCGTTCAGCTTGGCCTGGAAGGCGGCCTTCATGTCCTCGATTTCGCCCTCGGGGATCAGACCGTCCTTGACCAGACGCTCGGTATAGAGGCTGAGCGTGGTCTTATGGCTCTTGATGTTCTTGTACATCAACGGGTTGGTGAACATGGGCTCGTCGCCCTCGTTGTGACCGAACCGGCGGTAGCAGAACATGTCGATGACCACGTCTTTGCCGAACTTCTGACGGAACTCGGTCGCGACCTTGGCGGCGTGCACCACGGCTTCGGGATCGTCGCCGTTGACATGGAAGATCGGCGCCTCGACCACCAACGCGTTGTCGGTGGGGTAGGGCGAGGAGCGCGAGAAATGCGGCGCGGTGGTGAAGCCGATCTGGTTGTTCACCACGATGTGGATGGTGCCGCCGGTCTTGTGACCGCGCAGGCCCGACAGGGCGAAACATTCCGCCACAACGCCTTGACCGGCAAAGGCCGCATCGCCGTGCAGCAGGATCGGCAGAACCTTGGTGCGGGTGGCGTCACTCTTCTGGTCCTGCTTGGCGCGGACCTTGCCCAGAACCACCGGGTTCACCGCCTCAAGGTGCGAGGGGTTGGCGGTCAGGGACAGGTGAACGGTGTTGTTGTCGAACTCGCGGTCCGAGGAGGCGCCGAGGTGATATTTCACGTCGCCCGAGCCATCCACGTCTTCGGGCTTGAAGCTGCCGCCCTGGAATTCGTTGAAGATGGCGCGATAGGGCTTCTGCATCACGTTGGCCAGAACCGACAGGCGGCCACGGTGCGGCATGCCGATGACGATTTCCTCGATGCCGAGGTTGCCGCCACGCTTGATGATCTGCTCCATCGCCGGGATCAGGCTCTCGCCGCCATCCAGGCCAAAGCGCTTGGTGCCCATGTATTTGACGTGCAGGAACTTCTCGAAACCTTCGGCCTCGACCATCTTGTTAAGGATCGCCTTGCGGCCCTCGCGGGTGAACTGGATTTCCTTGCCGAAACCTTCGATCCGCTCTTTCAGCCAGGAGGACTGCTCGGGATCGGAGATATGCATGTATTGCAGCGCAAAGGTGCCGCAATAGGTGCGCTTCACGATGTCGATGATCTGCCGCATTGAGGCGACCTGAAGCCCCAGCACGTTGTCGATGAAGATCGGCCGGTCCATGTCCGCATCGGTGAAGCCATAGGTTTTGGGGTCCAGCTCCGGGTGCGGGGTCTGGCCGCGCATGCCCAGCGGGTCCAGATCGGCGGCCAGATGGCCCCGGATCCGGTAGGCGCGGATCAGCATCAGGGCGCGGATCGAATCCAGCACCGCGCGTTGGATCTGTTCGTCCGAGACTTCAACCCCGGCCTTTGCGGCCTTTTCCGCGATCTTCTTGCCTGCGGCCTTGGCCTCCACCGGAGCGGGCCATTCGCCGGTCAGCGCACCGGTCAGATCGTCATTGGGCGCGGGCGGCCAGTCGCTGCGGGCCCAGGACGGGCCTGCGGCCTCGGCTTTCACGTCAAGCTCGGCATCGCCCATCTGGCGGAAGAACTCGGCCCAGGCGGCATCTACCGCACTCGGGTCATTGGCATACTGGGCATAAAGCTGCTCCAGATATTCCGCATTGTGTCCTTGCATGAACGAGGACGCATGGAAAATGTCATTTGGGCTTTGGTCGGTCATCTATAACTCCCGAAGAGTCGGTATGCGGTTGTGGGGTCAGATCAGGGTTCGCACTGGAACGTGACTTGTTCCTTGGTCGGGTCAAGCGCCGGTTCCGGGCCGGAGGTAATTGTTATGGAACTGGCGCCTTTGCAGATTTCGTTTGCGAGGCGGGCTTTGATGTCCTCGATGGGGGTGCCGGGTTCGAAATTCAGAACACCCTGCATCGGGGCGGTGATGGCCGCAGCGGAGGTTGCGGTCAGCACGGAAAGACACAGCGCGCCTGCAGTGGTGTGCAGCCGCGTGCGGAATGAGGACGCAGGAAAGACATCATCTGGGTTGTGTTCAGTCATTTGGGCGCCTCTTGCAGGGTGGAACCGTTTGCGACGTGACCTGTGGTCATTCGGAGCAGACTGGCCGACCCGGGTTTCCGAAAGGTGAAGCCGCAACGGGACGCTGCTGCAAAAGATGCCGGGATGGCCTCTTCAGCAACAGGGTCCGGGTGAATGTGATTTGTCAAAACTGAAGACACCGCCCGGCGGCAACGCCGGGCAGCGCCCAACCCACTCCATGGGAGGGCGCTTTCGCACCCCCCCAGGGTCGGGCGCTGCCCGTGGCTGATATGGTCAGCCGCAGACACGTCAGCCCAGCTCGATCGCTTTCAGCACCGCTTCGCCCAGGCCCGCGGGGCTGTCGGCGACCACGATACCGGCCGATTTCATGGCTTCGATCTTGTCTTCGGCGCCGCCCTTGCCGCCGGCGACAATCGCGCCTGCGTGGCCCATGCGGCGGCCCGGAGGGGCGGTACGGCCGGCGATGAAGCCAGCAACCGGCTTCCAGCGGCCCTTTTTCTTCTGCTCGGCGAGGAAGGCTGCGGCTTCCTCTTCGGCGGAGCCGCCGATTTCACCGATCATGATGATCGACTGGGTCTCGTCGTCATCGAGGAACATGTCCAGCACGTCGATATGCTCGGTGCCCTTGATGGGGTCACCGCCGATGCCAACCGCAGAGGACTGGCCGAGGCCGATATCAGAAGTCTGTTTCACGGCTTCGTAAGTTAGGGTGCCGGAACGGCTCACAACACCCACGCTCCCGCGTTTGTGAATGTGACCGGGCATAATGCCGATCTTGCAGGCGTCGGGCGTGATGACACCGGGGCAGTTCGGGCCGATGAGGCGCGATTTGGAGCCTTCCAGCGCGCGCTGCACCTTCATCATGTCCAGAACCGGGATGCCTTCGGTGATGCAGACGATCAGCTCCATCTCGGCGTCGATCGCTTCAAGGATGGAATCCGCCGCGAAGGGGGGCGGCACGTAGATGACGGATGCATTGGCTTCGGTCACGTGCTTGGCCTCGTGCACCGAGTTGAAGACCGGCAGGTCAAGGTGGGTCTGACCGCCTTTGCCGGGGGTCACGCCGCCGACCATCTTGGTGCCATAGGCGATGGCCTGTTCAGAGTGGAAGGTGCCCTGCGAGCCGGTGAAGCCCTGACAGATGACCTTGGTGTTTTCGTCGATGAGGACTGCCATTTGGCGTTCTCCTTAGAATTCTGAGCTTTGGGGAAAGGTGGGTTGTCACCCACCCCAAGGATTAGCCTTTGACGGCCTTAACGATCTTCTCGGCGCCGTCGGACAGGTTGTCTGCCGCAATCACATCGAGGCCGGAGGTGTTGATGATCTCCTTGCCTGCTTCGACGTTGGTGCCTTCGAGACGCACGACCAGCGGAACCTTGAGGCCGACTTCCTTCACCGCGGCGACAACGCCCTCGGCGATGACGTCGCAGCGCATGATGCCGCCGAAGATGTTCACCAGGATGCCTTTGACGTTGGGGTCAGAGGTGATGATCTTGAACGCCTCGGTCACTTTCTCCTTGGTGGCGCCGCCGCCCACGTCGAGGAAGTTCGCAGGCTCAGCGCCGTAGAGTTTGATGATGTCCATGGTGGCCATCGCCAGACCCGCGCCGTTCACCATGCAGCCGATCTCACCGTCGAGCGCGATATAGTTCAGGTCATACTTGGAGGCTTCGAGTTCTTTGGGGTCTTCTTCTGTCTCGTCGCGCAGGGCGGCCACATCGGGGTGGCGGTAAACGGCGTTGCCGTCAAAGCCCAGCTTGGCGTCAAGCACCTTCAGATCGCCGCCATCGGTCACGATCAGCGGGTTGATCTCCAGCATCTCCATGTCTTTTTCGACGAAGGCTTTGTAGAGCTGACCCATCAGCTGCACGCACTGCTTGACCTGCGCGCCCTTGAGACCGAGCGAGAAGGCGATGCGGCGGCCGTGGAACGGCTGGTAACCGGTGGCCGGATCGACCGAGAAGGAGAGGATTTTTTCCGGGGTCTCTGCCGCGACTTCCTCGATGTCCATGCCGCCTTCGGTGGAGCAGACAAAGGAGATGCGCGAGGTCTGGCGGTCCACCAGCAGCGCCAGGTACAGTTCGGTCTCGATGCCGGAGCCGGCTTCGATGTAGATGCGGTTGACCTGTTTGCCCGCCGGGCCGGTCTGGTGGGTCACAAGGGTGCGTCCCAGCATCTTCTTGGCTTCTTCGGCGGCTTCTTCGACCGATTTGGTCAGGCGCACGCCGCCTTTTTCACCGGCATCGGCTTCCTTGAAGGAGCCCTTGCCGCGGCCACCTGCGTGGATCTGCGCTTTGACAACCCAGAGCGGGCCGTCCAGCTCGCCGGCTGCGGTTTTTGCTTCATCGGCTTTCAGCACCACGCGCCCGTCGGACACCGGAGCGCCGTAGCTGCGGAGAAGGGCCTTGGCCTGATATTCGTGGATGTTCATAGAAAACTGTCCCGTCTGGCTAAATTGGTCGTCACTATAACGCCGTCATAGAGCAAAGGTTTAAAGGGTTTTCTGACGGCAGTCCGAGAAATGATGAAGTTTTTTCGTATTTGTGATCACACGTTTGAGGGCTGTGATCACAAAAATGCCGACGAGGCGCTTGATTCGTCTGGCGCTGAAAATTTATTCAAAATACCGAATGTCGTCACCCTCGCGCGGGCGCCACTGCCAAGGCCCGTCACCATGGCACCCCCCGGAACAACACGGTGACCAGATCGTCAGCGCAACCCCGGAACGCAAAACGGGCCTCATCCCCTTTTGATTGAAGAAGGGATGAAACCCGCAAGACCCGGTTCTGGAGGTGGGTGGGTTAGTGCGCCGCCATCGGCTGGGCCGTGTCGACAGATCGCCCGCGCCGCAGCAGGATCAGCGCGCCAAGGACAAACGCCCATTCGGTCACCGTCACGATGATCAGTGCGGCATCCGGGGTACCGTCAAATCCGATGCTGACGATGCGGCCCAGCCCGTAGCCCGCATAGATCAGCAGGGACAGCAGCAGGGCAGGTTGCATATCCCGTCCGCGCAGCGCCGCGCCCAGCACGAAAAGGCCGGAAATCAGTACCACCACCCCGCCTGCGCGCAGGTCCGATCGGATCATGGTGCTATCCGGCAGGATTTGGGCAGAGCTGGCATAAAGCGCTTCGGGCGCAAAGCTGAGCATCACCCCGACGAAGAGCAGGACTGCAGCGGACAGAAACAGATAGGGTTTCACGTATTTCGACATGAGAATGCCTCCTTTGACATGGTGTAAGATTTGTGATCTTGTGGCGCATAATCTTACATCGTGTCAAGCTGGAATCTTACATCGTGTCAAATAAGCGCGTGCAAACCCGCAATCTACTCCTTGAAACCGTCCTGTCGTTGCTGCTGGCTCCCGGGGGATCGCCCCTGCGGATGGTGGATGTGGCCAAGGCCGCCGGGGTGACCCGGCAAACGGTCTATGCCCATTTTTCTAACCGTTCGGAGATGCTGATCTCGGCGATCCTGCATTTCGGCGATCAGCTCGATATCGAGGCGCGGCTGGCGCCCAGCCGCACGGCGCCGGACGGGCGCAGCCGCCTGGAGGCCTACACTCGGGCGATGCTGGAGTTCTTTCCGGAGATCTACCCGCTGAAACAGTCGTTGATGCGGATGGGCGCGAGTGATGAAGAGGCGAAATCCGCTTGGCAGGACAGGATCCGCGCCATGAAGGAAGGCTGTGCCGAGGCGGTGAAGGCGCTGAAATCAGATGGCGACCTGCTGGAGCATCTAAGCGAAGCAGAGGCGACGGATCTCTACTTCACCCTGCTCAGCATGGATGGATGGGCGCATTGCGTGCTGGAAAACGGCTGGTCCGATGCGGACTACCTGGCCGAGATGCAGCGGGTGATCACCCTGGCGCTGGTCAAGCAGTGAGCCGCTGATCCGCAACGAAAAAGGGCCCGGAAAACCGGACCCTTTTCCAAATCGCTTGATGCTGGTCTTAGGCCAGCGAGGCGTCGATGCCTTTGCAGGCGTCGACCAGACCTTTGACTGCGTTGACCGAGTTGTCGAACATGGCTTGCTCGTCTTTGGTCATCTTGATGTCGATGACGCGCTCGACGCCGCCGGCACCGATTACGGTGGGCACGCCCACGTACATGCCGTTGAGACCCAGGGCACCGTCCACATAGGCGGCGCAGGGCAGAACGCGCTTCTGGTCTTTCAGGTAGGCTTCGGCCATTTCGATTGCCGAGGTCGCCGGTGCGTAGAAGGCGGAGCCAGTTTTCAGCAGGCCAACGATTTCGGCGCCGCCATCACGGGTACGCTGCACGATGGCGTCCATCTTCTCTTGTGTGGTCCAGCCCATCTGCACCAGGTCGGGCAGCGGGATACCGGCAACGGTGGAGTAGCGGGTCAGCGGAACCATGGTGTCGCCGTGGCCGCCCAGAACGAAGGCGGTGACGTCTTTCATGGAGACCTTGAATTCTTCGGCCAGGAAGTGGCGGAAGCGGGCAGAGTCCAGAACGCCGGCCATGCCGCAGACTTTCTCGTGGGGCAGGCCCGAGAATTCGCGCAGTGCCCAGACCATTGCGTCCAGCGGGTTGGTGATGCAGATCACGAAAGCGTCGGGCGCGTTGTCGCGGATGCCTTCGCCAACGGATTTCATGACTTTCAGGTTGATACCCAGCAGGTCATCGCGGCTCATGCCCGGCTTGCGCGGCACGCCGGCGGTGACGATGCAGACGTCTGCGCCCGCGATATCGGCATAGCTCTGGGTGCCCTTCAGCGAGGCGTCAAAGCCTTCGGAGGGACCGGATTCTGCGATATCCAGCGCTTTGCCTTCCGGGGTGCCTTCGGCAATATCGAAAAGAACGACGTCGCCGAGTTCTTTCAGAGCTGCGAGATGGGCAAGGGTGCCACCGATCTGACCTGCGCCGATAAGGGCGATTTTGGGTCGTGCCATGGGGATGTCTCTCCGGTCCGGTTGAATTTGCAGCGATGCCTAAGCCCTAACGCGCCGCCACGCAAGCCTTCTGCGCTGCGGCGTGGGGTTTGCGCGGCTTGCGGGCCAGTGGATAGGCGGGCTAAATGATTTTGAAATAAAGGAGTTCTGCTGCGTGCCGATGGTGGATGTCAGCCCGATGTTTTTCGCCGTTGCGGTGCCTGCTGTGGTCTTTGCTGGGGTGTCCAAGGGCGGCTTCGGCTCGGGCGCGGCCTTTGCCGGAGCTTCGATTCTTGCGCTGATTGTCGAGCCGGGTCAGGCGCTTGCGCTGATGCTGCCGCTGTTGATGCTGATCGATGTGGCCTCTCTCAGACCCTATTGGCGGCGCTGGAATGGGCGCGATGGTCTGTTGCTGATCGCGGGCGGGTTGCCGGGGGTGGCGCTGGGGGCCTGGCTGTTCTCCGCAATCGAGGCCGATACCATGCGGCTGTTGATCGGGGGGCTGTCGATTGCCTTTGTGATCTGGCAATTGCGCGGCCGCATCGGGCTGGCCATGCGGGCGCAGCGCGATCTGCCGGGGTGGAGCGGAGTTCTGGCCGGGGGCATTGCGGGCTTCACCAGCTTCGTCAGCCACGCGGGCGGGCCGCCCGCCGCGGTCTATCTGCTGAGCCGCCGCCCTACGAAAACCGAATATCAGGCAACCACGGTGCTGGTCTTCTGGGTGCTGAACATCGCCAAGGCCGTGCCCTATGCCGGACTGGGCCTGTTCAGCGCCGAGACGCTGAAACTGGATCTGATGCTGGCGCCCTTTGCCCTATTCGGGACATGGGCGGGGGTGCGGCTGCACCACAGCATTCCCGAAAGGGTATTCTTTGCCTTGGCCTATGTCCTGCTGACGGTGACGGGCGTCAAACTGATCTGGGACGGGCTGACCTGAGAGCTACGCCCTGCGCATCCCGGCCCGTGTCAGCAGGCCGTATCAGGCGTCATTGTCTGCGTTGGGTAGGGCTTCGGCCAGCGCCTCGTAGGATTGGCCCGAGGCCATCAGGCAGGTCATGCCATTGGGCATCGTCACGGTGATCGTCCAGGTGCCGGATTCGGTCGAGGCAAAGGTCTCCATCACCACCCCCTGACCGCCAATGCCGATGCTTTGGCGGCTTTCGCCGTATTTTTCGGCCAGTCGTCCGACGACGACCTCGCGCGGGGCGCAGTTGCGGCCCTGGGCGAAGGATTGCGTTGCGGTCAGCACCAGGATGGCCAGACCTGCGGTTGTTTTGAACATCGTCTTCTTCATGGGTTTTACCCTTTCCCGAACGGCCTGACAGGGAAAGAGACAGCAACCTGCGCTCTTCCGAAGTCCCATGTGTGGGCCGGTGTGTGAGTGACGTAATCGTTATGCGGGCCTTTGGCCCAGGGGAGTGCTGCGGACCGCCGGGTCAGCAGGTTCAATGCAGGCCATTCCGGCCCCGTGCGGGCGGATCACAGTCGGACTGAAATGGGCTGGCCGTGATCACCTGCGCGATAGGTAAACTGTGCCAAGAAGGTGCTGATAACAGGTTAACCCTGTGCGCGCCCACGATTCGGTTGGAAATTCAAGGACTTTGTTGCGCGGATTTTGTGCTTTCTGCACTGCGGCAGGATTTTTCTTGAAAGTATCTGGCCGAATCTGTACCGGTTTGCGCAACAAAATAACTTGGAGAGATCAGATGGACCCGCGCACCCGCCCTTATCGTTCGGTTCTGTATATCCCCGGCTCAAAGCCGCGCGCGCTGGACAAGGCCCGCAACCTGCCGGTTGATGCGGTGATCTTTGACCTCGAGGACGCGGTTTCGGTCGAGGAAAAGGAAAACGCCCGCGACACGCTGGCTGCCGCGCTGGCCGAAGGGGGGTATGGCGCCCGGGTGCGGATCGTGCGGATCAACGGGCTGGACACCCAGTGGGGCCGCGCCGATGCCGAGGCGGCGGCAAAGATGGATTGCGATGCGATCCTGCTTCCCAAGGTTTCCTCGTCGGCTGATCTGGACGCGCTGGCCGAAATCACCGGTGACAAGCCGCTCTGGGCGATGATGGAAACCCCGCGCGGCATGCTGAATGCGGCGGAGATCGCAGCGCATCCCAAATTGCAGGGCATGGTGATGGGCACCAACGATCTGGCCAAGGAGTTGCAGACCCGGTTCCGCGCCGACCGTCTGCCGATGATGGCCGGGCTGGGCCTGTGCCTGCTGGCGGCCAAGGCCGAAGGCAAGATCATCGTCGATGGCGTCTACAATGCCTTCAAGGATGATGAGGGGCTGAAAGTTGAATGCGATCAGGGCCGCGACATGGGCTTTGATGGCAAGACGCTGATCCACCCGGCGCAGGTTGATGTGACCAACACCGCCTTTGCCCCGTCTGAGGCCGAGATTGATCTGGCCCGCCGCCAGATTGCCGCCTTTGAAGAGGTCGAAGCCTCGGGGCAGGGCGTGGCCGTGGTTGATGGCAAGATCGTCGAGAACCTGCACGTCGCGACGGCGCGGGAGATTCTTGCAAAAGCGGATGCAATCGCAGCCATTTCGGCCTAGGTGTGAATCAGTTTAACACCTAAATCGGAGACTGATATGGCACTTCTGGTCCTGGGCATCCTGCTTTGGTGGGGCGGGCATATGTTCAAACGCCTCGCCCCCGACGCGCGCGCCTCCCTTGGCGACAAAGGCAAGGGGATCACCGCATTGGCCATCGTGGCGGGCATTGTCCTGATGGTCATCGGCTATCGCGCTACAGATTTCATCTACGTCTGGGCGCCGCCGTCCTTCATGGTGCATATCAATAACCTGCTGGTGCTGATCGCCATCTATATGATGTCTCCGGCCCCGAAAAAGGGCGCGCTGCTGTCCGGTATGCGGCATCCGATGCTGACGGGTTTCGCGCTTTGGGCGATTGCGCACCTTCTGGTCAATGGCGATCTCGCCTCGATCGTGCTGTTTGGCGGTATGCTGCTTTATGTGCCGGTGCAGATGATGCTGATCAACCGCGCCGAGCCGCAATGGACGCCCGGCCCCAAGGGCAGCATCGCCAAGGATGGCATGTTCTTTGTCGCCTCGATCGTGCTGCTGGCGGTGATCGGCTATATTCATGGGCTGATCGGCCCCACACCATTTCCGGGATAACTGAGCCATGAAACTTTACCGCTTTCTGAGCGAAGACGACACTTCTGCCTTTTGTCACAAGGTGACCGATGCGCTGAACAAGGGATGGGAGCTGTATGGCAGCCCCACCCAGACCTTTGACCCGGTCAAGGGCATCATGCGTTGCGGCCAATCCGTGGTGAAAGAGGTGGAGGGCACATACACACCTGACACAAAACTAGGAGAGCACTGATGGCCAAGACCACAGCTGCGAAAACCAATCCGGGGCGCTTTTTCGAAGACTACAAGGTGGGGGATGTGATCGCCCACGCGGTGCCGCGCACCGTTTCGGGGGGCGAACGGGCGCTGTATCACGCGCTCTATCCGGCGCGTCATGCGCTCTATTCCTCGGATGAATTTGCGCGCGGCTGTGGTCTGCCTGCAGCGCCGCTGGATGATCTGGCGGCCTTCCACATCGTATTCGGCAAGACGGTACCGGATATCTCGCTCAATGCCGTGGCGAACCTGGGCTATGCCGAGGGCCGCTGGCTCTTGCCGGTCTATGAGGGCGACACGCTGCGCTCGGAATCCGAGGTGATCGGGGTCAAGCAGAACTCCAACGGCAAATCGGGCGTGGTCTACGTGCGGACCCGCGGGCTGAACCAGAACGACGATGTCGTGATGGAATACGTGCGCTGGGTGATGGTGCGTAAGAAGGACCTTGATGCGCCCGCGCCCGAAACCGTGATCCCCGAGCTGAGCAAAGTGATCCCGGCCTCGGATCTGAAGATCCCTGGCGGGCTTGATTTCAGCGACTACGATTTCACCCTCGCGGGTGAGGCGCATCGCTGGGGCGATTACGAGGTGGGCGAGACCATCGACCACGTCGATGGTGTGACGGTTGAAGAGGCCGAGCATATGCTGGCCACCCGTCTGTGGCAGAACACCGCCAAGGTCCATTTCGACGCCACCGCGCGGCCCGATGGTACCCGGCTGATCTACGGCGGTCACGTGATCTCCATGGCGCGGGCGCTGTCCTTCAACGGGTTGGCCAATGCGCAGATGATCGTCGGGCTCAACGGCGGTGCGCATGCGAACCCCTGCCTGTCCGGCACCACCATCCGCGCCTGGTCCGAGGTGCTGGACAAGGCCGATACCGAAGCCCCCGGCGTCGGCGCCATCCGCCTGCGTCTGGTCGCCACCAGCGGCGGCGCCCCCTTCGCGCTGAAGGGCGAAGACGGCAAATACCTGCCCGAGGTCCTGCTGGATCTCGACTACTGGGCGCTGATGCCCAAGTAAGCTCAAAAGGCACGCCCCCGCTTGCGACCCGGCTGTTGCCCAGGACGGTGCGGGGGCACTACACTTCTGACATCGAAATACGGATATATCGTCGGCCAGGCGGAGCCGAAGCGCCGCAGCCGTGATTCTGCGCGATTTTTGGGAAACCAAGATTTGTGATCACTTATCTGACCCGCGTGATCACAAAATCCGGCTTTTCTGCGATGCAGTACAAATATGACCCGATTTTTACCACTCGTTTGCGTGACAGCGCGCAAAAATCCGCTAAAACGTGAGCAGCTAACCGGAAAGGAGCCAACATGGCCGATGTAAATCGGGGCAATCGCCCGCTTTCGCCGCATCTGTCGATTTACCGCCCGCAGATCACCTCTGTCACCTCGATCCTCACGCGGATCACAGGCAACGCCCTGATCGTGACCGCATTGCTGGTTGTCTGGTGGTTCCTCGCTGCGGCGACCTCTGCTGAATATTTCGCAATCGCCAACGGAGTGCTGACCAGCTGGTTCGGCGATCTGGTCCTCAGCCTGTCGGTCCTGGGCATGTGGTATCACCTGCTGGCCGGTGTGCGTCACCTGCTCTGGGACAACGGCAAGATGATGGATCTGGAACCCGCGCAGAAACTGGGCTGGGTTGTCGTCATCGGGTCGGTCGTCCTGACCGCCATCACCCTGATCATCGTCTGACGCCAAGGGAGAGAGAAAGCTATGCGATATCTTACAGACCGCAAGCGCGCCATTGGCATGGGCGCCGCGAAATCCGGAACCGAGCATCATTGGTCGATGCAGGTCAGCTCGGTCGCGCTGCTGATCCTGGTGCCGCTGTTCATCTTCACCTTCGGCTGCGCGCTGGGCGGATCCTATGAAGAGATCACCGCCTATTACGCGCGTCCCTTCCCGGCGATCATCGCCGCGCTGACCATCTGGGTCGGCATGATGCACTTTAAATCGGGTGCGCAGATCATGCTTGAGGATTACGTCCACGGCTTCAAGGGCCGCCTGGCGATCATCCTGATGACCTGCCTGTCCTACGCCGTCGCCGTGACTGGGGTTTACGCCCTCGTCCGTCTGGCCCTTTAATCCCCGAGGTTCCCAATGGCTGCTTACGAATACGAAACACATGACTATGACGTGGTCGTGGTGGGTGCCGGCGGCGCCGGTCTGCGCGCGACTCTCGGCATGGCCGAACAGGGGCTGCGCACGGCCTGTGTAACCAAGGTTTTCCCGACCCGCTCCCACACGGTTGCGGCGCAGGGCGGTATCGCCGCCTCGCTGTCGAACATGGGCCCGGACCACTGGCAGTGGCACATGTATGACACCGTCAAAGGCTCGGACTGGCTGGGTGACACTGACGCGATGGAGTACCTCGCCCGCGAAGCGCCCAAGGCGGTTTACGAGCTGGAACACTATGGCGTGCCCTTCTCGCGTACCGAAGAGGGCAAGATCTACCAGCGTCCGTTTGGTGGTCACACCACCGAATTCGGTGAAGGCCCTGCCGTGCAGCGGACCTGTGCTGCGGCTGACCGGACCGGTCACGCCATCCTGCACACGCTTTATGGTCAGAGCCTCAAGAACAACGCCGAGTTCTACATCGAGTATTTCGCCATCGACCTGATCATGTCCGAAGACGGGCAGTGCCAGGGCGTTGTCTGCTGGAAGCTCGACGACGGCACCATGCATGTCTTCAACGCCAAGATGGTCGTGCTGGCCACCGGCGGCTATGGCCGTGCCTACTTCAGCGCCACCTCGGCCCACACCTGCACCGGCGACGGTGGCGGCATGGTGGCCCGTGCGGGTCTGCCGCTGCAGGACATGGAATTCGTGCAGTTCCACCCGACCGGCATCTATGGCTCCGGCTGCCTGATCACCGAAGGCGCGCGCGGCGAAGGTGGCTATCTCACCAACTCCGAAGGCGAACGGTTCATGGAGCGTTACGCGCCCCAGTACAAGGACCTTGCCCCGCGCGACTATGTCTCCCGCTCCATGACCATGGAGATCCGCGAAGGCCGCGGTGTGGGCGAACATGGTGATCACATTCACCTGAACCTGTCGCATCTGCCGCCCGAGGCTCTGGCCGAACGTCTGCCGGGCATCTCGGAAAGCGCCAAGATCTTTGCCGGTGTCGATGTCACCAAGGAGCCGATCCCGGTTCTGCCGACGGTGCACTACAACATGGGCGGCATTCCGACCAACTACTGGGGCGAAGTGCTGAACCCCACCGCTGAAGATCCCACCGCCGTGGTGCCGGGCCTGATGGCCGTGGGCGAAGCGGGCTGTGCCTCGGTGCATGGTGCCAACCGTCTGGGATCGAACTCGCTGATCGACCTCGTCGTGTTCGGCCGCGCCGCTGCGATCCGCGCCGGTAAGGTGGTGGATGCAGATGCGCCGAACCCGGTGCTGAACCAGTCCCAGATCGACAAGGCCTTTGACCGCTTTGACGGGCTGCGCAACGCGAGTGGCGGCATCCCGACCGCGGATCTGCGTCTGGAAATGCAGCGCACCATGCAATCCGACGCAGCTGTGTTCCGTACCTCGGAAACCATGGCCGAAGGCGTTGAGAAGATGACTGCCATCGCTGCGAAACTGGGCGACCTCAAGGTTACCGACCGCTCGCTGGTCTGGAACTCTGACCTGATGGAAACGCTGGAGCTGACCAACCTGATGCCGAACGCGCTGGCCACCATTGTTGGCGCAGAGGCCCGCAAGGAAAGCCGCGGCGCCCACGCGCATGAGGATTTCACCACCCGTGACGATGAAAACTGGCGCGTCCACTCGGTTGCCCGCGTCGAGGGCAACTCGGTTGACCTCAGCTATCGTCCGGTGGTCGTGGATCCGCTCAGCACCGAAGCCGAGGGCGGCATCAGCCTCAAGCGGATCGCGCCCAAAGCGCGGACCTTCTGAGGCAGAGCACCCATGCCTCTGGTCGCATATCCCTTGCATCACGCAGCGCGTCCCCTTCCGGGGGGGCGCCTGCCTGCATGCGGGGCTATGCGGGCCTGTGATATTGCCTGTGACGGGAGGGGCATCTGATGGCCTCTGTCGCATCGCAACCGGTCTTTGCATGGCAGCAGTTGGGGATTATCCCCGGCGTTGCCCTGCGCCTGTTCGGCATGCGCCGCTCGGGCAACCACGCCATCGTGGGGTGGATGCAACGCAATGCGCCGGGCGGACGGTCGGTGTTCCTCAACAATTGCAAGCCGGGCAGCGATCCGTTCCGGTCCTTTCGAGGGATCGAAGTGGATGGGGCCCATGCACCTCAGCACAAGGCGCTGCGTGATATGGCTTCGGTTGCAGGTACTGCAGGCAATGGCGCGCTTCTGGTGATGTCCTACGAGGATACCTCTCCGGCGGAATTCACCGGCGAGCGGCAGGTCTCCGGTCCCTTTGACGAGGGGCTCTTGACGCGCAACGTGGTGATCTATCGCAGTTTCCTCAACTGGTCTGCCTCGCTTCTGAAAAAGATGCAGGGCAATTCCGGTTACAGCCTGGTGCGGCGCAATGCGATCCTGCTGCGCGCGATGGACACCTATACCCGGCTGCTGGGACTTGTCGAACAGGCCCGCGATCTGGCGATCAGCTGCATCTCCTATGATCGTTGGTGCGGTGAGGACGCCTATCGCGCCGCGCTGCTGGCGGAGCTGGGTCTTGAGACCCGCGACAATACCCTTGGCTCCGTGCAGCGCTATGGCGGTGGCTCCTCTTTCCAGAAAGAGGCGCAGAGCGCCGAAGACCTGCAAACCGATCAACGCTGGCGCCAGATGGCCGGGGATGCGGAATATCAGGCGGTGCTGCACCTTGCGGCGCGCGATACTGCGCTGACTGACCGGCTGTCGCGCCTGTTCCCCGCAGATGCTGCCGTGCTGTCCGGCATCGCGGCCAAGGCACCGATGGCAAACGGAGGGCTGGCATGATGGCCCCCGCAGAGAACAACGCTGACGCCCTTTTGGGCGCAACACTCGTTTTCCGGCAGGGTCGCCCCGCGCCGGTTCATCCGATCTCCTGTCTGCAGGCACCGCTTTGGTCCCTGACGATGGGCGGCTAAGCAAGGAGACAGATCTATGGTCGAATTCGCACTTCCGAAAAACTCCAAGATCACCACGGGTAAGACGTGGCCCAAGCCTGAAGGCGCAACCAACGTTCGCAAGTTCCAGATCTATCGCTGGAACCCGGATGACGGCAAGAACCCGCAGGTCGACACCTATTTCCTGGACATGGACAAATGCGGTCCCATGGTTCTGGACGCGCTGATCAAGATCAAGAACGAGATCGATCCGACGCTGACCTTCCGCCGCTCCTGCCGCGAAGGCATCTGTGGCTCCTGCGCGATGAACATCGACGGGATCAACACCCTGGCCTGTATCTATGGCCTGGATGAGGTGAAGGGCGACGTGAAGATCTACCCGCTGCCGCATATGCCGGTGGTGAAAGACCTTATTCCCGATCTGACGCACTTCTACGCCCAGCATGCCTCGATCATGCCGTGGCTGGAAACCAAGACCAACCGCCCGGCAAAAGAATGGAAACAGTCCATCGAGGACCGCAAGAAGCTCGACGGTCTGTATGAATGCGTGATGTGCGCCTCCTGCTCGACCTCCTGCCCGAGCTACTGGTGGAACGGCGATCGCTACCTCGGCCCGGCCGCGCTGCTGCACGCCTACCGCTGGATCATCGATAGCCGCGATGAAGCCACTGGCGAGCGGCTGGATCAGCTGGAAGACCCCTTCAAGCTTTACCGCTGCCACAGCATCATGAACTGCGCCAAGACCTGCCCGAAGGGCCTGAACCCGGCCAAGGCGATTGCTCATATCAAGCAGATGATGGTCGAACGCGCCGTCTGATCCCAATAACGGTTTTGAAATCTGATCCGCCGCGACGAGTCCCTCGTCGCGGCGGTTTCTTTTGGGCTGGGGGCGCCGCGCCTCCTTGCCGCGCTTTGCCAAACCTGTCTAAGTCACCGGCATGGATCCTTTCATCTCTGCCCTTGTTCTGGCTGGTTTTGCCGGCTTGGCGCTGCCGATTGGTGGTGTGCTGGCGTGGATCGAGAACATCCGCGATGCAGAGCTTCACAAAGCGGTGCTGTCCTGGGTTACCTCCTTTGGCGGTGGCGCCCTGCTGAGCGCGGTAGCGCTGGTGCTTATCCCCGAGGGAACAAGAATGCTGACGCCGATGGAAGCCCTGTTCTGGCTGGGGGCAGGCGGGCTCGCGTTCTACTGGATCGACAAGGGCATGTCCCGGGGGCAGGGCAGCCTTGCGCTGCTGTTTGCCATGCTGCTGGATTTCCTGCCTGAGGCGCTGGCCCTTGGCGCCATGCTGAGTGCGGAGGATGGCACCGCGCTGTTGCTGGCGCTGATGATCTTTTTGCAGAACGTGCCCGAAGGCTTTGCCGCATTCCGCGATATCTGGCGTTGCGACAGTCCTGCCTGGCACGTGCTGCTGCTGTTTGTCGGCCTGGCAGCCCTTGGCCCGCTTTGTGCCGCAGTGGGGCTGATCTGGCTGGAACAGCAGTCGCATATCCTGGACGTGATCATGGTCTTTGCCTCGGGCGGGATCCTGTATCTGCTGTTTCAGGACATTGCTCCGAAAGTGCATGAGGCGGGCAGTTCGGCGCCGTCTCTGGGGGCCGTGGCAGGCTTTGCGCTTGGGCTGGCCGGGCATCTGCTGATCGGATGATGTGCGGGCTGTGCAGCGATGGCCCGTTTGTGGGGCGGCAGAGCTGCCGCTGCGCCAGGTCTTCTTGGGTCAAAGGTTTGTCATTTCTGCATGGCGACTTTGCTCAAAAGCGGCCTGCTCACGCCTGCGTTCCTTGCATATGTTCTGGCCAAGGGAGGAAGCAGCCTGAACACAAGGACATGTTTCCATGGAAAATACCGTCGCACAGACCGCCAAACTCATCGAAGACAAAGCCGCCGCAGCGCTCAAGGATCTGGAGCAGGCATGGGCCTATTTCACCCCCGCTGCCCTGCCGCAGCCGCGTGAAGAGCAGCCGGTTGCCGCCTACGCGCCTTACTACGAGGCAGCCTGACCCGGGCACCTTGGCTGAGGCCGGATTGATAGGCTTGCAGGAGGGCGCTAGACAGCGCGTATGCCCATTCTTCTGCTGATCCTTCTCGCCGGTGTCTTTGCCTATTTCATTTGGCGCCATAACACGTCTTCGCTGACCCGCAACTGCCGCTGGCGCGCAGAGCGCAGCAAGGGCCAGTGGCGCTGCACCTTCTGCGGTGCGGTGCAGCCGGGTGATGCGGCGCCGCGCCAATGCCTGAACCCCGCAAGACAGGGCAGGGGAGGGCGCTGATCGGGGCGCCGGGGGACCTCCCGCGCACGACACAGCAGCCGAGGCTGCCTTTCGCCCTTGGGCGTAGCGCCACGCGATACGCGGCGCGGGACACGCGGCAGATGGCGTGTTTCTGACGCGAGGGTTGCACCCCTAGGGTAGGGCCGGGCGTTGCCGATTCAGTGCAGCTTTCGGGGCGCTGAAAAAATCCGCAGCCTCGTGCAGAAAACCACTTGAACGACTCAAAGGTTTGCCCGATATGCGCGCTTAAGACGCCAACGCACGCGCCTCTGTCGAAAGGGCTCAAAGCCCTAGGGTTACGTAGCGACGGTAACGTCTCTGATTGAAGTGAGCGGTCATAGATGGCCGGGTCTTTTGGAGATGACCATGAACGCAAACGTCACCGGGCAAATCGCCCGCGAATGTGAAGTCGTACCTACAGCACGCCACATCGAGCATATCGCGAACACCGCTTTCGCACGTCCGACCCTTGTGATCGACGGCGCCGCAGTGTCGCGCCAGTATCAGGCGCTGGCAAATGGTCTGGGCCGCGCCCGCATCCACTATGCGGTCAAGGCCAACCCCGAAGCTGCCCTGCTGCGCCGCCTCGTGCGCTCGGGTTCCAACTTCGATGCGGCCAGCCGCGCCGAGATCGAGATGTGCCTGGCCGCCGGTGCCGCGCCGCATCAGATCACCTTTGGCAACACCATCAAACGCCCGGCTGACATCGCCTTTGCCCATGGCATTGGCATCCGTCATTTCGCTGTCGATGCGGTGGAGGAGCTGGAGAAACTGGCCGAACACGCCCCCGGCGCCCATGTCTGTGTGCGTCTTCTGGTGGATGCGACCGGCGCGGACTGGCCGCTCAGCCGCAAGTTCGGCTGCACCCCGGATATGGCGTTGGCGCTGATGGATCGTGCGCGCACGCTGGGCCTCGTGGCCGATGGTCTGTCCTTCCATGTCGGATCGCAGACACGTGACCCGATGATGTGGGGTGCAACTCTCGATCAGGTCCACGTTGTCTGGCAGGCCGCAAAAGATGCAGGCCATTCCATGCGCCTTCTGAACATCGGTGGCGGTTTTCCGGCGTCTTACGTCAATACCGTGATGGGGCCGAGTGACTATGCCCGCGCGGTGATGGCGCAGGTTGATGCACGTTTCCCCGATGCGTCCGAGGTGATGGCCGAGCCGGGCCGCGGTCTGGTGGCCGAGGCAGGCGCCATTGTGGCCGAGGTGCTGCTGGTGTCGAAAAAACACGACGAAGATCTGCACCGCTGGGTTTATCTGGATATCGGAAAGTTCTCGGGGCTGGCGGAAACCATGGATGAGGCGATCCGCTATCGCATCACCTCTGACCGCGATCATGAGAGCACTGGGCCTTGCGTTCTGGCGGGGCCCTCCTGCGACAGCGCGGATGTGCTTTATGAAAAGCAGCCCTACCAGCTGCCGCTTGGCCTCAAGGCAGGGGATCGCGTGGTGATCCATGCTTGTGGCGCCTATACCTCGACCTATGCCTCGGTCGGGTTCAATGGCTTCCCGCCGCTGGATGTGGTGGTGATCTGACCCCGGCGCGGGCCATGATCAGGGAAATTTGAAGGTCGCAAGGGCGTTCGGGGCTTGTACCCGGACGCCTTTGGTTTTTTGAATGCAGAGAACGACAACCGGACACCGCGCCCATCGTCGCAGATCGACCGCTTGTTCGGCCTTAGGCCGGACAGCCCCCGCCCGCCCCCAAGGCGGGGGCTTTGCCCCCACCACGGGCGAGGCCTGTCCTGCGCGCAATGGAAGAGGAGACACGGTACCCAGACACGAGGAGCCCTTGCGACCATGACCCATACCCATCATCCCGCCCCGGCAGACGCCGAGGCCCGCAAGGCCGTCAAACCGGTCATCTGCTATCCCAATGAAACACTGCCGGTGCCGGATCTACCGCTCTACCGGGCGGCGCGCGAGGGCGCGGAGAAGACCGGCGAGGTGCTGGTTCCGGCCCGCGATGCCGCTTGTTTCGAAGTGCCCGCCGGGCATTTCTTCCGCATCTCCTCGGTCGAGGGGCCGCAGGTGGGGGATCTCAACCTGTGGAACCGCAATGACCTGTCCGAGCGTTTCTATTCCGGCAAGAGCCGCGCCCTGCATGGCACCCACCTGACCAGCGGGGAGCGCATGTGGACCAGTTTCCCGTATCTGCGCCCAATGGCCACCATCACCGAGGATACGCTGGAGTGGTACGGCATGGATGCCTATGGCGGATCTGTGCACGATGTGATCGGCACCCGCTGTGATCCCTATACTGGCAATCTGCTGGCGGGCAGCCAGTACCACCATTGCTGCCACTCCAACCTGACCCGGGCGCTGGCCGATCATCTGGGCGTGAGCCTTGTGGAGGCCGAACCACATGTGCATGACGTGCTGAACGTTTTCATGTGCACCGGCTTCACCCGCGACACCGGGCAGTATTTCATGAAGGCCAGCCCGGTCCGCCCCGGAGATTATCTGGAATTCTTTGCCGAGATAGACCTGCTGGGGGCGCTCAGCGCCTGCCCCGGCGGGGATTGCTCCTCCGAGCATTCCAGTGATACCGCTGCGTGCCATCCGCTGCTGGTAGAGGTTTTTGCCCCCGCTGCGGGCGCGTTGGAGGGATGGAGCAGCCCGCCGGTGAATGGCTACGACCGCAGTCACGGCCGCTAAAGCGGGCTCTCCCGCGTCTCTTTGCAGCCCCCTGCCGGGGGCCGCAAAAGCCTTGGGCCCGGCAGCGCGCGTGCCGCGCGCTGCGCCATCGCCTGACGCAAGCACATGAAAAAAGGCAGCGGAGGCGATCCGCTGCCTTTCTTATGTTCCTTAGAGATCGTGACCACGCCAGTCTCAGGCGAAGGCGGCTTCCAGCGCGATTTCAACCATATCGCCAAAGCTGCGCTCGCGCTGATCCGACGGCAGCGCTTCGCCGGTTTGCAGATGGTCCGACACCGTCAGTACCGCCAGCGCCCGGCAGCCATAGCGGGCCGCGAGGGTGTAGAGCTCGGCGGCTTCCATCTCGACGCCCAGAATGCCGTGACGCACCATCTGTTCATTGAGGTCGGGCCGTTCGTCATAGAAGGTATCCGAAGAATAAATCCCGCCCACGTGTGTGGTGACATCACGCGCCTCGGCGGCCCGCGCAGCGGCCTGCAGCAGCGACCAGTCAGCGCAAGGGGCGAAATTGACCTCCTTGAAGATCGTGTCCGAGGGGGATCCGGCAGTGGTGGCCGTCATCGCGAGGATGACATCTCTCAGTCCAACCGTTTTCTGCATGCCACCGCAGGAGCCGATACGGATCAGGGTTTTGGCGCCAAAATCCCTGATCAGCTCATTTGCGTAAATGGAAAGCGATGGCATTCCCATGCCGCTCCCCTGAATTGTCACCGGATTGCCGTTCCAGCTGCCGGTAAATCCCAGCATGCCCCGGACGTCATTTACCAGACAGGCGTCCTGTAAAAAGGTTTCTGCCGCCCATTTCGCACGATAAGGATCGCCGGGCATCAGAACCGTTTCGGCAATCTCGCCATTTTTGGCGCCAATATGGATTGTCACTGCGTTTCTCCAGTCCGGTCAGGATCAGATTTCCAGATCCGAGATATCCATTCCGGCGGTCAGGGCAGCATGCACCCAGTGCGGTTTACGGCCACGGCCGCTCCAGGTTTCTTCGGGATTGTTCGGATTGCGGTATTTGGCGGCCGCTTTTTGTTTTTTACCGCCGCCACGCTGGTTGCCACCGGTAATCTCTTCCAGAGCAAAACCGTATTTGGCAGCAGCGGCTTCGGCGGCTTTCAGGGCTTCCTGACGTTCGCGGATTTCTGCCGATTTAATTGCCGCATCAATTTGAGATTTCAGCTCAACAAGTTCGCTGCGCGACATGGAAGAAAGATCAATGCTCATTGTGATACTCCGGATCGTTAGGGCCACACCCGATTTTTCGTGCGGCCCTATATGACGATATTGACCCGGAAATATTAGCGGAATTTTCCCCATTTTGGGAAAAAAATCGTGATCAACCCATTAAGATGCAATCGCGGGTGGTTTTGCGAGGTCGACAATGTCGCTCATAATTGAATTTAGCTCGAAATCTTTTGGCGTATAGACCCGCGCCACTCCCATTTTTTTCAACCGTTCGGCATCGTCATCGGGAATAATACCGCCGACAACCACCGGAATGTGATCCAGTCCGGCATCGCGCAGCAGCTGCATCATGTCCTCGACCAGTGGCAGGTGGCTGCCGGACAGGATCGACAGGCCGATCACATGGGCGTCGTCCTTCTGAGCCTGAGCCACCAGTTCCTGCGGCGTCATGCGGATACCGTCATAGGTGATGTCCATGCCGCAGTCGCGGGCGCGGAAGGCGATCTGCTCGGCGCCGTTGGAGTGACCATCAAGGCCGGGTTTGCCGACCACGAACTTGAGCCGCCGCCCCAGCTGGTCGCTGACCGCGTTGACGGCATCGCGCAGGTCTTCAAGACCCTCGGTCTTGTTCGAGGGGGAGCCGGAGACACCGGTCGGGCCGCGATAGGTGCCATAGGCCTTGCGCATTTCCTCGGCCCATTCACCGGTGGTGACGCCTGCCTTGGCTGCCGCGATGGAGGGTTCCATGATGTTGCTGCCGTCCTTGGCTGCCTGACGCAGCGCGGCCAGCGCCTGCTCTACGGCGGCATTGTCACGTTCGGCGCGCCAGGTGTTGAGGCGGGCGATCTGCTGCTGCTCTACGGCAGGGTCGACGACCATGATGCCGCCATCTTCGGTCTGCAGCGGCGAGGGCTCGCCCTCGGTCCAGCGGTTGACGCCGACCACGACGGTCTCGTTCCGCTCGATCCGGTTCAGGCGTTCGGCGTTGGAATCCACCAGACGCGATTTCATGTATTCAATCGAGGCAACGGCGCCGCCCATGGAATCGAGGTTAGCCAGCTCGGCGCGGGCGCCGTCTTTCAGTTCCTCGACCTTGCGATCCACCGCCGGGTTGCCGTCGAAAAGGTCCTCGTATTCCAGAAGGTCGGTCTCATAGGCCAGGATCTGCTGCATGCGCATCGACCACTGCTGATCCCAGGGGCGGGGCAGGCCAAGGGCTTCGTTCCAGGCGGGCAGCTGCACGGCGCGGGCGCGCGCCTTTTTCGAGAGCGTCACCGCCAGCATTTCGATCAGGATACGGTAGACGTTGTTTTCCGGCTGCTGCTCGGTCAGGCCAAGGGAGTTCACCTGCACGCCATAGCGGAAGCGGCGGAATTTCGGGTTGTCGACGCCATAGCGCTTTTCGCAGATCTCGTCCCAGAGATCGACAAAGGCACGCATCTTGCACATCTCGGTGACGAACCGGATGCCTGCGTTCACAAAGAACGAGATCCGTCCCACCAGCGCCGGGAAATCTTCGGGCGCGATACGCGGGCGCAGCTCGTCCAGAACCGCCTGTGCGGTGGCCAGTGCAAAGGCCAACTCCTGCTCCGGTGTCGCGCCGGCCTCTTGCAGGTGGTAGGAGCAGACGTTCATCGGGTTCCACTTGGGCACATTTGTGTAGCAGTATTCGGCCACATCCGCGATCATCTTGAGGCTGGGTTTCGGCGGGCAGATATAGGTGCCGCGCGACAGGTATTCCTTGATCAGATCGTTTTGTACCGTGCCTTGCAGCTTGCTGATGTCAGCGCCCTGTTCCTCGGCCACGGCGATATAAAGCGACAACAGCCAGGGCGCGGTCGCGTTGATCGTCATCGAGGTGTTCATCTGCTCCAGCGGGATCTGGTCGAAGAGAGTACGCATGTCGCCCAGGTGGCTGACCGGCACACCGACCTTGCCCACCTCGCCGCGCGCCAGCACGTGATCGCTGTCATAGCCAGTCTGGGTCGGCAGGTCGAAGGCGACGGACAGGCCGGTCTGGCCCTTGGCCAGGTTCGAGCGGTACAGCGCGTTGGAGGCCTCGGCGGTGGAGTGTCCGGCATAGGTCCGGATCAGCCAGGGACGATCGGCTTTGCGGTCATTCTGCGTCTGCGACATGGGCGGGCCTCGCGATTCTGTGGTGGGTAATTTTATTTCGCTGTGGCGATGTAAAGCGGAATAATAAACCCATGTCAATTCGCTGCGTTGCGGCGAACACTGCGTCAGGTGCTGATCCTGCGTTACAATTGCCCGTGCAGGCCTTTGCTGCCACAGTCGGGCCATGACGAGTACCGTAGAGCTTCCGCTTTGGCTGTTTGTGCTGATCCTGCTGTTTGCTGCGGTCACCTTTGCCTCGCATTTCCTGTTTCCATCCGTGCGCTGGTTCTTCCGGCGGCGGCTGGAACGGGCGGTGGCACGGCTCAACCAGCGACTGGAGCGCCCGATCGAGCCATTCCGGCTGGCGCGGCGCTATGACATGATCCAGCGGCTGATCTATGATCCGCAGGTGGCGCAGGCGGTGGCCGATCACGCGGCGACGGAAGGCATTCCCGACAACGTCGCCTTTGAAGAGGCGCGGCGCTATGCGCGCGAGATCGTTCCGTCCTTTTCCGCCTTCACCTATTTCAGCTTTGCCATTCGCGTCACGCGCTGGCTGTCCAATGCGATCTACCGGGTGCGTCTGGGCCATCAGGACGAAGAGGCGCTGCGCCGCATCGACCCAGAGGCAACGCTGGTTTTTGTGATGAACCACCGCAGCAATATGGATTACGTGCTGATCACCTATCTGGCAGCTCGGCGCTCGGCCCTGTCTTATGCGGTGGGGGAGTGGGCGCGGGTCTGGCCGCTGTCGCGGTTGATCCGGGCCATGGGGGCCTATTTCATCCGTCGCAAATCCCGCAATGAACTCTATCGCCGGGTGCTGGCCACCTATGTACGCCTTGCCACGCAGGGCGGGGCTACGCAGGCGATGTTCCCCGAAGGCGGCCTTAGCCTGGACGGCGCGCTGGCGCCGCCGCGTCTTGGGCTGCTGAAATACATTGTCGACGCGCGGGACCCGGCCGGGCCGGGGCGGGATGTGGTCTTTGTGCCGGTGGGGCTGAATTACGACTGGGTGCTGGAGGACAAGATCCTGACCTCGGCCGGGCGCGCCGGAGAGCGCCGGTTCCGCGCTCGTATCGGCGTGGTGATGGCGCGGATGCTGCGGCAGCTGTGGCTGTGGATGACCGGGCGCTATCACCGGTTCGGCTATGCTGCGGTGAACTTTGGCCGCCCTTTGAGCCTTGCGGAATTCACCGCCGCGCAGCAGGCTGCCGATCCTTCTGGGCCGGTCACGGCGTCAGATCTTCCCGAACCCCTGTCGCAGGAGTTGATGGAGCGGATCGGTGATATTGTACCGGTACTGCCGGTACCCGCAGTTTGCTCGTTGCTGCTGTCCGAAGGCGCAATGACGCGCAGCGCGCTGGAACAGCGGCTTGCGGCGCTGCTGGAGCGGATGCCGCTCTCCCATATCCATCTGCCCCGCGACAGCCGGTCCTATGCGGTTGAAACAGCGCTGCGGATCCTGGTGCGGCGCGGCATCCTGCGCTCCGAACAGGGGCGTTTCGTGCCGGTGCCCGCCAAACGGGACCTGCTGACCTACTATGCCAACTCCATTAGTCACCTGCTGCCTGCAGCGGCCCTGCCTACGGATGCTGCAGGCGCCAAGGAAATTTCTGCGTCTGCGAGGTCATAAAATTACAAAACAACCTCAAATGGGGTTGCATTATTACCTTGCCGTTTTTATTCCCTAGGTAGACCCGCGATTCTGCATTGCGGCAAAACCGTTTTAACGAAGGAGGCCATCATGGCTCTGGACACGCAGACCGACGTTCTGTCCTACGAGGCGCCCGAGAAGGATCTCTATGAGATGGGCGAAATCCCTCCGATGGGTTACGTCCCCAAGAAGATGTACGCCTGGACCATCCGCAAGGAGCGCCACGGTGAGCCGAACACTGCCATGGTCGAGGAAGTGGTGGATGTGCCCGAGCTGGACAGCCACGAGGTGCTGGTCCTGGTGATGGCCGCCGGCGTCAACTACAACGGTGTCTGGGCCGCGCTGGGCAAGCCGATCTCGCCCTTTGACGGTCACAAGGCGCCCTATCACATCGCCGGCTCCGATGCCGCGGGTATCGTCTGGGCGGTTGGTTCCAAGGTGAAGCGCTGGAAAGTCGGCGACGAGGTCGTGGTGCACTGCAACCAGGACGACGGCGACGACGAGGAATGCAACGGCGGCGACCCGATGTATTCGCCGAGCCAGCGTATCTGGGGCTATGAAACTCCCGATGGCTCCTTTGCTCAGTTCACCAATGTGCAGGCCCAGCAGCTGATGCCGCGCCCCAAGCACCTGACCTGGGAAGAAAGCGCCTGCTACACGCTGACGCTGGCCACCGCCTACCGCATGCTGTTCGGCCACGAGCCGCACGACCTGAAGCCGGGCCAGAACGTTCTGGTCTGGGGCGCGTCGGGTGGTCTTGGCTCCTACGCGATCCAGCTGATCAACACCGCCGGCGCCAACGCCATCGGCGTGATCTCGGACGAGAGCAAGCGGGAGTTCGTCATGGGCCTGGGTGCCAAGGGCGTTCTGAACCGCAAGGACTTCAACTGCTGGGGCCAGATGCCGACGGTCAACACCCCGGAATATGCCGCCTGGTTCAAGGAAGCGCGCAAGTTCGGCGCCGCGATCTGGGAAATCACCGGCAAGGGCGTGAACGTCGACATGGTGTTCGAACACCCCGGTGAGGCGACCTTCCCGGTCTCCACCTTTGTCTGCAAAAAAGGCGGCATGGTGGTGATCTGTGCAGGCACCACCGGCTATAACCTGACGCTCGATGTGCGCTACATGTGGATGCACCAGAAGCGCCTGCAGGGCAGCCACTTTGCCCACCTGAAACAGGCGTCTTCCGCGAACAAGCTGATGCTGGAGCGTCGTCTTGATCCCTGCATGTCCGAAGTGTTCACCTGGAACGACCTGCCTGAGGCGCATATGAAGATGCTGCGCAACGAACATCTGCCCGGCAATATGTCGGTTCTGGTGCAGGCGCCCAAGACCGGTCTTCGCACCCTTGAGGACGTTCTCGAAGCGGGCAAATAATCCCGCCCTGCCGGGTTTCTATTGCTGAAAATCAGAAGAGCGAATCATTTCAAGTGGTTCGCTCTTTTTTGTTTTCTGAATCTTAAAATATAACAATTTCAGAATGTTACTCTGGGCTTTCCTCACCATTTCTGGGGAAGGAAAATCTGCGAATATACGAAAAATTCTCGCAAAATTAGGCTGTCCTTGGGTGACATAGGCTCAAGGGGGGGCCGATATGGCAAAAAATGAATGGATTCTGGACGTTCTCGTTGACCTCAGAGAGGTTGCCGCTGCAAAAGGTCTGGGGAGGCTAGGCGACCAGCTCGATATCGCGCTGGATATTGCTTATGCAGAGATCACGCCTCAGCTTGATGACAACGGTACGCGATCCTATGGGGAAAACGGTAGATCTGGACGGCATCCTGGAGGACTTGGATGCCACCACGACACTTGAGGGTCTGCAAAAGATCACCGAGCGCGTCCGGGATGCCTTTGAGATCGATCATATCGTCTATCACTGGGTCGATAGCGCAGGCGAGCAATACGGCTGTGGCACCTATGATGATGTCTGGGTCCAGCGCTATCTGGAGCAGGGCTATCTGCGGACCGATCCGGTCATCATTGGTTGTTATCAGCGGTTTCATCCGGTCGATTGGAAGCGGCTCGACTGGTCCACCAAATCGGCGCGTATTTTTCTGAAAGACGCGCTGGCGCATGGGGTCGGAAATCAGGGTTATTCAATTCCGATTCGCGGTCCCAACGGGCAATTCGCGCTCTTTACCGTCAATCACAATTGCTCAGATGAGGACTGGGAAGAATTCACCGAAGCCCACAGCCGCGAACTGATTCTGATGGCGCATTATTTCAACCGCAAAGCGCTGGAATTCGAACCTGATCGCGGCCCGGAACAGGCCCAAACCCTGTCGCCAAGGGAAATTGATGCACTGACCCTGCTGGCAATTGGTTACAGCCGTGCGCAGGTCGCACAAACGCTTTCAATTTCGGAACATACCTTGCGCGTTTACATTGAAAGTGCTCGATTTAAACTCGGCGCGCTGAATACGACTCATGCAATTGCCCGCGCATTAAGCTGCGGCTTTATCGTTGTCTGATCCGGGCGCGAAAATCTGCTCAAATCCAATCTTATGAATTCGTTAATGTCTTTGGCGCATCGCCTTCTGGGCGTAAGCTCCCCCTGCATTTCAAGCAAAAGGGGACGAAAAAATGCTTCGCTATATCTACGGACACGACCTGCATAAACATCCTGAACTGGCCCGCTCCATGTTTCAGGATCGCGCCGACCAATTCCGCACCCGTCTGGGCTGGGAGGTCAGCGTCGATGCCAACGGACAGGAACGCGATCAATACGATGCGCTGGATCCGCTTTATGTGATCTGGGAAATGCCGGATGGCAGCCATGGCGGCTCCATGCGGTTTTTGCCGACCACCGGGCGCGTGATGGTGAATGAAATTTTTGGCCATCTCACTGGCGGCAGTCCGATCACCAGCCCGCTAATCTGGGAATGCACCCGGTTCTGCCTGTCGCGCAATGCGCCGTCCAAGGTGGCAGGTGCGCTGATGTTGGGCGGGGGTGAGATCATGCGCAATTTCGGCATCCGCCATTTCGTCGGTGTCTTTGACCGTCGGATGATCCGGATCTATCGCGCCATCGGCTCCAGCCCCGAGGTTCTGGGCACCGAGGGAGAAGGCCGTGACCAGATCAACGTCGGTCTGTGGGAGTTCACTCCGGACAGCTATGACATGGTGGCCAGCCGCGCGGGCATCGCGCCCGAGCTGTCGCGCCTGTGGTTCGACCGCTCCTTTGGCGGTGCCGACCCGATGAAGCAGATGGCGCTGACTGGCTAGGACCCGGGGCTGTCTTGCGACCCCACATGCCACGGGGCCGGTTGCATCTGGTGCAGCCGACCCCGCAGATGTAGGGTCGCGCCATGACAAAGCCGCTTATTCAATTCTCCGACGATCAGGCCGCCGCTTTTGACAGCGTGACCGCGCTTTTGCACCAGGCCGGGGTGGACCTGGACGATGGTCTGCTGCACCCGCCGCGCGGCGACGCCGGTGTGATGGCGGTGATCGGCAAGGCGGGGTCGGGCAAGACTCTGCTGCTGGCCGAGCTTTACAAGGCGCTGGAAGATGTCGGCGTCGAAGTGGTGTCGGGCGATTACGAAAGCCGCAAGAAAAGCGGCAAGCGCACCCTTGCGATTCTGGCCCCCACCAACAAGGCAGCCAGCGTGCTGCGGCTGCGCGGGGTGCCCGCGACCACCATTCACCGGATTCTCTACACGCCGGTCTACGATCCCGAATACGAACGCATCGCCGAATGGTTGGCCGGAAACGGCGAAGAGCCTGATATCGAAGGTCTTACCGAAGAGGCGCTGGCGCGCGCGGCGGCCTTTTACGAGCGCAACAAATCGATCCCCGGGGCGCTGGCGGCGGCAGGGCTGCGCGGCTCCGATTTCATCACCGGCTGGAAACGCCGCGAGGACCCGCTGGACATCGGCTTTGTAGATGAAGCCTCGATGCTGGATGACCGGCAGTTCAGCGATCTCAAAGAGATTTTCCCGACCCTGTTGCTGTTTGGAGACCCGGCGCAGCTGGCGCCGGTGAACCAGTCCGGTGCCATGGTTTTTGACGGGCTGCCAGAGACGCGCAAACTGGTGCTGAGCCGCATTCACCGACAAGAGGCCGATAACCCCATTCTGGACCTTGCTCATGCGCTGGCGGATCCGCAGCTTGGGTTCGAAGATTTCGAACGTATGGTCGAAGACACGGCCCGCCGCGACGAGCGCGTGGTCTGGGGGCAGCGGGTCGAGGTCGACCTGATGGCGCGCTCCCCGGTGCTGGTCTGGCGTAACAACACCCGGATCCGCCTGATCAACGCCTTCCGCAGCGTCCATGGCGCCCCCGAGGATGCGCTGATCGAAGGGGAACCGCTGATCTGCGACGGTATCGAACTGCCGCTGAAACACCGCAAGAAACGTCTTGATCTTGAGGCGCGCGGACTGATCAAGGGCGCGCAGGTGATTTACCTCGGCCCCGGCCGCAAACCCGGATTTTCCCGCCTGCACGTGATGGGCGCCGAGGATCCGCAGGTCTCGGCTGCCTCCATCGTGAAGATCGAAAAACCGGACGAGGAAGAGCCCTTCATCCCCTTTGCCGCGCGCATGGGGGCGACCTTTCTGCATGGGGCGGCGGTGACCATTCACAAGGCGCAGGGTTCGCAATGGGAGACCGCGCAGGTCTTTGCCCCCGATATCTATGCCGCTGCGCGCATGGGCCGGGTCGAGGCCGGTCAGCCGCTGTGGAAACGGCTCGCCTATGTGGCGATCACCCGGGCGCAGGAGCGGCTGATCTGGGTGGTGCGCAACCGGCTGGCCAAACCCACCGGGCCGCTCCGGGTGGACGATCTGCGCGCCGCACCGGTGGCGGCGCTGACACTCGAGGCAGAGGAGGAAACCGCGTTATGAGCAACAAGACAATCCTGATCACCGGCGCCAGCTCTGGCATTGGTCGGGCGGTGGCCGAACAGTTCCTGACCCAAGGCTGGACCGTGGGCCTGCTGGCCCGGCGCGCGGACAAGCTGGCGGATGTGGCGCTGGGGCACGACCGGGCCTATGTGCTGCCTGCGGACGTGACCGACGCCACTGCCGTGGATCATGCGGTCAACAGCTTTGCCATGCAGGCCGGACGGCTGGATGTGCTGTTCAACAACGCGGGTATCTTCACGCCGCCCGGCACCATCGATGAGATCGCGCTGGAGGATTGGCATGCCTCGGTCAATGTGAACCTCACGGGCATGTTCCTGGCGGCGCGGGCGGCCTTTCGGCAGATGCGCCATCAGGCACCGCAGGGCGGACGGATCATCAACAACGGCTCCATCGCTGCCCATGTGCCGCGTCCCGGCTCGGCGCCTTATGCGGCCACCAAATCGGCGATCACCGGGCTGACGCGCAGCATCTCGCTGGACGGTCGGCCCTTTGATATCGCCTGCGGGCAGATCGACATCGGCAACGCACGTACGCCAATGGTAGAGGATCTGGCCCATCGCCATGCCGAGGCCAATCCCGAGGCCGCGCCGATGGACACCTTTGATGTGGCGGATGCGGCGCGGTCGGTGCTGCATATGGCTGAATTGCCGCTGGAGGCCAATGTGCAGTTCATGACGGTGATGGCCACCAAGATGCCCTATATCGGCCGCGGCTGATCAAGGCAGGGCAGGGGGCTTAGAGGGGGAGCGCTCCCGCCCGTCTTCGATCTGCTTGCGCCGCTCTCATCCCGTTGGGCCCGGCACCGCGCATGGCGCGCTGCCTGTTTCGAGTGGTTGTGATCCTGTCGCCCTTGAAGACCTGGGCTAACCGTCTCGTCCCGGCTCGTTCGGGTTGCTGGAAAACAATGCTATCTTGTTGCCTTGTGGATCGCGCAAGTAGCCGACAAAGAACCGGGGACCATAGGCGGCGCGAAATCCTGGCGGCCCCTCATCAGTGCCACCTGCGGCCAGCGCGGCGGCGTGGAGGGCGCGCACCTGTTCCTGGCTGCGCGCCTCAAAGGCCACCATGGCGCCATTGCCAGCCGAGGCCGCCTCTCCATTGAAGGGCGGTTTGACGTAGAAATCAGGCAGAGCAGGAGACTGGCCCGGCTCCACTGGCAGGGCATAGCTTAGACCTTCAGGTCCCTCCGATAGCCCATAACCAAGGACCGGTAGGAAGGCAGAATAGAACTGTTTGGCACGCGTGATATCGTCAGCTCCGACGGTGACATAGGCGATCATGCTTGCTGTCCCATTGCGCGATACATCTGATTGCCAAGGTGGCAATCCGACTGGCTGTTTAGACTGCGAAACGGCATGAATTGACGCTCCTACCGGTCGCGCAGCAGCTGGAAGGCTGCCGAGGCGCCCCAGCCAGCAAGGACGGCAATGACCAGTGACATGATCCCGTAAATGAAGGGCCGTTCGCGCGAGAGGGCGTAGAGGAACCGCTCCAGCCCGACCTTGCGCACGTCGATTGCGGTTTCATAGCTGGAGACCACCTCGCCGCCGCGGGTCAGCAGGACGCGGGTGGTATAGGCGCCCTCGGTCAGGTTCGCGGGCATGTCGATCGCGGTGCGGAACAGGGTTTGCTGGTCCACGGTGACGGTGCTGGGCCGCAGGGAGTAAAGCCCTTCCTCGCGGCGGATGCGCACCACGGCCTCGGCAAAATCCTGGGCGCCGCGGATGTTCATCGCGGCCCCGACCGAGCGGATGGCGCGTTCGACCGATACCTTGTGGCGCAGGTCCTCGATATCCGTCAGCACCGCGCCGAAGGGGGCGCTGGTGGCTACGGCGTAAAAGCTAGGCGCGGAGTCGACCAGCACGCTGTCGACATTGACCCAGATGCCAAGCTTCTTTTCCTTGCGACGCACGGTGACCGGGGCGGAGGGGCCGGACACGGTGACGATCACTTCGAGCGGCGGCGCATCCGCCGGGATCGGAGTGTCGCGTTTCACCGCGCCGAAGACCAGGATTTCGGAGCCGTCAAAATCGGCGGTGATGGCGACGCGGTTCTGGCTGAGGCCAAGCACAACCGCTTCGCGCTCGTTGGCGCGACCTGGGGAAGCGAGAACCGCAGGAAGGCTGAGCAGGGCAATTAGCAACAGGCGGAAGAGCGGCGTCATCAGTGACCTCCTGCCACGCCGAGCGAGAACAGCTCGTCCGGCTGAATAAGAAGCTCAAGCCCCAGTTTACCGCAGACCAGCAGCACCATCAGTGCCAGCAGGATCCGCAGCTGTTCGGCCTTGAGATAGGTGCCGATGCGGGTGCCGATCTGCGCCCCGACGACGCCGCCAACCAATAGGAGCACGGCCAGCACGATGTCCACGGTAAAGTTGGTCGTGGCGTGCAGCATGGTGGTAAAGGCGGTGACGAGGATGATCTGGAACAGCGAGGTTCCGACCACCACCTTGGTCGGCATGCCGAGGATATAGATCATCGCGGGCACCATGATAAAACCGCCGCCCACGCCCATGATCGCGGCCAGAATGCCGACAGCTACGCCGACCAGAACCGGCGGGATCACCGAGATATAAAGACCGGAGGTGCGGAACCGCGTCTTGAAGGGCAGGGCATGCACCCAGCTGCGCTGCCGCCGCGCTGCTGGCGCGCCGCCCGATTTACGGGATTTGCGCAGGGCGCTGAGGCTTTCGATGAACATCAGCCCACCAACGACGCCAAGGAAGACGACGTAGCAGAGTTTCACCAGCAGATCGACCTGACCCATCTGTTTCAGATGGTTGAAGACCACCACGCCGAGCGCGGCGCCAAGCAGACCACCGGCCTGCAGCACAAGCCCCATCTTGATATCAACGGTGCGCCTTCGGAAATGGGCAAGGACGCCGGAAAAGGAGGAGGCGACGATCTGGTTGGCCTCGGTCGCGACCGCCACAGCAGGCGGAATGCCGATGAAGAACAGCAGCGGTGTCATCAGAAAACCCCCGCCGACGCCGAACATCCCCGAAAGGATACCCACCAGCCCACCCAGCCCCAGAAGAAGGAAGGCATTGACCGAAACCTCGGCGATGGGAAGGTAGATCTGCATACTCAATTTAGACCCCTTTGCCGGTGCAAAATCAACTGGCGATGCCGCCCCGCAGCATTCAGGACCGATAATCGGGATCAATCTGGACTTATCACCCCGTATGAGGGGAAAGAGCGCGTGCAAAACACAAAACCGCCCGGCGGGGGGCCGGGCGGTTTGACTGGGTCATGCAGCTATGTGACCGGTGCGCTCTTAGCGCTCCTTCACGTAAGGCTCGCCGCCGGCGCGGGGCGGAATGGCCTTGCCGACGAAACCGGCCAGGATCACCACGGTCAGGATATAGGGCAGGGCATCCATCACCTGCACCGGGATGGTGACGCTGCCCAGTTCGATATTCTGAAACCGTAGCGCGACCGCTTGCAACAGGCCGAACAGCAGGCAGGCGCCCATCGCGTGCCAAGGCCGCCATTTGGCAAAGATCAGCGCCGCCAGCGCGATGAAGCCACGACCGGCGGTCATGTCTTTCACGAAACCGGCCTGCAGGGCCGTCGCCAGATAGGCGCCCGCGATGCCACACAGAAGGCCGCAGATCGCAACGGCGGCGAACCGCAGGCCCACCACCGAAACACCGGCCGTGTCCACCGCTGCCGGGTTTTCCCCGACCGCGCGCAGACGTAGGCCGAAACGGGTGCGGAACAGCACCCACCAGGTCAGCGGTACCGCGAGGAAGGCGGCATAGACGAGGATGGAATGCCCCGACAGCAGCTCGGAATAGACCTGCTGGAACATGCCCGCTTCGGCGATCAGTTCGGACAGGGGGCGGCCCGCTGCCTCGGCGTCGCTGGGGCCGATGGCAAAGGGCAGTTCAAGACCGCCAAAGCGTCCCTCGCGCAGCAGGGAAGGGGTGCGCCCGCCTTGCTGGAACCAATCCTGGGCGATCAGCACGGTCATGCCTGCGGCCAGAAAGTTGATGGCGACGCCGGAAATCAACTGGTTGCCCCGGAAGGTGATCGAAGCGACCCCGTGCAGCCCAGCCAGCACCAGCGAGGAGGCGATGCCCGCGAGCAGTCCCAGCCAGACATTGCCGGTGACTGCGGCCACTGCAGCGGACAGAAAGGCGGCCATCAGCATCTTGCCTTCAAGGCCGATGTCAAAGATGCCCGCGCGCTCTGAGAACAGGCCGGCCAGGCAGGCCAGAAGCAGCGGCGTCGCCAGACGGACGGTGCTGTCCAGCACCTGAATGATGGTCAGGAATTCCATCAGGCTTTCTCCTTCCGCAATGCAAGGAAGATCTTTTCAAGCGGTATCCGCACCATATTGTCCAGCGCGCCGGTAAAGAGGATGACCAGCGCCTGAATGACGACGATCAATTCGCGCGGGATTGAGGTCCAGAGCGCCAGTTCCGCGCCGCCCTGATAGAGGAAGCCAAAGAGGATCGCGGCCAGAAAAACGCCAAAGGGATGGTTGCGCCCCATCAGCGCCACGGCGATGCCGATGAAACCAGCGCCCTCGGTAGAGTTCAAAACCAGACGCTCGGCCTCGCCCATGACGTTGTTGATCGCCATCATGCCGGCAAGCCCGCCCGAGATCAGCATGGCGATCATGGTGATCTTTACCGGGGAGATCCCGGCATAAAGAGCGCCGGGTTCGGAATGGCCATAGGCGCGAATCTCGTACCCCAGCCGCGTACGCCAGATCAACAGCCAGACGGCAAAACAGGCGGCGACGGCCACCAGCAGGCTGACGTTTGCCGGGGCGGATTTCGAGAAATTGATCCCAAAGGGCACCAGCAACTCGTGCAGGCTTGGCAGGTGCACGGCTTCGGCAAAGCGCGCGGTGGCCGGGTCCATGGCCCCTGCGGGCTTCAGCACGTTGACCAGCATGTAGTTCAATACCGCCGCGGCGATGAAGTTGAACATGATGGTGGTGATCACGATATGGCTGCCGCGCTTGGCCTGAAGGTAGGCCGGGATGGCGGCCCAGGCGGCCCCAAAGAGGGCGGCCCCGAGGGCGGCAAAGATCAGCGCCAGCGACCAGTGCGGCCAGGGGATGTAAAGGCAGACAAGCGCAACGCCAAGCCCCCCCAGCATCGCCTGACCTTCGCCGCCGATGTTGAACATGCGGGCGTGGAAGGCGACGGCGACGGCAAGGCCGGTAAACAGGAAATTGGTCGCATAATAAAGCGTGTAGCCCCAGCCATAGGTGGAGCCGAGCGCGCCGGTTACCATCATCTTGACCGCAGCAATCGGATCCTCGCCGATGGCCAGGATCACGAGGGCAGAGAGGAGGGCCGCCAGTATCAGGCTGATCAGCGGGATCAGGACCACATCGGCCCATTTCGGCATTTTTTCCATTTACGCGGCCTCCCCCGCGACACCGGCCATCAGAAGGCCCAGTTCCTTTTCATCGGTCTGATCGGCGGCGCGTTCGCCCATGATCATACCGTCAAACATCACCGCCACCCTATCAGACAGGGACAGGATCTCTTCCAACTCGACCGAGACCAGAAGGATCGCCTTGCCCTCATCGCGCAGGGCGACGATCTGCTTGTGAATGAATTCGATGGCGCCGATGTCGACGCCGCGGGTGGGCTGGCCGATCAGCAAGAGGTCGGGATTGCGCTCGATTTCACGGGCGACGACGATCTTCTGCTGGTTGCCGCCGGAAAAACTCTTGGCGGCCAGCCAGGGATCCGGCGGGCGCACGTCGAATTTCTCCATCTTCGCAGCGGTGTCGGCGCGCAGAGCTGCGTTGTCCATCAGAAGGCCCCGCTGGTATTCCGGCGCGTGGTGATAGCCAAAGGCGACGTTTTCCCAGGCGTGGAAATCCATGATCAGCCCTTCGCGCTGTCGGTCTTCGGGGACGTGGGCCACATGGGCGGCGCGGCGTGCCCGCCCGTCCGATCCGGCGCCAGACAGCGGCAGCGGCGTGCCATTGAGGCGGATCGTACCGGTGCCGGGGCGCATGCCGCCCAGCACCTCCAGCAGCTCCGACTGGCCATTGCCCGCCACACCGGCGATGCCGAGGATCTCTCCGGCGCGCACATTGAGGTCGATGCCCTTGACGCGCTCGACGCCCGCCTCGTCCACGACGCGCAGGTTCTCGACTTCCAGGATCGGCTTGCCGGGCTTCGCGGGGACCTTGTCCACGCGCAGCAGCACCTTGCGGCCCACCATCAGCTCGGCCAGATGTTCGGGGCTGGTCTCGGCGGTTTTTACCGTTGCGGTCATTTCGCCGCGGCGCATGACGCTGACCGTGTCGGTCGCCTCCATGATCTCGCGCAGCTTGTGGGTAATCAGGATGATCGTCTTGCCCTCGGCCCGCAGGCGGTCGAGGATGCGGAACAGCTGGTCGGCCTCTGCCGGGGTCAGAACGCCGGTGGGTTCGTCCAGGATCAGGATCTCGGCCTTGCGGTACAGGGCCTTCAGGATCTCCACACGCTGCTGCATGCCGACGCCGATCTCGTCGATGCGCTTGTCCGGGTCCACGAAAAGCTCGTATTCCTCTTCCAGCGCCTTCAGTTCCTTGCGGGCGCGGGTCAACGAGGGCATCAACAGCCCGCTGTCCTCGGCGCCCAGAACGATGTTTTCCAGCACCGTGAAATTCTCGACCAGCTTGAAATGCTGGAACACCATGCCGATCCCGGCGGAAATGGCGGCCTGGCTGTCTGGGATCTCGGTCTTCTTGCCGTTGATCCAGACCTCGCCGCTGTCGGCCTTGTAAAAGCCGTAAAGGATGCTCATCAGGGTGGATTTTCCGGCGCCGTTTTCGCCGATGATCCCGTGGATCGTGCCGGGGGCGACGCTGATGGAGATGTCCTTGTTGGCCTGGACGGGGCCAAAGGCCTTGGAGATGCCTTTCAGTTCAATCGCTGGTGCCGTCATTCTGGCTCCTCAACATGCGGGGGCGCGGACCGGGGGGATGCCGGTGTGATGCGCAGGGGGCGGATACCGGTGCGGCGGTGCGTCCCTCGAATGGGATGGAAAAACCAAACCCGGAGGCGGCGTTGCGGCAGCCTCCGGGTAAAGTGGACTCTGGCCGTACCTTCTGCAGGGCGGGCCAGAGCGGTTGCCGATCAGAACGACAGCGCCGGGCAGCTGTCGTCAGACATGTAGTCATGCACCTTCAGCTCGCCCGAGGCGATCTTGGCTGCTGCAGCGTCCACCATGGCTTTCATCTCGTCCGAAACCAGCGGTGCGTTGTTGTCGTCCAGCGCGTAGCCGACGCCGCCATTGGCCAGCCCCATGACCGAGAAACCGGTTTCCATGTCAGCGCCATCGCTGAAGGCCTCGTAAACCGCGTTGTCCACGCGTTTCATCATCGAGGTCAGTACCTTACCCGGGTGCAGGTGGTTCTGGTTGCTGTCCACGCCGATGGACAGGATGTCCTCATCCGCAGCGGTCTGCAGAACGCCCACGCCGGTGCCGCCTGCCGCAGCATAGACCACGTCAGCGCCCTGGCTGATCTGCGCCTTGGTAAGCTCGGAGCCTTTTACCGGGTCGTTCCAGGCCGCCGGGGTGGTGCCGGTCATGTTGGCGATCACCTTGGCGTCGGGGTTGGCGGCCATCACGCCCTGGGCATAGCCACAGGCGAATTTGCGGATCAGCGGGATGTCCATGCCACCGATGAAGCCGACGGTGCCGGATTTGGAGGCCTCAGCTGCCATCATGCCGACGAGGTAGGAGCCCTCGTGCTCGTTGAAGACAACCGAGCGCACGTTGGGCGCGTCCACGACCATGTCGATGATGGTGAATTTGGTGTCCGGGTAGTCGGCAGCCACCTGGCCCAGAGCGTCAGCAAAGGCAAAGCCTGCCATCACGATCGGGTTGGAGCCCGCTTCGGCAAAGCGGCGCAGGGCCTGCTCGCGCTGGGCCTCGGATTGCAGTTCGATCTCGCGGAAGCTGCCGCCGGTCTCGTCTGCCCAGCGTTTTGCGCCCATGAACGCCGCTTCGTTGAAGGATTTGTCGAATTTGCCGCCAAGGTCAAAGATCAGCGCCGGATCCGCCAGGGCCGCGCCCGCAGTGACGGCCAGTGCGGCCGAGCCGCCCATCAGGGTTTTCATCAGGCTCATTAGAATACTCCCAGTTGTGTTTTATGATTGTCACAGCCGCCGTTGGGCTGCCCGGTGCGTTATGTGACCGGGACGAATAGAGGTGCGGCAATTTAGCCCGCAGCATCGCGGCAGGGTCAACCGCTTTTTGACCAAACGGTGGAATTCCATACGGGTGGCCTAACGTAAGCTGCACCGCATAAGCACCGCGTCCACAGGGGCGGCGCCTTTGCGGGCATAATAACCGGGCCGGGTGCCGCAAGTGGCGAATCCGCATGCCTGGTAGAGCGCCTGCGCCGCGGTATTGTCGGCGGCCACCTCCAGAAAGGCTTCGGTGGCGCTGCGTGTGCGGGCGAGATCCTGCCAGTCCTGCATCACCTGCCGGGCCAGACCCTGGCGCTGGTGCGCGGGGTGGGTGGCGATGGTCAGCAACTCGGCTTCATCCGCGATGACGCGGACAAGGGCGAAACAGCGGGCATCACCGATTGCAAAGGTCAGGGGGCTGTCCAGGAGGTCGGCGAATTCCGCAGCGCTCCATGGGCGCGACTGGGTAAAGGCCGCCGCGTGTGTCCTAGCCATGTCGTCTGTGGCTGGGGCAGAGGCCACGGCGTCAGCCATCGATCAGCGCAGGCGGAGTATCGCGCGCGGGCGCGGCATCGGCAGCGCGCAGATAGAGGGGCGCGGGGGCGGCGGTGTCCTGATCCATCCGGGCGGCTGCCAGACGCGCGATCGCCTCGGCCAGCCCTGCGGGAGAGGCCTCGGGCGCAAAGGTCAGCCCGGCACCGCGCGCGGCTTCTTCGGCTTCCTCGCGGGGCATCAGACGCGGTGCCTGATCCGGCAGGGCGGCATAGACCTGATCACGCGGGGCGGGAATGCCGGGCAGGGTTCCTGTGGCGGCGCGGGCGTCAAAACCGTCGATGCCCACGGCCGGAACGCCAAGACCCAGCGCCAGACCTCGGGCGGCGGAAACGGCGATGCGGATACCGGTGAAATTGCCGGGGCCGACGCCAACACCGATGGCATCCAGATCCGCCCACGTGGCGCCGCCTGTCGCCAGCACCTCTTCCAGCAGCGGCATCAACCGTTCGGCCTGCCCGCGTGTCATCGGCTCCAGCGCCTCGGCAACAAGGGTGTCACCGCGCAGCAAAGCGGCCGCGCAATGCGCGGCCGATGTGTCAAAGCCCAGAACCAGTGGTTCGGTTGTCATCCTCTGTCCTTTCAGGTCGCCAGCATGGCGACGGGTCTGTCCTGCCGCTCAGACGGCGACCGGGCGGACCTCGGTGACTTCGGGGATGTAGTGGCGCAGCAGGTTCTCGATGCCCATTTTCAAGGTCAGCGTCGAGGAAGGGCAGCCCGCGCAGGCGCCCTGCATGTGCAGGTAGACGACGCCGCGTTCAAAGCCGTGGAAAGTAATATCACCGCCATCCTGGGCCACGGCCGGGCGCACGCGGCTGTCCAGGAGGTCTTTGATCTGGTTCACGACTTCGCCGTCTTCGCCGCTGTGTTCGGCATGGCCCGAGGCCTGCTCACCACCTGCGCTGATCACCGGCTGACCGGATTGGTAATGCTCCATCACCGCGCCAAGGATGGCAGGTTTGATGTGATCCCATTCGACGTCGTCGGCCTTGGTGACGGTGACGAAATCATTGCCGAAGAACACGCCGGTGACGCCGCTGACGGCGAAGATGCGGCTGGCCAGAGGAGAGCTCTCTGCCGCTTCGGGGCTGGCGAAATCGGCGGTGCCTGCCTCCAGAACGGTCTGTCCCGGAAGGAATTTCAGCGTCGCCGGGTTGGGCGTGGATTCGGTCTGAATGAACATTTCGGGTCTCCGTTGGTCTGCAGGAGATATGCGCGCCGTAGTCGCACAAGTCAAGGTTTGGAACGGTTCTAAATTGCCAAATCCACCTGTGCATCAGGGAACAGCGGCAGCAATTGAGGGCTCAGGTAATCGCTTCCAGCCGGTCTTTGGACAGATCGCCCGGCACGATGGTGATCGGTACCGGCAGGCTGCCCGAGGTCTTGCTCAGTTGGTTCACCAGCGGTCCCGGCCCCTTGCGGTCGGTGCCCGCGCCCAGCACCAGAACGCCGATGTCGGGATCGGCTTCGATCTGGGCCAGGATCTCGGGCACGGCCTCGCCTTCGCGGATGATCAGCTCCGGATCCACCCCCTGACGGTCACGCATCCATTTGGCGAAAACCTCGAAATGGGCATGGATGCGTTCGCGGGCCTCTTCGCGCATGACTTCGCCCACGCCGATCCAGTGGTTGAATTCATCGGGCGGGATCACTGACAGGATCGCCACCCCGCCACCGGTGCGGGCCGCCCGCATCGCGGCGAACCGCATGGCGTTCAGGCATTCACGGCTGTCATCCAGCACAACCAGAAATTTGCGCATCTGTAGCCTCCACAATCCTGATCAATCTGCCCGAGGGGCCGCGTCCTGTCCATTGCTTTTCAGTGCGGCGCTGTTTGCCACCCGGGTTGCGTAGAGCATCAGAACCACCGCCAGCACCATCAGGCGAAACAGATGCGCTGCCGCGACAAAGGTGGGATCGGCGCCAAGCGCGGCGCCGAGGATGATCATGGTTTCCAGCCCGCCGGGGGAAAATCCCAAGAGCACATCCAACAGCGGCAGCCCCGACAGATAGGCCGCTGGCAGGGCCGCTATCGCTGCCAGGCCGCAGGTCAGAAGGACGATCACGCCGCCCGCCAGCAGGCTGCCCTGCAATTCGCGCCAGCTCATGCCGGTAAAGCGTCCCCCGATAAGGCTGCCCATCAGGATCAGCGCGCCCTGCGCCCCCCAGCCGGGCAACCCGCCCGCAGTCCAGCCGCCAAGATGGGTCGTCGCAGCGACGGTTATCCCGGCGATCAGCGTCGGGGCGGGCAGTTTGATCCGGCGCAGCAGCGGCGCGATGGCAAGGGCGATGGCGATCTGGATCGCGATCCAGCCCAGTGGTGTCACCGCAGCGCTGCCCGGCAGGCCAAAGCCGATCTCCATCCCCGCAAGGGTGGCCCCCAGCGGCACCAGCAGGGTCAGCGACATCAGCCGGATTGAGGCCAGCACCATCGGCCGCGTCAGGGACAGAGACAGGCTGTCCGCCAGCGCGATCACCAGCCCCAGATGTCCGGGCGCGGCGGCGAGAAAGGATTCGTGTCGTTCAAACGGCAGGATGCGGGGCACCAGGCTACGCCCGGCGAAGGGCGTGACAATGGTCAGGGCCGCCAGCAGTCCAAAGGCCACTGGCCAGCGCATCATGGCGGCAAAACTTTCGGGGCTGACCATCGAACCGATGCTGAGCCCCATCACCAGAAACGCCGCATCCCGCAGCCGGGGCGCGATATCCATCGGTGCGCCCCAGAGCCCGGCAAGGCTGACGGCGATGGCAGGCCCGGCCAGCAGGGCCATCGGCATATGGATCAGGGAGGCGATCAAAGCTCCGACCCCGCCGACGGCGATGGTCAGAAAGCTTTGCCGCCACTCACCCATGCGTGGCAGCCCAGTCCCAATACATCTCGCGCACGCGGCGGGCCATGGGGCCGATCTGATACTGACGGTCGTCGAAAGCGGTGACCGGGGTGACCTTGCTCATGTTGCCGGACATGAAGACTTCGTCGGCCTCCTCAAAGTCCTTAAAGCTCAGCACGGTCTCATGCACGGTGACGCCGTCGGCCTTCAGGTTCTTGATGTGACGGGCGCGGGTGATGCCGGCCAGGAAGGTGCCGTTGGCGATGGGGGTAAAGACCTCGCCATCCCGCACCATAAAGATATTGGCGGTGGCGGTTTCGGCCACGTTGCCCATGGCATCCTGCACCAGCGCGTTGGCAAAGCCCTTGGCCCGGGCCTCGCGCAGCATGCGGGCGTTGTTGGGGTAAAGGCAGCCGGCCTTGGCGTTGACTACGGCGTTTTCCAGCACCGGACGGCGGTACTGGGTGCGGGTCAGCGTGGCGCTGGCATCCGCCGGGGCCATCGGGATCTCTTCCAGGCAGAGCGCGAACTTGGTGGTCTCCGGCTCGGGCGCAATCATCGTCGCATCGCCATCGGTGGCCCAGTACATCGGGCGGATATAGACCGCAGCGCCGGGGGCAAAGCGTTTCAGTCCCTCGCGGGTGATCTCCACCATATCCTCGACCGAGACGGTAGGTTTCATCATCAGCGCCGAGGCCGAGGCATTGGCGCGGGCGCAGTGTAGATCCAGATCCGGCGTCACCCCGTCAAACAGCCGCGCCCCGTCAAAGATCGAAGAGCCAAGCCAGGCCGCGTGGTCGGCGGCGGACATGATTGGCACGTCCCCGTCGTGCCACTGACCGTTGAAGTAGGTGTGGATGGTGCTGCCAGCTGCCATGATCGGGGCCTTTCAAAATGTCTTGCGTCCCCGGGACACTAGGAGGCTCTTCCGGCAAGGTCCAGTGCCCGGTCGGCGCTTCTTTGCACATGGGTGGGTGGGGGCTGTGGAGGTGTTGCGTTGCCACTGCGCGCCGGGACAAGGAGCTGGCAAGCTGTTTCGCACGCGAAACAAATGGGAAAACACCGAGGATCGGGCGCTTTGCGCGCGCCGCCCGGCGCGCGCCCGGCCCAAGGGGACAAGGCGCATCCGTGATGCGCAGTGTCCGGGCGGGAGTGCCCCGCCTGCCTGCCCGCCTGACTATATGGGCGCTTTTCTGGGAGACCGCGCAGGACCCTGTGTCGGGACCTGTGCCGGATTGGGGGACCGGAGCGGCTCAGTTGCCCGATGTCAGGCCCAGCTTCCCAAGGATCGCACCCGCGTCTGCGGCCCAGCGGTCGTGCAGCTCGGCATTGGTGCCATGGCGCAGGCCCATCGCGCGCAGCCCGTCGAATTTCTCCGAGGTTTGCGAGCCGAAAGAGGCGGCAACGCGGGGCCACCAGTAGTCCACCGCTTCCTGCGCCTGCGCTGTCTCGCCGTTCTCTACCAGCTGGGTCAGCCCCTCTTCGGCCAGCTCCGCATGGCGCTGCTCGATCGGGGCGATGCTGCGGAAGGCCTCTGCCAGAGGCTGGTAGGACACCTGCGACAACTCCCCAAGCTGCACCGTGACAGCGCGGCCCATCAGAAGGTTCATCACCACGGCGTCAAGCCAGCCTTCCAGCGGGTAGTTGAACACCGCAAGGCGCATGTCGTGCTTGCTGCGGCTCTGGCCGATGTCGGCATCGCGGGTCAGCCGCGCGGTCCAGGGGTGGTGATCGGCGTAGGCCTCGGTATCGGCGCCGAATTCCCCCATGATCCGCAACACCTTGTCGGCATTGTCGGATTTCTCCAGCACGATCTTGGCGGCGGCGATGCGGGCCTTGATGCCGGGACCTTCGTTGATGATATCGGCAAAGCCCGCGGCCCCGGCGAGCTCGCTGTCGACAAAGGTCGCGATCAGTTTCAAGAGTTCCGCACGATAGCGCGGCGGCACGTTGGATGGATTGGTGAGCTTGCCGCCCTGCGCAAGATAGCTGCTGAGGCTCATGTCCTCGGCCATATCTGATCCTCCCTGAATTCGGCCCTGTGAAACGGGCCCTTAAACACAGACGCGCCCGGAAGGGCGCGCCATGAAATGCATTACTGATCGTAATCCACGACCACCCTATCGGTGACAGGATAGGCCTGGCAGGACAAGACGTAGCCCTTTTCGACCTCGTAATCTTCGAGCGCGTGGTTGGTGACCATTTCCACCTCGCCTTCCAGCACCTTGCAGCGGCAGGTGGAGCAGACCCCGGCCTTGCAGGCGTAGGGTGCGTCCATTGCGTTCTCGAGCGCCGCATCCAGGATGGTGGTGTCCTTGCCCATCTCGATGGTCTGGGTGGCGCCATCAAGGGTGATCGCGGCAGAGGTCTGGTTGGCGTTGCTGGCCGCATCGGCGGCGCTCGCCTTGCGCTTGGCCCGGCCGGGCTGGGCGCTGGCGAAGAGCTCGAACTTGATCTGATCGTCCTTCAGGCCTGCCGTGCGCAGCGCTGCGGCGATGCCCAGCATCATCGGCTCCGGCCCGCAGATAAAGGCGGTGTCGACGTTGTCGATATCAATCCAGTGCTCGAACAGCTGGGCGCATTTCTCCTCGGTCACCAGCCCGGTGAAGAGGTCGATCTCCTGCGCATCGCTTTCCAGAATGTGGATGACGTTGAAGCGCCCCATGTAGAGGTTCTTCAGGTCTTCCAGCTCCTCGCGGAACATGATCGTGTTGACGCCCTTGTTGGCGTAAACCAGCGTGAAGGTCGAATTTGGCTCGGCCGCCAGGGTGGTCTTCAGGATCGACAGCACCGGGGTGATGCCGGATCCGCCGGCAAAGCCGAGGTAGGATTTTTCGGCGCCAGCATCGAGCGGCGTGAAGAAGGTGCCCATCGGCGCCATCGCCTGCAGGGTGTCACCGGGTTTCAGGTCGGTATTGGCCCAGGTCGAAAAGGCGCCGCCATCGACGCGCTTGATGCCGACCTGCAGGATGCCATCCTCCTTGCCTGCGCAGATCGAGTAGCTGCGGCGCAGCTCCTCGCCGTCGAAATCGCGGCGGAAGGTCAGGTACTGGCCTTGGGTGAAATCGAACTCCGCCGCCGCGCCATTGGCGGGCTTCAGGGAGACAACAACCGCATCGCGGATCGTCTTGCGGACATCGGTGACTTCTAGATCGTGAAAGCGCGCCATGGAGGTCTCCTCAGATGCACTTGAAATAATCAAAGGGTTCGAGGCAGTCCTGACAGCGCCAGTGTGCCTTGCACGGGGTGGAGCCGAACTGGCTCACACGGGTGACGTTCTTGCTGCCGCAATGGGGGCATTTTTCCGGGCCGCCTGCGGCCTGGGGCGGGGCGATGCCGTATTCCTCCAGCTTGGCGCGGCCTTTTTCCGACAGCCAGTCGGTGGTCCAGGGCGGGGCGATCTGGGTTTTGAGGCGGATGTCCTCGACCCCGTGATCGCGCAGGGCGGTTTCGATATCCATGTTGATCACCGCCGTCGCAGGGCAGCCCGAATAGGTCGGGGTGACGGCCACCTCCAGCGTATCGCCGTCCCAGGCGACACCGCGGATGATGCCGAGATCGACCAGAGAGATCACCGGGATTTCCGGATCGGGCACGGCGTCCAGCCATTCCCAGATCTGCTCCACGCTTGGCTTGTCTACTGTTTGGCTCATGTGGATGTCCTCATCGGCTGTACCGCCCGGCCGATAGGCCGGGCAGCGCCCGTCCGCCCCGTCAAACCGCAGGTTTGCCTCCGGCAAAACGGGGCGGGCGCTTCGATTCCGCCCGCGGACGGGCTCTGCCCTTGTTACTCTGCGCGCAGCCTTACCACTTGGCGCCGGGATAGGCGCGCTGCAGCCACTGCATATGGGTCAGCAGGTGGCCCAGGTGCTCGGTGTGCATCTTGCCGGTGCGCCCGCCCTTGTGACCAAAGGAACTGTCCGGGATGGTCAGCGTTGCCTCGCCCATGATCCGGCCGATCAGCGCATCAAAATCATCCCGCAGGCTGGCCGGATCGGGCGCAATACCCGCCTTGACCATCTCCGCGTCCACATCGTCGGACTGGAACATCTCGCCCACATAGGGCCAGAGGTAGTCCAGCGCCTCTTGCATGCGGCGGTGGCTTTCCTCGGTGCCATCGCCCAGACCTACGACCGTATCGGCCGAGCGTTCCAGATGATAGGCGACTTCTTTGCTGGCCTTGGCGGCAATCGCGGCGACCCGTTCGTCACTGGATTTCATCAGGTGACCCAGCTGGATCGAGTGCCAGGCATCGAACAGGCACTGGCGCATCAGGGTGCGGCCAAAGTCGCCGTTCGGCACCTCGACCAGCAGCACATTGCGGAAATCCCAGACGTCGCGCAGGAAGGCGAGGTCATCGGCGCTCTTGCCTTCACCCTGCACTTCGCCCGCAAGGCCAAGCCACATCTGGGTCTGGCCGATGAGGTCGAGCGCGGTATTGGCCAGCGCGATATCCTCTTCCAGAACCGGCGCGTGGCCGCACCATTCGCTGACGCGATGGCCCAGGATCAGGGTGTTGTCACCCATCCGCAAAAGGAACTGAGTAAAGGCTTCCTCGCGGGTCATCACATCGCTCCCACTTCTTCGGGGATGTCAAAGAAGGTCGGGTGACGGTAGACCTTGGATTCCGACGGCTCGTACAGCGGGCCTTTGTCACCGGGCGAGGAAGCGGCGATATTGTTCGCCTCGACCACCCAGATCGACACGCCTTCGTTGCGGCGGGTGTAGACGTCGCGGGCGTTCTTGATCGCCATTTCGGCGTCCGGCGCGTGCAGCGATCCGACGTGGCGGTGGCTCATGCCATGCTGACCGCGGATAAAGACTTCCCAAAGGGGCCATTCATGTTTCATGGGGTGTTCCTCCTGGCTGAGGGGCCACCCTGGCGCAGGTCGATCATGGACCGGGCAGGGGGCAGATAAGGCTTGGGTCGGTTATTCGGCGGCGTGTTTGCGCGCGGCCTTTTTCTGGGCGTGGGCCAGCAGGCCGTCACGGACCCATTCGCCGTCTTTCCAGGCGTCATTGCGCGCGGCCAGACGGTCGGTATTGCAGGGGCCGTTGCCCTGGATCACGTCGAAGAACTCCGACCAGTCGGGATCGGTGTAATCATAGTGACCGCGTTCCTCGTTCCACTTGATGCCGGGATCGGGCAGCTCAAGACCCAGGAATTCGATCTGCGGCACGGTCTGGTCGACGAACTTCTGACGCAGTTCGTCATTGGTGTTCATCTTGATCTTCCAGGCCATCGATTGCGCCGAGTGCACCGAATCCTTGTCCGAGGGACCGAACATCATCAGCGACGGGAACCACAGTCGGTTCAGCGCGTCCTGCGCCATCTTCTTCTGCTCAGGCGTACCTTCGGCCATCTTGCGGATGGCGTCATAGCCCTGGCGCTGGTGAAAGCTTTCTTCCTTGCAGACCCGGATCATGGCGCGGCTGTAAGGGCCGAACGAGGTCCGTTGCAGCGGCACCTGGTTCATGATCGCGGCGCCATCCACCAGCCAGCCCACTGCGCCGATATCGGCCCAGTTCAGCGTCGGGTAGTTGAAGATCGAGGAATACTTCATGCGGCCATCCAGCAGCATTTCCGTCAGCTCGTCACGGGAGACGCCCAGCGTTTCTGCCGCGCAGTAGAGATACAGACCATGGCCCGCCTCGTCCTGCACCTTGGCCAGCAGGATCGCCTTGCGCTCCAGCGTCGGGGCACGGGTGATCCAGTTGCCTTCGGGCAGCTGGCCGACGATTTCCGAGTGGGCGTGCTGGCCGATCTGGCGGATCAGCGTCTTGCGATAACCCTCGGGCATCCAGTCCTTGGGCTCGATCTTTTCGCCCCGGTCGATCCGCGCCTGAAAGGCGGCGAGTTTTTCGGGGTCGTCTTGCGTGGCCTCGGATTTCACCATCTGAGCATACATAGCGCGTTTCCTCCCTTACTGATTACACACGTTCAAGGATCAGGGCGGTGCCCTGTCCGACACCAACGCACATGGTGCACAGCGCGTAGCGCCCGCCAGTACGTTGCAGTTGATAGGCGGCGGTCAGCACCAGCCGGGCGCCGGACATGCCAAGCGGATGGCCGATGGCGATAGCACCGCCATTGGGATTAACATGGGGCGCATCGTCCGCCACGCCAAGGGCGCGAAGGGTCGCAAGCCCCTGCGAGGCGAAGGCCTCGTTGAGTTCGATCACGTCCATCTGGTCGATGGTGAGGCCGGTGCGGGCCAGAACCTTTTGCGTCGCGGGGACCGGGCCGATGCCCATCACGCGGGGTTCGACCCCGGCGGCGGCCATGCCGACGATGCGGGCCATCGGTTTCAGGCCGTTCTTGGCCGCGGCGGCCTCATTCGCCATCAGGATGGCAGCGGCGCCGTCGTTGACGCCCGAGGCATTGCCTGCGGTCACGCTCTTGTCCGGGCCGTTGACGCCCTTCAGCTTCGCCAGCTTGTCGGCGCCGGTGCCGGGGCGGGGGTGTTCGTCGGTGTCCACGACCAGGGCATCGCCCTTGCGCTGCGGAATGGTCACCGGGGTGATCTCTTCGGCAAAGACGCCTGCCTCATGTGCGCTGGCCCAGCGGGCCTGGCTGCGGGCGGCAAATGCGTCCTGATCCTCGCGCGAGATATCATAATCTTCTGCAACGTTATCAGCGGTCTGCGGCATCGAGTCGGTGCCATACATCTCGTGCATCTTCTTGTTCACGAAGCGCCAGCCGATGGTGGTGTCGTACACCGCGTTGGCACGGGTGAAGGCGCTGGTTGCCTTGGGCATCACGAAAGGCGCGCGGCTCATGCTTTCGACGCCGCCTGCGATGGCCATGTCATAGTCTCCGGCGCGGATGCCGCGGCTGGCCATGCCCACCGCGTCCATGCCGGATGCGCATAGGCGGTTGATGGTGGTGCCGGGCACATCCACCGGCAGACCTGCCAGCAGGGCCGCCATGCGGGCCACGTTGCGGTTGCTTTCCCCGGCCTGGTTGGCATCGCCAAAGATCACATCGTCAATGCTGGCCCAGTCCACGTCCGGGTTGCGCGCGACCAGCGCGGCAATCGGGGCAGCGGCCAGATCATCGGTGCGGACCTGGCTGAGGGCGCCGCCGTAGCGGCCAATGGGGGTCCGGGTGGCATCGCAGATGAATGCATCCATGGGGTTCGCGTCTCCTGTTTGGCTCAAAAATTAGCCGACCGTGTAGTCGGTGTACATTAAAGCAGCGATTCGCGGCAAGCAAAATGTAACGTAAAAAGTATGCGGTTGGAAAATCTGTAACACATTTTCGAAATCTGAATGACTTAACGTCCTTTTCCAACGGCGCGGATTTTCTGTTGCGGCCTGCCTGCGCTTTCAGGCAGGCTGAAACAGAACGATCGGTCTGTTGTGGTGTGGAGGACATCGCGACAGCTTTGCTAGGCCTGAAACAGGCGCATTGCGTCACGGGGGGAGAGGACATGGCGGATATTCTGCGCATCGGCGGCGCCAGCGGCTTCTGGGGGGATGCTGCGCTGGCCACACCGCAGGTGCTGGCAGCGGGCGGGCTGGATTTCATCGTCTATGACTACCTGGCCGAGATCACCATGGCGATCCTGGCCCGCGCGCGCGCCAAGGATCCGGGCGCAGGCTACGCCACGGATTTCGTCAGCGGCGCCATGGCGCCCAACCTGTCCCAGATCGCGGCGCAGGGTGTGCGGATCATCTCCAACGCGGGTGGGGTGAACCCCGGCGCCTGTGCTGCAGCCCTGCGCGAGGAAATCGCCCGGCAGGGGTTGTCGTTGAAAGTGGCCACCATCGAAGGCGACGATCTGACCGGGCAGGCTGAAGAGATCGCCGCAACAGCCCCGATCGAGATGTTTTCCGGCGCGCCTTTTCCGCCCAAGGACAAGATCGCCAGCATCAACGCTTATCTTGGCGCCTTTCCCATCGCCGCCGCGCTGGACCGGGGCGCTGATATCGTCATTACAGGTCGTTGCGTCGACAGCGCCGTCACCCTTGGCGCCTGCATCCATCATTTCGGCTGGGCGCCGCAGGATCTGCACCAGCTCGCAGGCGGGTCACTGGCAGGGCATATCCTGGAATGCGGACCGCAGGCCACGGGTGGGAATTTCACCGATTGGCGCGATGTGGTGCAGGGGCTGGACCGCATTGGCTATCCCATCGCCGAAGTCTGCCCCGATGGCTCCTTTGATGTCGTGAAGCCCGAAGGCACCGGCGGGCTGGTCTCTTGCGGCACGGTGGGCGAGCAGATGCTCTATGAGATCGGCGATCCGCAATCCTACGTGCTGCCGGATGTGATCTGTGACTTCTCGAATGTGACACTGACAGAGACTGGTCCCGACCGGGTGCATGTGGCCGGGGCCAAGGGCCTTGGCGTGCCGGAGGCCTATAAGACCTGCCTGACCCATGCCGATGGCTATCGCGGCGGGCATATTTTCACCTTCTACGGGCTGGAGGCCGAGGAAAAGGCCCAGGCCTTTGCCGATGCGGCGCTAGCGCGAACTCGGGCGGCTTTGACCCGCATGAACGCGCCCGATTTCACCGATGTCAGCGTGGAGCTGATCGGCGCCGAAAGCCAGTTCGGCGCGATGCGCCAAAGCGCCCCGGCGCGCGAGATCGCTGCCAAGATTGCGGTGCGCCACGTCGATGCCCGCGCCATTGGCCTTTTCATGAAAGAGGCAACCGGCCTGGGTCTTGCCACACCGCCGGGCCTTTCAGGATTTGCGGGCACACGGCCCCGGCCCAGCCCGGTGCTGGCGCTGTTTTCTTACCTCACGCCAAAGGATCAGGTGCCGGTGACGCTGCGCGACGGGGCGGGAGAGGTCGAGATCCCGGCGGCTGCGCCGCAGCCCGCCGATCCGCCCAAGCGCCCTGCGCTGCCGGTAGCTTCGGCAGCGAATAGGGTGGTCGAGGTGCCGCTCGTGCGCCTGGCCTATGGGCGCAGCGGTGACAAGGGTGACATCGCCAATATTGGCATTCTCGCCCGTCGCCCAGACTTCATGCCCTGGATCTGGTCCGCGCTGGATGAGGACCATCTGCGGCGCGTGTTTGGCCATTTCACCAAAGGCCGGATTGAGCGGTTCTACCTGCCGGGCAGCCAGTCGATGAACATCCTGCTGCACGGCGCGCTGGGCGGGGGCGGCACCTCCTCCCTGCGCAATGACCCGCAGGCCAAGGGATACGCGCAACTGCTGCTGGCCGCCCCGGTGCCGGTGGATGCGGATCTGCTGGGGGGGTGGGATGAATAACGAGGTGTCAGCCAGAAGGGCAGAGCTCGTCCGCGGGCGGAAGCGAAGCGCCCGCCCATGGGGGCGGACGGGCGCTGCCCGGCCTGTTGGCCGGGCGGGACAAGGCAAGATGATACAGGGAGCCGTGACATGACAGTCTTTCAAAGCCGGATCAGCCCGGCCAGCGATGCCTTTCAGCAGAACCGCGCCGAGATGCTGGCGCTGGTGGATCGGATGCGCACATTGGAAGCCCGCGCGGCGGCGAAATCCGATGAGCGCCGCCCGGTCTTTGACAAACGCGGCCAGCTTTCTCCGCGCGAACGGATCTCGGCGCTCTTGGATCCCGGCATGCCCTTTGTCGAGCTTTACAACATGGCCTCATACCTCGTGGATGACCCGGACCCGGAGACCTCGATCCCCGGTGCCTCGATCATCACCGGGATCGGCTATGTCTCGGGTGTGCGCTGCATGGTCTTTGCCGATGATGCGGGGATCAATGCAGGGGCGATGACTGGAAAATCGGTGGACAAGGCGCTGGGCGCGCTGGAGATCGCGCATCGGCAGAAGCTGCCCTTTATCCATTTGGTCGAAAGCGCGGGCGCCGATCTGATGCGCTATACGGTGGAACTCTGGGCCCATGGCGGCGGCATGTTTGCGGGGCTTGCAAGGCTCTCGGCGGCGGGCATTCCGGTGATCACGGTGCTGCATGGCGCATCGACCGCCGGGGGCGCGTATCAGCCGGGACTGTCGGACTATGTGATCGGGGTCAAGGGCAACGGCATGGCGATGCTGGCGGGTGCCGCGCTGGTGCAGGCCGCCACCGGAGAGGTCGCCAAGGACGCCGACCTTGGCGGTGCCGAGATGCACGCCGAGGTGACCGGACTGGTGGAGTACCTCGCCGAGGATGACGCCCACGGGATCGAGATCGCCCGCGATGTGGTGGCGGGGCTGGGCTGGCCTTCGGGGGCTGCGCAGGTTCCAGACTATGATGCGCCGCAATACGACCCCGATGAACTGGCGGGCGTTGTGCCGGTCGATTACCGCAAACCCTACGACATGCGCGAGGTCGCGGCGCGGATCGTGGATGGCTCGCGCCTTTTGGATTTCAAACCGGGCTATGGGCCTGCAACCCTGTGTCTGCAGGCGCGCATTATGGGGCAGCCCGTTGGGATCCTCGCCAACAACGGACCCATCGACCCGGACGGCGCCACCAAGGCGACGCATTTCCTGCAGGCGATGGATCAGGCGGGCACGCCGGTTGTCTTTCTGAACAACACCACCGGCTACATGGTCGGCACCGAGTATGAGCGCGGCGGCATGATCAAGCATGGCTCCAAGATGATCCAGGCGGTCACCAATCTGCGGGTGCCCAAGATCTCGCTCTATGTAGGGGCCAGTTTCGGGGCCGGGAATTATGGCATGTGCGGCCATGCCTTTGGCGCCGACTTCTTGTTCACCTGGCCCAACGCGATGACCGGCGTGATGGGCGGGGAACAAGCCGCGCTGACCATGGAGCAGGTCGCCCGCCGCACCGCCGAACGCAAAGGGATTCCGGTGGATGAGGAACGACTTGCCGCCCAGCGGGCCAAGATCACAGCGCATTTCGACCGGCAATCGGACGCCTTTTACACCTCGGGGCATATGCTCGACATGGGGATGATCGATCCGCGCGACACACGCCGGGTGATCGGCTTTTGCCTTGCCACCTGCGCCGAAGGGCGGGCCCGCGATCTGCGGCCCAACGCCTTTGGCGTGGCGCGGGCATGACGGGGGAGACGGACATGACACAGATCACATCACTCCTTGTGGCCAACCGGGGCGAGATCGCTCTGCGCATCATGAAAACCGCCCGCGCCATGGGCATCACCTGCATCGCGGTCCACACCGAGGCGGACGCGGGCAGCCCGCATGTGGCTTTTGCCGACCGCGCCATCTGCATTGGAGCGGGGCCTGTGGGCGACAGTTATCTTGCGGCGGAAAAACTGATCGCGGCAGCGCGGGAGGCGGGTGCGGATGCGGTGCATCCGGGCTATGGCTTCCTGTCGGAAAGCGCCGAATTCGCAAGCGCCTGCACAGGGGTGGGCCTCATCTTCATTGGCCCCGGTGCAGAGGCGATTGCGCTGATGGGCAATAAGGCTGCCGCGAAGCGCCGCATGATCGCGGCGGGGGTGCCTTGTGTGCCGGGATACGAGGGTGAAGACCAGTCGGCGGATGTCTTGGCGGCAGAGGCAGACCGCATCGGCTATCCGGTGATGATCAAGGCGGCAGCAGGTGGCGGCGGGCGAGGCATGCGTCTGGTGGAGGCACCAGCGGAGTTTGCAGGCGCATTGGGGCTGGCGCAAAGCGAGGCTTTGTCCGCCTTTGGATCAGACGAGGTGATCCTGGAAAAGGCGGTGATCCGCCCGCGCCACGTGGAAATACAGGTCTTTGCCGACAGGGATGGCAACACGATCCATCTGGGCGAACGCGATTGTTCCGTGCAGCGCCGCCATCAAAAGGTGGTGGAGGAAGCGCCAAGCCCGGCGCTGGATGCGGATCTGCGCGCCCGCATGGGCGCCGCCGCCGTGGAGGCCGCCCGCGCCATTGGCTATGTCGGCGCCGGCACGGTGGAGTTCCTGCTGGACGACAGCGGTGCCTTCTACTTCCTTGAGATGAACACGCGTCTGCAGGTGGAGCACCCGGTCACCGAAATGGTCACCGGTCTGGATCTGGTGGCGCTGCAGATCCGCGTGGCGGGGGGGCAGCCCCTTGGGATCGTGCAAGAGGATGTAACCCTCTCGGGCCACGCCATCGAGGTGCGCCTTTACGCCGAAGACCCCGCGCAGGATTTTCTGCCGCAGGCCGGGCGCATTGCCCTCTGGCAGGCGCCGACGGGCGTGGGCATCCGCATCGATGCAGGGATTGTCAGCGGGCAGGAGGTCTCTCCCTATTATGATCCGATGCTGGCCAAGGTGATTGCCCATGGCGCGACCCGGGCCGAGGCTCTGGAACGGCTCATCGGCGCCCTGAAGGATCTCGCCCTCTTCGGCCCCGCCAGCAACCGCGACTTCCTGCTCAGGGTGCTGAGCCATCCGGAATTCGCCGCAGGCAAAGCGACGACCGGTTTTATTGCAGATCATCTGCCTGAGGATCTGACCACACTGCTCGGATCGGCGGAGATCGCCCTGGCAGCGGCGCTGATCTACCGCGCCGATCAGGCTGCGGCGGCGCGGGCCAGCGGTGTGGCGCCCGAGCTTCTTGGCTGGTCCGCGCAAGGGGCTTTGCAATCGCGGATGAAGATCGCCGCCGGTGAAGCGGTCCATGATCTGCGGCTCAGCGAGACGGGCGGTGTCTTGACCGTCGCAGGGGGGGAGTGGTCGCATCAGGTGACCGGGCTGGACAGCGCGCTGCGCGTGGATGGCACCCGCGCGGATCTGCGGCACACTCATATGGAGGGCGACCGTCTTTTCCTGGCGACGGGCGCGCGCATTTTCGAGGTCACGCGCATCCGCGCCGGGGCCAGCGCGGCAGCAGGAGAGGCTGATGGCCAGATCACCGCGCCGATGCATGGCGCGCTCTTGGAGGTCTGCGTCGCGGCGGGCGACAGTGTCACGCCGGGCAGCCGCCTCGCGGTGCTGGAGGCGATGAAGATGCAGCATGAAATCCTTGCCGCTGCTGCAGGCGTGGTGGCCGAGGTTCCGGTCGCTGCAGGCACACAGGTCAAGGCAGGCGATCTGTTGGTTTCCATCGACGTGGAAGGCGGCGCGGCATGAAATCGGATCTGTGCAAACAGCTTGGCATTGAATTTCCGCTCTTTGCCTTTTCCCATTGCCGCGATGTGGTGGCCGCCGTCACCAATGCGGGCGGCATGGGCGTCTTTGGCGCCGCGATGATGAGCCCCGAGCAGCTTGAAGAGGAACTAAGCTGGATCGACGATCACGTGGACGGGCGACCCTATGGCGTCGATCTGATCGTGCCCAATAAGTTCGAGGCCAAGGGGCAGGACATTCCTGACGAACAGATCCTTGCCATGGTGCCCGAGGGGCATAAGGAATTCGCCGCCTCGGTGCTGCGCGACAAGGGCCTTGATCCCGGAGATCTGGACGCGCGGCGGCAGGAGCTGTTGGTCTTTCGCGACAATATCAGTGCGGACGGGGCACGACGCAGTCTGGAGGTCGCCTTTCGCCACCCCATCGCGCTGATTGCCAATGCGCTGGGCGTGCCGCCTGCCGATATGCTGGAGATGGGCAAGGCGCATGGGGTTGCCGTGGCTGCGTTGGTCGGTACCGCACAGCACGCCCGCGCGCAGGTCGCTGCCGGGGTGGATATCATCGTCGCCGCAGGCGGAGAGGCCGGCGGGCACACGGGTGAGATTTCCACCATGGTGCTGGTGCCCGAGGTGGTTCAGTCCATCGCCGATATGGGCGCTGATGTGCCCGTGCTGGCGGCGGGCGGCATCGCCAGCGGTGCGCAGATGGCGGGCGCCATGGCGATGGGGGCGGCAGGGGCCTGGTGCGGCTCGGTCTGGCTGACGACCGCCGAGGCGGAGACCAACCCGGTGGTGAAGGAAAAGATGCTGGCGGCCAGCAGCGCCGATACGGTGCGGGCGCGGTCGCGCACCGGCAAGCCCTCGCGCCAGCTGGTCAGCGGCTGGACCGAGGCCTGGGAGGGGAAAGGCGCGCCCAAACCGCTGCCGATGCCCTTGCAGACGCTGGTATCTGAACCGGCGCTGGCGCGGATCGACCAGCTGAGCCAGACAGGCGACGCAGGCGCGCAGGAGCTGGCCACCTATTGGGTCGGGCAGGGCGTTGGTCTGATGACGCAGGCCATGTCCGCAGGCGCGGTGGTGCAGGCCTTCAAGGAGGATTTCCTGCGTGGCTATGAGCGGCTTCAGGCGGCGCTGGAAGGGTGAGGCAAGGCGCTGGAGCGGTCAGTCGCCGGTGTAGTGCAGCACCGTGTTGGGATAGCCGGTGCCGTCGATCTCAAAGACGGTTTCGCCAACCGAGGCAAATCCCTGACGGTGATAAAACCCGATGGCGGGAGTGTTTTCGGAGTTCGTGGAGAGCCACGGCGCGCCCAATCCCTTGGCGCGGCAATGGTCCAGCCCGGCCCGCAACAGCGCCTGTCCGATGCCTCGCCCGTGGTGGCGCGGCTGCACGTAAAGGGTTGTGATCTCGGTCTTCGCGCCGCCGACTGGTGAGGGGCGATCTTCGGTGATCCGGATATAACCATCGATCCCGACCCGGTTCTGCGACACGATCAGCGTCTCACCCGGGTCCTGCAGCAGCGCGGCGAAATGGGCGGGGGTAAAGGTCTCCAGCACAAAGGTGGCAAAGGTGTCATTAACGCCTTCGCGCAGGTAGGTGCCGGTCCAGACCTCGATCGACAGCGCCGCCAGCGCGGCGCAATCGGTGGTTTTTGCCGGGCGCAGCTGCAGGAGGTGTTTGGTTTGGGGCTTTGCGGACATGGGGTCTTTCCGTTTTCTGTCTGCGCATCCGTTGCGCCGCAACAGGGATCACATCCCGGCAGCGGTGGAAATGGCGCGCCTGCATTTCGCGCTGCGGTTGCGGCGCGGCGGCAACAGGCCGTGCGCTCTGATCTTAGGCTTTTGCGGCTGGCCTTCTTGCTTCACCTGTTTAATAGTTTGCTGACAAATCGCGGAGCAACGGGAGGGGAGCGCCGATGAATATTCTCTACATCATGTTTGACCAGTTGAGGTTCGATTACCTCAGCTGTGCGGGGCACCCTCATCTGCAGACGCCGCATATCGATGCGCTGGCAGCAAAGGGCGTGCGCTTTACCCGCGCCTATGTGCAGTCGCCGACCTGCGGCTCGTCGCGGATGTCCAGCTATACCGGGCGCTATCCTTCCAGCCACGGGGTGCAGTTCAACGGCTATCCCCTGCGGGTTGGGGAATGGACTATGGGCGATCACCTGCGCCGTGCCGGGATGGGCTGCCATCTGATCGGCAAGACCCATATGGTGGCCGATGCCGACGGGATGGAGCGTCTGGGGCTGGCGCCCGACAGTGTGATCGGCGTGCGGCAGAGCGAATGCGGCTTTGATCCATTTATCCGCGACGACGGGCTTTGGGCCGAGGGGCCCGATGGGTTCTACGACGCCAAGCGCAGCCCGTATAACGAATACCTGAAATCCAAGGGCTATCCTGGCGAAAACCCATGGAACGACTTTGCCAATGCCGGGGTCGAGGGCAACGACGTCGCCTCGGGCTGGTTCATGGTCAATGCCGACAAGCCCGCCAATATCGCCGAAGAAGACAGCGAAACCCCCTGGCTGACCACCCAGGCGATGGAGTTTATCACTCAGGCTGAGGCGAAGGGTGATCAGCCCTGGTGCGCGCATCTGAGTTATATCAAGCCACATTGGCCCTATATCGTTCCGGCGCCCTATCACGACATGTACGGCCCCGAACACGTGCTGCCTGCGGTGCGTTCGGAAGCGGAGCGGGAAGATCCGCATCCGGTCTTTGGCGGCATGATGAACAACCGGATCGGCAAGACATTCTCGCGTGATGAAGTGCGCGAGCGGGTGATCCCCGCCTACATGGGGCTGATCAAGCAGGCTGACGACCAGATGGGTCGGCTGTTCGCCTGGCTAGAAGAGACCGGGCGCATGAAGGACACGATGATCGTGGTGACCTCAGATCACGGCGATTATCTGGGTGATCACTGGATGGGCGAGAAGAACCTGTTTCACGAACCGTCGATCAAGGTGCCGCTGATCATCTACGATCCGCGCGCCGAGGCCGATGTCACCCGGGGCACTACCTGTGATGAGCTGGTGGAGGCGATCGACCTGTTGCCCACCTTCCTTGAGGTCGCAGGCGGCGCTCCGGCGCCGCATATCCTGGAGGGACGCTCACTGATGCCGCTGCTGCGCGGGGAGGAAACCGAGTGGCGCGATCACGCGGTGGCGGAATTCGATTACGCCACCAACCCGATCTGCGAAACGCTGGGGCTGGCGCCAAAGGATGCGCGGCTGTTCATGGTTGTGGACCGGCGCTGGAAGTTCATGCATGCCGAAGGTGGCCTGCGCCCGATGCTGTTCGATCTGGAAACCGACCCGGACGAGCTGGTGGATCTGGGCGCCAGCGCCGAGCATGCCGAGGTGATCGACCTGATGTACGACCGGTTGCTGGCCTGGGGGCTGCGCATGTCCCAGCGCATCACCCTGTCGGATGAACAGATTGCCGCACGCCGTGGCAAGGCGCCGCGCAAGGGCATCCTGCTGGGCGTCTATGAACCGGATGAGCTGGCGCCCGAGCTGACAGCGAAATACCGGGGCGCTGTTCCGTCAGAGTAGGGCAGGGAATACGGGGAGGCTCCCGCCCGGCCGGGTCCTTTTGAAAAAGGACGCAGGCCCGTTGGGCCGGGCGCCGCGCAGGGCGCGGCGCTGCACCGTGCAAAGCACGGTGCCATGCCCAAGGCCTCCAGGGACGACCCGGCCCCGCCGGTTGACCTGCGGGCGCGGGAGCCTGCGCTCCCTTCGTGAGGAGAAATCACATGCGCACATTCTATGCCGTTTCAGCCATCATCGGCACGTTGGTGCCTTGGCTGTTCTTCGGCTCCTTCTTTGCCCTCAACGGGATTGATATCCCGGCCTTTCTGCGTGGGTTGTTTGCCAATGGCGCGGCGGCAGGGTTCTCTGCCGATGTCCTGCTGTCGATGCTGGTGTTCTGGGTCTGGAGCTGGCGGGACGCCCGCGATCTGGGCCTGCGCCGCTGGTGGTTGGTCCTACCTGCAGGCTGCACCGTCGGGCTATCCCTTGCACTGCCGCTGTATCTCTGGATGCGCGAAGGGCGGATGGGCCCGGCCTGATCTTGTCAGACTGCCGGGGCCGGGCGCCGTTGCCTCTGGCCGGGGGGCACCCTATCCTGCGGCCAAAGCCAAAGAGGCGGGAGAACGGAACAGGCATGGCCGGGCAGAGCGAGCAGCTACTCAACGCGATCCTCAGCGATATCGACGCCGGGCGGCTGAGCCCGGGCGATGTGCTGGACGAAGCGGGTCTTGTGGCCCGCCACAATGTCTCGCGCACGCCTGTGCGCGAGGTATTGATCCAGCTGGAAACCGCCGGGCTGATCCGCCGCCTGCCGAGGAAGGGCGCGGTGCTGTTCAAACCGACGCTGGAGGAGTTCCTCGCCATCCTCGAAGTGCACGCCAAGCTGGAAGGACAGGCCGCGGGCCTTGCCGCGCGCCGCATGACCAAGGCGCAAGCCGCGGAACTGGAGCGTATTGTTTCTGCCTGCGAGGCGCACGCGGCCGAGAAGGGCGACGGCGATCCCGATGGTTACTATCAGCTAAACCTGCGCTTTCACGAGGTGATCGCGCTCGGCTCGGGCAATCCCTTCCTTGTGGAGATGATCAAGACGAACGCGCGCAAGCTGATGGCCTATTACCGGGCGCGCTATCGCTATCCCGGTTCCATCGCGCAATCGGCCAAGGACCACCGCAGGCTGGCTGGGTTGATTGAGGCGCATGACAGCGCAGCAGCGGAGGCCGAGATGGCCGCTCATGTGCAATTTGATCAGGTCACGGTGATGGATCTCTTGGCGGCGCTGGGCTGAGCTGCCTCAGCCGATGCCCTGCTCGAAGAACCGCGCCAGCGCCTCGGTGAAGCGGGCCTGATCAGATGTCTCCGCAAGGCTTGCCACAGCCTGCGCATGCACATCTTCCGGCAACATGCCCTTCATTTCCTCGGTCAGGGCGGTGATGAAGACATGGCTCATTTCCGGGTGATGCTGGGTGGTCCAGATGTGGCGGCCGATGGTGAACCCCGCGATCATGCCGTTGCTGGTGGCTGTCCGCACCGCGCCCTGCGGCATGGCGCAGACGCATTCCTTGTGAGACCCATAAAGGCGCAGGGGATCCGGCAGCTCCCGCGCCCAGGGCGGGGTGTTTTGCAAGGCGTTGAGCGTCAGCCCCTGCACCCAGCCGCAGGGGTTGACGCCAAGGCTGCCGCCAAGGGCAAGTGCCACGGCCTGATGGCCAAAACAGGCGCCGAACAGCGGCTGTTTGCGGGTGTTCATGTCTCGAATCAGATCCATCAGCGGTGCGATCCAGGGCAGATCATCGCGGACCGAGGCCGGGCTGCCGGTAATCATCGCACCGTCAAAATCCGCGATGTCCTTGGGGAACACGCCATCCTTTACCGAAAAGACCGAAACGTCCCAGCCGGGGCGGGCCATGTGGATGAGGTCCGCGAACTTTTCTCCATCCTTGGGGTGGTGCGCGGCAAAGTCGCTCTCGTCCGTGTTGGTCATCAGAATGGCCAAGTGCATGATATGACTCGCAAGATTTTCGTTTACATATTTATGAGGTCTAATAATATACACAAAGCAACCATTCGGGAAGCCCCTCATGACGATCTGGACACCGCAGGACGACGGCTTTGCCGATCTCAGCAGCCACGACACCTTTGCCAATGGCGCGCCGCATAACACCTTTGCCCGGCTGCGCCGCGACGATCCCCTGCACTGGACGGAATACGCGGGCGGTGAAAACTACTGGTCCGTCACCCGCTATGAAGACATCACCGCGATGAACAAGAACACCGAGGTGTTTTCCTCGGCGCGCGGTATCCGGATGGAGGATCAGTCCTACGAGGAATATCTCGCCCGCCGCACCTTTCAGGAGACTGATCCGCCGGAGCATTCCAAGGTGCGCATGAAGCTGATCAAGGCCTTCTCCAAGACCACCATGGCGCAATACGAAGAGGATATTCGCACGCTTTGTGCCGAGATCCTGGATCAGGCGCTAGCGAAGGGCACATTTGACGCCACCAAGGAAATTGCCCGGCAATTGCCGATGCGGATGCTGGGGCGCGTGGTGGGCCTGCCGGAGGAAGACCTGCCCTGGCTGGTGGAAAAGGGCGATGCGCTGATTGCCAATACGGACCCGGATTTCACCACCCATGTGCTCGACAAGATGGACACGGATGAATTCCGCATGATGCCGTTTAACTCTCCGGCGGGGGCGGAACTCTATGTCTATGCCAAGGAGCTGATGGAGGCGAAGGCGAAGAAGGGCGACACCTCTGGCGTTTTGAACCTGATCCTGGAACCGGCCAAGGACGGATCCACCATCACCGAGACCGAGTTCCGCAATTTCTTCTGCCTGCTTGTTGCAGCAGGCAACGATACCACGCGCTATTCGATTGCGGCTGGCATTCAGGCCATGTGCCATCAGCCCGAGCTGCTCGCGCAGATGCAGGCGGGCGGCGCGGTGTGGGACACGGCGGCGGATGAGATCATTCGCTGGGCCACGCCTGCGCTTTACTTCCGCCGCACCGCGACCCGCGACGTTGAGATGCACGGCAAGACGATCCGGGCAGGGGACAAGGTGCTCTACTGGTTCATCTCGGCTAACCGGGACGAAAGCTATTTCGGTGATCCTTTCCGCGTCGACCTGATGCGCAGCCCCAACCGGCATGTGTCCTTTGGGCAATTCGGCCCGCATGTCTGTCTTGGCATGTGGTTGGCCCGGCTGGAGGTCACGGTGCTGTTTCAGGAGCTGGCCAAGCGGATTTCGCATATCGAGGCAGCGGGGCCGCATAAATTCCTGCGCTCCAACTTTGTCGGCGGCATCAAGGAATTGCCGGTGCGGGTTAAGGCGGCTTAGGCTGGGATAAACCTTTGGTCCGGGGCAAAGGCCCGGACAGCGCCCGACCTCCCGCACGGGAGGGCGCTTACGCACCCACCCGAGGTCGGCCGCTGTCCTCTGGTGGTTGGGTGAAATGATATGGGCATAACGGCACGCAAAAGATGCCGCAGCCCGTCCAACAGGAAGGACCTTGAGCTATGAAGACCCGCCTGCGCGCGATGTTCTGCGATCACCTCAGCATCATGCGGGGAAAATACCTCCCCAATTCCAAGATCGGTGACGATGCCACGCGGTTCTGCCGCTCGGTCTTTGGCACCCATTACGACAAGGACCTGCTGGACGCGCCGGGATCCCTGGTCAAACAGGGCCTGCCGGATATGGAGCTGAAATGGCTGCACGATGATATCCGCGACAGCTGGCATGCCTCGACCAAGGTGGTGCTGGGTGACCTCTACGACGATGCGGGGGAGCCGCTCTCCCTTTGCCCGCGTGGGGCGCTGAAACGGGCAGTGGCGGCCTGGTCCGCCAAGGGGCTGCAGCCCAAGGTGGGGATCGAGCTGGAAGCCTTTGCCCTGCAGGCCGATGAGAACGGCCGCCTGATGCCATACGATGCGCCGGGTGGCGTGGTCTATGGCACCGGCCCTTTTGCTGACCCCTTGCGGTTCAACGACCGGATCTGGGCGATGGCGGATGAGATGGGCTTTAGCCTTGATATGATCACCGCTGAATTCGACAGCCCCCAGTTCGAATACACGCTGACCTTTGATGATGCGGTGAAGGCAGTGGACGATATCGTGCTGTTCCGCCTGATGGCGCGGGAGATCGCGCTGGAATACGGCATCGTGCTGACCTTCATGCCCAAACCCATCGCCGAGGCGGGCGGATCGGGCATGCATATCAATTATTCCTTCGTGGACGAGGCGGGCGGCAATGCGCTGTCCTCAGGCCCGCGTGGCGGGCCCGAGCACATGAACGATCTGGCGCGCGGCTGCCTTGCTGGTGTGCTGCACCACCACAAGGGGTTGGCCGGTCTGATTGCACCGACCGCAAACAGTTACATGCGGCTGCAGCCCGGCAGCTTGTCGGGGTACTGGCAGAACTGGGGCGGCGATCACCGCAACGTCACCACAAGGATCAGCTCCGAAGGCGGCGCCAAGGCGCGGCTGGAACACCGGATGGCCGATGCCTCGGCCAATCCCTACACGGCGGTGGCGGCGGTGCTGCAGGCGTCTCTCTTGGGGGTCGAGAAGGGTTACTCCCTGCCGCCGATGGAAACCGGCGACGGTTTTGACCGCACCGATGCGCGCGAAGGTACGGCGATCGACCTGAAAGGCGCGGTGACGGATCTGGAGCGCGACACGGTTCTGGCAAAGGCAGTCGGGGAGGAACTGGTGGCAAACCACGTCTTCATGAAACGTAAGGAAGTGCGCAAGACCCGCGATCTGGAAGGCGACGGGATGCGCGATTTCTATGTGCATTTTGTCTGACTGCGGCAGGCGGGACCGAGTGGGGGAGAGATGACAGTGAAAGTGACCTGGAAACTGCCGGATGGCACAGAGATCACCGGCGCAGCGGAAAACGGGCAGAACCTGATGCAGGCCGCGCTGGCTCATGATGTGCCGGGGATCATCGGTGAATGCGGCGGCACGCTCAGCTGCGCCACCTGCCATGTCTATGTGGATCCGGCCTGGTCCGACAAATGCGGTGCGCCCGAGGATTTCGAGGACGCGATGCTGGATATGGCCGAGGAACGGCGCGACAGCTCCCGCCTCAGCTGCCAGATCGAGGCGAGCCCGGATCTGGACGGGCTGGTGCTGATCGTGCCCGAAGAGTAACGCGCCCGGCGAAACAGCGGTGCCCGGCGCGGCTGCTCTTGTCTTTGGTCCGGGCGCTGCGCAGTCTGCGCCAGACCAACAACGGGACGAGGGCAAGCGCGTGGCGGAGACAGGGCAGAGGGCAGACGATTTGGAATTGCAACCCGATGTCGTGGCGGCCAATTGTCTTGGCGTTCTGGTGCCGCAATCAGGCTTCCTCAATGAAAAGCGCATCGCCCGGATCAACGCGGCCCGCTATGAGGGGCAGGAGATTGCCGGTGCGCTGCATGTGATCGAAAAGGGCGACCGGGTGCTGGAAATCGGCGCCGGGATCGGTGTCGTCGGTGGCGTGATGGCGCGCCACAGTGGGGCAGAGCGTATTCTATCGTTCGAGGCCAACCCGCAGCTGATCCCGGTGGTTCGCGCGCTCCATGCGATGAACGGGCTGGAAGAACGGATCGAGGTGCGCAACGAAGTGCTGGTGACGGCGCCCGATGCGCCGGAGGCGATGGAATTCCATGTGCGCAGCAGCTACCTCGGCTCTTCCCTCCTGAACCCGGAGGGGCGCCCCTCGGACCTGGTCCGGGTGCCGACGCGGTCCTTTGCAGAGGTTTGCGCCGAGCTGAAACCCAATATTCTGATCATGGATATTGAGGGAGGCGAGCTGGAACTGCTGCGCCACATGGATCTGTCGGGTTTCCGGGGCGTGGTGCTGGAATTCCACCCCGAGGCCTATGGCATCGGCGGCATGCGGGAATGCAAGAATGTGCTGCGGGATGCCGGATTTACCCGCATCGCGGAGAAGTCGACCCGCATCGTCTGGACCTGTCTGCGGATGGAGGTAAAGGTCGAGGGCGATGGGGCCTCTGTAGCGGAAACCACCTGAACTCTCGAAATAAAGTGCGCTGGCTGTACCCCGGTGCCGCGCCGCGTCAGCGGCGCTACCGAGAGGCGCGGTCCCGAAGCGGAGGCTTCGGGACCGCCATGGTATCTGGTGGCCTGTGCCGGGCCATTGGCCCGGCACAGGCGCCCGCGCACGAATGCAGAGCAAAGCGCAGATCAGCTGGCGGCAGCAAGGCCCGCATCAAGGGCCGAAAGGATGGTGCTGACATCGGCGGCCTCCAGCACCAGCGGCGGCGACAGGATGATATTTGGACCAGAGACCCGCACCATGGCGCCCGATTGATAGGCAACCTCCTGCACCATGCCGATGGTCTTCTTGTCGATCGGGGTCTTGCTGACGTGATCGCCAACCAGTTCCAGCGCGCACATCAGCCCGTGGCCACCACGCACATCACCGATGAGGCCGTATTTGTCCTTCAGCGCCAGAAGACCCTCGTGCAGTTCCGCGCCGCGCGCTGCGGCGTTTTCCGGCACGTTGAGGCGTTTGGTTTCCGCAAGGCAGGCGAGCGCCGCGGCCGCCCCCACCGGGTGGCCGGAGTAAGTGTAGCCGTGGCCAATGGCCGCCTTGCCGCTTTCGTCGCTCTCAAAGACCTCGGCCACCCCATCGGCGATCATCACCGCGCCAAAGGGGAAATACCCATTGGTGATCGCCTTGGCGGTGCACATCAGGTCGGGCTGCACCCCCCAGTGACGCGATCCGGTCCAGGAGCCGGTGCGGCCAAAGGCGGTGATCACCTCATCCGCGATCAATAGAATCCCGTGTTTCGAGCAGATCTGCCGCACGCCGGGCATGAAGCTTTCATGTGGCGGGATCACCCCGCCGGCGCCCAGGATCGGCTCCATGATGAAGGCGGCGATGGTGCCTGCGCCCTGAAAGGCGATCTCATCCTCCAGCGCCTGCAGGCAGAGCTGGGCCAGACGCTCGGGATCACTCTCATTGAAGGGGTTGCGATAGGTATAGGGCGCCGGGATGTGGTGGCAGCCGGGTAGAAGCGGTTCGTACTGGGTGCGGAAATTCGCGTTTCCGTTGACCGAGGCGCCGCCCATATGGGTGCCGTGATAGCCCTTCTTGAGGCTGAGGAACTTGGTGCGCCCCTCCTGACCGCGGATCTTGTGGTACTGGCGCGCCAGCCGCAGGGCGGTTTCCACCGAGTCCGAGCCGCCCGAGGTGAAGAACGCGCGGCTGAGGCCGTCGGGGGCAAAGAAATCCTTCAGCTCTTCGGCCAGTTGGATCACCTGATCGTTGGTGGTGCCCCGGAAGGTGGAATAATAGGGCAGGACATCCAGCTGCGCGGCGATGGCATCCTTCACTGGCTGGCAGGAAAACCCGAGGTTCACGTTCCAGAGGCCCCCGACCGCATCCACGACCTCGTGCCCGTCAACATCGGTGATCGAAACGCCCCGGGCGCCGGTCACGATGGTGGGGGGATTGGCAAGGCTGTCGGCCGGATGCGCCATCGGGTGCCAGAGTGATTTGGCGTTATGTTCTTTGAGGAAATTGGAATCTTTCATGGAACGAGCTCCTGATTGCGGGGCCATCCGGCGGCGCCGGTGGGGGAAAGGCGGAAAAACGGGATCATATGCGGCATCATGCGGCGGCCTCTTGGGGGTAGTCGGCCGGGGCGGCGCCGCCGATACGATGGGTCAGGGTCTGACCGGCGCGGTGCAGGGCGGCGGGGATCAGAACGGATTGTTCCGGCGTCATGCGGGACACCGGCGCGGCCACGGCAAGGGCGCCGATCACCTGCCGGTCGGCGCCAAAGACCGGCACCGCATGGGAATGCACCTCGGCTTCGAAGCCGCCGATGGATTGCGCCATGCCGCTGCAACGGACCTCTTCCAGCTGGCGGCGAATCTCTTCCGGATCGGTTACGGTGGCGGCGGTGTGGCTGTGCAGCGGCCCGGACAGAACCGCATCGACGAACTCGGGATCGGCATAGGCCAGAACGGCCAGGCCGGAGGCGGTGCCGTGATAGGTCAGAACCTCGGCATCCTCCATCATCACCCGGGCGGCGTGGCGCGGCGAATAGGCGTGGCTAAGTGAGTTGAGCTGGGTGCCCTGCACCAGCGACAGATGGGTGGTTTCCCCGGTTTCCTCGCTCAGATCCTTCAGCACCCGGCGCGAGACGGACAGGATCGGAACCGCGGCTTCGCGTAGGGCGGCGAGGCGCAGGACCTGCGGACCCAGCCGGTAGGACCGGTCGCCATCGGCCTGTTCGACAAAGCCTGATTCCTGCATTTCACCCATCAGCCGATAAACAGTCGCCTTGTTCATGCCTGACAGGCGCGTGAGATCGCTGAGGCCGATCTCGGTGCGGCCATGATTGAAATATGTCAGCAATGACAAGGCTTTGGAGACTGTACCCATGTGGTTCGGCGATCCCGTAAGTGCTGTGTGATCAGGCAAAGTCCAGGAATTTCCGCCTCTGCCTTTCAAATTTGTTGACAGATAACCGGGGAGGCTGTCAATCTAAATTCAAACCAACGGTTCGAATAATGAACCAACATGACCCAACAGAGTCCAACTGACAGCAACCGGGAGACTTGCAATGAAACTGACCACCATCGTCAAAGGCGCAGCGGCGGCCACCGCCCTTGGCCTCAGCGCCGTTGCGGCGCAGGCCGAGTATCCGGAAAAGCCGGTGAACTTCATCGTGCCTTGGCCTCCGGGCGATCTGGAAGACGTGCTGACCCGGATGATCGCCGAGGATTTCCAGAACGAATACGGCGTCGCGGCGGCGGTGGTGAACAAGCCCGGCGGTGGCGGTGGACCCTTCCCCGGTGCGATCGAGGTCGCCAATGCGCCCGCTGATGGTTACACCATCGGCTCCTTCGTGATCGGCGTGCCGGTTGTCGGTCACCAGATCGACATCCCGCCGCTGACCCCGGCCAAGTTCGACCCGCTGGGGATCTTCCTGACCTATCCCTTTGTCATCGCAACCTCGGGCGATGCGCCCTATTCCTCGATGGAGGAACTGGCAGCATACGCCAAGGAAAACGACGTGGCGCTGGGCCATTTCGGCGACGTGCTGACCCCGACCCAAGTGACCAAGGCCTTTGCCAAGAACGCCGGTTTCGAATGGGGCTCTGACGCGGCCTTTGACGCGCTGGATTGCAACACCCTGGCCTCGGGCGATGCGGATGTGATCAACACCACGCTGCAGCTGATCCTGCCCTGCCTTGATGATGTGAAGGTGCTGGTCTCGATCACCGATGAACGCATTCCGCTGGTGCCCGATGCGCCTGCGATCGGCGAGCTGGACGACAGCCTCAACATCGCGCTGTGGAATGGTCTCTTCGTGACCAAGGACACGCCGCAGGACGTGCGCGACAAGATCATCGCGGTGGCCGAGAAAACCGTGATGAGCGAACGCGCCCAGAACGTGGCCAAGGAAACCGGCGCGCTGATCTACTGGCAGAACGCCGAGGACAGCGCCGCCCGTGTGGCCGCTGACATCGACACAATGGCGCGGATCGGTTCGATCCTCGAATAAGCCATCCTCCCGGATCGGGGCGCCTCGCGGGCGCCCCGGACCCTTGTTTCCTGCGCGACAGAAGTTCCCCTCCATGACGACAGAACGCGAACGCCGTTTTCCCGGACCCCGGCGCGGACAGCTGGTTTTTGCCCTTGGGTTTCTTGGGCTTTCCGTGCTGCTGCTGGTGCTGATTGGTGATCAGACCGCTTGGGTGAAAAAGACCAAACTCTTTGCCCAGCCCCGGTTCTGGCCCGGCGTGGCCCTGGGCGGCATGGTTCTGATGGGGGGCTTGCATCTCTACCGGCTGCCCTGGCGACGCACGACGCGGTTCGACCTGAACGAGGCCCGGCGCTGGGGGCAGGCGGTGGAATACGTCGCCTGGTTCATGGCCTACGTGCTGCTGGTGCCGCTTGTGGGCTATCTGCCGGTGACGCTGGTCTTCGTGCCGCTGCTGACCTGGCGCATGGGCTATCGCAGCCGCCTGATGCTGTGGACCAGCGCTGGTTTCGCCCTTGCCGTGGTGCTGGTGTTCAAGGGGCTGCTATCGGTGAAGATCCCCGGCGCGCTGCTCTATGAATATCTGCCGGGGGCCCTGCGCAGTTTTGCCATCCTCTACCTCTAAGCCTTCAGTTTAACGGGATCCCCGATGGACCTTATTCTTTCTGCAATCGAGATCCTGATGCGCTGGGACGTGGCGCTGGCGCTGCTGGCCGGATCCATCGGCGGCGTGCTGATCGGTGCCATCCCCGGCGTCGGCCCGGCGGTGGCGATTGCCATCCTGCTGCCCGCGACATTCTCGATGGATCCCATCGTGGGGCTGACCGTGCTGCTCGGCATCTACGGCTCCTCCATGTACGGTGGTGCCATTCCGGCGATCCTGATCAACACGCCCGGCACGGCGGTCAACGCGCTGACCACCTATGACGGCTACCCGATGACCGCGCGGGGGGAACCGCGACGCGCGCTCAGCCTTGCCTATTCCGCCAGTTTCTTTGGTGGCGTTTTCTCGGTCATCTGTCTGATCCTTTTTGCCCCGGTGCTGGCTAAGGTGGCGCCGATGTTCGGCAGTCGCGAGATCTTCCTCGCCGCGCTGCTGGGCCTCTTGCTGGTGGTGGTGGCCCATCGCGGGCAGGCGCTAATCGCAGGGGCGCTCGCTTGCTTTGGCATTTTCCTCAACACCATCGGCATGGAGCCGGTGAAATACACCCAGAGATACACCTTCGGGCAGGATTTCCTAGGCGGTGGCATCAACCTCATAGTCGTGGTTCTTGGGCTGTTTGCGATCTCTCAGGCTTTTGTGCTGCTGACGGATGAGGACGAGAAGATCCGTCTGACACGCCTGCGCGGCGGCATGTTCCAGGGCTTGCGAGAGCTGTCGCGCCATCCCCGTGTGGCGTCAGTCTCTGCCGGGTTTGGCGTCTTGATGGGGATGATTCCCGGCGTCGGCGAATTCACTGCGCAGTTCATGTCCTACACCTATGCGCAGAAGACCTCCAAACGACCGCAGGATTTCGGGCGCGGGTCGTCCGAAGGGCTAATCGCCGCCGAAACCGCCAATAACGCCGTGCCCGCCGCCGCCATGGTGCCGCTGCTGGCGCTGGGTATTCCGGGTGAGGCGCTGACGGCGATGATGCTGAGCGTCTTTTACGTCCATAACGTGGTGCCGGGGCCGGGGCTGTTCCAGAACGACATGGATTTCGTGGTGGCGCTCTATCTCGCGCTCTTGATCCTCAACGTGCTGGTGCTGATCTTCCTTCTGTTTGCGACCCGCAGCCTGATCCAAGTGGTCAGGATCCCCAATCGCTTCCTTGGCGTCTGTATCCTGACGCTCAGCTTTGTCGGGGTCTATTCCCTGCGCAACTCTGCCACCGACTGCGTGATGGCGGCGGCATTTGGTCTGGTGGGCTATGTGCTGAAGCGCCTGTCGCTGCCTGCGGTGCCGATCATCCTTGGCATGGTTCTGGGCGGCATCATGGAGGTGAAGCTGCGCGCGGCCATGGCGCGGGTCAAAACCCCCCTTGATTTCATCGACCGCCCGGTGGCGTTCATCCTGTTTTCCATCATCATACTGGTCCTTGTGATGCATACCGTCCGCATTTTGCGCGACCGCAAGGAGCTGAAGGAGGCCGAATGGCAGACCAAAACCTCATCAACGAACTTCGGCGGGCTGATGTGGCGCCGCAAAAACTCTTTCTTGAAGGATCGTGGCAAGCAGGTTCGGGCACGCCATGCGAAGTTACTTCGCCGATTGACGGATCTGTTCTGACCACGCTTGAAGGCGCGTCAGCGGCGGATGTGGAGCGTGCGGTGGCTGCTGCCCGCGCCGCGTTTGAGGATGGCCGCTGGTCGCGCCTTGCGCCCGCTGCGCGGAAAAAAGTGCTGCATAAGATCGCCGATCGGATCGAGGCGGAGGCACTGTCGCTGGCCGTTCTGGGCGTGCGCGACAATGGCACCGAAATGGGCATGGCGCTGAAGGCCGAGCCGGGATCGGCGGCGGGCACCTTCCGCTATTATGCGGAGGCGCTGGACAAGGTCGCGGGAGAGGTCGCTCCCACCGCCCCCGATGTGCTGGGGCTGGTGCAGCGCGCGCCGGTGGGCGTCGTCGGCGCCATCGTGCCGTGGAATTTCCCGCTGATGATTGGCGCCTGGAAACTGGCGCCTGCACTGGCGATGGGCAATTCGGTGGTCTTGAAACCCGCCGAGACCGCCTCGCTGTCGCTGTTGCGTTTGGCCGAGATCTGCGCCGAATGCGGTCTGCCGGATGGGGTGCTGAACGTGGTCACCGGCGCGGGCGCAGAGACCGGCGCGGCGCTGGCCGAATCCATGGGCGTCGATGTGCTGGCCTTTACCGGATCGGGCGGCACCGGACGCAAGCTGCTGGAGGCCTCGGCGCGCTCCAACCTCAAACGCTGCTATCTGGAGTTGGGCGGCAAATCCCCCAATATCGTCTTTGCCGATGCCCCCGATCTGCGTCACGCGGCCAAGGTTTCGGCGGCGGGAATCTTCCGCAATTCAGGGCAGGTCTGCGTGGCTGGGTCACGCCTTCTGGTCGAAGCCTCGGTGCATGATGAATTCGTCGCCATGCTGATCAACGAGGCCGAGGCGCTGCGGGTGGGCGACCCGCTGGATCTGGGCAATCATATCGGTGCGGTCAATTCCGAGGACCAGCTGCGGCGCAACCTGTCTTTCATGGATATGGCCCGCGCCGAAGGTGGTCAGGTGGTGACCGGCGGCAACCGGATCCTGCAGGAGAGCGGCGGCACCTATATGGCGCCCACCATCGTGACCCACGTTGCACGGGACCATGCCCTGTTCCAGCGCGAGGTCTTCGGACCGGTGCTGTCGGTGACCAAGTTCGAAACCGAGGAACAGGCGCTGGCGCTGGCGAATGGCACCGATTTCGGCCTTGCCGCCGGGGTTTGGACCGCGAACCTGTCCCGTGCCCATCGCATGGTCGCGGGCATCCGCGCGGGGGTGGTCCATGTGAACACCTATGGCGGCGCAGATAATACGGTGCCGCTGGGCGGGGTCGGGCAGTCCGGCAATGGCCACGACAAATCGCTGCACGCACTCGACAAATACGTCGATCTGAAAACCGCCTGGATCCAGCTTTAACCGGAGGCAATGACAAGATGCCCGATAAAACCATTCTGATCGCCGGGACCTATGACACCAAGGATGCCGAGCTGGCCTACCTGGCGGATGTGATCCGGGGGCAGGGCGGCGGCGTCCTGACCATGGATGTCAGCGTCTTGGGCGATCCGAGCCAGCCCACCGACATCAGCAAGCATCAGGTGGCCGAGGCAGGCGGCAGCTCCATCCAGGCCGCCATCGACAGCGGCGATGAAAACACCGCCATGCAGATCATGGCGAAAGGATCGGCAGCCAAGGCGCTGGAGCTTTATCGTGCTGGTTCCATCGACGGGGTGATCGTGCTGGGCGGCACCATGGGCACCGATCTGGCGCTGGACCTCTGTGCGGCGCTGCCGCTGGGGGTGCCGAAATATATCGTCTCCACCGTGTCTTTTTCACCGTTGATGCCGCCCGAGCGTATCCCGGCGGATGTGCAGATGATCCTCTGGGCCGGGGGGCTTTATGGTCTGAACTCGGTCTGCAAGGCTTCGCTGAGCCAGGCGGCGGGCGCGGTTCTGGGCGCGGCCCGTGCGGTGGAGCCGCCAAAGCGGGAGCGGCCACTGATCGGCATGACCTCCTTTGGTAAAACGGTGCTGCGCTATATGGTGACGCTGAAACCGGCGCTGGAGGACCGCGGCTATGAGGTGGCCGTCTTCCACGCCACCGGCATGGGTGGGCGGGCCTTTGAAAGCCTTGCCAGCGAAGGCGCCTTTGCTGCGGTGATGGATTTCGCCCCGCAGGAGGTGACCAATCACCTGTTCGGCGGTCTGTCGGCGGGCGCGGACCGGATGACCAATGCAGGAGCCGCGGGCACCCCGCAGCTGGTGGCGCCGGGCTGTTATGATCTGGTGGATTTTGTCGGCTGGCAAGAGACCCCGCCGCAGCTACAGGGGCGACCCAGCCATGCCCACAACCGGCTGCTGACCTCGGCGGTTCTGGACGCCGACGAGCGCCGCCTTGTCGCCCGTACCATCAGTGACAAGCTGCAAGGCGCCACCGCCCCGGTCGCGGTGCTGCTGCCCGAGCAGGGCTGCAACGAATGGGACCGCCCCGGCGGCGATCTGCACGATGCCGAGGGGTTGTCGGCCTTTTGCGATGAAATGCGCGCGGCCTGCCCGGGCATTGCGACGCTGCACGCGCTGGACTGTCATATCAACGACGCAGCCTTCGCTGAGAAGGCGCTTGAGATCTTCGATGGCTGGGTGGCTGAGGGACTGATTCCGCAGGGATAGACGTCTGCGCGCCTGCCGGATCACCAAATCTTGAAAGCGCAACAAGGGCGCCCGCGACAGTGGGCGCCCTTGTTGCGCGTTAGGGTGAAGAGAATAGGGTCTCGGTGTTTTGCTGCCGAAAATACTTCCTGCGCGCAATGATATTACTTGCCAGGCGAAGGGACGCGGCCTAGGGTGCTGTCAAATTAGTGGAACAATGTTCTACATAGTGGAATAGGGATTGACAGTCAGACCGCTGGCCTGAATTCTGCGGCTCCGCAGATGACGCCGGGTTCTGGCAAGGGCGGCAAAGACCGGCCTTGGCGCGCGGAGGAGGGCGTGGCTAGATCCCGACAGGAACAGGGGGCGTGTGCAAAAGGCCAGAGGCCCGCAGCCCCGCCAAGGAGAGGAAAATACGGATGACGGATGCCATTGGATACGAACGCGTTGGGGATATTGCGGTCCTCAAGGCGCAGAACCCGCCGGTAAATGCGCTGGGCCTGGACGTGCGCCAGGGCCTGGTGGACGGGATCGAGCGGGCCGAATCGGAAGGCGCCAAGGCGGTGCTGATCTATGGTGACGGTCGCACCTATTTCGCCGGCGCCGATATCCGCGAATTCGGCAAGCCGCCGCAGGGGCCGTTTCTGCCCGATGTCTGCACCCGCATCGAATCGTCGCCGCTTCTGGTGATTTCGGCGCTGCATGGCACCGCACTGGGCGGCGGTCTGGAGATCGCGCTTGGCTCGCACTATCGCATCGCCGTGCCTTCCGCGCGTATCGGTCTGCCGGAAGTGCTGATCGGCGTGATGCCGGGCGCCGGTGGCACCCAGCGTCTGCCGCGTCTGATTGGTATTGACGCCTCGGTTGACGTGATCACCTCGGGCCGTCAGGTCGGCGCCAAGGAAGCTTTGAGCCTCGGCATTTTGGACCGCGTCGAAGAGGGCGAGCCGCGCGAGATCGGCCTTGCCTATGCGCAGGAACTGCTGGATCAGGGCGCCCCGCGCCGCGCCATCAGCGAAATGCCCGCGCCCGAATCCGTCGATTTCGATGCGCTTTATGACTCTGTGCTGAAAAAAGGCCGCGGCCTGCTGGCACCTGCGGTTGCGATCCGCGGCATTCAGGCCTGCTGCGAGCTGCCGTTTGACGAGGGCATGAAGCGTGAGCGGGAACTCTTCATGGAGCTGATGAGCACCGATCAGCGGCAGGGCATGATCCATGCCTTCTTCTCGGAACGCGCAGTCAGCAAGCTGCCGGAGCTGAAGGGCGTTGAGCCGCGCGCGCTGAACAGCCTCGGCGTTATCGGTGGCGGCACCATGGGGGCAGGCATCGCCACGGCAGCGCTGCTGGCCGGTCTGCCTGTCGTAATGCTGGAGATGACCGCCGAGGCCGCCGAAGCCGCCAAGGGCCGCATCGCGGGCAACCTTCAGGGCGCGCTGAAGCGCGGCAAGATCAGCCAGGAGAAGTTCGACCATCTGACCGGTGAGGCGCTGACTCTCGCCACCGATTACGATGCACTGAGCGATGTCGATCTGGTGATCGAGGCCGTCTTCGAAGAAATGGGCGTCAAGAAAGAGGTCTTTGGTAAGCTGGATGCCGTCTGCAAGAAAGGCGCGATCCTGGCCTCTAACACTTCGTATCTCGATGTGAACGAGATCGCCGCCAGCACCTCGCGTCCCGAGGATGTGATCGGTCTGCACTTCTTCTCTCCGGCGCATGTGATGAAGCTCTTGGAGATTGTTGTTGCCGACAAGACCGCGCTCGACGTGGTTGCCACCGGGTTCGAGCTGGGCAAGCGGCTCAAGAAAATCTCGGTCCGCGCCGGCGTCTGCGATGGTTTCATCGGCAACCGGATCCTTGCCACCTATCGCAAGGCGGCCGATCACATGGTTCTGGACGGTGCCTCTCCGTACCAGATTGACAAGGCGCTGACCGATTTCGGTTTCGCCATGGGGCCTTTCGCGGTGGCGGATCTGGCGGGGCTCGACATCGGCTGGGCCGTGCGCAAGCGCAAGCGCGCCGAGGGCATGGACCCGCGCGAGCGTGACAGCAGCTACATGGACAAAATCTGTGAGGCGGGCAACTTTGGCCAGAAGACCGGCAAGGGCTATTACGTCTACGAGGCAGGCAAGCGCGGCGGCACCCCGAACCCCGAGGTGGCCGAGTTGATCGAGGCAGAGCGCGCCGAGAAGGGCATCACCCCGAAAGAGTTCACCGACGAAGAGATCGTGACCCGCTACATGGCGGCCATGGTCAATGAGGCCGCCAAGGTGGTGGGCGAAGGTATCGCGCGCCGTCCGCTGGACGTCGATATGACGCTGCTCTTCGGCTACGGCTTCCCGCGCTATCGTGGCGGGCCGCTGAAATGGGCCGACATGCAGGGGCTGGATACGCTTCTGGCGAACATCAAATCCTACGCCGAAGAAGACGATTATTTCTGGCAGCCCGCGCCGCTGCTGGAGCAGTTGGTTGCCGAGGGGCGCACATTCGACGATCTGAACAAGGAAAACAGCTGATATGAAAGAAGTCGTTATCGTCTCTGCCGCCCGTACCGGGCTGGCCAAATCCTTTAGGGGATCCTTCAACATGACCCACGGCGCCACCATGGGCGGTGCCGCGGTCGAGGCCGCGATGGCCCGCGCCGGGATCGAAGGCGCCGAGATCGAGGATTGCATCATGGGCTGCGGCGCTCCCGAAGGGGAAACCGGCGCCAATATCGCCCGCCAGATTGCTCTGCGCGCCGGGCTGCCGGTCACCGCATCGGGCATGACCGTGAACCGCTTCTGCTCCTCCGGTCTGCAGACCATCGCCTTGGCGGCGCAGCAGATCATCTGCGAAGGCGCAGGCCCGATGGTGGCAGGTGGGGTGGAAAGCATCTCGATGGTGCAGCCGAAACTGCGCCCCGTGCAGGAAGCCTGGCTGAAAGAGCACAAGCCCGCCGTCTATATGACTATGATCGAAACCGCCGATATCGTCGCGGAGCGTTATGGCATCAGCCGCGAAGATCAGGACGCCTATGGTCTGCGCAGCCAGCAGCGTATCGCTGCGGCGCAGGAAGCCGGTCTGTTCAAGGATGAGATCATTCCCGTCTCCACCACCATGGCGGTGAAGGACAAGGAAACCGGCGAGATCTCGATGAAGGACGTTGTCGTGGACCGCGACGAATGCAACCGTCCTTCCACCACGCTCGACGGTCTCGCTGGTCTGGCGCCGGTGCGCGGCGACGGCAACTTCATCACCGCAGGCAACGCCAGCCAATTGTCCGATGGCGCGGCAGCGGTTGTGCTGATGGAGGCCAAGGAGGCCGAGAAGCGCGGGCTTGAGGCTATGGGCGCCTTCAAAGGCTTCTGCGTTGCAGGCTGCGAGCCGGACGAGATGGGCATCGGCCCGGTCTTTGCCGTGCCGCGGCTGCTGGAACGCCACGGGCTGACGGTGGATGACATCGATATCTGGGAGCTGAACGAAGCCTTCGCGAGCCAGGCGCTCTACTGCCGCGACCGTTTGGGTATCGATGACGAGAAATGCAACGTCAACGGCGGCTCAATCGCCATCGGTCACCCCTTTGGCATGACCGGCGCCCGTATGACCGGCCACATCCTGCGCGAAGGCAAGCGCCGCGGCGCCAAGCTGGGCGTCGTCACCATGTGTGTCGGCGGCGGCATGGGCGCAGCGGGCCTGTTCGAAATCTACTGAACCGCAATCAAAGACCACGCGGCACCCGGCGGGCAGTCATCGCCCGCCGGATGTCGCCCGGCCCGATTGGATCGTGCCAAAGGGCCATGAGGAGAATGAAATGGATCTGAGTTACACCCCCGAAGAACAGGCCTTCCGCGAGGAGGTGCAGCGTTTTCTGGACGAGAAACTGCCCAAGGAAATGTCGGATGCGGTCCGCGAGGGGCGCAGCCTCGGCAAGGAAGGCCACGAACGCTGGCATGCCATCCTGAACGAACAGGGCTGGCTGGCGCCGAATTGGCCGCGCGAATTTGGCGGCTGCGAATGGAATGCCGTGCAGCGCCATATCTTCGAAGAGGAATGCTGCCGCGCTCATGCACCGCGCATCGTGCCCTTTGGCCTGACCATGCTGGCGCCGGTGTTGCAGAAATTCGGATCCAAGGAACAGCAGGACTATTACCTGCCCAAGATCCTGAGCGGCGAACACTGGTGGTGCCAAGGCTATTCCGAGCCGGGCGCGGGCTCTGACCTAGCCAGCCTGAAAACCAAGGCGGTGCGCGAGGGCGACCACTATATCGTCAACGGCCAGAAGACCTGGACCACGCTGGGCCAGCACGCCAACTGGATCTTCTGCCTGGTGCGTACCGACCCCGATGCCAAGCAGCAGGAAGGCATTTCCTTCCTTCTGATCGATATGGACACGCCGGGCATCGAAGTGCGCCCGATCATCCTGCTGGACGGCACCCACGAGGTGAATGAAGTCTGGTTCACCGATGTGAAAGTGCCGGTCGAAAACCTGGTGGGCGAGGAAAACAAGGGCTGGACCTACGCCAAGTACCTCCTGACCCATGAACGTACCAATATCGCCGGTGTCGGATTCAGCCAGGCCGGTCTGGATGCGGTGAAACGTCTGGCGCGGGTGCAGATGCACAAGGGCCGCCCGCTGATCGAAAACCCCTATTTCGCGGCCCGCATGGCGCAGGCGGAGATCGATCTGATGGCCATGTCCACCACCAACCTGCGCATCATCTCGGCTGCGGCCTCGGGGCAGGCGCCGGGTGTCGAAAGCTCGATGCTGAAGGTGAAGGGCACCGAAATCCGTCAGGAAATCAACGATATGGCGCGTCGGGCCGCGGGCGTTTACGCGATGCCCTTTGCCTCCGAAGCGGTGGAAGGCGGCAATGAACCGCCGGTCGGCCCCGAAGGCACGGCTGCCGTTGCCGCGCAGTATTTCAACAACCGCAAACTGTCGATCTTTGGCGGTTCCAACGAAATCCAGAAGAACATCATCGCAAAAGTGAAAATGGGAGGCCGGGCATGAACTTCGACCTGACCGAAGAGCGGCAGATGCTGCAGGACAGCCTGCGTCGCTTCCTGTCGGACCGCTACACGACATCCGTGCGCAACGACATCCTGGAAAGCGAGACCGGGTTTTCCGCCGATATCTGGGGCCAGCTGGCCGAACTGGGTGTCATCGGTGCGCTGTTTTCCGAGGAAGACGGCGGGTTTGGCGGCGCTGGTTTCGATATCTCCACCGTGTTCGAGGAACTGGGCCGCGCCGGCGTGGTTGAGCCGCTGCTGGACACCGCACTGCTGGGTGGTGGTCTGATCGCGGCACTGGGCAATGACGATCAGAAGGCTCTCGTTGAAGAGGTGATCGGCGGCGCCGTGCAGCTGGCCTTTGCGCACGGCGAGCCGAACAGCCGCTATGAGCTGTCGCGCGTGGAAACCACGGCTCAGGCCGAGGGTGATCAGATCGTTCTGAACGGGCGCAAGGCTGTTGTCGTCAACGCCGAGGCTGCCGATCACCTGGTGATCTCTGCTCGCGAAAGCGGCGCAGCGGATGCGACCGATGGGATCTCGTTGTTCCTGGTGCCCCGCGATGCCGAGGGCCTGTCGCTGCGCGGCTATGCGCTGCTGGCTGGCGGTCGCGCTGCCGAGGTCGAGCTGGATAACCTGCGCCTGCCTGCCTCTGCCCGTCTGGGCGGTGCTGGCGCCGCATGGTCTGCCATGGCCGGGGTCTTTGCCCGCGCCGAGGTGGCGCTGGCTGCCGAAACCCTGGGCGCGATGGAAACCGCAACCGAGCTTACCCGTCAGTACCTGCTGACCCGCAGCCAGTTTGGCCGCCCGATCGGCACCTTCCAGGCGCTGCAGCACCGGGTGGCGGATCTGCTGATCGAGATCGAGCAGGCGCGCTCGGCCGTGATCAACGCGGCCGGCCATCTGGAAGGCGACGCGCGGATGCGCGATCTCAACGTGGCGGCGGCGCGCAACCTGATTGGCCGTGCAGGTCGTCTGGTGGCCGAGGATTCGATCCAGCTGCACGGCGGTATCGCCATGACGCAGGAATACGAACTGGCCCATATCGCCAAACGAATCGTCATGGCGGAGCACCGCTTTGGTGATGCGGACACGCAGCTGGAGCGTTTTCTTGACCTCAGCGCCGCGTGATACCGGCGAGGTCCGCCTGATCGAGGAACCCGGTTGTCAACAGATGGTTGGCTACCGGACCGAGGTCGATACCCGGGATGGCTCCTGCACCGTGACGCTGGAGCTGGAGCCCCGGCATATGAACCGCCATGGCATCGTCCATGGCGGCATGGTGGCCACGGTTCTGGATGTGGTCTGCGGCAATACTGCAATGCAGTTCTTCGATCCGGACGGAAACGCGGACCTGGTCACCGTTTCGCTGAACCTCTCCTATGTGGGGTCGACGCGGACCGGGGCCATTACGGCCCGCGCCCGGCCTACGGGGGGCGGCAAAAGCATCGCCTATGTCTATGGGGAGCTGTTTGATGACACCGGCCGCCTGCTGGCCACGGCAAACGGAATTTTCAAGAGGATACGGAAATGACCCGACGTGCACGGATGGACGATCTTGGCGACCGCGCGGTTGTCGTGAATATGAACCCGGATCGCCGGGGCGCCCTGTCGCAGGATCTTTACGACGCCATTCAGGCGGCGCTGGATCTGGCGCAGGAGCCGCGCATACGTGCTGTGCTGCTGACCTCGGAAGGTGGGTTTTTCTGCGCGGGCGGCGATCTCAACGTGCTGATCGAACGTCGCGGCCTCAGCGAGGACGAGCGCCGCGCCAAGGTCAACAACCTGCATGATCTGATGCGCGGGATCCGGGACTGCCCGGTGCCGGTGATCGCCGCCGTCGAGGGCGGCGCGGCCGGGGCCGGTCTGTCGCTGGCGCTGGCAGCGGATCTGATCGTGGCCTCTTATGGGGCGAAATTCACCGCCGCCTACGTCAAGGCGGGACTGGTGCCGGATGGCGGGCTGACCGCCTCGCTGGCTCGGATGCTGCCGCGTCCGCTGGCGATGGAAATGTGTCTTTTGGGTCGGCCGGTGACAGCCGGACAGTTGGCTGCCCTCGGCGCGGTCAATCAAGTGGTGGCGCCGCAGCGCGTTCTTGGCGCGGCGCACAGTCTGGCCGATGCGCTGGCCCAGGGCCCGCGCGCGGCGCAGGGCACCATCCGGCATCTGGTCTCCAGCGCTTATGAGGCGGCAGAAACTGCACAGCTTGATGCGGAATGCGCCGCCATGGCCCGTGCGGCTGGCGGCGAGGAGGCAGGCGAGGGCATCGCGGCCTTCCTGGAAAAACGCGCGCCGCAGTTCAGCGGCTAGGGTCCGGCCCGCACAGGGCCTGCACCCACGACATAACCGGCGCCGGATTTGGGAGGAGAGGGCAATGGAACGATGGCATGATTTACTGGCCGCTCAGGTGGCCGAGCGGCCGGAGGCTGCGGCCTTTTCCGACAGCGGCGGCACGGCCTGGAGCTATGCCGAGCTTTCGACAGCCGTAGAGGCGGTGGCAGACAATCTGCGCAAGGTTGGCGTGCAGCCGCGTGACCGGGTCATGGTCTTGTCGGAAAACTGCTGCGCGGCGGTGGCAGCGATGCTGGGCGCCTCGCGGATCGGGGCCATAGCCGTGCCGGTCAATGCAAGGATGAGCGCGGGGGAAGTGGACCGGATCCTGTCCCACGCGCGCCCGGCGGCGGTGCTGTGCACCTCTGCAATTTCCCCCGAGGCTGCGGCCCATGCCGCGCGGCTTGAGGCACGCGAGATCAGTGGCGCCTTTGGCACTCTGCATCTGGCCTGTCTCTATGCCTCAAATCCCGATGCACCGGAGGAGGTTGCGGTTCTGCTTTACACCACTGGCACCACGGGCGCGCCAAAGGGGGTGATGCTGACCCATGCGAACCTGCTGTTTGGCGGCAAATCCTCGGCCGAGCTGCGCGATATGGGACCGGGAGATGTGATCTATGGCGTGTTGCCGATGACCCATGTCTTTGGTCTGGCTTCAGTGATGACGGCGGCGATCCTGTCCGGGGCCGAGGTCTGGCTGGAGGTGCGTTTCTCGGCGGCGAAACTCTATGAGGCGCTGCGCCGGGGCGTAACGCGTCTGGCGGCGGTGCCGCAGATGCACGCGCTGGTGATGCAATACGCCAAGGAACAGGGGCTGGAACGGCTTGGCAGCGAGGTCTTGCAGTACGTTTCCTCCGGGGCGGCGCCGCTGGATCCCGAATGGAAGCGCAAGGCCGAAGGGTTTTACGGGGTGGCCCTGCAGAATGGCTATGGAATGACCGAGACCACTGCCGGGGTCTGCGCCACCAAGAACAGCCAGTTGGGGGATCCTGACATTTCCACCGGTCCGCCGATGCCCGGGGTCGAGGTGCGCATCGATGAGAGCGTTCCGGGCGGTGGCGATGGGCTGGGAGAGGTTCTGGCGCGTGGGCCGAACATCATGCTGGGCTATTATCGCAACCCCGAGGAAACCGCCAAAGTTCTGGACGCAGAAGGCTGGATGCACACCGGTGACATGGGCCGTCTGGACGCGCGCGGGTTCCTGCATATCGAGGGGCGCTCGAAGGAGTTGATCATCCACGGTGGTTTCAATGTCTTCCCGCCCGAGGTGGAGGCGGCGCTGAATGCCCATCCGCAGGTGGTGCAATCTGCCGTGGTCGGGCGCAGGGTCAGCAGCGATGAAGAGGTTCTGGCCTTTGTGCAGGTGGTGCCGGGCGATGCGCCGGATCCGGCAGAGCTGATGGCATTCGTGCGCGGTCAGCTGGCCGGATACAAATGTCCGGCGCAGATCATCCTGGTCGAAGCCTTGCCTGCGGCCCCGACGGGCAAGATCCTGAAGCACAAATTGCTGGAGACTTTTGCGGACCGGCTGCAAGAGGCGTGAGCGGGGCGCTCCCGTCCCCGGACGGGCGGCCTGCGGGGCAGGCCTTGTGCGGGGTTGGGCGTGGCGCCGCTGCGCGGCGCAGGGAAAGATCTGCTGAGAGGCGTTTCAGGGGCAGGTCTGCCCTGAAAGCGCGACGCCCAGTGTTGGGCCAGGAGAGCGCCGCCTCAAGGGTAAACCGCGCCGTTGGCGCGGCTGCAGGCGCAGCCCTTGACCCGCCGCTCTCCCTCAGATGCCGTCTCCGATGGAGACGGCGGCAGGAGGGGAGGTTCCCTCAGGTCCAGGTGCCTTCGGCGGCGGCGCGGATGGCGCGGATGTTTTCGCCATAGACGCCCGGGTTATCGACCGAGCCGCCGCGGAAGACCGCAGAGCCGGCCACCAGCACATCGGCGCCGACCTTGGTCACCAGCGGTGCGGTGCTGGGATCAACACCGCCGTCGATTTCAATATGCACGGGACGGTCGCCGATCATCTGGCGCAGCGTCGCGATCTTGCCGGTCATGTCGATGAATTTCTGCCCTCCAAAGCCCGGATTTACCGTCATCACGCAGATCAGGTCGGTGAGGTCGAGAAGATGCGCCACAGCCTCGGCCGGGGTGCCGGGATTGAGTGCAACGCCTGCCTTCATGCCTGCCGCGCGAATGGCTTGCAGAGTGCGGTGAATATGCGGGCCTGCCTCGACATGGGCGGTCAGAACATCGGCGCCCGCATCGGCATAGGCGTCGATATAGGGATCCACCGGCGCGATCATCAAATGCACATCCATCACCGTTTTCACATGCGGGCGGAAGGCTTTGACCGCTGCGGGGCCAAAGGTGAGGTTCGGCACGAAATGCCCGTCCATCACGTCCACATGGACCCAGTCGGCGCCTTCGGCCTCGATGGCCTGGATTTCCTGGCCGAAGTTGGCGAAATCGGCGGAGAGGATGGAGGGGGCGATCTTAACACTGCGGTCAAAGGACATGGGAGGGGTTCCTGCATACTGGGGCGCTGGTGGAGGGTCTTCTGCGCATATAGACTGGCGCGGGCGCGGTTTACAGGGGGCAGTTTGTCCTTGCCCGCTATTTCCCCCCGTTGCCCTGTGGCCCGTGGCCCTTGGTGCGCTCTGTGACGCGGGCATGACGGTTTTGGCACCGCGGGGCGGTCCGCGTTACAAATAATTCACCGCGATTACACAAATGATTTGAGGAGCACCGTTAGGCAGTCCCGGAAACGAACGGGGGCCGATTGTGCTGCGCATACAAAAACTCACCAAACGCTTTGGCGACAAGACCGCGGTGGATACCGCGACTCTCGACATCGACAAGCCCTGCATGATCGGCATTATCGGCCGCTCCGGTGCGGGAAAATCGACCCTGCTGCGCATGATCAACCGTTTGGGCGATGCCAGTGAAGGGCAGATCCTGTTCGAAGGGCGCGATGTGACCCGGCTGAAAGGGCGTGAGAAGCGCGCCTGGCAGTCGGACTGCGCGATGATCTTTCAGCAGTTCAACCTGGTGCCGCGCATGGATGTGGTGTCGAACGTGCTGCATGGCACGCTCAACCGCCGCTCGGCGCTGGCGACCATGTTCAACCTATATCCGATGGAAGACATCCACCGGGCGATCGACATTCTGGACCGTCTGGGCATTGCCGAACACGCGGCCAAGCGGGCCGAGGCCTTGTCGGGCGGGCAGCAACAGCGCGTCGCCATCGCCCGCGCCCTGATGCAGGACCCGAAGATCATCCTGGCGGATGAACCCATTGCCTCACTCGATCCGATGAATGCCCAGACCGTGATGGAGGCGCTGCGCCGCATCCACGAAGAAGACGGGCGCACCGTCATCGCCAACCTCCACACGCTGGATACCGCGCGCCGCTATTGCGACCGGGTGGTGGGGATGCGGGACGGGCGCATCGTCTTTGACGGGCTACCCGAGCAGCTGACCACCGGCGTTGCCCGCGAGATCTACGGCGCCGGCGCCGATTTCTCAGAAGCCGCGACATCCACCGAGATCGAAACGCTGACGCGTACCGAAGGCCCCATCCGAGAGGCCGAGGCCGCCGCGCTCTGATCTTCACCCTCTTTCATCATCCCAAAGCACGAGGCTTTGGGCCCAAACCAAACCGGAGTGACCTAGAGATGAAAAAACTGATTGCTGCCGCCCTGATGACAACTGCCCTGACCACACCGGTCATGGCCGAGGACATTCAGGAATTCCGCATCGGCATCCTTGGCGGTGAAAACGCCCAGGACCGCATGAACAACAACGAGTGCCTGCGCGCCAAGACCGAAGATCTGCTGGGCGTCGAAACCAAGCTGTTCGCCCCCGCTGATTATAACGGCGTGATCCAGGGTCTGTTGGGCGGCACCATCGACATGGCCTGGCTGGGCGCCTCTGGCTATGCCAAGACCTTCCTGTCCGACCCCGAAGCGGTTGAGCCGATCCTGGTGAAAGTGAACAACGACGGTGGCTACGGCTACTACTCGGTTGGTTTTGCCCGCAAGGACAGCGGCATCACCGCGCTGGAAGACGTCAAAGGCAAGGTCTTCGGCTTTGGCGATCCCAACTCCACCTCCGGCTTCCTGATCCCCTCGATCGAGATCCCGCAGGCAACCGGCGCCAGCATGACCTCGGGCGACTACTTTGGTGAAGTGAAGTTCACCGGCGGTCACGAGCAGACCATCGTTGCGGTCAACAACGGCGATATCGACGCCGGTGTGACCTGGGCCGACGGCCTGGGCAACTGGGAAGACGGCTACAACTCCGGCGCCCTGCGCAAGGCGGTTGATGCCGGTCTCGTCGACATGAACGACCTGGTCAAAATCTGGCAGTCCAAGCCGATCCCGGAAGGCCCCGTTGTTCTGCGCAAGGACCTGCCTGAAAACGTCAAGGTCAAGATGACCGGCCTGATGGCAAGCCTCAAATCCATGGATGCAGATTGCTTCTACGGTGTGGCCGCGGGTGAAGCCAAAGGCTTCATGCCGATCACCCACGATGCCTACGAGGTGATCATCGAAGCACGCAAATTGAAGTCCAACTGATTTTAGGACCAACGCGGCGGGGTCCGGTCTTTGTGCCGGGCCCCGTATTCCTCTGACGCGCGCCCTTGCAGGGGCGTCCCTGCGATCAGAGGCCCATCCGAACACCAATATATCCCCAGGAAACCCCATGGCAGATCTGACAGCGGCCCCGCCTTCCGGTGCCTCCTCGACCGAGGCCATCCGCGCCGAATATGTCGACCTCACCCGGCGCAAGCGTCTTTACGGGTCGATCCTTCTGATCGTCTTTGTTGCCATGATGGTGGCGGGGTTCCGCACGGCAGATGACCGCAATGCCGGGTCGTTTGCCGACGGCTTCACCCGTATTTTCGACTACCCGGCCGAGGTGCTGAGCGAAGCTGCCGAGAAGGTGACAGAGCTGCCCGGCCAGGTGGTGCATTTCTTCCCGGCGCTGGTGGAGACGCTGAATATCGCGGCGGCCTCGACCCTGATCGGTGCCATCTTCGGCACGCTTCTGTCGCTCTTGGCGACGCGGGGCATGGCGCTCTGGCCATCGCTGATCCCGGTCTTTCGCCGGGTGATGGATATCTGCCGGGCGATCCCGGAAATCGTCATCGCGCTGGTGCTGATCTTCCTCCTGGGTGGTGGCCCGGTGCCTGCCATGATCGCCATTGCCATCCACACGGCGGGGGCATTGGGCAAGCTGTTTTCCGAGGTGAACGAAAACGCCTCGCTGAAGCCGGTCGAAGGCCTGTCCTCGGTCGGGGCCACCTGGGCACAGCGCATGTGGCTTGGCGTCATCCCGCAGGTGGGGCCGAACTATGTCAGCTATGCGCTGCTGCGGTTTGAAATCAACATTCGCGCGTCGGCGATCCTTGGCTTCGTCGGCGCGGGCGGCATCGGCTACGAGCTGAAGAACGCCATGTCCTGGGGCAAGGGCCGCTACGACGAGGCCGCAGCCATCTTTATCCTCCTGTTCGTCACCATCGTCGTGGTCGATCAGATCTCTGGCAAGCTGCGTGACCGGCTGATCAATGGAGCCAAACAATGACGACTCTGGATGTGAACCCGGGTGCAGGCGCGCGCCGTGACGCCGCCGCGCTGAAGCAGGAGATGGCGGGGCTGTTCCGCACCAAGAAGCTGACGGCCTTTGCGGTGCCGCTGGTGGTGCTGGTCTATATGGCCTATGTCTTTTTCGCCTTCGACGTGCCGGGCCTGTGGGAGCGTGCCAGTCTTGAAAACGCCCGCACTCTTGTCAGCGACAGCTACAGCTACAAGACCCATGTGACGCGCGACAACCGCGATGCCTCTGTCTCGGTCGCTATCGAAGGTGAGCGTAAGGGCAGCTATCCCGAAGGCGAGGCGCCGGATTGGGTGAGCCTTGGCGAAACCACGGTGATCGATCTGGAAAACGGCCATACCGTGCGCTTTGGACCTGAAACCGTGGAATATGACATTCCCGGCTACGGCACCGTGCGCGCCACCCCCAGCCGAAGCGCCGGGGTGCAGGCCGAGTTTCCCGCGGGCGATGTACCGGACTGGATCAGCTCATCGAAGAACCGTCTGGCGATCAAGACCGACGCAGGCCGTCTGACAGTGACCCGCAACCGCTCTGAAGTGTTCCGCTATTTCACCGGCTGGGAGCTGTTCTTCTTTACCCTCGACAGTCCCTATCACGGGATGAGCGCTTCGGCGCTGTTGGGCCGCGCAGTGTCGGGTGAAGCGGGCGCGATCTTCAACGACTTCTGGACCAACAAGATGTGGCGCCATCAGGATGTGGCCTGGGCCATTGGGGAAACCCTGCTGATGGCCTTCCTCGGCACCATCGGTGCAGGCATCGTGGCGTTGCCGCTTGCCTTCCTTGCAACCCGCAACTTTATGCCGATCCGCACCCTGCGGTTCGCCACCCGCCGCCTGTTCGATTTCGTGCGCGGGGTGGACAGCCTGATCTGGACCGTGGTTCTGGCACGCGCATTCGGACCCGGTCCGCTGACCGGTGCGCTGGCGATCCTGGTGACCGATACCGGCACCTTCGGCAAGATCTTCTCGGAGGCGCTGGAGAATGTCGATGAAAAGCAGATCGAAGGCGTGGCCTCGACCGGTGCCAAACCGGTGCAGCGCTATCGGTTCGGGGTAATCCCGCAGGTGACCCCGGTTCTGCTGTCGCAGCTGCTCTACTTCCTTGAATCCAACACCCGCAGCGCCACGATCATCGGCGCCATCACTGGCGGCGGTATCGGCCTTTTGCTGACCCAGGCGATCATCACCCAGAAGGACTGGGAAGAGGTGGCCTATTACATCGTGCTGATCATCGTGATGGTGATGCTGATGGACTGGTTCTCGGGCATGTTGCGCCGCCGCCTGATCCAGGGCGATCCCGGCAAGCCGCGCCGGGACAAGGCGAAGAAGGGCGAGAAGAAGAAGATGCCCTTCGTGCTGCCCTGAGTATGCAAGAGACCGGAACAGGAAAACAGACCATGGCCCGCCTTCAGGCAGATCAGCCGTTCATCCATCCCGATTGCCAGATCACCGGTAGCCATTTCGGTGCCTATGTGGAGATCGGCGCAGGCAGCCGCATCGCGAACAGCCGCTTTGGCGACTACAGCTATTGCGACCGCACCTGCGATATCGCCAATGCGGAGGTGGGGAAGTTTGCCAATATCGCCAGCTTCACCCGCATCGGGGCGACGGATCACCCGATTGAGAAGGCGTCATTGCATCACTTCCTGTATCGGTCTGCCGACTATTGGGATGATGCCGGGGTCGATGAGGACTGGTTTGCCCATCGCGCCAGCCGCATGGCCCATATCGGCCACGACACCTGGATCGGCCACGGCGCGATGATCAAGCCCGAGGTCACCATCGGCCACGGCGCAGTTGTGGCGTCAGGTTCGGTCGTAACCAAGGATGTTGCGCCCTACACCATCGTCGGCGGTAACACTGCCCGCCTGATCCGCCGTCGCTACCCTGAACCAGTGGCCGAAGCGATGATGGATCTTGCCTGGTGGGACTGGGACAATACCACCCTTAGGGCCGCTTTGCCCGATTTCCGCGCACTGCGGGCCGAAGAGTTCCTCGAAAAATACGCCTGATTTCAGATGCGCGGGGGTGCTCCCGCCCGTGTCTGGCCCTTCTGTGAGAAGGGCCGGCCCGGTTGGGCCGGGCGCCGCTTGCGCGGCGCCGGGGATATTAGGGTGGCGTTGTAGGCGTTTGCAAAGTGTGTTGGGCGGGTTTGAGCACGGCGGAGATCACGATGCATACGGCACCGTTTTTCATGTGGATCGAAGAGACGCGATCAACGCGCTGACCATCTCGGATGCGTTGTGTTTCAAAGGGTCTCTCACACTGTCGGCAAGTCCGAACATGAGCAGCAATCCCAGGACCGCCGAGTGTATCGCCAGGGCTTCCTGACGCACGCCTTTTGCATCGCTGTCCAGCCTATCCGCAAGGGCGCCGTACATCCTGTCGGTCACAGGGTGAATCTTGTCTAGCAGCGCGGCATCGTGAGAGGCTTTGACGCTTTGCTTGATGGTCTGCGGCAACAGATACATCATCCGAAATCGGTCGAGGTCCTCAAAATGAAATCCGGCGATGGCTCTGACAAATGCCTCGACGGCCTCATCGCGCCTCGTGGTCCCGGACACCGACTGTATTGCGGTTTCCGCTTCAGCCTCAAGCCACGGAAGAAACATCGCGGCGAGCAGGTCATGCTTGCTTGGATACCAGTAGAGCACCGCTTGTTTCGTGCACCCCAGACGACGGGCTATCGCATCGAACGATACCGCCGCCAGACCTTCGGATGCCAACAGGTCGCGAGCGGTTTCCAAAATCTGATCACTTGTATTCTTGTGCGGCATCGACACGATCCTTGACTGCTTACCAATGGTAAGATACTTTGTTTACCAATGGTAAGGCAGGGTGGTAACCTCTGCAACCAAAGGCGCCATACGGGGAGCCGAAAGATGACCGCACTCACTTTGGAAAATCCGGTCTTCGTCACCTATGTGATTGCCGCTGCGCTCCTGGTGCTCAAGGTTATGGCACAGGGTTGGATGACAGTTCACCGAATGATGAAAGTCAGGGCGGGCTGGGCGAGTCCCGAAGACCTTCAAAAAGGGTTCCTCAATACAGCTCCCGATCCGTCGCAACTGGACGTCAATGAATACGTTGACCGATCCCGTCGGATGCACCGGAATGACCTGGAAAACATACCGGCCTTCTGGGCGGCAGGCCTTCTGTTTGTTGCAATCGGCCCTTCTGTCTGGCTGGCGCATGTCCTGATGTATGGTTTTGTTGCGGCGCGGCTGGCGCACTTCTGGGCCTATACGACGAAGCAATCCCATGAAATCCGGGCGACATTCTACACCGTCGGGTCCCTAATCGTCATTTACATGGCGTGCCATGTGCTCTGGGTTGCGATCACGTAGGCACACGCGTTCACCCGCGCCGCGTCAGCGGCGCCCGGCCCAACGGGAGCGGATCATACCCATGATCCGGCGCCGGGCGGGAGGGCTTCGCCTCAGCCCTCGATATCACCGTGGATGGCGAATTGCTCAAGGCCTGCCGATTGCGCTTCGATCATCCGGTAGCTTTCGCGCACGCCCGCATCGGTCAGCTCTCGCATCACGGTCAGCAGGGTGTTGGGCGCGTGATCGGCGCAGAGGTCGGCCATGTGGGCGATCTCCTCGGCCGCCACGGGGCGGGCGGCGGCCACATCCGGCGCGCCGTAGTAGCTGACAAAATGATGCGCCAGAAGGTCGGTCAGGGTTTCCAACTCGGCCTCTTCGATCTTGGTCACCGCGACGAAGGTCACCCGCCCGCCGGTTTCCAGCCCCATCCAGCCATTGGAAAAGGCCTGACGCTGCTTGCCGGTCAGATCCGCCTCGCCCCAGTTGGAAAATTCAAAACCGCCCGAGATGCACCATTCGCCGGTGCGGGCCGGGCTGGCAAAGACGTTTTGATCGCTCTCGTCGAAATGGATGGCGCGGGCCAGTTGCATCACGGGGTCTCCAGAAGCGTTGTCAGGGGTATGAGATGGGTGGTGTCGCCGTCGCGCAGCAGCATGCCGAAATCCTCGTCAATGCCAAGGAAGGTGCCGCTGAGGTCATTCTGCCGGGTCTCTTCGCCGATACCATGGGCGAGGCCGCGCCATTCTTCGTGCAGCGGTTTGCTGCCGTCCTCTTCCCAGCGGGTGATCCAGTGCAAGCAGTGGCGGGCCCAGCTTTCGACCAGGGCAGGCGCCTCCACATCGGCGCAGCCTTCGGCATAAAGCGCGGTGTCCTCGGGCGCGGCGCCGCCGTCCTCGTCTTTGGGCCAGAGCGGCAGCTCCAGCCCGATCACCAGCCAGTCGGGTTCCTCGTTGGGGGCGGCTGTGCTGGCGGCGGCGCGCAAGCGGCCGCAGCGGGCACCGTTGATGCGGATCGCGCCGCCCCAGTCCAGATGCACCGCGACCTCGGGCGGGGCCAGCGCGCCAAGCGCGTTCTGAAAACCGACGCCGCAGGTGGGCAGCATCGCCATCGCGCGCGTGAGTGGCACTTCGGGGGCAAAGACCAGTGCTGCGCGCAGGGTGTCATGCGCCAGATTATAGACCACCAGACCGGCATCACAGCCCAGGACCGCCCGTTTGCAGGCGGTCTCGAACGGGTCCTCAGGGCCGGTCACCGCCTCGCCGGACATCAGCGGTGGAAAGGACAGGGCAGGGGTGGCCTCGCTCATGCGGCGCCCCGTTGGATGAGGCCGAGCGCCACCTCCTGGAATGCCTTGGCCTGCGGGCTGTCGGGTTTGCTGACCACCACCGGCGCGCCGCCATCAGCGGCAAGGCGCACGTCCAGATGCAGCGGGATCTCAGCCAGGAGCGGCACGTTCAGCTTCTTGGCTTCGGCGGCGACGCCCCCATGGCCAAAGATATGTTCCTCATGGCCGCAGTTGGAGCAGATATGGGTGGACATGTTCTCGATCAGCCCGACGATCGGCACGTGCAGCTGTTTGAACATGTCGATGCCCTTGCGCGCGTCGATCAGCGCAACGTCCTGCGGGGTGGAGACCACGATGGCGCCATCCACATGGGCCTTCTGCGCAAGGGTCATCTGCACATCGCCGGTGCCCGGCGGCAGGTCCACGATCAGCACATCCAGCGCGCCCCATTGCACCTGCATCATCATCTGCTGCAGCGCGCCCATCAGCATCGGACCGCGCCAGACCACGGCCTGATCCTCGTTTGTCATCAGGCCGATGGACATCATGGTGACGCCGTGGTTGCGCATCGGCAGGATGGTCTTGCCATCGGGGCTGGCGGGACGGCCGGACACGCCCAGCATGCGCGGCTGCGAGGGGCCATAGACATCCGCATCCAGCAGACCGACACGGCGGCCTTCGGCAGCCAGCGCGCAGGCGAGGTTCGCCGAGACGGTGGATTTGCCAACGCCGCCCTTGCCCGAAGCGACCGCGATGATGCGATCCACGCCGGGGATCTTCTGCGGTCCCTGGGGCTGGGCGGCTTTCTTCGGTTTCAGATCCGGCGGCGGCGCCTTGGTGGAATGGGCGGTCAGCAGGGCCGAGACCTTTTCCACACCTGCAAGGGCGGTGACCTTCGCCTCTGCCGCGTCGCGCACGGGGGCATAGGCCTCGGCGCGGGCCGGGTCGACTTCCAGCACGAAACGCACGGCGCCGTCTTCGATATTCAGGGCCCGCACGATGCCGGCGGCGACGATATCGCTGCCGCTGACGGGGTCGGTGATGGTCTTCAGTGCCTCGAGGACAGTTTCACGGGTGAGGGACACGCCGGTCTACTCCTTTGGTGGGTTCGTTTGCGTCTGTGTACGGAACACTTGACTGAAATGTAGGTTGATCCCTAGCATTTCGAATGGTCCGTTTGTCTTTTCTCTATCCGATCCGGCCAGAGCGTGCAGCGCTCAATTTTACCGGGGTGCGTGCAGCGCTCAGTTTTGCAGGAGTGCCTGCATTGCTGCACTGGATCAGGACTGCGGCGGCGGGCCGGGCTGCGTTGATCCCGGTGCTTGTGCTCTGGCTGCTGACGGTCGGCAGTCCCGGTCAGGCCGAGGATCGGTTGGTCCGGCTGGCGGTGCCGCAGGCGCTGGTCGAAACCGGATTTCTGAAACATCTGCTGCCGCGGTTTTCCCTGAAAACGCAGGTGCGCATCGAACTCGTCACGCCCGGCGAGGCTGCCGAGGCCGCGTTTTCCGACGTGCCCAAGGGAACGCCGGTGTTTCAGGATGTGGCCGCGCTCTGGCACATGCAGGTGTTGGATGGCGCCCATCCGGGCACGGCGCGGTTTGTGGACTGGCTCGGCTCGGACGTCGGTGCGCGCACGATCACCGCCTATGCGCCGGATGGGGTGCAGATGTTCACCCTGCCGCAGATCACCACCGAGGTGGAGGAAGAGATCGTCTTCGAAGGCGACGCGATGAAAGGACAGGACCTGTCGCGCAGCAAATGCGGGCGTTGCCACGCGGTGGCCGAGGACATGCGCATGACCGATATCGGATCGACGCCGTCCTTTTTCGTGCTGCGGGCGCTGCCGGACTGGGATTACAGGTTCCAGGCCTTTTATGCGCTGAACCCGCACCCGTCCTTTACCCAGGTCGCCGATGTGACCGAGCCCTTCCCCGCGGACCGCCCGTCGCCCATCGTGCCCGTGGCCATGACGCTGGACGAGCTGGAGGCGATCCTGGCCTATGTGTCCAGCCTCACCCCGGCGGATCTGGGAGCCCCCTTGCAACATCAGTGATCGCGGCGCTTGCTGAGGTAATCGGCCGTGGTGCGTACGCGCGGGCGCTCCTTGCCTTCGAAGGGATTGTTTTCCTGATGGAACTGCGCGTTGACCCGGCAATCGTCGCACATCTGGATCATCCGTGCCGCATCCGAGGTGGCGAACATCGCGTGTTTTCCGGCCAGTTTTTCGGTGATCCGTTCGATGGTGGATTTCACCCCGAACAGCGTGCCGCACTCGACGCAGGCAAAGGGTTCTTCTTCGTGCACCACCACCTGGCTTAGCGCTTCGGGTTGGAGGTTCAGGCGCGGTTCATAGCTGATCGCCTGTTCAGGGCAGACATTGGCGCAGAGGCCGCATCGCAGGCAGGCGTCCTCTTGGAACCGCAGCTGTGGCAGGTCGGGATTGTCCCCCAGCGCGCCGGAGGGGCAAAGGGAGACGCAGGACAGGCACAGGGTGCAGCTGTCGGTATCGACCAGCACTGCGCCATAGGGCGCATCATCCGGCAGGGGCAGCATGTCGGCCTCAGGCGCCAGCGCGCGAGCGGCCTGACGGGTGATCTGGCGGCGGGTGCCCATGGGGCGCAACGGCTCATTTATCGGCGCGGGCACTTCGGCGCCAAACAGCGCATCGCTCAGCGCGTCAGGGTCGTTCAGGTCCAGCAGCGTGGCCTTGTCGCCCGCGATGGCCTGGGCCAGGGTCAGCTCACGCTCCTGCACTGCGCGGTCCACCTTGGGCGACATCAGCAGCGACACATGGGCAAATCCGGCGGCCAGTGCCGCGAGGATTTCGGCATGACCAAAGGTATTCATCGCTTCCAGCTCCAGCGGCAGCACATCGGCAGGCAGCCCGCGTCCGAACCGGGCCGCAAGGCGGATCATCTCGGCGCCGTGTTCGTTCACCACCAAGAGGCGCGGGGCGCTGCCCCCGGCATCGAGATAGGCCTTTGCCAGCACCTGAATGCGGCGCATCAGCGTATCGGTGGGCGGCGCGTCATAGGTGATCGAGCCAGAGGGACAAAGCGAGGCACAGGCGCCGCAGCCGGCGCAGATCATCGGGTCGATGCTGACGTGATCGCCATTGGGGCTGATGGCGCCGGTAGGGCAGACATCAAGACAATTGGTGCAGCCGGTCTGGCTGGCACGTGAATGGGCGCAGAGCAGCGGTTCGCTGCGCACGTAGAGCGGTTTTTCGAAGGTGCCGACCAGTTGGCTGGCCTCCAGCACTGCATCGGCCACCGCCTGCACGCCCTTGGGGTCGGCACGCAGGTATCCTTCGCGTTTTTCATGGGCCGGGAACAGCGGCGTGCCGCCGGTCAGGTCCAGAATGATATCGCATTCCGAGCGACCACCATCGCGGGGGGCTGTCCAGCTCCAGCTGCGGCCGGTGGTGTCGAGCTGCTGCAAGGCGTCGATGGTGACCTGAAACTGGCCAAGCGCGCCAGAGGCCTGCCGCAGCTGTCCCCGCACCACGTCGAAGTCGCGGCTCATCGGCGGTTCGTCGTCACCGGTCAGCAGCACCGTCACGGCCAGACTTTCCTGCAACCGTTTGGCGGCGGCCAGCGCCACATCGCCCGAGCCGACGATCAGGCACAGGCCCTCGGACACCACATCGACGGTCTTGGCCGCCGAGGTATCTAGCGCCGCCTCGGCCACGAGGGCGGACATTTTGGGTAGCAAATCGCCCTCATCGGCGGTCCATCCGGCCCTGTCCCTGAGGTCGAGGAAGGCCGGAGAGGGGGCACCGATCTCGCCCGCGATCTCCTCGAAAAGGCGCTGTTCCTGAGTGCAGCAAATGACCGCGTCTCCGGCACCGATTGCAGCGGCAGCGCTGTCGGTCTGGCTGGTGCAAAGGGCCGAATGCATCTTTGAACATGACAATCCCGTGACGTCGGAAAGTCGCTCCGAATCGATCTCCTGAGATCCGGAACAATCGCATAGAATCAACTGCTTGGCCATTCTTTCCTCGCTTGCATCAGGGCTGGCGTGACGGGCGGATAACCGCCATCCGGGCCACAGATTAGGCATGATTCTGAAGCCACGTAAACCGGTTTGCACCCCGCAGCAGGCCCCGGATGGGGCGCAAAATACCGGGGTGATTCGCGCGGTTTTGTGTACAGCGGTATTCCGATTATTTTTGTCGACATAGACAATTCGACCAAGGCGGAACTCTACCCCCCTGCGTCTGCCCCAATTTGTCCGGGTTGCGGGAAATTTGCAGATCGGGTGCAGAGCAGGCTTTCACGAAGGCGTGACCTTGCGGCACACTTGTCCGACGCAGGGAGATGTAGGGTGCGCAACCAGTGAGCCGTAGTTTGGACAAGACCGACGTGATGCCGCTTGGCATCGTACTTCGCCGGACCCCGGGGGTGACCCGCTGGGCACGATGGTCTTGGAAGGTGGCAGGCGTCTTGCCCGCAGCCCGGTCCGCAGACTGGCAATTGCTGCGCGAGGAAGACGGCGCCAGCGAATTCCACGCCGCGACACTGCCGCTGGAACTGCACCGCGCCGATGCCGAAGCCTATATGCACGGGCTGACCGCCGAACCGCCCTGTGTCTACGTTGTGATGCGTGAAAGCGATGATGCCGACCGCCCGCTGGAAATGACGCTGGTCACCGCCTCTCCTTACGAGGCGCAGGACTATGCCGACAGCGGCGAGGAACTTGTGGAGAAGGTGCCGATGCCCTCTGGTCTTGTGGCCTGGGTGCGGGAATTCGCGCTGGCGCATTTCAAGGAAGAGGAATTCAAGAAACGCCGCCGTGACAAGCGCACCGTGGGGGAGGCCGAGGATGGCATTGGCGATCCGCGCATCGCGCAGCTGACCGACGTGTACCGCTCGCCCGCCCTGGTCAAGAAGGGGCGCCTGCAATGAGCCGCGATTTCTGGTCCCGCCGCAAGGCCGCCGTAGAGGCCGAAGCCGCAGCCGAAGCCCGCGCAGAGGCTGCTGTTGAGGCAGCAGAACGCGACGCGGCGCTGGAGGAAAAGAGCGACGCCGAGATACTGGCTGAGCTGGAATTGCCCGATCCCGACACGCTGGAGGAAGGCGACGATTTCAAGGTCTTCCTGCGTGACGTGGTTCCGGCCCGCATTCGCACCCGCGCCCTGCGCCGCCTGTGGCGTCTGAACCCGGTGCTGGCCAATATCGACGGGCTGGTCGATTACGGTGAGGATTTCACCGACAGCGCCATGGTCGTGGAGGGCATGCAGACCGCCTATCAGGTGGGCAAGGGCATGACCAAACACGTCGAGGAACTGGCCCGTCAGGCAGCAGAAAAGGCCGAGGCCGAAGCGGCAGTCGCCGCTGCACCCGCCGAAGGCGCACCCGAAGAGGGCGCAGAAAGCGAAGAGCAGGGCACAGACATCGTTGCGGAGACCTCTGAGGTCGTCGCTGCCGGGCCTGCACAGACCGCCGACGACTGGAACGCCACCCGGCAAGAGCCGCAGACCGAGGCTGACCCGAGCGGGGATTCCGGTGATACTGCCCCCGGGAACATGATGCCGCGCCGGATGCGCTTTTCCTTTGATGGAAGCCAGAGCCAGATCCGGGGCACGGCATGAACAAGGAGCAAGACATGACAGCCACCGCTGATGCCGCAGCGCCGTTGGTAAGCGAAGAGGACCGCCTGCGCGCGGATCTGTATAATTTCCTGGGTCTCATCCTGGCGTCGCCGCCGGATGAGTTCCTGCTGGGGCAGACCGCTGGTCTGCAGGGGGATGACACCGATCTGGGCGTGGCGATCAACGCGCTGGCCAAGATCGCCAAACTGTCGAAGCCGCCCGCGGTAGAGCGTGAGTTCAACAAGCTGTTCATCGGCCTCGGCCGGGGCGAGCTGCTGCCCTATGCCAGCTACTACCTGACCGGGTTCCTGAATGAAAAACCGCTGGCGCAGCTGCGCCGGGACATGGCAGCGCGGGGCATGACCCGGGCGCAGAACGTCTATGAGCCCGAAGACAATATCGCCTCGCTGATGGAAATGATGGGGGCACTGATCGCGGGCCGCTTTGGCGAACCTGCCTCGCTGGCCGATCAGAAGACCTTCTTCAACACCCATATCGGCCCCTGGGCCGGTCACTTCTTTTCGGATCTCGAGAAGGCAAAGAACTCGGTTCTCTATGCCTCGGTCGGCGCTGTCGGCCGGGTGTTCATGGAGATCGAGGCCGAAGGGTTCCGGATGAGCGCGGAGAAATCCGCATGAGCCGGGGCGGCAAGGTCCGCCCCACAACCGTGAGCGATCACCAAGGAGGAGAGACTCACATGACCAAGAAAGCAGAGGCAGCATCGAGCCGCCGCGACTTTCTGAAGATCGCCGCAACCACGGCGCCGCTGGCAGCGGTGGCGGTTGCGACGACCGGGGGCGAGGCCGAGGCCGCCGCACCCGATCTTGCAAAGGAGACGATGCAGGATACCGCGCATACCCGCGCCTATTACGAAAGCGTCCGGTTCTAACGCGCCGCATGCATCCCATGACCGACGGCAACTGGTTGCGTGACGCCCGACCGCCAGAGGTTTTTCGTTAACCCAGCGCGCTTTCTGAGGAGGAAGCAAGCAAGGGAGGTTCTAAATGCTTAGGAAAAAGACCAACGGGGTTGCGAGACGCCCCCAGCGGACCAGTATCCTGTCCAACGTCGCGGAAACATCCGTCGACCGCCGCGCCTTTCTGCGCGGCTCCGGCCTGGCCATCGGCGGCCTGGCTGCCATCAGCGCCACCGGCGGGTCGGTGACCCAGGCCAATGCGGCCACCGCTGCGGCGGGCGCTGTTGAAACCGTAAAATCCGTCTGCACCCACTGCTCGGTCGGCTGTACCGTCGTAGCAGAAGTTCAGAACGGTGTCTGGGTCGGGCAGGAACCCGGCTGGGACAGCCCGTTCAACCTCGGCGCCCATTGCGCCAAGGGTGCATCGGTGCGCGAGCACGCCCATGGCGAGCGTCGTCTCAAGTACCCGATGAAGAAAGAGAACGGCGAGTGGAAGCGCATCAGCTGGGATCAGGCCATCAACGAGATCGGCGACGGCATGATGCAGATCCGCGAGGAAAGCGGACCTGACAGCGTCTACTGGCTCGGCTCGGCCAAGCATAACAACGAACAGGCCTACCTGTTCCGCAAGTTCGCCGCCTATTGGGGCACGAACAACGTGGATCACCAGGCACGGATCTGTCACTCCACCACCGTTGCGGGTGTTGCAAACACATGGGGCTACGGCGCCATGACCAACAGCTACAACGATATCCATAACTCCAAGGCGATCTTCATCATCGGCGGCAACCCGGCCGAGGCGCACCCCGTCTCGCTGTTGCACGTGCTGAAGGCCAAGGAGCAGAACAACGCGCCGCTGATCGTCTGCGATCCGCGTTTCACCCGTACCGCGGCCCATGCCGACGAATATGTGCGCTTCCGTCCCGGCACCGATGTGGCGCTTGTCTGGGGCATCCTGTGGCACATCTTCGAAAACGGCTGGGAAGACAAAGAGTTCATCCGCACCCGTGTCTGGGGCATGGACCAGATCCGCGAGGAAGTGGCCAAGTGGACCCCCGAAGAGGTCGAGCGCGTCACCGGCACGCCCGGCAGTCAGCTGCGCCGGGTTGCGCGCACCATGGCCAACAACCGTCCCGGCACCGTGATCTGGTGTATGGGCGGCACCCAGCACACCACCGGTAACAACAACACCCGCGCATACTGCGTGCTTCAGCTTGCGCTGGGCAACATGGGTGCATCGGGTGGCGGCACCAATATCTTCCGCGGCCATGACAACGTGCAGGGTGCAACCGACCTTGGCGTTCTGTCGCACACGCTGCCGGGCTACTATGGCCTGTCCAAAGGCGCCTGGGCGCATTGGGCGCGGGTCTGGGAAGAAGATCCCGAATGGCTGGCAGGCCAGTTCGACACGCTGAAAGGCGCGGACGGCAAGGACAAGAGCCTGCAGAACCTGACGGGTATTCCGGTCAGCCGCTGGATCGATGGTATCCTTGAAGACAAGGAAAACATGGATCAGCCGAACAACGTTCGGGCCATGGTTCTGTGGGGCCACGCGCCCAACTCGCAGACCCGGATGACGGAAATGAAGACGGCGATGGAAAAGCTGGACATGCTGGTCGTTGTCGACCCGTATCCCACCGTTTCCGCCGTGCTGCATGACCGCGAAGACGGTGTCTACCTGCTGCCGGCCTGTACCCAGTTCGAAACCCGCGGTTCCGTGACCGCGTCGAACCGGTCGTTCCAGTGGCGCGACAAGGTGGTGGATCCGCTGTTCGAAAGCCTGCCCGATCACGTGATCATGGCGAAATTCGCCAACAAGTTCGGCTGGGCGGATCGGCTGTTCCGCAATATCGAGATGGAAGACGCGGAAACGCCGAACATCGAGAGCATCACCCGCGAGTTCAACAAGGGTCTGTGGACCATCGGCTATACCGGTCAAAGCCCGGAACGGCTGAAGAAGCACATGGCCAACCAGCACACCTTTGACCGCACCACGCTGCGCGCGGTGGGTGGCCCGGCCGATGGCGACTACTACGGTTTGCCCTGGCCCTGCTGGGGAACGCCTGAGATGAACCACCCGGGCACGCCGAACCTTTATGACATGTCCAAACCGGTCTCCGAAGGTGGTCTCACCTTCCGCGCCCGTTTCGGCGTGGAGCGGGACGGTGACAACCTGCTGGCCGAAGGCGTCTATTCCGTGGGCTCTGAAATCCAGGACGGCTATCCTGAATTCACCATGCAGATGCTGATGGATCTCGGCTGGGACAGCGACCTGACCGACGAGGAACGCGCTGCGATTGATGCTGTGGCGGGTCCCAAGACCAACTGGAAAACCGACCTTTCCGGCGGCATCCAGCGGGTCGCGATCAAGCACGAATGCGCGCCCTTCGGCAACGCCAAGGCCCGTGCCGTCGTGTGGACCTTCCCGGATCCGGTGCCGGTTCACCGCGAACCGCTCTATACCAACCGCCGGGATCTGGTTGCGGATTATCCGACCTACGAGGATCGCAAATTCTATCGTCTGCCGACGATGTATGCCTCGATCCAGAAGAAGGATGTCTCGCAGGACTTCCCGATCATTCTCACATCCGGCCGTCTGGTCGAATACGAGGGTGGCGGCGACGAGACCCGCTCCAACCCCTGGCTGGCCGAGCTTCAGCAGGACATGTTCGTGGAAATCAACCCGCGCGATGCCAATAACCTTGGCGTGCGGGATGGCGAACAGTGCTGGGTCGAAGGTCCCGAGGGCGGCAAGGTCAAGGTCATGGCCATGGTCACCGAACGGGTCGGCGAGGGCGTTGCCTTCATGCCGTTCCACTTTGGCGGTCATTTCCAGGGCGAGGACCAGCGGCACAAATATCCCGACGGCGCTGATCCATATGTGCTGGGCGAAAGCACCAACACGGCTCAGACCTACGGGTATGACAGTGTGACCCAGATGCAGGAGACCAAGTGTACTCTCTGCAAAATCATGCCAGCGTAAGGAGATAGAGTAATGGCAAGAGCGAAGTTTCTCTGCGATGCCGAACGCTGCATCGAATGTAACGCCTGTGTCACCGCCTGTAAGAACGAGCATGAGGTGCCCTGGGGTATCAACCGCCGCCGCGTTGTGACCATCAATGATGGCAAGCCCGGCGAACGGTCGATCTCGGTCGCCTGTATGCATTGTTCGGACGCGCCCTGTATGGCCGTTTGCCCAGTGGACTGCTTCTACCAGAACGAGGAAGGGGTGGTTCTGCACTCCAAGGACCTCTGCATCGGTTGTGGTTACTGCTTCTACGCGTGCCCCTTTGGCGCGCCGCAGTACCCGCAGGCAGGCAACTTTGGCAGCCGTGGCAAGATGGACAAATGCACCTTCTGCGCCGGTGGCCCGGAGGAGAACCACTCCAACGCGGAGTTCTCCAAATACGGCCGCAACCGGATCGCCGAGGGCAAGCTGCCCATCTGCGCCGAAATGTGCTCGACCAAGGCGCTGCTCGCCGGTGACGGCGACGTGGTGTCTGCCGTCTACCGCGAACGCGTCGTGGCGCGCGGATTCGGCTCGGGTGCTTGGGGCTGGGGCACGGCTTACGAGCAAAAGGGCGGCTAAACCCGTCTTTTCAGCGTAAAGCTGGGGATGGCCTGCCGTGCGCGGGCCATCCTGACCTATCTGTTATACATACGACAAACCCGAAGGAGTGTGGCACATGCTGCGCATGGCTTTCGCATTTGTTCTGCAACTTACGCTGCTGGTTGGCGCGGTGCAGGCCCAGGAGGCGGCTGTACCAGCGCCTGCGGACCGCAGCGCCACAGGTGGTGCGCAGACGCTTGAAGATATCCTCGCCCGGCAACGCGGCGAGAAACTGGATGACTCCTTCCGCCGCGACGCAACCGGAGACCCGGATGCGGCGGCAGGGATTTCCCAACAACTTGGCACCCTTGGCGGTGTCTCTGATCCCGAGGTCTGGCGCCAGGTGCGCTATGGTTCGGCCGAGGTTACCGTCTCTGCCGGGGGCGAGGTCGCCAGCGTCCTGATGCAGGATGGCGGCATGACCTGGCTCTCCTTCCGCGAGGGGCCGCTGCGCCAATACGGCGGCTGGCTGCTGCTGGGCACCCTTGGGGCGCTGGTGGTGTTCTACCTGCTGCGCGGACGTATCCCCGTCGACGGAGAGCTGACCGGCCGCACCGTCACGCGATTCAAATTCATCGAACGGATGGCGCATTGGACATTGGCCGGATCCTTCATCCTGCTGGGGATCACCGGCCTTCTGACCCTGTTTGGCCGCGCCTTCATCGCGCCTTATCTGGGCAAGGATCTGAACTCCTTCCTGCTGATCTATGGCAAATGGCTGCACAACTCGGTCGCCTGGGCCTTCATGGTGGCGCTGGTATTGGTCTTCGTGATGTGGGTGATGCACAATATTCCCAACCGCACCGATCTGGTCTGGATCCGTCAGTTCGGCGGCATCATCGGCAACAAGCACCCGCCCGCGAAGAAATTCAACGCAGGCCAAAAGGTGATCTTCTGGTCGGTGATCCTGTTCGGCGCCTCGATTTCGGTCTCGGGTCTGTCGCTGCTGTTCCCCTATGAGCTGCCGCTTTTTGCCAAGACATTTGCGGTGCTGAACGACATCGGTCTGCCGCAGTGGGTCGGGCTTGGCACCCTGCCGGAGCAGTTGTCTCCGCAAGAGGAAATGCAGTTCGCCCAAGCCTGGCACGCGATCATGGCCTTTGTGCTTATGGCGATCATCATCGCGCATATCTACATCGGCTCGGTCGGGATGGAAGGCGCCTATGATGCCATGGGATCAGGTGAGGTGGATGAGGCTTGGGCTCATCAGCACCATTCGATCTGGCTGGACGAGGTGCTGGAGGAAGAAAAGGCCAAGAATGCCGGACGCGCCAAGGGCGCCACACCGGCGGAATAGCCTCTGGGGAGCTGCGGCACCATGCGTTTCCTTGCCAGCCTGAGCCTTGTTGCAAGTCTTTGCGCCGGAGCGGTTTCGGCGCAGGGCTTCACCACGCTCAAAGGCCACGGCGGCCCCGTGATGGGGCTGGCGACCGCGCCCTCGGGGCAGGTGGCCAGTGTCAGTTTCGACAATTCCGCGGCCCTGTGGCAGGACCGGCAGCCGCTGTGGCTCGAAGGTCATGATGCGGCGGTGACGGCGGTGGCCTTTGCCGGGGCAGGGCGTCTGGTGACGGGCAGCGATGATTTCACAGTCCGCCTGTGGGAGCCGGATGGCGGTGTGCGCCTGTTAGGCACGCACAGGGGCAAGGTGCGCGGTCTGGCGATTTCGCCTGACGGGCGATCTGTCGCCTCGGCGAGTTGGGACGGCAGCGTCGGGATCTGGCCGCTGGTAGGCGGTGCGGGGCGCAGCCTCAAAGTTGGCAGTGGTGTGAATGACGTAGCCTTTGGCCCCGAGGGCAGCCTCTTTGCCGCCACCATGGATGGCGGGGTGTTGCGGTTCGATGCAGAGCCGGGCACAGCGCCGCGCCCGCTGGTGCAGCAGGGGTTTGGTGTCAACCGGCTGATCGTCGACGCTCGGGCAGGCTGGCTGGCCTATGGCGCGGTGGACGGGGCGACCCGCATCATCGACATGGAGAGCGGCGCCCCGATTGCCGATTTTACCCTCGACCGTCGCCCGATCCTGGCGATGGCCTATCACGCCTCCACCCGCCAATTGGCGGTGGGGGATGGTCATGGCTACATCATGATGATCGACACTGGCAGTGATGGGAACGGCTGGCGCATCGCCCGCGATTTCCGTGCCACGCGGCAGGGGCCGGTCTGGGCCCTTGCCTTTTCGCCGGATGGCAACACCATTTGGGCGGGAGGACTTGATGATGTGGTCTATGGCTGGCCGGTGGCGCTGATGAATGAATTTGACCCCGCGATGGGGCAAGAGCGTACATTCCTGCGTCCGGCCGACAGCATGCCCAACGGCGAGCGGCAGTTCATGCGCAAATGCTCGATCTGCCACGCGCTGACTGGCGGGGAGAGCCGCAAGGCCGGACCCAGCCTGCACGGGCTGTTCGGACGCCGCGCCGGAACGCTGCCGGGATACCGGTATTCGCCGGTGCTGCAGGGTTCTGATATCATCTGGAACGACGACACGATCGATGCGCTGTTCGATCTGGGACCGGACCACTACATTCCGGGGTCGAAAATGCCGATGCAGCGCATCACCACCGCCGAGGACCGCAAGGACCTGGTGGGTTTTCTGAAACACGCAACGCAACCGGAGAAGTGACAGGATGAAAGCGATGTTTGCAGGCTTTGCGGCGATTGCCGTGATCGCCGTAGGAGCGGATCTGGCTCTGGATCGCGCAGGATTTGCCGCGGATGAGAAATTCGCAGGCCAAGCGGTGCGCCTGGATTGAACCAGCCCGTCATCTCTGCCGTCCCGCGCGATGAATACGGCGAAAACCTTGCCGGTGCTTCGATCCTGGTGATCGATGACGAACCGGGTATGCGCAATTTCATGACCAAGATCCTCAGCCCGCGTTGCAAGCGGGTCGAGCAGGCGGCATCGGCGGCGGAAGCCTCCGCAATCCTCGATCAGTCGCATTTCGATCTGGTGATCCTCGACAATATCATGCCGGGCAAGACCGGGCTGGAATGGGTGCAGGAACAGCGCCGGGTGGGGCTGTTTGCCGATACCATTCTGGTCACCGCCTATGCGGATCTGGAAACCGCGATCATGGCGCTCCGGGCCGGGGTGGCCGATTTCGTGCTGAAGCCGTTCCGGGCCAATCAGATCCTGAATTCGGTGGCGCGGGCGCTGGACCGCAAATACCTGCGCCGGGAAAACTACCTGCTGAAACACGAGTTGTCGGCCGAAGGGTCTGCGGCGCGCGGGCGGTTGCTGGGCAAATCGGCTGCCATCACCCAGGCGCGCGAGATGCTGACCCGGCTGGCGCCCCTGCCAACGCCGGTGTTGTTCACCGGCGCCAGCGGCACCGGCAAGGAAATCGCAGCGCGCACGATGCATTCGCTGTCGGATCGGGCGCAGAAGCCGTTTGTAGCTGTCAATTGCGCCGCCATCGCCCCGGACCGGATCGCGCATGAGCTGTTCGGCGTTCTGGACGACCAGGACCGGCGCCGAGACGGGTTGTTCCTGCACGCGGATGGCGGCACGCTGTTCCTTGATGAGGTGGCGCAAATGCCCGATCAGGTGCAGGCGGCGCTGTTGCGGGTGCTTGAGGACCAGCGGGTGCGCCCCGTCGGCGCCGAACGGGACATCCCGCTGAACTTGCGGTTCCTTTTTGCCACCAACGCGGACCTTGAGGCTGCGGTGGCCGAGGGCCGGTTCCGCGCCGATCTTTATCATCGCATCAACGTGGTGAAGATCGAGATGCCCCCGCTGCGCGAGCGGATCGAGGATATCATCGAACTGGCAGCGCTGTTCATGGAGCAATTCTCGGCGACGCTTGGCATGCCCGCGCTCGAGCTGAACGAGGAAACCTTGCTGAAGTTTTCCCGCTATGACTGGCCCGGCAACGTGCGTGAGCTGCGCAACCTGATCGAACGCTCGGTCATTCTGGGGGAGTTCCCGGAAGAATTCTCTGGCAAGGGATCGGTCACCGGCCCGGCAGCAATTGAAACGCTGGATCTGGTGACCCAGCGCCACATCATGCACATGCTGGACGCCTGCGATGGCAACCGCGCCGAAGCCGCCCGTCGCCTGGGCGTATCGCGCAAGACCATCGACCGCAAATGCGCCTCCTGGGGGGTGTAAAGAGGTTCAAGGACTGGCCGGGGAAGCGCCGTTTCAGTCGCGGCGCTCCGGCAGCCAGATCGCAAAGGCGGCGCCGCCTTCCTCGCGGTTTCGCACCGTGATGATCCCGCCTGCGTGCTGGATCAGGGTCTGGCTGATCGACAGGCCCAGCCCGGTGCCTTCGCCCGGTTTGGTGGTGTAAAACGGGTTGAACACCTCTGAAATGTGATCCTCGCTGATGCCCGGGCCGCTATCGGCCACTGTCAGGCAAGCCCCCGGCGTGCCATCGCGCTCTTCTGCCTTGAGTGTCAGGGTCAGCGTGCCGGTTTCCTTCATCGCCTGCGCCGCATTGATCACCAGATTGATGATCACCTGCTGCAACTCACCGGGATCAATACGCACCGCCGGGGCGACATCGAAATGACCATCGACCACGATGTTATGCTTGCTGAGCACGTGATCCACCAGCACCAGGCAATCGGTGACCACATTGGCGATATCGACGCTTTCCTTGAATGTGCCGAATTCCGAAGGCCGGGCGAATTGCAAGAGCTTGCTGACGATGGCGCCGATCCGCATGACCTGATTGTCGATGAGATCCAGCTCGGTCTTCACCTCTGCGGCGCCCGGTCCCAGCGTCATCCGCATCACGTCGACATTGCCCTGGATCACCGCGACCGGGTTGTTGATTTCATGCGCGACCCCGGCGGTGATTTCCCCGATCGAGGCCAGCTTTTCGCTCATCACCAGCTGTTTGTAGGTGTCTTCCAGTTTCTGGTTCGCGGCCCGCAGTTCCGCGGTGCGCTGATCGACGCGGGCGTTCAGCTCTCCGGCCCATTCGCGCAGCTTCTGATCGCGGTCCTGCAACTGATCCAGCAGGGTATCAAGGTGCGATGCCACCTGTCCGATCTCGTCGCGGCTGCCCACATCGCCGTTGCGCGCGGTCAGATCGCCGCGCTCCACCCGTTTCATGGTCACGGTCATCCGCTCCAGCGGTGAAAAGATGCCCTTGGCCAGCCACAGGAACAGCGGCGCCGACAGGGCCAGAACCATCAGGAAGGCGCCGACAATGGTCCAGTACGCCTCGGATTTGGCCGCCATATAGGGCGCTTCGAGGAAGCCGACATAAAGCATCCCGACCCGTTCTCCGAAACTGTCGGTCAGCGGCAGATAGCCCGAGATATACCAGTCGTTGACCACAAAGGCGCGGTTCAGCCAGGTGCGGCCCTCCTCCAGAACCACGCGGCGCACCACCGCCGAGACCCTTGTGCCAAGGGCGCGCACGTCTTCGAACAGGCGCACATTGGTCGACACCCGCGTGTCCTCAAGAAACAGGGTGGCGGTGCCCTGCCGGTTGCCGCCGTCCTCGTCGCTGAGATAGACCAGCGCGTTCAGCGTATCGATGAAATCGAGGTTGCGGTTCAGCAGGAGCCCGCCGCGCAGCACCCCGTTATGGCCGGGCATGATCACCGGGGCGGCAGTGTGCACCACCATGCCGCGATCCTCGACCTTGCGGGTGGTCGGCGCGGCGGCTTCTGTTTCGATCAGGGTGATATTGGCGCGTTCCTGCAGGGCAGGGGAGAGAAGGGACAGATCATCAGAGGAGAAAATGTCGATCTCCGAGGCCAGCTGCCCGGTGGCAGCCGTGCGGATCACTGGCCATTTCTGCTGTGGCCCTTCCAGTTCGGCAAGCGGCAGATATTCGAGGAAATCGAGCTGCAGTTGTTGTCTGCGACTTTCAAGAAGACGGTTCACCGCCTCGGAGCCATCGTTCAGCGCGGCCTGAAAGGCGGTGGATTGCGCCAGGTTCAGCATGCTGTTGGCGGTGCCGGTCTGCAGGTGGCCCAGATATTGCTCGGCGATGCGCAGGTCGCTGTCGACCTTGGCAATCAGGACGGCATCGTAGTCGGCATTCCAGCGGGTCATTGCCAGAATAAGCATCAGCGGCATCAGCACGCTGAGCGGTAACAGCGCCAGCAGCAACAGGCGTAGCCGAACGGATTTCAAAGTATGCCCCTCCCATGCCGTGCCATTGCTGCCCGGATCATGCTCGCATCACTGTGGCACCTCACGGGTCAGCGGGGCAAGGGGGGCTTGGCAGGTTGCGGAGGTTCCTCACAACCCGGTGATCCGTTCAGGCATCGGGCCGTGCCTTCAGGCCGGGACAGGTTTTCCGGCCCAGTCAAAAACCATGCCGCTGTTCTCGGGTGACAGCCCCGCGATAACCCCGGCCAGACAATCCGCAGCATAGGCGGGGGTGAACAGCTTGCCTTCGGGCACCGCGCGGCTGAAGGGGCGGGACAGATCAGTGTCTACGGTGCCGGGATGCAGGCCTGCACAGACGAAATCGGGATTGAGCCGCGCCATTTCGATGGCGTAGTTGCGCAGCAGCATGTTCAGCGCCGCCTTGGAGGCGCGATAGGCGTGCCAGCCGCCCAGCCCGTTGTCAGAGATCGAGCCGACCCGCGCCGACAGCGCCGTGAAGATGGTGCGCCGGTCCCGTGGCATGCGCGGGATCAGGTGACACGCTGCCATCGCCGGACCAAAGGTATTGACGGCAAAGACCTGTTCAAAGGCAGGCAGGCTTTGCTGTTTCAGGGATTTTTCGGGCCTGAGCGCGGTTCCGTCCGACAGGATCCCAGTGGCCAGAATGATCAGATCGGGCGCCTCCAGCGCGTCGGCCAGCGCGATCAGGCTGGCCTCGTCTGTGATATCGGCGGCATGGGGCACCACCGACCCGGCGGCGGGTGTGTCCCCTCGACGGGATACGGCGTGCACGGTTTCGACATCGGGCTGGGCGGCGTAATGCTGCACCAGCGCCGCGCCGATGCCGCCACTGGCGCCAAGGATCACAACCTGTTTCGGGGGCGTGTGTGTGGGCATCAATCCCTCGCTACATCAGTTTCAGGAACAGGCGGCGCGGCAGCAAGCGGCCAAGGGTGAAGACCCAGGAAAACGGCGCCGGAAAGCTGGTGCTGAAGCGCCCCCCCTGCATGGCGCGCAGGCAGCGCCGGGCGGCGTCTTCGGGCTCAAGGATCTGCGGCATCTTGAATTGGTTCTTCTGCGTCAGCCGGGTGCGGATAAAGCCGGGGTTGATCACCTGCACCCGCACGCCGCTGCCGCGCAGATCGGCCTGCAGGTTTTCCCCCAGATGCATCAGCGCCGCCTTGGAGGCGCCATATCCGATGGCGCCCGGCAGGCCGGTGAACCCGGCGAGCGAACCGATCAGCACGATATGGCCACTGTCCCGGCGGCAAAACTGCGGTACGATCTGCCCCAGTACCCGCAGCGCGCCGGTGAAATTGACCGCGCACATGGTCTCGATTGCCTCCGGCTGCCAGTCCTGCGCGCTGAGCGGATCATAGGCCCCGGCGCAGTAGACCACACCGTCCACAGGCCCCAGATCTGCAATGGCGCGGATCACATCATCCGGGTCCGTCACATCCATAGGCAGCGCCCGGGCATTGGACAGGCCGTCGCAAAGGTGCTGCAGCCGCCCGGCATTGCGGGCGGACAGGATCAGCCGGGCGCCCGCGCCGTCCATCTCCTTGGCCAAGGCCCGGCCCAGCCCTTCGCTGGCGCCGACGATCCACCAGGTCTGCCCTTCGAACATCTCAGCCCTCCGCCGGGCGCATGGTGGCGATCAGCTCGGCGACCTTGATGCCGAACTTGCGCATTTCCGAGCGGTTCAGAATGGTGCCGTTGTCCATCAGGTACATCCAGTCGGTGACGTCCAGCACGTGGCCTCCGGCATCTTCGGGCAGACGGATGCGATAGGTGAGCCGCACGGTGGCGCCCATCTGCTGCCCCTTGCCCTCGCCGATGATATCGTCGGCCGTGGCGGTGAAATGCCCGTCCTCGCCCATGGTTAGATACCATTTGCGCGCCTGGGTGCTGCCATTGGCATAGGCGAAATCCTCGCTCAGCGTGCCGGTGGCGCCGTCCCATTCCCCGTTCATCCGCGCAACAAAGCGCGACACAACGCGTCCGCGCGGCCCGTAGATCATGCCTTCGGAGATCAGTGTGCCGGAAAGGCGTTCCTGAATGTCAAAGGCGGGGCCGGTGTCTGCGTAATGCGCCAGCCGCTGGGCGCGAAAGCCAAATCCGGGCCGCCAGAGGGCGAGCACAAGCACGGCAACAAGAAGCAGGAGAACCAGTTTCATGACAAGGAGACCTCTCGCGGCAGGCGCATCACCAGGGCGATCGCCAGCAGTTTGATAAGACAGGGCAAAACGGCATAGGCCAGGGTCAGCGCCATCAGGGCGCTGGCACCATTGGGGCCGCCGGGTTCAAATCCGCTCAGTTGCAGCGCGGGCAGCAGGATCACTGCCGCGGCGGCTAGGGACAGTTTGGCGGCGAATGTCCAAAGGCCAAAGGCCTGCCCGCCGCGTAGCCCGGCCCGCGCCAGCGCCGTCGAGAACAACACCGGCAGGATCACCATATCCGCGCCAAGGGCGGCCCCCGATCCGATGCAGATCGCGGCAAAAGCCCAGGCCGCGCCTGCGGGCAGGAGTGCTGCCCCGCTGAACGACAGGATGGCCAGCGCCATGGCCGGAACCAGTACCTGCCGGGCGCCATAGGCAGCGCTGGCCCGGGTCCAGATTGGCACCGATAGGCCCGCCGCCAGAAAGAACAGGATCAGGAACGGTCCGGCGAGGTCCGGCAGCGCAAGTTTCTCATCGACAAAGAACAGAAACAGGGTCGAAGTCATCGCCACAGGCAGGCTGTTGACCAGGGCAAGCACCAGAAGGCGCAGGCCTCCGGCGCGGCGCAGGGCGGCCCAAGTGACCGGCGCCTCGGGGCTGCTGGGAATCTGCCACAGCGGGCGGGTCAATGCCCAGACGCCAACGCAGATCAGGGCCAGCAGGATACCAAAGGCGGCATAGCCGCCACCATTGGCCCCGGCCTGCTGCAACAGCGATGGCGCCAGCGCGGCGAGGATGATCCCGGCGAGCGTGCCGCCCTCGCGCCAGCCTGCCAGCCGGATCAGTGCTTCAGGCGATCCCGCCAGGCTGGTGCTGTGGCCATAAAACAGGATGGTCCCCAGGCTGTAGGCGCTGAACAGCAGCACCAGTGCGGCGATGAGCCAGACCAACCCTCCCGCGGCGGGTATCAGGGTGTAGAGCATCAGGAACCCCGCTGCCATGCCAAGGCAGGCGAGGGCGGCAAAGGCGCCGCGCGCATGCTCATACCGGTCAATCAGCCAACCAAGCGCTGGATCCTGCACGAAATCCACCACCCGGATCACCGCCAGAATGGCGCCAAGGGTGGCAAGGCTCATCCCCAGCTCTGCCGAGGCATAGCGCGGCAAATGGATATAGAGCGGCAACCCCGCTGCCGCCAGCATGAGCGCAAAAAGACTGATCCGGGCTGCGTGCATCAATCGCCTCGCAGCCGCGCCGACAGCCGCGCCGAGCGGCTGTTGTCCGAAAGCCAGATGCCAAGGAAGCGTTTGCGCAGGTCTGGGTGGCGGATGGCGCAGGTCTGCTGCCCGTTGAGATGCAGAACCAGACTGTCTGGCTGGGTTGAAACAGCCGTGAATACATCACCGCGCGCCACATCGCGGAAACAGCTGGCAAGTTTTTGCATCATCGCGGCCTGATCCGCGCGCGGCCCTTCGATCCGCTGGATCTCGACGCGGGTGGATTTGGTCAGATCGTCCTGCGAGATGCTGCGGAAATATTCGATCTGCAAGGCCAGCGGCTGGCGCCAGCCAAACCGGGACTCCCCCTCTGTGTGCAGGCTGGCGCGGTAGATCGGCAGACCCAGCCAGCGGACCATGACGGTGCCCAGCTCAACCGGCTGCGACAGGCCAAAGCCGCGCAGGTTTGCCGCTGCCGCGCCGGGCAGCAGCAGCGCCGCGATCAACAGCGCGGCGGCCAGAGGCGGGAACCGGTGCTCAGGCATGGGTCAGCTCAACCTGCACTACATCGGTCTGGCCCACGGCAAAGGAGCCGGCGCAGATCTCCAGATAATAGCGCCAGTTGCGCAGGAAGGCCGCGTCATAGCCCAGCTCCATGATCCGGGGCGCCCGTTTCGCCAGCTGCTCGGCCCATGTCCGGCAGGTGCGGGCATAATCCTGCCCAAAGGCGAAGGAGTTCGTCACCTGCAGACCCGCCTGCCGCGCCTGATGGGCAATCACCGCATCCGACAGCAGCATGCCACCGGGGAAAGTGTACTGGCGGATATAATCCGAGGAGTTGCGGTAGATGTCGAAATAGCTGTCCTGCACGGTGATCGCCTGAATGACTGCCTTGCCGCCCTCTGCCAGACGTGCCTTGACGGTCTGGAAATAGCTGGGCCAGTAGCGCTCGCCCACGGCCTCGATCATCTCGATCGAGACGATATTGTCGTAGGTGCCGGTGGATTTGCGGTAATCGCACAGCTCGATCGAGGCGCGCCCGTCCAGCCGCGCGTCGGCATAGCCGTGCTGACTGGGCGAGATGGTCAGCCCAGTGACATCGCGCCCGGCATCGGCGGCGCGTTCGGCGAAACCGCCCCAGCCGCAGCCGATTTCCAGCACCCGCTCGCCCCGTGTCAGCCGGTTCAGCACCCGGTCGTATTTGCGGTTCTGGGCGCGCTCCAGATCATTGTCGCCGGGGGCAAACAGCGCCGAGGAATAGGTCATGCCGCTATCGAGCCAAAGTTGGTAGAACTCGTTCCCGACGTCGTAATGCGCCTTGATGTTGCGGGCCGAACCACGGATCGAATTGGCGCGCAGGATCTTGTCGACGGCGCGGAACTTCAGCCCGCTCCAGAAGCTCGGGTAGGCAAAATCGCCAAAATAATCGAGGTTCAGGATCGCCACCTGGATCAGGGTTTCGATGCTGGAGGTCTCCCACATGCCTTCGATGTAGGTTTCGCCCAGCCCGATATCACCGCGCGCGGCCATGGCGGTGACGGCGGCCCAGTCGAACAGCACCATGTCTGCCGCCGGGGCGCCGCTGCCGAAATCATGCACTTCGCCTTCCGGGGTGGTCAGGCGCAGGCTGCCCTTGCGGATCTGGGCGCAGCTGTCGAGAAAATCGCGTTTTACACGGTTGGTAATGAAAAGCATCAGCTGACCTCCTGCTTTGGGGGGAGGGGGCGGGATCTGTATGGCGCCCCTTTGAGTTTCAGTTTCAGGGCCTGCCAATGGATCAGGGCGATGGTGCGGAACGCGCCAAAGGGCCGCCGTAGGGCCGCCCGAAGGATCGAGCCGTTGCTGAGCTGTCGCCGCCGCCCGGTCAGGGTGGCAATCACGCCTTCAGCGCCATGTTCCAGCGCAATGCGGATGGCGATCCGGTCCGGGCGGATATCGTAGTGGAACCGGTAGTCCCCCGCGATCTGCTGGAAGGGCGAGACGTGAAAGATCTTGCTGGCGGTGATTTCGTCACCGGCCGTAATCGGCGCAAACCCGTCAAGATGGCACAGGTAGCTGTGACGGTCGCCAAAGGTGTTGGAGACCTCGGCAATCACCGCCCGCAGCGTGTCACCCTCCATCGCCAGCCAGAAGCTGACTGGGTTGAAAGTGTACCACAGGAATCCCGGTTGCGTCAGCAGCAGAATCTGAAGGCCGTCCAGCTCCAGACCGGCCCCGGCAAAGACCTCTTGCGCCCAAGGCAGGCCGCGCCCGGCGCCCGGCGCGCCGCCATGGTTGCGGTCATTGACCGAAGACAGGTTGAAACCATTGCGCGAGAACAGCCCTGGCCGCGCCTCTGACAGCGGGTCGATCAGCACGTAATCGACACCATAGCGGAAGGCATTGCGGATGCCGCCGCGGCGCGCGTGGCTGGTGTGGCCCGCGATATGGTCGGGCCAGAGGGGAGCGGGGCTGTCGCTCATGCCAGCACCTGCGCCAGGCTGCGGGCGTCGATGCCGCGGGCGACTCGCACCGCGCTGGCAAATCCGTCCTCGTGGAACCCGTGGCGCAGATATGCGCCCGCGAACCAGGTGTTGTTGTCGCCCTGGATGTCGTGGATCTGTTTCTGGGCGCGGATGGCGGCCTGATCGAACACCGGATGGCGGAAGGTGTTGGTGTCATAGATCGTCTCGTCACGCACCGGCCTGACTGGGTTCAGCGAGATGAACAGCGGATCACTCTCTGGAATGTTCTGTAGCCGGTTCATCCAGTAGGTCACGCCGATCGCCGGGCGGCTGTCCTGCGCCGCCGCCTTGTAGACCCAGGAGGACCAGCAGGCGCGCCGTTTCGGCATTTGCCCGGCGTCGCGGTGCAGGATCACCTCGTTATCCTGATACCGCATATTGCCGAGGATCATCTCTTCCTGCGCGGTGGGAGAGGACAGCAGCCGCAGCGCATCGTCGGAATGGCAGGCCATGATGACCTGATCGAACTCCTGCGTTTCGCCATAAGGCAAGCGGATGGTGACGCCTGCCTCGGTGCGATCCACCGCCTGCACCGGCGTGCCGGGGCGCAGGGTGCAGCCATTGGCCTTCAGATGCGCCTCCAGCCTGCGGACGTATTCGATGCTGCCACCCTTTACCGTCCACCACTGGTGCTGCCCCGTGGCGCTGAGCAAGGCGTGATTGCGGAAGAACTGCACCAGCGACCGGGCCGGAAAGCCACGGATCTCCTCCATCGGGGTGGACCAGATCGCGCCGCAGATCGGCATCAGGTAATAGCGCTGGAACCAGTCGCCAAGGCGAAGCTCGTCCATCAGCTGACCGATGGTGACATCGTCACTGCGGGCGGTTTCGACCGCGCGGGCGTTAAAGCGCAGGATGTCGCGCACCATGCCGTGAAAGGCCGGGCGGGCCACGTTACGGCGCTGGCCGAACAGGGATGTAAGGCTTTTCAGCCCGTATTCGACGGCGCCGTCGTCAATGCTGGCGCCAAAGGTCATATCGCTTTTGATGATGGGCACATCCAGATCGCGGAACATCGCGGTCAGATGCGGATAATTGACAAAGTTGAACACGATAAAGCCGGTATCGACCGGCTGGGTCCCATGCATCCCCGCCTGGACGGTGCGCGCGTGTCCGCCAAGGCGCGGCGCGGCTTCGAACAGGGTCACGTCATGGCCGGGTGCCAGACGATAGGCGGCGGCGAGACCAGAAATGCCACCGCCAACAATAGCAATGCGCTGGCGACGTAGGGGTGGGACATCAAATGACATGTGTTCTCCGTTTCTTTTCAGGGAGTACGCCGCCATTCCCGGGCCGGATCAAAAGTTTTCGCCTTCTTGGGATGAAATCGAAGCGATGCGTTCGCGCAGAAAAAATTCTGGTGGCTTTTGATCCAGTCGCAGCGGCGCCACGTAACACTGGCATGTTGGAACTTGATGCAGATCCCGCTCTTGATGCGCCCGAGCTACCGGTTACGGTAGGTGAGGTGACCGCCGATGCGCGGGAAAGGAAACAAGTGGATACCAACAGCTTTTCTGAGCAGACCCTCTGGATGCTTGCGGTGCGGGACCAGCGGGACCGGGCCGCCTTTGGCTTGCTGTTCGACCACTTTGCGCCGCGGCTCAAAGGGGTGATCTGCCGCTCGGGCATTTCACAGGGTCAGGCCGAGGATATCGTGCAGGACGTGATGCTGACGGTCTGGCGCAAGGCACACCTGTTCGACCCGCAGCGGGCGCAGGTGTCGTCCTGGATTTACCAAATCGCGCGAAATCGTCAGATCGATGTGATCCGAAAGGAACGTCGCCCCGTACCCGAAGAGCTGAAGCAACCCGAAGAGGTGCAGGAAGACGCGGCGCAGATCGTTGCCCTGGAGCAAGAGACGTCGCGCCTGAGGGAGGCCTTGAAGCGGCTGAAACCCGCACAACGCGAGATGGTGGAAAAGGCTTACCTCGGGGAGCTGAGCCATTCGGACATCCGCGCTGAAACGGGTCTGCCGCTTGGCACGATAAAATCCCGCATCCGGCTTGGACTGGAACGGTTGCGGCACGAATTGAAGGGAACTGAAACCTCATGAGCAGCATCACCCATCATATCCCTGATGAGCTGCTGATCGCCTATGCCTCGGGGAGCCTGGAACAGGCTTTCTCGCTGGTGCTGGCGGCGCATATCTCTATGTGCGACGAGTGCCGCGCCCGGCTGGGCGCGCATGAGGCGGTTGGCGGCGCCATGCTTGAAAATGCTTGCGGCACCGAAGCCGGAATGGCCGTGTCGGCGGATCTGAAGGCGCGGCTTCTGGATGCGCTGGACGATCCTGTTGAGCCCGCGCCCCCGGCCTATCACCGCTCCGGTGTGTTTCCCGGACCGGTGATGGAGGCGCTGGGCGGGCTGCCCCCGAAGTGGAAACCGCTCGGCATGGGCGTGCGCCAGTCGATCCTGTCCCATGGCAAGGGCGGCAGCGTGCGGCTGCTATATATCCCCTCGGGGCAGGCGGTGCCGGACCATGGTCACAACGGGCTGGAGCTGACGCTGGTGCTGCAGGGCGCGTTCCACGATGAAACCGGACGTTTTGGCGTCGGCGATGTAGAGATTGCCGGCAGCGATCTGGAGCATACCCCGGTGGCCGAAGAGGGCGCAGCCTGTATCTGCCTGGCTGCCACTGACGCGGCGCTGCGGTTCCGTTCCTTCATCCCGCGTCTGCTGCAACCGGTGTTCCGGATCTAGACGGGCAGATCAGATATCTCCGCTCGGTTGGGCGGATTGAGGCAAGGGCCGCGCATCGCGTGGCCCTTTTTGCGTGTACCAGTCAGGGCGACGCATATTGTTGTGAAGGTACACCTCTGGACTTTGATTTTGATATTTCATATATCACTATACCTATATGGAATTCCCATAGTGTAATTTCAGGTATGCTTCATGATTACCGGCCCCCAGATGCGCGCGGCGCGTGCCCTTCTTGGTATTGATCAGAAAACCCTCGCGGAACGCGCCGGGCTTTCGGTGCCGACGATCCAGCGCATGGAGGCCAGCGCCGGCAACGTCCGGGGCGTGGTCGACAGCCTGACCAAGGTGGTCACTGCGCTGGAACAGTCGGGTATCGAGCTGATCGCCGAAGGCGTGCCCAGCACGGCGGGCGGGCGCGGTGTGCGCCTGAAATCTCCACCCCAGACCCCTTAAGATCCAAATCCGCGACGGCGACCGCCGACGTTATGCCGACGATCCCGCCGCACACCAACCAAAGGTGCGGCCCAGATGAAAGACCAGACCAGCAGTGCGCATGAAGCGCCAAGCTTTGCAGAGCTGTTTACCCCGAAACTGATTACCGTGTTGCGCGAAGGCTACGGTCTGGCGCGGCTGCGCGGCGATACCATTGCCGGGCTGACGGTCGCCATCGTGGCGCTGCCCCTGTCGATGGCCATCGCCATCGCCTCGGGGGCGACCCCGGCGCAGGGTCTTTATACGGCGATTGTCGGCGGATTTCTGGTCTCGCTGCTCGGAGGGTCGCGGTTCCAGATCGGCGGCCCGGCGGGTGCCTTTATCGTTCTGGTCGCCGCAACGGTGGCGCAGCACGGGATCGAAGGGTTGGTGCTGGCGACCTTCCTGTCGGGGCTGATGCTGCTGGCGGTGGGGTTCCTGCGGCTGGGCACCTTTATCAAGTTCATTCCCTTTCCGGTCACCGTGGGCTTCACGGCGGGGATCGCGGTGATCATCTTTGCCAGCCAGATCAAAGAGCTGTTCGGGCTGTCCCTGCCTCATGAACCGGGAGAGCTGCTGGAAAAACTCCCGGCGCTTTGGGAGGTGAGGGGCAGCATCACCCCGGCGGCGCTGGGCCTGTCGATTGTAACCGTTGCGGTGATCCTTGGCCTCAAACGCTGGCGCCCGCATTGGCCCGGCATGCTGATCGCAGTGGCGCTGGCGGCGACGGCCACGGCATTTCTGGCACTGCCGGTGCAGACCATCGGCACCAAATTCGGCGGCATTCCCGCCTCGTTGCCTGCGCCGCGCCTGCCGGATCTATCGCTGGATCACATTCTGGCGGTGCTGCCCTCTGCGGTGTCCTTTACCCTGCTGGGGGCCATTGAATCGCTGCTGTCGGCAGTTGTGGCCGATGGCATGACCGGGCGCCGTCACCGCTCTAATTGCGAGTTGGTGGCGCAAGGGGCGGCAAATATAGGTTCCTCCCTGTTCGGTGGCTTCTGCGTGACGGGCACCATTGCCCGCACTGCGACCAACGTGCGCGCCGGGGCGCATGGTCCCATCGCGGGGATGTTGCACGCGGTCTTCCTGCTGCTGTTCATGCTGATCGCGGCGCCGCTGGCCTCCTACATTCCGCTGGCGGGGCTGGCCGGGGTGTTGGCCGTGGTGGCGTGGAACATGATCGAACGGCCTGCGATCGCTATCCTGCTGCGCTCGGGCTGGGGTGAGGCGACGGTTCTGGCCGCGACCTTCTTCCTGACCATTTTCCGCGATCTGACCGAGGCCATCGTTGTCGGTCTTGCCTTGGGATCGGTGCTGTTCATCCAGCGGATGAGCCGGGCAACGGCGGTGTCGCGGCATACGCCACTGGTCGGGCGGGACGAGGCCGATAGCGCCGATGGGCGCGGCGAATACCACGAAGAGCAGGCGGCGAACCCGGATGTCGTGGTCTACCGCATCACCGGGGCACTGTTCTTTGGTGCCACCGCCTCGATCGGGTCGGTGCTGGACCGCATTCAGGATAGCCACAAGGCGCTGATCGTTGATTTCTCGGCGGTGCCGTTTCTGGATTCAACCGGCGCCAATATGATCGAAGGTCTGGCGCATAAGGCCCAAAAGCAAGGCGTCGCCCTGTGGCTGACAGGGGCGGGGCTGGATATCCGGCGCGTCTTTGCCACCCATGGGCTGAGCCACCCGCTGATCCATGACGCGGTCAGCGTGGAGGCGGCGCTGGCCACGATCACAGGCGCCGCCGACGAGGCCCGCAAGGCCGGGTGATCTGCGGTTTATATGGCACGAAAAAGGGGCCGCTGCGTGCGGCCCCCGTGCAATCCCACCCGCCATGATCTGCCGCGTGGGTCAGTGATTGCTTGGTCTTATGCGCTCAGCTGGCGAGCGCCATCTCTTCTGGCTTCATCAGGCGGCCCATGTGGCGGCCGGTGTCCAGCATGCGGTTAGAAAAGCCCCATTCGTTGTCATACCAGCTGACCACCCGCACCAGCCCTTCGCTGGTGACAGCGGTCTGCGCAGCGGCAAAACAGGAGGAATGCGGGTCGTGGTTGAAATCGACCGAGACCATCGGATCTTCTTCATAGGCCAGAATGCCTGACAGCCCGTTCTCCGAGGCTGCGCGCACGGCGTCATTCACCTCTTCGACCGTGGCGGCGCGTTCGGGCACAAAGCTGAGATCGACAACCGAGACATTCGGTGTCGGCACCCGGATGGCGGAGCCTTCCAGCCGTCCTTTCAGATGCGGCAGCACCTCGGCGATGGCGCGGGCGGCGCCGGTGGAGGTCGGGATCATCGACAGGGCTGCGGCGCGGGCGCGATAGGGGTCCTTGTGCGGGCTGTCGTGGGTCGGCTGGTCGCCGGTATAGGCGTGAATGGTGGTCATGTAGCCAGTCTTGATGCCAAAGGCCTGATCCAGCACCTGCGCCACCGGCGCCAGGCAGTTGGTGGTGCAGGAGGCGTTGGAGACCACCAGATCGTCCGCGGTCAGATCCATGTGGTTGACGCCATAGACCACGGTGCGGTCGACCTCTTTGCCGGGGGCGGAGATCAGGACGCGCTTCGAACCATTGCCCAAATGCGCGGCCGCCGCATCGCGGCTGGTGAACAGGCCGGTGCATTCATAGGCGATGTCGACGCCTTCCCAAGGCAGATCCGCCGGGTTGCGCTCGGCGCTGAGCCGGATGGTGTGGCGACCCACCCGCAGGGTCCCGTCCGCGAGAGAGGCAGGTGCGCGCAGGCGACCATGCACGGAATCGTATTTCAGCAGATGCAGCAGGGTTTCGGCGGGTGCCAGATCGTTGATCGCCACCACGTCGATGTCGGTGTCGCCGCGTTCCAGCAGGGCGCGCAGGACGCCACGGCCGATGCGGCCAAATCCGTTGATTGCGATCTTGAGGGTCATGGCATCTGTCTCCGTGCAGTGGGCGTGTTTGGAATCGCCCCTTGGTTGCGGTATCGATAGCGGTGGCGCTAACATTTGTGTATTCGTTATCGATAACGATCAAGTAAATCAACCCTGCCTGAAAACATCGGCCAATCCCGGCCCGCTGCCTCTTGCGGCTGGGCGCGAAGTGCTGGACCATGCGCGCATGACAAAGAAGCTGCTGCTCAAGGACGTCGCCCGTCTGGCCGGGGTCAGTGAAATGACCGCCTCTCGCGCGTTGCGCGGGACCACGGATGTGTCCAAGGCAACCCGCGCGCGGGTCGAGGAAATCGCCCGTGCCCACGGCTATGTGCCCAATCGCATCGCCGGATCGTTGTCCTCGCAATCGGTCAATCTGGTTGCGGTGGTGGTGCCGTCGCTGAACAGTTTTGTCTTTCCAGAGGTGCTGTCGGGGATTTCCCACGTGCTGAAGGAAACGCAGTTGAAACCGGTGGTTGGCGTATCGGGCTATGAGCTCGATGAAGAAGAGGCCGTGATTCGCGAAATGCTGAGCTGGCGTCCCTCGGGGCTGATCGTGGCGGGGCTGGAGCACACTGAGGCCACCCGGCGCATGCTCGAGCAGGCGGATTGCCCGGTGGTGGAGGTGATGGATGTGGATGGCACCCCGGTGCGCCACTGCGTCGGCATTTCCCATCTGCAGGCGGGACGCGACATGGCGGCGCAGATCCTGTCGCAGGGTTATCGGCAGATCGGCTTTATCGGCACGAAGATGCCGCAGGATTTCCGCGCCCGTAAACGTTTTGACGGCTTTGTCGAAGGATTGGCAGAGCAGGGTGTCACGCTGATGGACCGGGAACATTATGCCGGAGAAAGCTCGATCCAGACCGGGCGTCAGCTGACCGCGCAGATGCTGGAGCGCACGCCGGAACTGGAGTGCATCTATTATTCCAGCGACGTGATGAGCGTCGGCGGTCTGATGCATTGCCAGGCCGAGGGGCTTTCGGTGCCCGGCGACGTGGCGCTGGCGGGGTTCAATAACCTGCAGATCCTGCAAGGACTTCCGCAGGAACTGGCCACCACTGATGCCTGCCGCCGCGAGATCGGCGAACGCGCCGCGCGCATCGTGCTTGAGACGCGGGAGGCGGATCAGCCAACGCCGCCCGTTTGCGTGCAGTTGAGCCCGACCATCAGCCTGGGGCGGTCGCTCTAGCTCTGCCTATCAGCCTTGGGACTGGCCGGGGTTCGCTGTCAGGATCGCCTCCATTCCGGCGGTGCAAAAGGCGATCAGCTGGTCGACCTGCGCTTCGGCGGCGCCGGGGCTCAGAGCCTCGATCCGCCAGCCGGTGTTGAGAAAGGCGAGCATCGCAGCCACGGAATAAACCTGACCGGTGGCGGCGGCCTGACGTTCAGCCTGCGGATAAAGCGCCAGAATCTCCTCGATAAACCGGTTGGCTGTGGGGTCGAAACACTGCGCCGCCAGCGGCCGCCAGCGCGGATCAGCGGACACATGCGCCACCAGGCGGCCATAGTGCTGCCAATGGGGGCCGCCGGTGCGTGCCAGCGTCACATAGGCCCGCATGAAGACATCCAGGAGCCCCCGCAGCGACAGGGCACCCTCGGCCCTGAGGCGCTCCAGCCCTGCCAGACGCACGTCGGCCAGTTCATCGGCACGGCGGGTGACGGTCTGGTGAAACAGCTCTTCCTTGCCGCCACCGTGATGGTGCACCAGCCCGACCTGTACCCCGGCCAGCGCTGCGATATCGCGCAGCGAAGCGCCTTCGAATCCGCGCTCAGCAAAAAGCGCTTCGGCGGCGTCCAGGATCCGCGCCTTGGTCTGCAGTGACCGCGCCGAAGGGGCGCGTTTGCGTTGTTTTTCCACGAAAAACTCCCGTTGGTGAAAATATCTTGCCTTATTTTGAACGTTTGTTCAATCTAAAGTCGGAGGACAGGGAGGAATTATGACGGAAACGCGCGGGCGCTATGCCCTCATCGGCGCCGGGCCGATGGGGCTGGCCATGGCCAAGGTATTGGTCGAACAAGGCATTCCCTTTCAGGGGTTTGAATTGCATTCGGATGTGGGCGGTTTGTGGGACATCGAGGGGCCGAACTCCACGATGTACGAAAGCGCCCATTTGATCTCATCCAAGCGGATGACGGAATTTGCGGATTTCCCGATGAAGGACGAGGTGGCCGAATACCCCTCGCATCGGGAGCTGAAAAACTATTTCCACGATTTCGCGGATCATTTCGGCCTGCGGGAGCGGTATCACTTCAACGCCGAGGTCCTGAAGACCGAACCATTGGGCGGTCCGGGCGAGGGCTGGCGCGTCACCTGGCGCGATCCGGAGGGCGAGCACAGCGCCGAATTTGCCGGTGTGCTGATCGCCAATGGCACCCTGTCAGAGCCGAACATGCCGACATTCCCAGGCGACTTCACGGGCGAGCTGATCCATTCCAGCCAATACCGCAAGGCCGAGCAGTTCGGCGGCAAGCGCGTGCTGGTGGTGGGCGCGGGCAATTCGGGCTGCGACATCGCGGTGGATGCGATCCACCATGGCAACAGCTGCGATCTGTCGATGCGGCGCGGCTACTACTTCGTACCCAAATACGTCTTTGGCAAACCGGCAGACACCATGGGCGGGCTGATCCAGCTGCCGATGTGGCTGAAGCGGCGCATCGATGGTCTGATCCTGAAATGGTTTGTGGGCGATCCGCAAAAGTATGGCTTCCCGAAACCCGATTACCAACTTTACGAAAGCCATCCCGTGGTGAATTCGCTGGTGCTCTATCACGCGGGCCACGGCGATCTAAAGATCCGCCCCGATATTGACCGGATAGACGGCAAGGTGGTGTATTTCACCGATGGCAGCAGCAGCGAGTATGACATGATCCTCGCTGCGACGGGCTACAAGCTGCACTATCCCTTTATCGATAAGGAGTTGCTGAACTGGCAGGGCGATGCACCGCATCTGTATCTCAACGCGATGCACCCTGCGCGCGACGATTTGTTCGTTCTCGGCATGGTCGAGGCCAGCGGCCTTGGCTGGCAGGGACGGCACGAGCAGGCCGAGATGGTCGCGCGCTATATCAAGGGGCTTGAGACCGGCAATGCCGGGGCCAAGGCCCTGAAGGCGGAAAAGGCCGCGGGATTTGAACGCGCAACCGGCGGTATGGCCTATCTGAAACTGGCGCGGATGGCCTACTACGTGGACAAGGCGACCTATCGCAAGGCGGTCACGGGCTGGATCAAGCGGCTCTCCGGGGCGGGCGCATGAGCGGGATTGATGAGATCACGCTGAATTTCAGCCCCGCCTCTCTGACGCTTCTGAATGGGATCCTCGCGGTGGTGATGTTCTCCATCGCCATCGATCTGAAGCCTTCTGATTTTCACCAGTTACGCCGCGCGCCCAAACCGCTGATCGTCGGGCTGCTATCGCAGTTCATCGTGCTGCCGGTGCTGACCTTTGCGCTGGTCTGGCTGACCGCGCCGCGTCCCTCGATTGCGCTGGGGCTCATTCTGGTGGCGGCCTGCCCGGGCGGTAATATCTCCAACTTCATCACCCATCGCGCGGGCGGCAATTCCGCCCTGTCTGTGTCGATGACGGGGTTTGCCACCGTGGGGGCGATCCTGTTGACACCGGTCAATATCGGACTCTGGGGTGGGCTTTACCCTCCAACGCGGGCGATCCTGCAGCAGACCGAGATCGACCCGGTGCAGATCGCCATCACCGTCGGTCTGATGCTGATCCTGCCCCTTGTGTTGGGGGTGCAGCTCAATATGCGGGCGCCCGATCTGACGGCACGCATCCGGCGGCCCCTGCAATGGCTGTCGATGGGGATCTTCGTTGCTTTTATCGTGCTGGCGCTGGCGGCCAACTGGGGCTTCTTCCTGCAATTCGCAGGCGCGGTCGCCGGGCTGGTGATCCTGCACAATACGGTGGCGCTTGGCGGGGGCTGGATCACCGCGACGCTGGCGCGGCTGTCGCCTTATGACCGGCGCGCGGTGACGATAGAGACCGGCATCCAGAACTCGGGCCTGGGTCTGGTGCTGATCTTTGCCTTCTTCGGGGGCTTGGGCGGCATGGCCGTCGCGGCAGCCTTCTGGGGGATCTGGCATGCCATATCGGGGTTAGCACTGGCCGCTCTGATGTCCCGGACGGAGGCAGCGCGATGACCGAGGATGCAAAGACCAAAACCGTTCTGATCACCGGCGCTGCTGGCATGGTGGGCCGTGCCCTGCTGTGGGAGCTGCCCGCCTGCCGGGTGATCGCCTCGGATCTGGCGCCGCCTGCGGATCTGCCCAAGGGCGGAGAGTTCTGCCGCATGGATGTCACAACCGATGATCCCGCCCGGGTCATCGGCGAATATAAGCCCGACGTGATTGTGCATCTGGCCTCCATCGTGACCCCGCCCAAGGGCAGCAGCCGCGATTTCGCTTATGCCGTTGATGTCGCGGGCACGCGCAAGGTGCTGGAGGCCGCCGTGGCGCATGGGGTGGAACGTATCATCGTGACCTCCTCTGGTGCGGCCTATGGCTATCACGCGGACAACCCGCAGCCGCTGCGCGAGAACGACAGCCTGCGCGGCAATCCGGAGTTCGCCTATTCCGACCACAAGCGTCAGGTCGAGGAAATGCTGGCCGAATACCGCCGTTCGGCGCCGCAGCTGCAGCAGGTGATCCTGCGCGTTGGCACGGTGCTGGGGGCGGGCACGGAAAACCAGATCACCGCCCTGTTCCGCCGTCCGCGCCTGCTGGCGGTGACGGGCAGCGAAAGCCCCTTTGTCTTTATCTGGACCCGCGATCTGGCCCGCATTCTGGCCCGCGCGGCAACCGATGGACCAGAAGGAGTCTTCAACGTCGCCGGGGATGGCGCCATGGGCGTCACCGATCTGGCGCAGGCGCTGGGCAAACCGGTTCTGCGCCTGCCGGCCTGGGTGCTGAAGGCGGCGCTGGCGCTCGCGAAACCTCTTGGTCTCAGCCAATACGGGCCGGAACAGGTGCGGTTCCTGCAATACCGGCCGGTACTGGACAACAGCGCCCTGAAACGGGACTTCGGCTATACGCCCGAGCTGACCAGCGCCGAGGTGTTCGATCTGTGGAGGCAGCAGGCAGGCCTATGACGAAGAAGAAAACAGCAGTCATTTCCGGCGGCGCCGGTGGGCTTGGCCGGGCCTTGTCCATGGCGCTGCAGGCGCGGGGCTGGCGGGTGGTCCTGCTGGATCTGGATGTCTCGGGGTTGGACAGCAGCGAGACCCAGATCCCGATCCGCTGCGATCTGACCGATTCGACCCAGTTGCGCAGCAAGGCCGAGCAAATCGAGCAGCAGTATCCGGTGATTGATTTGGTCATCTACAACGCTGGTATCACCCAGATCGGGGGCTTTGATACCATCGACGAGGCCAGTCACCGGAGGGTGTTCGACATCAACTATTTTGCTGCCGTCGCCATGGCCGGGCATTTTCTGGCGGCGGTCCGGCGGGCATCGGGGACGCATATCGCGGTGTCTTCTGTGGCGGGGTTTACGCCGCTTTATCATCGTACCTCTTATGCGGCGTCCAAACACGCGCTGGAGGGGTTCTTCAAATCCCTGCGCTCGGAAGAGCGGCCCTATGGCGTCGATGTGCTGATCGCGGCGCCGTCTTTCGTGGCCACCAATATCGGCAACGACCAGCGTCAGATCGACGGCATCGCGCGGCCGGGATCGGCCGCAGATGGGATGGATTACATGACGCCCGAGGCTGCTGCCGAGGAGATCCTGCGCGGGCTTGGCCGACGGCAGCCGATGATCCCGGTGGGACGGGTGGCGCGGCTGGCCTGGTGGGTGAACAGCTTGGCGCCGCGCCTTTACCAGCGGTTGATGGAGCGGCAGATCGGCGGCCACGAGGGCTAGGCGCCGTCGCCCTCTGTGTCCGCGTCCGGCAGGATCGGCAGCGAGAAGCCTGTTTTCACCCGGTTCATCACGACGGAGGTACGGAACCGGGTGATATTTTCTTCGTCAAAGAAATGCCGCCGGGTGAAGGCTTCGAAATCGGGCATGTCGCGGGCGGTCAGGATGACGATGAAATCGGCATTGCCGGTCACATAATAGCACTGCATGACCTCGGGCGCCTCGACCATACGGCGGCGGAAGCGATCGATATCCTCGGCGCGCTCGCTGTGCAGGGTGACCTCGACGATCAGCATCAGTCCACGGCCCAGTTTTTCAGGATTGAGCATCGCGATATCGGCATCGATATAGCCCTGCGCGCGCAGCCGGGTCAGCCGCTTGCGGCAGGCATCGGGGGACAGCCCGGCGATATGCGACAGGGCCTCGGCTGTCAGCCGGTTGTTGTCCTGGATCGCGGCAAGGATGAGCTGGTCGAATCTGTCCATATCACGCCTCCTTAGGGCTGCAAGTTTGTCCGTTTTTCCGTGACTTGCACAGCCGGAGTGCTGCCATTGTCCGGTATTCTGCATCAAATGTGAAAAGTCATCAGAAAATCGGCCTGCAGGGCGGCGAAATTTCCGAGAAACCGATGGCGGTGCAGATTAGGTTGGGCAAAAATCGAACAACAAAAAGAAGAGGAGGTCGATCCATGGATGGGGCGTTGAGCAAGACACTCGATAACATGTGGCGGGGCGGCGCGTTGCCGGTCGCGGGAACTGAGCCTCAGCTTTATCCCAGCGTTGCCGCCGATGCGGTGGCCAAGCTGCTGACACTATGTCCGCGCCACGCGATCACACCGCTGATCGAGGCGGATGAACTGGCAAAAAAAGCCGGGGTGGCCAGGATCTGGATCAAGGACGAGCGCGCCCGCATGGGGCTGGGCAGTTTCAAGGCGCTGGGCGCGGCCTACTGCATTGCCAGCGCAGCGGCCGATGCATTGAAGGACAAGATCGGCGCCTCTCAGGTCTGGGAAACGGCCCTGCACGGACAAACTTATGCCACGGCAAGCGCCGGCAATCACGGGCTGTCCGTTGCGGCTGGGGCGCGGATTTTCGGGGCCGAGGCGGTGATCTACCTGTCGCGGGCGGTGCCCGAGGCCTTTGCCCAGCGGCTGCGCGACAAGGGCGCCCGGGTTGTACGCGCCGGTGATAATTACGAGGCCAGCATGGCCGCTGCTGCGGCGGATGCCGAAGAGAACGGTTGGACGCTGCTCTCCGACAGCTCATGGCCCGGCTACAGCGCCCCGGCCATCGCGGTGATGGAGGGCTATTTGCAACTGGCCGCCGAGGCTGTCGCCCAGATCGACGGGGTGCCGACGCATATCTTCCTGCAGGCCGGTGTCGGCGGTCTGGCGGCTGCGGTGGCCGCCTATGCGCGGCAGGTCTGGGGCAACACGCCGCAGATCATCGTGGTGGAACCGGACGCGGCGCCTGCGCTGATCGAGAGCATCCGCAGCGGCGAATTGCAGGACACGCAGGGGCCGGTCTCTTCCATGGGGCGGCTCGATTGCAAGACCCCGTCGATGGTGGCGCTGAACGGGCTGGCGCGCGATGCCGATGTCTTTGCCACCATATCCGAGGAAGAAGCTGCCGCAGGGGTCCGGACCCTTGCCGAATATGGCTATGCAACGACGCCATCGGGCGGCGCCGGTCTGGCAGCGCTTCTGGCGGGGCGTGTGAAGGATCTGGGACCCGATGCGCGGGTGCTGGCGATCCTCAGCGAAGGGCCGGAAGATGGCTGATCCCGCCCGCGGCTTTGACCGGGGTGAGTTCCTGCGGCGGCGTGATGCCCTGCAGGCGGGCATGGCGGCAGCGGGCATGGAGGCACTGCTGCTGACCACGGCGGCGGATATCTTCTATGTCACGGGGTTCCTGACGCGGTTCTGGGAAAGCCCGGCGCGTCCCTGGTTTGTGGTGGTTCCGGCCAAAGGTGACCCTGTTGCAGTGATCCCCGCCATTGGCGTGGATCTGATGCGGCAAAGCTGGATTTCCGACATCCGCTGTTGGGATGCGCCGGATCCGAAGGATGATGGCGTCAGCCTGCTGGCGGCGACCCTTGGCGATCTGGTGCCGGAAACCGGAGCCATCGGCACGCCGATGGGGCTGGAGACGCAATTGCGTATGGCGCTTGGCGATTACATGGCGCTGACCGCGCGGCTGGCACCGCGCCGCATGGTGGATGCCACGGATGTGGTGCAGCGGGTGCGAGAGATAAAGTCAGATGCCGAAGTATCCAAGATCCGCGCCGCCTGCGCGGTGGCGGATCGTACATTTGCCCGGGTGCCGGAGTTCGCAGGCCCCGGCAGGCCGCTTGATGCGGTGTTCCGTGATTTTCAGCGGGTGCTGCTGGAAGAGGGCGCCGATTGGGTCAGCTACACGGCTGGGGGTGCCGGGCCGGGCGGCTACGGTGATGTGATCTCTCCGGCGACGCCGCAGCCGTTGGCGGTAGGCGATGTGCTGATGCTGGACACCGGCGCGGTGCGCGATGGCTATTTCTGCGACTTCGACCGCAATTACGCCATCGGTCCGGTCGCGCCTGAGACCGCTCAGGCGCATGCGTCGCTTTATGCGGCCACGGATCTGGCGCTGGAGAAGCTGCGCCCCGGCATGACTGCCGCGGATGCGCACCGGATTCTCTGCGAGGGGCTGCGTGCCCATGGCGCCACGCCCGGCGGCGGGCGGCTTGGCCATGGACTGGGGGTGACGCTGACCGAATGGCCTTCGTTTACGCCCAAGGATCAGACGGTGCTGCGCGCCGGGATGGTGCTGACGCTGGAACCGGGCGCCGAGATCGCCCCTGGCCGCATTCTGGTGCACGAGGAAAACATCGTCCTGCGCGACAGCGGCCCCGAGCTTTTGTCCACCCGTGCCCCGGCAGAGCTGCCGGTTCTGGAGTAGATCATGCAGAATTTCCCCTATGAGCTGACTGGCCCGATCGGCAGCCGCGCAACCTTTGGCCATATCGTACTGCAGGTGGATGAGACGCTGGAGCAGGACATGCGCCGTCTGTTGCCGGGAGGAGAGGTCGCCCATCATGTCAGCCGTATTCCCAGCGGCGATGAGCTGACCCCGGATACCATTGCCACCATGAAAGAGACGCTGCCAGCGGCTGCCGCGCTGTTGCCCCCGGCGGCGGAATTCGACGTGATCGGCTATTGCTGCACTTCGGGCACCACCCTGATCGGCGCGGACCGGGTCGCGGATCTGGTACGGCAGGGCGCCGCCGCGACCCATGTCACCGATCCTCTGACTGCGGCTCTGGCAGCGCTTGCGACGCTGGAGGTCCGGTCGCTGGCCCTGGTGTCGCCTTATGTGGAAAGCGTCAGCGACCCGGTCCGACAGGCTTTTGCGGCGCGGGGGTATGATGTCAGCGGCACCGTGTCGTTCGGGGAAGAGGTGGAGGCGCGGGTGGCGCGGATCGATCCGGCCTCGATCCACGCGGCGGCCCTTTCCGTGGCTGGGGACGCCGATGCGGTGTTCCTGTCCTGCACCAACCTGCGCACGCTTGATATCATAGACGATCTTGAGGCGCGTCTAGGCAGGCCAGTGCTGAGCAGCAATCAGGTGCTTGCCTGGCATATGGCGCAGTTGGCGGGGGCGCCGAAACAGTGCAAGGGCCCGGGGCGCCTGCTCGGGATCTGAGCAGGGACCAGGGGGCGAGGGGGGATTGCGTTGGGGGCGTGTTGGAGAAACCAAGAGCTGCCCAAACGGATCCGATTCGTCTGACGGAAGCATCGGTCACTTAGGATGTGATCCTGCCCGAACGTCTTGGCGGCGAGCTGGTGGCACAAGGCCCGGAGGTTGTGCCGAGGTCGTTAGATATGCCTCAGATGAGGCGCGGAATGGATCTGGTGAAGATGTCGTCTGACCGTGAAATGAGCGGTGCGTATATCGTGGCAGAAGCCTTTCTGGAACAGGCGGGCGCGACTGGTGTTAGCTTAAGTAGTTTTTATATATCAGGTGCTTAGTTTGCTATTATGACTGATCTGACGCGTTGTGCTGCTGCGTAAATCACGGGTCCTTCAACCGTGGCGTGCACCCCTTTCCGACTCCATACTAAATTATGTTTTAGGGTTTAATATTTTAATCTTGAAACAAAACAGAGAAGCCGCCTAGAGTTTTGAGGTCAGCCACCAGGCGGTGGGCCTGCCGGATGCGGCAGCCTTGCCCCGGGCGGCGGATAAAACGTCAGGATGTGAAATCCACCACTGCACGGCAAACGGCAGAAGGTGTCCCCGTCAGAGGGAAAAGGCGATCAAGGACTGGCGCCACCCGCGTGAAGCGGAAATAGTGGGGTCACAGGAATAACCGCGGCCAACGCGGATCCGGTCGATAACTGCAATAGGGAGACTATAGGAAATGAAAGCAATCAAAACACTGGCGCTGGCGACAGCGGTGTCCGCTCTGGCCGTTGCGGCGCAGGCCGAGACCAAGATCGGCATGATCACCACCCTGTCCGGCGGCGGCGCCAGCCTTGGCGTGGATACCCGCGACGGGTTCATGCTGGCGATGGAAAACGCCGGGCGCGATGACGTCGAAGTGGTGATCGAGGACGATCAGCGCAAACCTGCAACCGCAGTCCAGATCGCCGATCAGATGATCCAGTCCGAAAAGGTGGATATCCTGACCGGTATCGTGTGGTCGAACCTGGCCATGGCGGTGGTGCCCTCGGCGACCGGGCAGGGGCTGTTCTACCTGTCGACCAATGCCGCGCCGGCACAGCTGGCGGGCAAGGGCTGCAACCCGAACTATTTCTCGGTCTCCTACCAGAACGACAACCTGCACGAAGCGGCCGGTGCCTACGCCACCAGCGCCGATTTCAAGAAGACCTTCATCATGGCGCCGAACTATCCGGCCGGGAAGGATTCCCTCAACGGGTTCAAGCGCTTCTACAAGGGTGAACTGGCGGGTGAGATCTACACCAAGCTGGGCCAGACTGATTATGCCGCCGAACTGGCGCAGGTCCGTGCCAGCGGCGCCGACTCGGTCTTCTTCTTCCTGCCCGGCGGAATGGGGATCTCCTTCCTCAAGCAATACGCCGCCAGCGGTATCGATCTGCCCGTAGTGGGCCCGGCCTTCTCTTTTGATCAGGGCATCCTGCAGGCGGTGGGCGATGCGGCGCTGGGGGTAAAGAACACCTCGCAGTGGAACAAGGATCTGGACAATGCGGCCAACGCCGAATTCGTCTCTGGTTTCCAGGAAAAATACGGCCGCCTGCCGTCGCTTTATGCGGCGCAGGGCTATGACACCGCCAACCTGATCCTGAGCGCGCTGGACAAGGCCGACGTGTCGGACAAAGACGCCTTCCGCGCTGCCCTGAAAGAAGCCGATTTCGCATCGGTGCGGGGTAAGTTCAGCTTTGGTCCGAACCAGCACCCGATCCAGGACATTTACGTCCGCGAGGTCATCAAGGAAGGTGATATCTTCACCAATAAGATCATCGGCACCAGTCTGACAGATCATTCCGACGCCTACGCGGCCGAGTGCAAGATGTAATCTGATCCTCCCTGCGGGGGCGCCGCATTGGCGCCCCCGTCAGAACGGAAATCTCCCATGTCCATTGTTCTCATTCTTGAGCAGATCCTGAACGGATTGCAGTTCGGGGTCATGCTGTTTCTCATGGCTGCGGGCCTGACGCTGGTTTTTGGCGTTATGGGCCTGATCAACCTCGCCCATGGTGCGCTTTACATGGTTGGGGCCTTCGCGGCGGCGGCAGTGGCCGGGCTGACCGGTTCCTTCCTGCTGGCGCTGATTGCCAGTTTGGCTGCGGCGGCTGCGGCCGGGGCTGTGGTCGAGATCGCGGTGATCCGGCGGCTTTATGACCGCGATCACCTTGATCAGGTCCTGGCGACCTTTGCGCTGATCCTGATTTTCTCCGAAGGCACTCGCTGGATTTTCGGCTCCTTTCCACTGTTTCTGGATGTGCCTGCCGCATTGGCCGGGCCGCTCAGCTTGCCGGGCGGTATCGAATACCCGGCCTACCGCCTTGCCATTATCGGCATCGGGCTGGTGGTGGCAGCGCTGCTGTTCTGGCTGATCGCCCGCACCCGTATCGGGATCCAGATCCGGGCCGGTGAAGCCGACCGCGAGATGATCGCAGCGCTGGGGGTGGATATTTCCCGGCTGTATACGCTGGTCTTTGCCCTTGGCGCCGCGCTGGCGGGGCTTGCCGGTGCCTTGGTCGGAGCCATTCAGTCGGTTCAGGTCGGCATGGGAGAGCCGGTTCTGATCCTGGCCTTTGTGGTGATTGTCATCGGTGGTATCGGCTCGATCAAGGGCGCGCTGGTCGGCGCGCTGCTGGTGGGGCTAACGGATACGCTGGGCAAGGTCTTCCTGCCGCAATTCTTTGGTCTGTTCCTGGAACCGGCAAGTGCTGCCTCGGTCGGGGCCTCGCTGGCGTCGATGTTGATCTACATCCTGATGGCGGCGGTTCTGCTGGTGCGCCCCTCGGGACTTTATGGGGGGAGCGCATGAGCATGACCCGTGAAAACCTGTTCAACTGGGCGCTGGCGCTGGCGCTGCTGGCGGTGCCGCTCTGGGCCAATGCCATGGACGAGCCCTTTGTCATTACCCTCGCTACCAAGGTCGCGATCCTGGCGCTGGCCGGTGTCGGCCTCAATATCGCGCTGGGGATCGGCGGGCTGGTGAGCCTTGGCCATGCGGCGTTCTTTGGGATCGGCGGCTATGCCATGGGCATTCTGGCCGCCCATGCCCAGAACTATGAGCCGCTGATGCAGGTGCCGTTTCTGATCGAAGGCACCAATCAGATGCCGGTGATCTGGCTGGTGGCCACCGTGGCCAGCGCGCTGGTGGCGCTGGTGATCGGGGCGCTGTCGCTGCGCACCTCGGGCGTCTATTTCATCATGATCACGCTGGCCTTTGGTCAGATGCTCTACTATTTCGCGATCTCCTGGTCCGCCTATGGCGGCGAGGACGGGTTGTCGATCTGGGTGCGCAACGAATTTCCCGGCCTCAACACGCTGGACCCGATCCAGTTCTTCATGATCGCCTATGTCATCCTCTGCCTGGTACTGGTCTTCTCTGCCCGGCTGGGTCGCTCGCCCTTTGGCCTAGCGCTGGCGGCCGCCCGCCAGACCGAAGAGCGGGTGATGACCGTGGGGCTGACGCCCTTTCATCTGCGGCTTGTGGCCTTTGTCATCTCGGGCGCGATCACCGGTCTTGCCGGCGCGCTTTATGCCGATCTCAACCGTTTTGTCAGCCCGACCATGCTGAGCTGGCACACCAGCGGTGAAATCATGGTCTTTGTCATTATCGGCGGGGTGGGGCGGCTGTTCGGCCCTGTTGTAGGCGCTGCCGTCTATATCCTGCTGGAGCATCTCCTGGGCGGGATCAGTGAATACTGGCAGATCTTCCTCGGGCTATTGCTGCTCCTGATGGTGCTGTTTGCCCGCGGCGGCCTGATCGGCGCCCTGACAGGACGTGAGGTGGCCCATGACTGATCCGCATACAAACCCGGTGCTGAAGGTCGAAGGCATCAGCAAAAGCTTTGGCGCGCTCAAGGCCAGCGACAATGTCAGCATCGACCTGCGCCCCGGTGAAATCCACGCCCTGATCGGCCCCAATGGCGCGGGCAAATCCACCCTGATCAAGCAGATCTCGGGTAGCTTGCGTCCCGACACCGGCCGGATCGAGGTTCTGGGCCGCGATGTCACCGACCTTGATACCGTGGCGCGGGCGCGGCTGGGGCTGGGGCGGACGTTCCAGATCTCCTCGCTCGCGATGGAGTTCACCGTGCTGCAGAACGTGGTGCTGGGCGCGCTTGGTGCGCAGGGCCGGGTGTTTTCCTTCTTCCGCAACGTGATGAAGGACAAGACCCTGCTGGAGCCTGCCCGCCGCGCCTTGGAACGCGTCGGTCTGCAGGATGAGGCGCAGCGGCGCACCGCCGATCTGTCGCATGGCCAGCGCCGTCAGCTGGAGGTCGCGGTGGCACTCACGCTCAATCCCAAACTGTTCCTGATGGATGAACCCATGGCCGGTCTTGGTGCCAGCGGCTCCAAGGTTCTGACCGGGTTTCTGGACGAGCTGCGTCACGAGGCGCCGATCCTGCTGGTGGAACACGATATGGACGCGGTCTTTGCCCTTGCTGACCGGATCAGCGTGCTGGTCTATGGCGCGGTGATCGCCACCGGCACCGCCGATGAAATCCGCGCAAATCCCGAGGTGCGACGTGCTTACCTCGGAGAGGAGGACGCCGCATGAGCCTGTTGTCCCTGAACAAAGTCGAGGCCTCCTACGGCCCCTCGCAGGCGCTGTTCGGCGTCTCGCTGGATCTGGCCGAAGGCGAGGTCGTCGCCCTGATGGGCCGCAACGGCATGGGCAAGACCACCACCATCAAATCGATCTGCGGCATGGTGCATCCCTCTGCGGGCGATGTGCGGTTCGACGGGCACGATCTGCGGCAATTGCCCTCGCACAAGATCGCGCGGCTGGGGATTGGTCTGGTGCCCGAGGGGCGCCGCTGTTTCGGCCCGCTGACGGTGGAGGAAAATCTGACCGCCGCCGCCCGCCCGGGCCCCTGGGATTTTGAGCGCGTCGCCGGGCTGTTTCCACGGCTCAAGGAACGGCGCGATCAGACCGCAAGTTCCCTGTCGGGCGGCGAGCAGCAGATGCTGGCCATTGGCCGCGCCCTGATGACCAACCCGCGCCTGCTGATCCTGGATGAGGCAACCGAGGGGCTGGCCCCCGTGGTGCGACAGGAAATCTGGGCGGCGATTGCCCAGCTAAAGCGTGAGGCGGGCTTGTCGATCCTGGTGGTGGACAAGACGCTGAAGGAACTCGCCCAGATCGCCGATCACGCGGTGATCCTGAACCGCGGCCAAAGCGTCTGGACCGGACGCATGGAGGACCTCACCCCGGATCTGACGGACCAGTATCTGGGGGTCTAGGCGTGTCTTGTGGTGAAAGTGCAAGAGGAGCTGTAAGGTGATTTGGAAACCTTTGGTGCCCAAATTTTTTATTGCAACTATTTTTCATCTGTTGTTGGCGTACGGAGTGATCTTCGATCCATGGGATTTCACTTCGGGAAAATTGTGGCTGATGTTTGTTTTGTTTCTTTTCTTTTGGCCGCCATTGTTCTTTGTTGAGATTGTTTTCGTGGTGCGCCGATGGGAGGAACAGCGTGCGCAGTGACGAGTTCATCAGAGCGAAAAAAGTTGTGCATGACATTGAGCTGAAACGGTAAAGGCTTCTGATCACCGGCTTCTATATCGCTCCGGTTTTTTGAATGCGGAAAGTTGACAATCTTGGGGCGAGTTGCGGCTTGTAGATCGCCTTAAAACCACGTAACCTTCCAAAGAATGAGTTTCACTGTTTTCGTAGCCTTTTTTTGTGGGTGCAGGTTTCTAATCTGAGATAGAGTTTGCTTTCCTAAAAGCCAGTTAGGTCCAGAGAATGAGAAAACAATTCAATTCTAGGCTCGTCGCCATCACAATCCTCGTGTCTTCTTTTCCTTGTATAGCTTACTCGATGGACTCGTTTGAACGAAAATTGCATGCTTCAATGAGGCTTTTGGAAAATTCACAGGTTCAATTTGAGGAATGCACCATTGAGGTTGTGAATCAGAGTCCGTATCCGTGTACTCATGTCGAACAGTACAAGAGTCACGAGTTAAGGATTGATTTGAGGGAAGTAGAGCATATCGTCCTGCGCGGCTCTTCAGATCGACAATTTTTAGAATTTAAATACTCTCAAAATATTCGTGAAGTTCTAGAGCGCGCGTACAATAGCCTGATGGATCGTACTTTCGATCATATTCTTGGAGATTTTAATGGAACTCCTCTGAGAAGATACGCAACTGCGGAGAAGATCTTGAGTGAAAATGGAGTTAGGTCTGGCAGTAGGTCGGTTCAATGTAATGGACTTAAAACCCGTTCGATCTCATCTTCTCTGAACGAATATGTGGTATTTGGAGGTGATTCTCGGTATGAAGTCCTGCAACAGTTGCGCGCAGAATTGGATATGTGTCGAGTAGGAATGTAGGCGAGGTAATTCAGCTTCGAAATTTTGGCGTCACAATGACAAGCATGACTTATGTGCATTTTTGCCCTGTGGTTTCCGTTTTGCGGGTCAAAAGTTCTTATGAGATTGCCAGTCTGCTCAGGTGATCAAGCTCCCTCTACCCCGCTTCATGCCGTCGCCGTACAGTTTCGGGCCGTCCCGGCAGCATAAGGCGCGCGTCCCCACGGGCGCTGCGGGCAATCACTTTGCCCTTGGCGACCACTGCCAGGCGGGCGGGGCGCAGGCGGACGGCTTCGGTGGGGGTGCTGGCATCCAGAACCACGAGGGAGGCATCGCTGCCAACTTTCAGGCCATAGTCCTGTAGCCCGATGATCTGAGCGTTGACCTCGGTCACCATGGTGAAACAGCGGCCCATTTCGTCCGGGTGGCTCATCTGCGCCACGTGCAGACCCATGAAGGCGACGTCCAGCATGTCTCCGGTGCCCAATGAATACCAGGGATCCAGCACGCAGTCCTGCCCCCAGCCCACGGGGATGCCCATCGCCTGCATTTCCTTCACCCGGGTGAGACCCCGGCGTTTGGGGAAGGTATCGTGCCGTCCCTGCAGCATGATGTTAATCAGCGGGTTGGGGATGGCGGAAATCCCGGCCTCGGCGATCAGCGGCAGCAGTTTGCTGACGTAGTAATTGTCCATCGAATGCATCGAGGTCAGGTGACTGCCCGCAACGCGGCCCTCTAGGCCCAGCCGCTGGGTCTCATAGGCCAGCGCCTCGATATGGCGGGACAGGGGATCGTCGGTCTCATCGCAGTGGATGTCGACCATCAGGCCACGTTCGGCGGCGATCTCGCACAGATCGCGCATCGACTGCGCGCCATCTGCCATGGTGCGCTCAAAGTGAGGGATGCCGCCCACCACATCAACGCCCATATCCAGCGCGCGGATCACGTTCTCGCGCCCCGTTTTGGTGCGGTAAAGACCATCCTGTGGAAAGGCGACCAGTTGCAGGTCGATGTAGTCTTTGACCTTCTCCTTCACCTCCAGCATGGCGGTAACGGTGTTGAGGTGATCGGGTGTGGTGTCCACATGGGAGCGGATCGCCAGCGTTCCCATTGAGGCGGCCCAGTCGCAATAGGTGAGGGCGCGCTCGACCATCTCATCCACCGTGGCGATGTCGCGCAGCTCCCCCCAAAGGGAGATCCCTTCCAGCAGCGTGCCCGAGGCGTTGAGCCGGGGTTTGCCATACGACAGCGTCGCATCCATGTGGAAATGCGGATCGACGAAAGGCGGCGCCACCAGATCGCCGCTTGCGTCGATGACCTCAGCCGCTTCGGCATCGAGACGGGCTTCGATGGCGGTGATCTTGCCGCCTGTAATGCCGATATCGGCGGTTGTTCCATCGGGCAGGGTGCCGCCCTTGACGATCAGGTCGAACATCATCTTTCCCCCTTGTTAAAGGGCACCATCAGCGCCGCCGGGATCTCGGCGCGGCGGGACATCACCACCAGCGCCAGAATGGACAGGATATAGGGCATCATCAGGAAGACCTGATAGGGCACCACCGCGCCGATGCCGGTTTGTTGCAGTCGGATCTGCAGGGCGTCAAAGGCGGCAAACAGCACCGCGCCCAGCACCGCCTTGCCCGGTTTCCAGGCGCCAAAGACGACCAGCGCGATACAAATCCAGCCGCGCCCGTTCACCATGTCGAAGAAGAAGCTGTCAAAGGCCGACAGCGTCAGGAAGGCACCGCCGATAGCCATGAAGCCCGAGCCGACCACCACCGCGCCCATGCGGATCGCGGTGACCGACAGGCCCTGCGCCGCTACGGCTTGCGGGTTTTCCCCGGCCGCCCGCACCGCAAGGCCCAAGGGCGTCCGGTAAAGGACCAGCGCCGTCAGCCCCGCCAGCACAAAGGCGGCATAGGTCAGCGGCGTTTGCGAGAACAGCGCAGGGCCTACGAGGGGCAGATCTGACAGAAGCGGGATCTCATAGGGCTGAAAGGCGGTGATTTTCGGCGGCGAAGACACCTCGGGCAGGATCACCCGGTAGGTATAGAAGGTCAGCGAGGTCGCCAACAGCGTTAGCCCGACCCCGACCACGTGTTGCGACAGGCCAAAGGGCACTGAGAATACCGAATGCACCAGCCCCAGCATCATGCCGGTCAGCATGGCCACCGCGACCCCGCCCCAAAGCGGCAGGCCGCCCCAGACCGCGATCCAGCCTGCAAATGCGCCCGCGACCATGATGCCTTCGATGCCGAGGTTCAGAACGCCCGCGCGTTCGCAGATCAGCTCTCCGATGGTGGCAAAGATCAGCGGCGATGCGATGCGGATGGCTGCAGCCCAGAAACTGGCCGACAGCAGGATGTCGATGAGATCCATGTCAGTCCCTCCGCAGGCGGAATTTAGTGAGAAGGATCGCTAGCACCATGAACAACAGGGCCGAGGCGAGCATGATATCGGCAAGGTAACTTGGTACGCCTGCGGCGCGGCTCATGCTGTCGGCGCCGACGAAAATGGCGGCCACGAACAGCGCCGCGACAACCACGCCCAGCGGGTGCAGCAGCGCCAGCATGGCGACCACGATGCCGGTGTAGCCAAAGCCGGGGCTGAGATCGAGCGTCAGCGATCCCTTGAGGCCGGAGACCTCGGAAAAGCCCGCAAGACCGGCAAGGCCACCGGACAGCAGCGCGGTTTTGAGGATCACCTTGGTGACCGGGATGCCGGCGAAACCGGCGGCCTCGGCGTTCTGGCCGACGGCGCGCATTTCATAGCCCAGCGTGGTGCGGGTGTTGATCACCCAGACGGCAAGTGCCGCGATCAGCGCCAGCGCAAAGCCCCAGTGCAGGCGCAGCCCTTCGACGATGCGGGGCAGGCGGGCCTCGGGCAATAGCCGCGCGGATTTGGGCCAGCCCATGCCCATGGGATCCTTCAGCGGTCCTTCGAGCAGGTAGCTGACAAACAGCAGGAAAATGAAGTTGAGGAGCAGCGTCGTCACCACTTCATCGACGCCCAGCCGGGTTTTCAGGAGGGCAGGACCCAAGAGGAGCAGCGCCCCGGCCAGCATCGCAGCGATGGCGCAAAGCGCCAGCATCAGCGGCGCAGGCAGCGACAGGGCACCGGTGCCCAGAACCACGGTGATCACCGCCCCGGCATAGAGTTGCGCCTCGGCGCCGATGTTCCACAGCTTGGCCCGGAACGCCACCGCGATGGCCAGCCCGGTAAAGATCAGCGGTGTTGCGCTGTTCAGCGTCTCCAGGATGGCGAATTTCGATCCAAACGCGCCTTCTAGGATCAGGCCAAAGACGGCAAAGGGGTTGCCGCCCGCGATCATCGCCAGCAGGGCCGCCACCACAAAGGTCGCGGCGATGGCCAGCGCTGGCGGCAGCACACGCCGCCCAAGGGAGGGCGCTGCAATCGGTTCAAGCCGCATCGGTCATGTCCTTGTCAAAGCCTTCGCCCGCCATCCAGCGGCCCAGATCCTCGGGGCGCATGGTGCCACGGGCAAATTCCGGGCTGAGCCGCCCTTCGGAAATCACGTGGATCACATCCGACAGGCGCATGATTTCATCGAGGTCCTCTGAGATCAGCAGAACGGCGGCGCCCCGATCGCGGGCCTTGGCCAGTTGTTCATGCACGTAGTTCACCGCGCCGATGTCCAATCCTCGTACCGGCTGGTTGGCGAGGATGATATCCGGTGCGCCTTCGAGCACCCGGCCGAGGATCAGTTTCTGCATATTGCCGCCCGACAGCAGGCGGATGCGGATATCGGGCCCCGGGCAGCGGATGTCGTAGCCCTTGATCAGGCCTTCGGCAAAGGCGCGGGCCTTTTTCCAGTTCATCCAGCCGCGCTGGCTGAACCGGGTGGCGTAGGTTTCGAGGATCGCGTTCTCGGTCAGGTCGAAATCGGCGATGGTGCCGGTCTTGTGCCGGTCCTCGGGAATGCGGGCGACGCCATTTGCGATGGCGCTGCGCGGCGACCAGCCTTTAGGGGCTTGTCCATGCAGCTCCATGCTACCGCTGGACGGGGCGATGAGGCCCGAGATCAGATCGGACAGCGCCGCCTGCCCGTTGCCGGACACCCCGGCAAGCCCGGTGATCTGGCCCGCACGCAGCTCCAGCGCCACTCGTGCCAGTCCCGGCGCCGATCCGGCGCCTGGCGTGGTGACTCCGCGCAATGACAGCAGCGGTGCGCCGGGGGTAGCGGGTGCGATGCTTGGCGCGCTGACCTCAGCGCCGACCATCAGCGCGGCGAGTTCCTCGCCATTGGTGTCTGCGGTGGCGCGCTCGGCCACAAGGCGGCCATGGCGCAGCACCAGCACGCGGTCGGAAATCGCCATGACTTCGTGCAATTTATGGGAAATGAAGATCACAGACAGCCCCGAGGCAATCGCCTCGCGCAGAGTGGCGAACAGCGCGTCGGCCTCTTGCGGGGTCAGAACCGCGGTGGGCTCGTCCAGGATCAAGATCTTTGCATCGCGGTAAAGCGCCTTCAGGATCTCGACCCGCTGGCGTTCGCCCACGGTCAGACGGCCGACCTTGGCGTCGGGATCGACCTTCAGGTGAAAGCGTTCCGACAGGTCGCGGATGCGCGCCTTGGCGGCGGCGGGCCTCAGGCTGGCAGCGCTAAGGGCATCAACGCCCAGCACGATGTTTTCCCAAACCGTCAGGTTCCCCGCGAGGGTGAAATGCTGATGCACCATGCCGACACCAGCATCCAGCGCCGCGCGCGGATTGCCCGCGGGCAGGGGCTGGCCGAACAGCTCGACTGATCCTTCATCGGCGGTGTACTGGCCGAACAGGATGTTCATCAGCGTGGTCTTGCCCGCGCCGTTTTCCCCCAAAAGCGCGATCACCTCACCCCGGTGCAGGGAAAAGCTGACGTCTTCGTTGGCGGTGACGGGACCGAACCGTTTCGTAATGTTCTGAAGGCGCAGGACAACCTGCGCCTTGTCTGTTTCTGTCATAGCCGAAAGGCCCGTATCAGGAGGATTTGGGTTCTTCGTCGTTGATCGCAACGGTGAAGGAACCGTCCTTGATCGCGGCGGTGCGGGAGGCAACCAGATCCAGCGCCTCTTGCGGGATCTTGCCTTCGAAGGTGCCATAGGGCGCCAGCGAACAGCCGCCTTCCTTCATGAAGGAATACATGCCGTAGTCAGCGGCGGTAAAGCTGCCGCCCTTGACCGCTGCGATGGCCGCATCCAGCGTCGGTTCGAAATGCCAGATCGCCGAGGCCACCACGGTTTCGGGGTAATCCGACTGGGTGTCGATGACGTTGCCGATGGCCAGAAGGCCCTTTTCCTTGGCTGCGTCTGACACGCCAAAGCGTTCGGCGTAAAGGATGTCGGCGCCGTTCTCGACCATGGCAAAGGCGGTTTCCTTGGCCTTCGGCGGATCGAACCAGGAACCGATGAAGGAGACCTGGAACTTCATCTCGGGGTTCATCTCCCGCGCACCGGCCATGAAGGCGTGCATCAGGCGGTTTACTTCCGGGATCGGGAAGCCGCCGACCATGCCGATATTGCCGGATTTCGACATTGCACCCGCGATAATGCCTGAAAGATAGGAGGCATCCTGAATGTAGTTGTCAAAAACGGACAGGTTCGGGATTGCCGGGTCTTCTTTGAAGGAGGAGCCCATCAGGAAGGCCACATCGGGGTACTCGGCGGCAACTTCGCGCGCTTCGGCTTCGACACCGAAGATTTCACCGATGATCAGTTGGTAGCCTTGTTCGGCATATTCGCGCATCACGCGGGAATAGTCCGAGTTCGAGGTGTTCTCGGAATAGGTATAGCTGATGTCGCCGCGGTCCTGCGCGGTCAGGGCGGCCACATGGATACGGCTTACCCATTGCTGTTCGACCGGCACGGTATATATGCCCGCGACTTTCAGCGGCTCAGAGGCCATCAGGCGGCTAGGCGCAGCAACGGCGCCTGCGGTCAGGGCCGCAGCCGCGCTGGTGGCCAGGAACTGGCGGCGCGATACGGCGCCCTTGAATTCATTTGTCATGGAACAATCCCCCTGTTGAATAAGCCCCTGAAACACGGGACAATTGTCCAATCGGTAGAAACACCGCGCCGATCAGGCAAGCGGTCATATGTTGGACATGTATCCTTCTGAGCCTTCGCCTAATTTGTGGGCAAAGGCAAGAATTTTCGCCACTCAAAGCGTCAGATGGAGGATGCGGATGGGGGGCGCCCCGCCCGTGCTCGGGGCGGGGTCTGGGGGCCTGGATCTACTGGTCAGGCACTCTCTTCTTCAAAGACGCCCGCGTATGCGATGCGCAGGTCGCGCTTCAGGATCTTGCCGCTGGCGTTCTTGGGCAGCGCCTCGACCAGGGCGATATGCTTGGGGCTTTTGAAATGGGCCAGGTTTTCACGGCAATAGTCCATCAGCGCCTCAATGCTGGTGTCTTCGCCGGGTTTGGCCACCACCACGGCGGTTACCGCCTCGATCCATTTGGGGTGCGGAATACCAAAGACCGCGACCTCGGCCACGGCGGGGTGGTGAAAGATGCATTCCTCCACCTCGCGGCTGGCGACGTTTTCGCCCCCCGTTTTGATCATGTCCTTCTTGCGGTCGACCACATAAAGGTATCCTTCCTCGTCAAAACGGCCCAGATCGCCGGAATGGAACCAGCCGCCCTGAAAGGCTTCGGCGGTCTTGGCGGGGTCCTTGTAGTAACCAAGGATCAGATGCGGGCTGCGGTGCACGATTTCGCCGACTTCGCCAACGGGCAGGTCGTTGCCATCGTCATCGACCACGCGGGTTTCGACGTTCAGCGCGGGCCGACCGGCCGAGCCGAGCTTGCTCAGCTGTTCATGCGGCAGAAGGATGGTGGCGACAGGGGCCATTTCCGTCTGGCCGTAGAAATTGAACAGGCGCAGGTTCGGCAGGCGGCTGGTCAGCTCCTCGATGATTGCCGTGGGCATGATCGAGGCACCGTAATAGCCCTTGCGCAGGGAACTGAGGTCGGTCTTGTCGAAATCCGGGTGGCGCAGCAGCGCGATCCAGACGGTGGGGGGGCAGAACAGTTTGGTGACGCCCTCGGCGGCGATGGCTTCCAGCATCTTGCCCGGATCGGCGGCCTCCATCAGAATGCTGGTTGCGCCCAGATACATGTCGGGTGTCAGGAAACAGTCCAGCTGCGCGCAGTGGAACAGCGGCAGGCAGTGCAGCTCGATGTCGTCGGCAGCCATCTCTCCATCGCTGATGCAGCTGCCGTATTGCGCATAAAGCGCGTCCGAGGAAAGCAGCGCGCCCTTGGGCCGGGATTCCGTGCCGCTGGTATACATCATCTGGATAGGATCATCGTCGGCGATCTCCACATACGGCGCGCTGTCGTTGGCATCCTCCAGCACGGTCTCGGCGGCTTCCCAGCCTGCGGGAACCGCGTCGGCGGCATGGGCAATCGACAGGCGGAACAGCATCGGTTGATCCAGCTGGGCGAGCGCCGCATCGGCAGTGGCACAGAGCGCGTCCTCGGCGATGATGGCACGTGCGCCGGAGTGATCCAGGATATAGGCCACGTCTTCGGCGTTCAGCATGAAGTTGACCGGCGTCGTCACCGCCCCCAGCCGCGCCAGTGCCAGTCGGAACACCACGAAGGCGCGGTTGTTGTGGGACAGGAGCGCCACCCGGTCGCCCTTGGTGATGCCGCGCGCGGCCAGACCGTTGGCAGCGCGGTTCACCGCTGCATCGAGTTCGGCAAAGCTGTCGCGCTGCCCACGAAACACCAGCGCGGTCTTTTGCGGCGTGCGGGCGGCGCTGCGGCGCAAGAGATCGCCCAACTGCTGGCTGCGGGCGCGGGCGATGGTGGCGGTAAGCTCCGCTTCGGTCTGTGTTGTCATTCTGTCCTCCCTGGTTCTGGCGAGATCCTGCCCGATGTCGCCGGGGCGTCAAGCCTTTGGACGGGCAGAACCCTCCGTCACGTTGCGTGCCTTTTGCAGGGCTAGGGGGGGCGTTGTGGCTGCAACGGTAGGGGGCCCATCTGCCGGGGCTTTGTATTCGGGGTTGAGCCATGTCAAAGTTCAGGGCGCGCCGTGCCCCTATCGATGGGGGCCAAGAGGTGAACATGCCCGACGTCGTCTTCAGAACCAAGGACCTGACCAAGGTCTATGATACCGGCCAGCAAAAGGTGCATGCGCTGGCGGGGGTCGATCTTGAACTATACGCTGGTGAGCTGGTGGTGCTGCTGGGGCCGTCAGGCAGTGGCAAATCCACGCTGCTGAACATTCTTGGCGGGCTGGATCACGCCACTGACGGCCGCGTCTGGTTCCGCGATCAGGAACTGACGGGCATGGGCGACCGGGGGCTGACCCGGTTCCGGCGCGATCACGTCGGTTTTGTCTTTCAATTCTACAATCTGGTGCCCAGTCTGACCGCCTGGGAAAACGTGCAGCTGGTGACGGACGTGGCGCGCGACCCGATGCCGCCCGAAGAGGCGCTGAAAGAGGTCGGTTTGGGCAGCCGCATGGATCACTTCCCGGCGGAAATGTCCGGCGGCGAGCAGCAGCGCGTCGCCATTGCCCGCGCCATCGCCAAACGCCCCGAGATCCTGTTGTGCGATGAACCCACTGGGGCGCTCGACAGCAAGACCGGGGTGCAGGTGCTGGAGGCGCTGCGCCGCATCAACGAGAGCACCGGAACCACCACCGTGGTGATCACCCACAATGCCGCGATCCGGCAGATGGCGCATCGGGTGATCTGGTTCCAGGATGGCAAGATCCGTCTGGTGGAGGAAAACGCCACCCGGCTCGCCCCTGCCGAGATCGAGTGGTAGGGCGATGCAGGCGCTGGATCTCAAACTCTTGCGCAGTTTCCGCCGTCTTTGGGCGCAGGCGCTGGCCATTGCACTGGTGCTGGCCTGCGGGGTTTCAATCCTGCTGATGGCCTTTGGCATGGAGCGGGCTCTGGATGACACCCGCGCCGCCTATTACGAGCGAAACCGCTTCGCCGATGTCTTTGCCCGCGCAACGCGGGTGCCGGATCACGAGATGGGACGGGTGCAGGCCATCGACGGTGTGCGCGCTGCCGAGGCGCGGGTCGAACACTACGCCATCCTCGATCTGCCGGAGAAGGTCGAGACGGTGACGGGGCTGGTGCTGTCGCTGCCCGGCAACGGCGGGCCGTTGCTGAACGTGCCACTCCTGCGGAGCGGGCGCCTGCCGGATGCGGATGCCTCGGACGAGGTGGCGATCAATGATCCTTTTGCCCGCGCCAACGGGCTGCGCCCCGGCGACCGGTTCAGTGCCAACCTGAACGGCCAGCGGCGCGACCTGCGGGTGACTGGCACGGTGCTGTCGCCGGAATTCATCTATACTCTGGGGCCGGGTGCGCTGCTGCCGGACAATGAAACCTTTGGCATTATCTGGCTGCCGGAACGGGTGGCCGAAGCGGCGTTTGATATGAAGGGCGCCTTCAACAGCCTGTCGGTCAAGCTCAACCCCGCCGCCCGGCAGGATGAGGTGATCGACCGGATCGACGATATTCTGGCGCCCTATGGCGGGCTTGGCGCGCATGGCCGCGATCTGCAACTGTCGGATCAGTTCATCGACGCCGAGCTGAGCGAGCTGCGCAATACCGCGCTGATCCTGCCGCCGATCTTCTTTGGGATCACCGCCTTTCTGGTGAATATGGTGGTGGGGCGGATCGTGCTGCTGGAGCGCAGTGAGATCGGCCTTCTGAAGGCGCTGGGCTATTCCAACTATGAGGTCTGCCTGCATTATCTGCTGCTGGCTGGTCTGATCGCCTGCCTTGGGGTGCTCATTGGCTGGGCTGCGGGCACCTGGCTGTCGCGGTCGCTGGCGCAGATCTACGCGCAGTTCTTCGAATTTCCCTATCTGATCTTCCACACGCGGCTTGATGCCTATGCGCTGTCCGGGGTGCTGGCGCTGCTGACCGCGGGTCTTGGCGCGGCGCAAAGCGCGCTGCATGTGGCCCGTATGGCGCCCGCGGTGGCGATGTCGCCGCCCGCGCCGCCCCGGTTCAAACGCAACCTCCTGGACCGGATGCTGACCCGGCTGCGTCCCTCGCAGGCGGTGATGATGATCCTGCGCAGTCTGGTGCGCTGGCCGGTGCGCTCGGGGCTCAGCATTCTGGGGCTGTCGCTGGCGGTGTCGGTGCTGGTGGCCTCGGGCTTTTTCCAGGACGCGCTGGACGAGATCATGGAGACCTCTTTCTATCAAGCGAACCGGCAGGATGCGGCGCTGATCTTTACGCCCGAGATCCCGGAAACGGCCCTGCCCGAGGTGGCGAACCTGCCCGGCGTGCTGCAGGCCGAGGGGCAGTTCTATCAGGCGGCGGTGCTGCGCCATGGTCATCTCAGCAAGGATATCTCGATCGAGGCCCGCCGCCCCGGCGCCGACTTGGCCCGCATTCTGGACGGCGACGGCCGGGTGGTGGAGCCGCCTGCAGGTGGCATCCTGCTGTCCGAACGGTTGGCCGGGCAGCTGGAGGCGCGCGCGGGCGATGTGATCGAGGTCGAGTTCAAGGGCGGGCGCAACGAAACGCACATGGTGCGGGTCTCGGGTAAGGTGACACAGTATTTCGGCATCGGCGCCTATATGGACCTCGACAGCCTCAGCGCGCTGCTGCGACAGGCGCCGCGCATCACCGTGGCGCATTTGCGGCTGGATCAGAACGCGGTGCCAGAGCTGCACGCGCTGCTGAAGGAAACGCCCTCGCTCAGCGGGCTCAGCATGATGAGCGAGATCCGCCAGTCGTTCCGCGAAACCATCCGCGAGAATGTCATCGTGATGACCACGGTCTATGGCGTGATCGCGGTGCTGATCACGGTCGGGGTGGCCTATAACGGCGCCCGCATCCAGATGTCCGAACGCGCCCGCGAATTGGCCAGCCTGCGCATCCTGGGCTTCACCCGGGCCGAGGTTTCTTTCATTCTGGTGGGGGAGACCATGCTGCTGGCGCTGCTGGCCCAGCCGGTCGGATGGCTTCTGGGCGCGGGGATTGCGGCGCTGCTGGCACATGGGTCGTCCAGTGACCTCTATTCGATTCCACTGGTCCTGAAACCGGCGGGCTTTGCCACGGCCAGCCTTGTGGTGCTGGGGGCGGCGCTGGTGTCGGTGCTGCTGGTGCGGCGGCGTCTGGACCGGCTGGATCTGGTCCAGGTCATGAAAACGCGGGAGTAGAAAGACGATGCTGAGAACACGAACCGTTGTCATGGCCGCAGGGGTGGCGCTGGTTGCCGGAACCTTGGCCTTTGTCGCCATGCGGACCGATCCTGTGGCGGTGGATCTGCACCAGATCGGCACCGGGCCTTTGCAGGTGACGGTCAATGCCGATGGCAAGACCCGCATCCGCGAAATCTACGATGTCGCGGCGCCGATCACCGGCACCGCGCAGCGCGCGCCGGTGCGGGTGGGCGATAGTGTCGTGGCCGGGGAAACCGTGGTGGCTGTGCTGACGCCCGCCGCCGCAAATCTGCTCGATGCACGCAGCCAGGCCGAGGCCGAGGCCGCCGTGCGCGAGGCCGAGGCAGGACTGGCGGTGGCGCGCAGCAAGATGCGCCAGGCCTCGGAAACATTGACCCTGTCGGAAAGCGAATTCCGCCGCGCCGATACGCTGGTGCAGCGCGGCGTGGTCTCCCGCACCCGGCTGGAGGAGATCGAACAGAAGTTGCACATTGACCGGGCGGCGATGACGGCGGCAGTGTCGGCGCTGGAAATGGCCAAGGGCACGCTGGATCGCGCCCGCGCCGCGCTGATCGAACCCGGCGCTGCCGAGGCGGGGCAGACCTGCTGCCTGACCGTGACCGCGCCGATGTCGGGGCAGGTGCTGACCGTCGATGTGCTGAGCGAACAGACCGTGCTGGCCGGAACCCGGCTGATCTCCATCGGGGACCCCGAGGATCTGGAGATCGTTGCCGATCTTCTGTCCACCGATGCTGTGCGGCTGAAGGAAGGCGACCGGGCCATCGTGGAACGCTGGGGCCGCGATGCGCTGCTGGAAGCGCGGGTGCGGCGCATCGAACCGGCAGCCTATACCAAGGTCTCCGCCCTCGGGATCGAGGAACAGCGGGTCGATGTGATCCTCGACCTGACCTCTGCGCCCGACGACTACGCGGGCATGGGCGATGGCTATGCCGTCTTCCTGCGCATCGTCGAATGGGAAGGCACGGATGTCCTGTCGGTGCCGCTGAGCGCGGTGTTCCGTCAGGGTGCAGGCTGGGCGGTCTTTGTCAATGAGGCGGGCATCGCCCGGCGCAAAGCGGTGACGCTGGGCCGCCGCAACGACCGCAGCGCTGAGGTGTTGGAGGGGCTCTCCCCCGGTGATCAGGTCATCCTGCACCCTTCGGACCTGATCTCGGACGGCAGCGCAATCGCGCCGCGCCCGGATCAGAGTTGAACCATGCTGGGCTGACCGCAGTGGCGGCTCAGTTCAGATCCGCTGCGAAGGTTTCGATCAACTTGTGCTTCAGGATCTTGCCCGTCGGGGCAGCAGGCAGTTGCAGTGTCAGTACCACCCGCGAGGGGCGTTTGTAGCCCGACAGCCGCTCGGCCACATGTGCCTTCAGCGTGGCTTCGTCGGTGGCAGCAAGATCGGCCACCTGCACAAAGGCCAGCACTTCTTCATTGCCATCCGCCGCGCGGCCCACCACTGCGCTTTGTACCACGGCGGGGTGATCGTTCAGGGCTGCCTCGACCTCTTGCGGGTAGACGTTGAAGCCTGAGCGGATGATGATTTCCTTGCTGCGCCCGACGATATGCAACCGGCCCTGTTCATCGAACCGGCCGATGTCACCTGTGCTGAGCCAGCCATCCGCGTCGATGGTGGCGCGGGTGGCCTCGGGGTTGCGGTAATAGCCGACCATGACATGCGGGCCACGGGCCTCGATCTCGCCGGTTTCGGCGCCGTCCTTGATGCGGGCCTCGGTACCGGGCAGGGCGGTGCCGACGCTGGTGTCGGGATCGCCGATCAGATTGGTGGTGGCCGACAAGCCGGCGGTGCATTCGGTCATGCCATAACCGTTCTGCAGCGCCAGACCGTAAAAGGCCTCGGCGTTGCGTTTCCAGGCTGGATCCAGCGGCGCCGCCCCGGAGGAGACATAGCGCAGCTTGCTGCCTTCGAGTTTGCTGACGCCCTGCTCGCGGGCGTATTGCATCAGCAGCGCGTGCATCTGGGGCACGGCGGGCAGCACGGTGACGCCATCCTGCAGCGCCTCATAAAGGGCGGCGGGCGTGAAGCGGGCCTGCAGCCGCACTGCAGCCCCGGCGCGGGCCGAGGCGACGATCATCGAGGCCAGACCAAAGACATGGGTGACCGGCAGTCCGCCATAGACCTGATCGCCGGGCTTGATCCCGCGCAGATTGGCCGAGGCCTGCCCGGCAAACAGCAGGTTCGCGTGGCTGAGCATCACGCCCTTGGGGTCGCCGGTGGTGCCGGTGGTATAGAGCATGACCGCGATCTGCTCCGGCCCGTCCTGAACCGGTTCCGGCGCGCTGGGACCAGCCACGGCAATGGCCACCTGACCATAAAGTCCATAACGGCTTTGTGCCTCCAGCCGGAGCGCATGGGCGGCGGCGTCCTTTGACGAAGCGGTGGTCAGGACGATCACGCGCGGGGTGGCATGGGCGGTGACGCGGGTGATTTCATCCGCGCTCATCCTTGCATTGACCGGCACCGCCCAGGCGCCGATCCGGCTGCAGGCAAACAGGAAAGCCACAGTCGCCGCCGCGTTTTCCGACACGATCAAAACCCGGTCCCCTGGCGCCACGCCTTCGGTGCGCAGATCCGCCTCGGCGTCCTTGCTGGCCTGCTGCAATTCAGCATAGCTCAGCGGGCGCCCGTCGAAATCAATGAGAGCCAGCGCCTCGGGAGAGGTCACGGCCCAATGCTCAACGGTTTCGTGGATGCGGGTATAATCGGTCATGAGCTGGGTCCGGGATCAGTGGTGAGTGTTCAGGAGTGGTGCACGCGGGTCAGTCTTTGGCAGCAGAGCCGCTGTTCAGCCGGTCGGTGGGAACCCGGCGAAATACCCCGTTCGAGGTGGCGACCAGGGTGCCGTCCTCGGCCTCCAGCCGCCCGGAAATGAACAGGGTGCTGCGCCCGCCGCCGGTGATCTGCCCGGTTGCGGTAACCCGTCCGGCATAGGCGGGGGCGATGAACTGGGTGGTCAGGGAGATGGTCAGAAACGGCGCGCGTCCCGTGGGATCGACGCTCATTGAGCCGGTGGCGCCGCTGGCGCTGTCCAGCAGCGTGGTGGCGATGCCGCCGTGCAGAACCCCGTGGCGGTTCAGGTGCGTTTCGTTGAGGTCCAGCCAGCAGCGCGCGCCGCCATCACCTGCGCTGTTGCTGACGTCCAGAACATAGCCGATCAGGCGCTGCGGGCCGGTTTCGGAATGGATGATCAGGTCGTCAGTGGACATTGAAGGCTCCTTGGTCTGCGGGGGCTGGACTGCGCCGGTCGCGGGCATGATGCGGGCACAACACGGGCGCGCGCAGCCGATTTTGCGGCACCTTAGCAGGGCCGTCGATCATTTCAATAAATAAAATACAATTCCGATATGCGGAATTATCCGCGTTGGACAAGCGCCGGACTTTTGCCTGTCATTCGCTCTAGCGTACGCACGGCGGCCTGCAGTTTCGGTCCCACTTCGTTCTCCATCCGCTCGACTGTCAGCATCTCGGGGGTGGCGCCGCAGGTAAAGACCACGGGCTCGTCGAATTCATGGCTGCGGAAGGGAACGGAAACCGCGTTGACCGTACTGGCATAGCGTAGCCCGTGCCCGGCGATCACGAAGCCCCGGGCGACCAGCTGCGAATAGGCATCCTCGCGCAGGCTGGCTACGGTGACGTCGGAATCCTCGACCATTTCGCCATAGGTGTCGACGTAGCTGGCGAATTCACGATCCGACTGGGCCGCGAGCTGCGCCTGCCCCGAGGAGGAATGCGTCAGCGGGATACGGTGACCGACCTCCAGCCAGATCGATGACGCCTGATGCGGGCGCCAGGTCTTGGTCAGCAGGATCTTCTGATCGTCCCGCACCCCGATCAGAACCAGGGTGCCGGTTTCATCCGCCAGCGGCTGCATGATGTCGGTGGCCGTGTCCACAAAGGACACCGAAGCCGCCGCTACATTGCCAAGGGCCAGCAGGGCAGGGCCGGGGCGATACCGGTCATGCCGGTGCCCATGCGACAGGTAGCCAAGCGCCTGCAGGGTGAAAGTCAGCCGCGACACGGTGGATTTCGGCAGGCCGGTGCGCTCGGACAGTTCCTGATTGCTGAGCCCGTCATCGCTGGGCCTGAAGGCGCGCAGAACACTCATCCCGCGCGCCAGGGTGGTTGCAAACCGGCGATCCGTCGGAGCTTCCTTGGCCATATGTGTCAATCCCGTCATGTTTTGCTTCAGACCGGATTACATCATCGAGTTCGGTAGAAGCAACGAAATCGCGGGAAAGGCCATCAGAAGGATCAGGACAATGACGTCGACGGACAGAAACCGTGCGATTCCGGCAAAGATCCGGTCGATCGGCGCGTCCTTGCCCACCACATTGGCGATGACAAAGACGTTGAGACCCACCGGCGGGGTGATCAGGCCGATTTCCAACAGCTTGATGATCACGACGCCGAACCAGATCAGGTCCATCCCATAGGTTTCCACCAACGGCACCACCAGCGGCAGGGTCAGAACCATGATCCCGATGGGATCGAGGAACATGCCCAGCAAAAGGTAGATCAGCGCAATCGACAGCAGCAGCCAGAACACCGACAGCTCGGCCTGGGTCACCACATCGACAATCGCGGGGGCGACGCCAGTCAGCGCCACGAAGGCGACAAAGATCTTGGCCCCAGCGGCGATGAAGAAGATCGACGCGGTCTGCAGGCAGGTCTCGCGGAAGGCTTCCCAGATCGAGGTCAGGGTCAGCTTGCGCTGCAGCACACCAATCAGCACTGCAAGGCTGAGACAGACAGCCGCTGCCTCGGTCGCGGTGAAGATGCCGCCGTAGATGCCGCCGATGATGACGATGAACAGCACGAAGGCAGGCCAGGCCAGTGCCGCGGCGCGGAACCGGTCGGCGTAGGAAATCTCGGCCGTGTCCACCGGGGCGGCCGCCGGGTCGCGTTTGACCCAGATAAAGATCACCAGAACGAACCCGGCGAGGGTCAGAAGACCGGGCAGGATGCCAGCGACGAACAGCCGGTTGATCGAGGTTTCGGTGAAGATGCCGTAGATGATGAACAGAACGCTGGGCGGGATCAGGGATCCCAGGGTGCCGCCCGCTGCGACCGATGCGGTGGCCAGGCGGTTGTCATAGCCCATGCGCAGCATTTCCGGCGTGCAGATCCGGCCCATGGTCGAAGCGCAGGCAATCGAGGATCCGGTGATCGCGGAAAAGCCGCCGCAGCCCATGACCGAGGCCATGGCAACGCCGCCGGGTACCGCCGATAGCCAGACCCGCGCTGCGTGGTAAATCCGCGTGGTGATATCGGCCTTATAGGCGATATGCCCCAGCGCGATGAACAACGGTATCATCGACAGATCGTAGGAGTGAATAAGGTCGAAGGAGTTTGAGAACACCATCGAGGTGGTCGCCCGGATGGCGCGTTCCGGCATGAAGGTGCCGGTACGGAAGGCGAAGATGCAGAAGGTGCCAACCGCCGCCACAGCGGCAAGGGTGAAGCTGATCGGCACCCGCAGCGCCAGCAGGATCAGAACGGCGGCAAAGGCAATCAGCCCAATCGTAGAGGCGTCCATCAGTCCAGTCCCTCGGCATGTGTGTCGGCAAAGCTGTAATCGCCCGCGCGGATGGCGCGGATGTCCTGCACGACCAGCACCAGAAGGCGGAGCCAGCACAGGGAAATCCCGATCAGGAAAATCAGGCGGCCGGGCCATTTCGGCAGTTCCAGATCGCCGTAGAAAAACCCGCCCGAGGTAAAGTTATGGGCAAATTCGCGCCCGCCGGCATAGATCAGCGGCATTAGGGCAAAGAGACCTACGATCGAGCCGAAGACCGCCAGCCAGGCCTGTGCCCGGGGCGGTAGGCGGTTGGCGAGGAATTCGACCGCTACGTGGCTGCGCGACAGGGTGGCAGCGGCCAGCGGCAGCACGATGGCGGCGACCATCAGTTCGCGCACGATGACGATCGTGTCGGGCAGGGCCACGTTGAAGATGGCCCGCGAAAATACGCTGGCGGTGATCATCAGCCCCAGGGCGATGACGGCTGCCACCGCAAGGTTCAGCAGGAAAGTTTCCAGTGCTTTCAGCATCAGAGCCTCGTGTGGGTCAGGCATTGCAGGAGAAAAAGCGGGGGCGGCAAGAGGCCCGCCCCCGCAGTCGTTGGTCCCGGTGTGGTGTTGCAACCAGTCATGAGGAGGCGGGACCTACGGTTTAGCGGGTCCAGGGATAACCCTTGCTGTCACGCTCTTCGGTGTATTTGGCGATCAGGCCGCGGTATTCCTCCAGGAGGGCCGCACCGTCCATGCCGGATGCGTTCATCTGCTCAACCCAGGCGTCAATGTGCTTGGTACCGGCGGCGACCAGCTTGGCACGCTCTTCCTCGGGCAGGGTGAAGACCTCGATACCCTTTTCCTTCATGGTTTCGATGGCAGCATCGTTCGCGGTGGTGATCAGACGACCGAATTCATCCGCCATGCCGCGACCGGCATCCAGCAGGACCTGCTGCTGGTCTTCGGAAAGGCTGTCAAAGACGTCCTTGTTCATCAGGATGCCAAGACCGCCGACCTGACCCCAGTTCAGCAGGGTGTAATTGTCCATGACTTCCTGCTGTTTCAGGGCGGTGACAGCGTAGGAATAACCTTGCGAGCATTCCAGCAGACCGGTGTCCAGACCCTGGTAGGCCTTGTAGATGCTCATGTTGACCATGTTGCCGCCCAGCTCGCCAAAGACTTTGCCGTAGGCGCCGGTGCCGCGGATCTTGCGGTCCTTGATGTCTTCGACCGAACGGATCGCATCGCCGGTGCAGCCGATGTGCACGGCTGAGGTGGTGAAGGTGCCGATGTAAACGAGGTTCTTCTTGGCCAGATCCTCGGCAATCACCGGGGAAGAGCGCATCAGCTCATCCGTGGCGCGCATGCCGACCCAGGCGTCGGGGTTGTCGAGCGGCAGATCCGCGATGCCATAGGACTGCATTTCCTGCGGGTAGTAGACCGCGATCACGGTGCCGAGGTCGGCAACGCCGTCACCGATGGATTGCACGGCGGCATTGGCCTTGAACAGGGCGCCGCCCCATTGCACGTCCACCTTCAGATCGCCGCCCGAGGTCTCGCCAACGGTATCGGCGAACCATTGCAGCGCGGCGGCACGGGCGCCGCGATTCGGGCCGGCCTCGCCGTGGATCAGGGTGGTCTGCGCCGAAGCAACGCCGGCAAAGGCCATCAGCGCAGCGGGCAGCAGGGCGGATTTCAGGCGTGATTTAAACGGGGTATTCATGACGGTCTCCTCCCAGAGATATTCCACTATGTAGAATTAAGTTCCGATATAGAGAAATTCTTGGCTGATCATGGGGAGAAAGGCAACAGGATTCTTGTGTCGATTGGCGCAGGTGGCTGACGCAAGGTCAGTTGCTGCATCGCAGCACTGACGGTGCAGGCGGAGGGCTTCAGCCTCAAACCTGCAGAAATCCAATGGAAAACGGGAAAGGGGTGGAAATTCAGCCGAGAAAGTCGCGGGCGCGGGCGTTCTTCAGCGTTTCCTGTGGGGTACACCCATAGCGTGTCTTGTAGTATTGTGAGAACCGCCCGAGATGGGTCATGCCCCAGCGTTCGGCCACTTCGGTGACGCTGGCCTCTCGCCGCCCCTGCAGCAGATCCTCGTGTGCCCGCTGCAGACGGATGTCACGCAGATAGGCCATGGGCGCCATCGACAGGAAGCGTTTGAACCCCAGTTGCAGGTTGCGCGCGCTGACCCCGGCATAGGCGGCGATCTCGTCGATATCCAGCGGCCGGTCGAGGTTGGCCAGCATATAGGCCTGCGCCCGGCGCACATGGCCGGGAATGACCGAGGAGGTCACCCGCCGCAGCTGGCCGGAATAGTTGTGCCGATGCGCCTCCAGCAGGCCGGTCATCACCGTGTTTTCCATGTAATGCGTCAGCAGCGGGCTGGGATTTGCCGAAACGGCGGACGGGGCAGGGAATGGGGCGCTGGGGGACAGGGCAGGATCCCGCGCCTGTTCCGCATCCGCCACCAGCAGATGCACCAAGCGCAGCAGCCGGGTCCCGGCGGCGCTGGTCAGATCCAGCGCCCCTTCGAATGCGATGGGTTGATCGGTGGTGAGGCCGAGATTGGCATTGGCGTGGGCGGTCAGCGCCCGTCGGCTGATCTGCAACAGCAGCTGCTTGCAGCCTTCCTCCCAGATCATCGTGGTTTCCCGGTGCGGGTTCAGCACCGCCGCTCGCCCCGCATCGCTGGTATAGCGATCAGCGCCGTTGACGATGGCGGCGCTGCCGCTGACCGGGATCTGCACCAGATAGAACTGATCCAGACATCCCGGTACGATCTGCGTCTTGGCGCCATATTCGATATAGTTCAGCGACACACGTTCCCCGGGGACATGGTGGTGCCGCGCCTGGAATGGCGCCTTGCCAATGGTATTGAGCTGATGCGGACAGAAAATGCGGCCGACGGCCTCCCGGGCCTCGTCCAGATCGTGGGTGCGGAACCGCGCAAACCGCGCAAGCGGTACTGCCGGTTCCCGGAATGTCTCCTGCGGGCCTGGCATCTGTCGTCCTGTTGAACCTGCCCCTGCATAGCACGGTTTCCGTCATTCCACCTAGGGCGACGCAGATTTCTTCGTTTTTTGGATAATGGCTGCGCCTATCGGATAGCCGGAGACCGATGCGGCGGGAAACCTGTCTTTCACAACTGCACAAGAACCACAACAGCACGACAGGGATATGACAGATGAAGGGACTGGACGGCAAGGTTGCCATCATTCCAGGCGGCGCCACCAAGATCGGCGCAGCCATCGCACAGGCGTTCCGCGCCGCGGGCACAAAGGTAATGATCGCCGACATCAATGAAGAGGCAGGTCAGGCGCTGGTCGCGGATGGCATCGCCTTTTGCAAGACCAACCTGCGCGAGGATGATGACATCGCGGCGCTGGTCGCGGCCACCAAGAAAGAATTCGGGCGCATCGACTTTCTGGTCAACGTGGCCTGTTCCTACCTCGACAACGGCGCGGAATCGACCCGGGCGGAGTGGCTGGAAAGCCTTGATGTGAATATCGTCGGCTCGGTCATGCTGATGCAGGCCGCGCATGAAGAACTGGCCAAGAACCGCGGCGCCATCGTCAATTTCGGCTCGATCTCGGCGCGTGTCGCGCAAAAGGGTCGCTGGCTCTATCCGGTGTCCAAGGCCGCGATCCTGCAGCTGACGCGCAATCAGGCGATGGATCTGGCGCCCGATGGCATTCGCGTCAACGCGGTCAGCCCCGGCTGGACATGGTCCAACATCATGGATGAGCTGACCGGCGGCGACCGGGAGAAAACCGACAGCGTGGCCAAGCCGTTCCACCTTCTGGGGCGCACCGGCAACCCCGAGGAAGTCGCCAATTCGGTGCTGTTCCTCTGCTCGGACGAGGCGGGCTTCATCACCGGCACCGATATCCGCGTCGACGGGGGCTATACCGCGATGGGGCCGGAACGCGACGAAGAAGCCATCGCCCAGCTGATGGCCTGAGCCTGCGCATAAAAACAAACCGACAGGGAGTAACAACCATGAGAAAAATCACCATCATCGGTGGCGGCCAGTCCGGACTGCAACTGGGCCTTGGCCTGTTGAAACAGGGCTACAAGGTCCGCATCGTGCAGAACCGCACCGCCGAAGACATCAAGACCGGCCGCGTCATGTCCAGCCAGTGCATGTTCGGCGAATCGGTACAGAACGAGCGCGATCTCGGTATTGATTTCTGGACCGAGGACCAGTGCCCCCCGGTCGAAGGCATTTCCTTTGCCGTGCCGCACCCCGAAGAGGCAGGCGCCAAGGCGATCGATTGGACCGGGCGGCTGGACCGCTTTGCCTATTCGGTGGACCAGCGGGTCAAGATCCCGGTCTGGCTTGAGGAATTCGAACGCCTCGGCGGCCAGCTGGTCATCAAGGAAGCCGGCATCAGCGATCTGGAGCTTTATGCGCGTGAAGACGATCTGGTGCTGGTCGCCTCGGGCAAGGGCGACGTGGGTCGGCTGTTTGAACGCGACGCGGAAAAATCCCCCTATGACAAACCGATGCGGGCACTGGCGCTGACTTATGTCACCGGCATGACCCCGCGCCCCGAGCATTCGGCGGTCTGTTTCAACCTGATCCCGGGCGTTGGCGAGTATTTTGTCTTCCCGGCGCTGACCACAACCGGCCCTTGCGAGATCATGGTGTTTGAAGGCGTGCCGGGCGGTCCGATGGATTGCTGGGGCGATGTGAAATCCCCCGAACAGCATCTGGCGAAATCCAAGGAAATCCTGTCGACCTTCCTGCCCTGGGAGGCAGAGCGGTGCACCAATATCGAGCTGACCGACGACAACGGCATCCTGGCTGGTCGCTTTCCGCCGACGGTGCGCAAACCGGTGGCGACGCTGCCCTCGGGTGCCAAGGTTCTGGGCATCGGCGATGCGGTCTGTCTCAACGATCCGATCACCGGGCAGGGCTCCAACAACGCCTCCAAGGCGGCCAAGGTCTATATGGACCGGATCCTAGCGCGGGACGATCTGCCCTTTGACGAGGCCTGGATGCAGGGCACCTTCAACGCCTATTGGGACTATGCGCAATGGGTGGTGAACTGGACCAACATGATGCTGCTGCCGCCGCCGCCGCATGTGCTCAACATCATGGGCACCGCCTGCGCAGAGCCGCGTCTGGCCAACCGGATCACCAACGGGTTCGACGATCCGCGCGACTTCTTCCCGTGGTTTGCCGATCCGCAGGCGGCAGAGGCCTATCTGTCGCAATTGCAGGCGGCCTGAGGCATGGGCATGAGCGTCGATCCAGCCAGCTTCCGTTCGGCGATGGCGCGGTTTCCGGGGGCGGTGACGGTGATCACCGCCTTGTCGGGACCCGAAGCAGGGCGGGAACGCCGGGGCATCACTGCCACCGCCGTCTGTTCGGTTTCGGCCGAGCCGCCCAGCCTTCTGGTCTGCGTCAACCGCGCCACCGGCACTGGCGCCGCGATCCGGGAAACCGGGCGGTTCAACGTCAACCTGCTGGCCAAACCAGACGACCAGCTGGCACTGCAATTCGCGGGGCAGGGCGGGGCCACCGGCGAAGAGAAATTTGCCGAGGGCGATTGGCAGGAGGACTCCCGCGGCCTGCCACGCCTTGCCTCTGCGCTATTGTGTTTCTCCTGCGAGGTGAGCGAAGCGACCGAGGCGGGCAGCCATACGGTATTCATCGGTGAGATCACCGATATCGCCCACGGCGATGGCGAGCCGCTGCTGTATGAACGGTCGGGGTTCCAATGTCTGGCCCCGATTTGAACACTGGTTTTCGGGCGCGTCAGTAACCGCGCGCCCGGTCCACCTCGTGCAGCAGCGCCTGACCGGTGCCAAGGCGGCGCAGGTTCTCCACCACATCCCCCAGCGCATCCCCCAGATGCCAGCCCGACACATGCGGGGTGATGGTCACACGCGGGTGGCGCCACAGCGGATCATCTTGGGGCAGGGGTTCCGTGCACAAGACATCCAGCACCGCATGACCGGGCGTGCCGCGATCCAGCGCTGCGATCAGGGCGGGTTCATCAATCAGATCGCCGCGCCCGGCGTTGATCAGCACCGCGCCGGGTTTCATCGCCGCCAGCAGCTCCGCATCCATCAGCCCGCGCGTATCGGTGGTCGAGGGCAGGATGGCGCAGACGTAATCGCATTGCCCCAGCATCTGCGGTAGCGCCTCCGCGCCATGGTGACAGGTGATGCCTTCGATCTCCTTGGGGGAGCGGCTCCAGCCGTGAACCTGAAAGCCAAGGCTCGCCATCAGTCGCGCGGTCAGCCCGCCGATATGACCAAGGCCAAGAACGCCGACCGTTGTCATATGGGTGCGTTTCGGGGCCACCGAATCCCATTCGGCCCGGGCCTGCGCTGCCGCGTGATGCAGCAGGTTGCGCTGTTCGCGCAAAATATAGGCGAGACAGTATTCCGCGATTTCGCGGGCGGGTTCTTCCGGCTTCAGCCGCGCCACGCGCACATGCGGTGCCACGGTGGGGTGGTTGACGATGGTTTCGACCCCGGCGCCCAGTTTCTGCACCAGTTGCAGGTTGGGCAGCTGTGCGGCGATGTCGGTTTTCAGCGAAGACACGGCCAGCATGGTGATCTCATCCAGATTGCCGGGGTTCGACGCCGGGCGGATATCCGAGCCGGGGCTGAGCGCGCGCAGCTCTTCTGCCAGCTCTTCCTCGGTGAACCAGCCGCCATGTCCGATGCTGATAAGTAGTGCCATTCGCTCTGTTTCCTTCCGTTACTTCCGTACCGTCTGCCTGTTACGTTCCGTCACAGTGCTGGACAGCGTTCGCGCGACTAAGCCATGATTTCAGCCAAAGCGAAAGGCGCAGGGAGGAAGGTCATGGATATGAATTTTGGGATGCGGGAAGAGAACCGCAAGCTGCTGGATCGGGTCGCAGCGATGGTGCGTGATGAGATCATGCCGCTGGAGGCCGAATACCAGGCCGAGATCGGCAAGGGCGACCGCTGGACCTATACAGAGCGTCAGGCAGAGATCCTTGAAGGGCTGAAGGCCAAGGCGAAAGCTGCCGGTCTGTGGAACTTCTGGCTGACCGACAGCGACCGTGGCTTTGGCCTCACCACCGTGGAATACGCGCATTTTGCCGAGGAAATGGGCAAGACGCCGCTAGGCTCCGAAGTGTTCAACTGTTCAGCTCCCGATACCGGCAATATGGAAGTCTTCGAGCGCTACGGTACCGAAAAGATGAAGAAGGAATGGCTGGCGCCGCTTCTGGAGGGGGAAATCCGCTCCGCCTATCTGATGACCGAGCCGGAAGTTGCATCTTCCGATGCCACCAATATCGACATGTCCTGCGTGCGCGATGGCGATGACTATGTCTTGAACGGTGAAAAATACTGGGCCTCGGGGGCAGGTGATCCGCGCTGCAAGGTCTATATCGTGATGGTGAAAACCGGCGGAGACGATCTGCCCAAACACGGGCGCCATTCGATGATCGTGGTGCCTGCCGATGCGCCAGGCATCGAGATCCTGCGCCCGATGGAGGTCTTTGGCCACGACGATGCACCCCATGGCCACATGCACCTGCGCTTCACCAACGTGCGCGTTCCGGCCGAGAGCCTGCTGGTCGGCGAAGGACGCGGCTTCGAGATCGCCCAGGGGCGTCTTGGGCCGGGCCGTATCCACCATTGCATGCGCTCGATTGGTCAGGCCGAGTCGGCGCTGGAGCTGATGTGCCGCCGCTCTCTCGAGAAAGAAGCCTTTGGCAAGAAGCTGGCGCAGCTGGGGGCCAACTACGATATCATCGCAGAATGCCGCATGGAGATCGAGATGGCGCGGCTTCTGTGCCTCAAGGCGGCCTGGATGATGGATCAGGGCGATGCACGCGCCGCGGCGCCGCATATCTCGCAGATCAAGGTGGTTGCCCCCCGGGTTGCGCTGAAGGTGCTGGACGAGGCGATGCAGATGCACGGCGGTCAGGGCATTTCTCAGGACACGCCGCTGGCCATGGGCTGGACCTGGCAGCGGGCGCTGCGCTTTGCCGACGGGCCGGATGCGGTGCACCGCCGTCAGGTGGCACGGACCGAGCTGAAGAAATACACGCAGGAAAAGGTCTGAGGCTGATGTCAAAGGCGCAGTCGTCGAACGCCCTGTCGGCGGCGCCGTTCTTTTCCCAGCGCGCCGATGGCGCCTTTGTCGGCAATGACCCGGCCCGGGGTCCCTGGTCCCCGGATCATTGCCACGCCGGTCCGGTCACCGGGCTGGTGGCGCGGGCGGCAGAGCAGGCGGTGGGGCCGGGCAAGATGCTGACCCGGCTCACCCTCGATATCCTGCGCCCCCTGCCGCTGGCGGGGCTTTGGGTGGCGGCGGAAACCACCCGCCACACCCGGACGCTGGCAACCACTTCGGTGACTGTCCACGATGACGACGGGACGCTCTGCGTGCGGGCCTCTTCGATGCATCTGGTCGAGAAGGATCTGGGACAGGTGCCGACGGCGCCGGTCACGCCCCTGCGGCTGGAGGAGGCCACGCCCGGCGATTTCACCATCGGCGCCGGGCTGCACGACAGGCCCTATTTCGGGCAGTTTCTGGATGTTGCCTACCCACCGGGGGCGGGCTTTGGCCCTGGCCCCAAGGCGATGTGGATGCGCACGACGACGCTGCTGGAGGGAGAGGAGCAGTCGCCGATCCAGTCGCTTTGCGCGCTTGCCGATTGCGGCAATGGTATCTCCTGGAACGCGCGTCCGGCCGAAATGGGCTTCATGAACACCGACCTGACCCTGCATGTGCACCGCGCCCCGGAAAGCGACTGGCTGGCCTCCGATTCCGTGTCGCATTGGCACGGCACCGGCATCGGCATGTCGCAATCGGTCCTGCAGGACACCAAAGGGCCGGTCGCGACCGCCTTGCAGACCCTGGTGCTGCACCCGCCCACCTGAGGTTGCGGCGGGGCAGGGCTCCCGCCTGTTTGCAGCATTCTGCGAATGCTCCGCACAGTTGGGCGTGGCGCCGCTGGCGCGGCGCAGGGGGGCTGGGGAAGCGGTTCAGGGGCAGGTCTGCCCTGAACGCGCGCCTTCGATTGTGAGTTTGAAATGCCGCCTCAAGGGTGAACCGCGCGTGCCGCGCGGCGGCAGGGCCGCCCTTGACCCGGCGGTTGCATGAGGGATCCGCGCCGCGTCAGCGGCACCCGGCCCAAGGCTTTGCCTGGTATCTGCGAAGCACGGAAAAGGCGCGGGAGCCCGCCCCTGCATTCTGGGACGGGTGCTATCGACTGTCTGTGGCAAAGACCGGATCGGGATAGCCGACGCGGGCGAGATAAAGGCCATGTCCGGGGCAGACCGGGCCACAGGCGGCGCGATCGCGGGTCTCAAGCGCCGCCTTTACGTCGGCGGGGGACCAGCTGCCTGCGCCGACCCTCTCCAGCGTGCCGACAAAGCTGCGCACCTGATTGTGCAGAAAGCTGCGGGCGCGCACGTGGAAATGGATTTCCGGCCCGGTGAAGCCCGCGACCCGTTCCACCGTCAGCTCGTCCAGGGTTTTAACCGGGCTGGCGGCCTGGCAGATGGTGGAGCGGAAGGTGGTGAAATCGTGGTGCCCGATCAGGTGATCTGCGGCCTGCTGCATTGCCTCGGCATCAAGTTCATGCGGCACCTGCCAGACCTGGCCTGCCTCATGGGTGGCCGGGGCGCGGCGCATCAGGATGCGGAAGAGGTATTGCCGCTCTACCGCCGAGAACCGCGCGTGCCAGTCATCGGCGACCCTTGCGCAGGAGGTGATGGCGACCGGATTGGGCTTCAGGTGGAAGTTCAGCGCCTCTGACAGGCGGAAGGGGTCCCAGTCTTTCTGCAGATCGCAATGCGCCACCTGGCCCAGCCCGTGCACTCCGGCATCGGTACGTCCGGCGGCGGCGATGGTGTGATCCCCAGGCTCCAGCCGCGCCAGCGCAGCCTCGATCGCCCCCTGCACAGAGGGGTGTTCCTTCTGCCTTTGCCAGCCGGCAAAGGGCGCCCCATGATATTCGACTTTGAGAGCAAAACGCGGCATGGCGCGGCAGTAGCGTGGCGCGGGACGCAAGGCAAGTCCTTTGCCCCGACGGGCCTTTGCCTGCTGCATCGGGCACTGGTATCCAGCCTGGAGCCTGCCTATCTTGGGGGCAGCGGCCCGGCCGCCGGAGCGACCAAGCAGAGCAGAGTGCAGCAGAACAGGACAAAGGCAGGCGCGTGGTACTGACATCCCTAGCCGACAGCGCAGCCCGCCGGGTCGAGGCCCTGGGCAGCAGCCTGTCGGAGACTTTTCTGGAACCGAGCCTGAGGCTCGGCGTCACCGGTCTGGCGCGGGCGGGCAAGACCGTCTTTATCACCTCTTTGGTGGCCAATCTGATGAACCGGGGCCGCATGGTGCAGCTATCGGCGGCGCGGGATGGGCGGATCGAGACCGCCTATCTGCAACCCCAGCCCGACGACACCGTGCCGCGGTTCGACTATGAATCCCATTTGGCCGCCCTCACCGGGGCTGATCCGCATTGGCCGGACAGCACCCGCGCCGTTTCCGAACTGCGCCTCAGCCTGAAGGTGCGGCCCTCGGGGCTGCTTGCCGGGTTGCAGGGCCCCCGGGTGCTACATTTGGATATCGTGGATTATCCGGGGGAATGGCTGCTGGATCTGGCGCTGCTGGACAAGAGCTTTGATCAGTGGTCCGGCGAAGTGCTGGCCCGGATCGCAGGGCGGGAAGAGGCGCAGGGGTTCCTTGCGGCCGCAGGGGCCACCGATGCGCATGCCGCCCATGACGAGGGGCAGGCACAGGCGCTGGCGGCCTCCTTCACCGAATACCTTAACGCCGCGCGAAATGCCGGGTTCTATGACTGCACGCCGGGCCGGTTCCTGCTGCCGGGTGATCTCGCAGGCTCACCGGTGCTGACCTTTGCGCCGCTTGCCGTCGGGGAGGGCAGCCCGCCGCGTGGCAGCCTGCGGCGGGAAATGGCGCGCCGCTACGAGGCCTATAAGGCGCGGGTGGTGAAACCGTTCTTTCGCGATCACTTTTCCCGCATCGACCGTCAGGTGGTGCTGGTCGATGCGCTGGGGGCGATCCATTCCGGCCCGCCCGCCGTCGAGGATCTACGCCAGTCGATGGCGGATATCCTGGGCGCCTTCCGGCCTGGGCGCAACCGGTTCCTGACCCGGATCCTGGGCGGCAAAAGGGTGGAGAAGATCCTGTTTGCCGCCACCAAGGCGGACCATTTGCACCACGTCCAGCATCCGCAGCTGACCGCGATCATCGAGGCGCTGACCCGAGAGGCGCAGGACCGCGCCCGCTTTGCCGGGGCGGAAACGGCGGCCCTGTCGCTGGCCTCTTTGCGGACCACGACCGAGGAAATGCGCGCCCATCAGGGACAGGAGCTGCCCTGTGTGCGCGGCACACTGCTGGAGGGTGGACGGCAAGCGGCCTTTTACCCAGGCGCTTTGCCCGAGGACCCGGGCAAGCTGCTGACCCCGGCGCGGCAAGGGGCGGAGAGCTGGCTGGAGGGAGACTATCAGAGCATGGCCTTTGCGCCTGCGCCCCTGAGCCTCAGACCTGGGGATGGCCTGCCGCATATCCGGCTGGACCGGGCCGCCGAATTCCTGATCGGAGATCGTCTATGAGCCTTGAATTGCGCCCGGCGCGCCCGACGGATGCGGGCACGATTGGCGATATCCTGCACCGGTTTGCGGCAGAAACGCCCTGGATGCCAGAGCTGTATTCCGGGGCCGAGGCGATTTCCTTTTGCGGGGTGATGATCGACCGGGGCTGGGTCACCGTGGCCGAGGAAGACGCCCGGGTGCTGGGGTTTGTGGCCCGTGATGGCGCGGAAATCTGCGCCCTCTATCTGGCGCCCGAGGCGCGCGGGCAGGGCATAGGCAAACGCCTTCTGGATGCAGCCAAGGGGGCCTGCGGGCATCTGCACCTCTGGACCTTTGAGGCCAATTCCGGGGCGCAGCGGTTCTACCTGCGCGAAGGGTTTACTGAGACGGCGCGCAGCGATGGCGCGCGCAACGACGAAGGGCTGCCGGATATTTCCTATGCCTGGCGGGCCGCGAAACAGGAGGCCGCGTGATGAGCCAGGGACCCGTCGTCTTTGATCTGGAGGAAGACCAGAAACCGGCCCCCGCTGTCAGCGATGCGCCGCCGGTTCCCGATCTTGGGCCGGAGGTGCCGGGCGGGCCGCCTCCGGCTGCCATGCAGCGGGCTGCGGCGCTGGCGGCGCGGCCACCCTCGCGGCTGTCGCGCTGGTTCTGGGGCACGGTTCTGGCACTGCTCGGCGCGATGGTGTCCGTTGCGGCCTGGGACTTTGCCACCGGGCTGATTGCACGGGTGCCGGTTCTGGGCTGGGCGATCTCTGCCGCTTTGCTGCTGGCGCTGGTGCTGGCGGCGCTGATGCTGCTGCGCGAAGGGCTGGCGCTGGCGCGGCTGAAGCGGGTTGACGATCTGCGACAGGCCGCGATCCCGGCGGTGGAGGATCCTACGGCAGCGCGCGCCTATGTGGCGCGGCTGGAGCGATTTTATGGAGATCGTGCGGATCTGGCCTGGCATCGCGCGCGACTGGCGGAACGCACTCCCGAGGTGATGGATGCCGATGCCTTGATGCAGCTGGCCGAGGACGAGTTGCTGGCGCCGCTGGATGCGCGCGCCCTGCAAGAGGTCGAAGGCGCCGCGCGGCAGGTGGCGACGGTCACGGCATTGGTGCCACTGGCGCTGGCCGATGTGGTGACGGCGCTTGTTGCCTCGGTGCGGATGATCCGGCGGGTGGCGGAAATCTACGGTGGACGCTCGGGCCTCTTTGGCTCCTGGCGGCTGACGCGGGCGGTGCTGGCGCATCTGGTGGCCACCGGCGCGGTTGCGGCGGGGGATGATCTGCTGGAATCCGTGCTGGGCGGATCGGTCCTGTCGAAACTGTCACGGCGGTTCGGCGAAGGCGTGGTCAACGGTGCCCTGTCGGCGCGGGTCGGCATCGCCGCGATGGAGGTCTGCCGCCCAATGCCGTTTTCCCCGCGCCACCGCCCTTCGACCCGCAAGGTCGTGCAGCGGGCGCTGTCCGGGCTGTTCTCCCGATCCAAGGCAAAGGCGGACGCAGACCGCTAGACGCGCACCTCAGAACAGTTTGGGCGGCGCATCCTTGGGCTGGCGCATGGCGGTTACGCCGGTTCTGAAGCCTTCGCCGATCCGGTCGGCGAGCGCGCCCCAGCTTTGCGCGGTCTGCGTGGGCAGTTCGGCCTTCAGAACGCTGTGAAACAGGTCAAGCCAGAGTGGGAAATGCTCGGCCTTGATATCAGAGCGGGAGACATGCACCCGCATCGGATTGCCGTTGTAGCACTTCTCGCGCAGTATCGCGTTGCGCCAGAACCGGGCGATCTTTTCCTCGTGTTCCGGCCAGTCGGTCACATGGGCGCCGAACACGGGCCCCAGCACGGGGTGCTGCCGTATCTTGCCATAAAAAACACGCACGACCTCGTCGATCTCGGCGCCGCTGATGTCAAAGCGGCGCAGCGGGGCGTCTTGCGCGGGGGGCCTGGGCAGATCGGGGGAGGTCACGGGAGCTCCTGACTTTGGTTTCGAAGGACAGCAATAGCCGGGCCGGAGGCGCGGGAAAAGGGGGCTGATGTAGGCCGACCGAAGCCGTTTAGAAAAAAATCGTATCGGGCATGAAACTTTTTGCGCGCGGGCTTCGTGGCTGTGGGCAGAGGTTCAAACAAAGGGAGAGATACCTATGGCCCATCTGGCTTCATCCTATGCATCCTACGAGACGTTCCTGCGCGGCGCCGACGCCTTCTGGTCGGTAGACCTGGGGGCGATGAACAATTCGGGCGTCACCGGCGATGCGCTGCTGTCGGTCAATACCGAAGAGGACGGTACCCGCTATCTGAATATCTCGATCTCGGCGGCGGGGCTGACCCCGGATGTGCGCCACGCCCAGCATGTGCATGGCACCTTTGATGACGAAGGGAACCCCTCGGATGCCCGCATGCCGGTGACTGCGGATGATGCGGATCAGGACGGTTTTGTCGAGGTGCTGGAAGGGCTGGCCGCCTATGGCGACATCCTGCTGCCGCTGACCGATGGCGATGGGGTGCTGCCGATGACCCGGTCGGACGGCACGATGAATTTCATCCAGAGTTATGAGCTGGGTGACGACAGCAACTTCTTCAGCCCGGTCAGCGGCAACGACTATACTGCGGCGGATCTGATGCCGATGGAAAACCGGGAAATCGTTATTCACGGGCAAAATGTGGGGTCGGGCTTCGGCGCCGGGACAGGCGGCGAGATCAACGGATCGCAGGATGGCTATGTCGGCCTGCTGCCCGTGGCAGCGGGTGAGATCGAAGGCACCAACCGGGCGCAGGCGCTCGACATCCTTGAGGACCAGTTCCAGCGGGCTTCGGAAACCGTGCGTCTGGGCGCGGGGGACGATGTCTTTGACGGCGGCCTTGGCAATGATCGGATTTATGGTGGCAAGGGCACTGATCGGATCGATGGCGGCGCCGATGATGACTGGCTCTGGGGACGTAGCCAGAACGATGTGCTGCGCGGTGACGGTGGCGACGATCATCTTTTCGGCAACAAGGGCAGCGATCGGTTGTTCGGTGATGAGGGGGATGACCACCTGAAGGGCCACGGTGGCGGCGATGATCTGAACGGCGGCTCTGGCAATGACATGCTGAAAGGCCACCGCGGAGATGATATGCTGGAGGGCAGCGCCGGACGCGACATGCTGAAGGGTCACAGCGGCGATGATGTCCTGACCGGCGGCAATGGCCGCGACGTGCTGACCGGTGGCGCAGGCTGGGATGAGTTCGTCTATACCGATATGCGCGAAGGGCGCGACCGGATCACCGATTTCGAGGACGGGATCGACCTGATCAGCCTCAATACGCTGGGCATGGATTTTGCCGATCTCAGCATCAGCGATGCGGCGCGCGGCGCGCGGGTCGAATTCGGCAATACCTCGATCCTGCTCGAAGGCGTCATGGCGGATCAGCTGGACCAAAGCGATTTCATCTTCTGATCCCTGCTGTTGAGGGCAGAACAACGACGGGGTGCGGTCTTCTTTTTGAGGGCTGCGCCCCTTTATCCGGCGCGATAGGGTAGCGTAAATGCCCTGCCCGGAGACCCCGCAATGACAGACCACGGCCACAGCCCGCAGGAGATCAAGGACCGGATCGGCGCACCGCCGGGGCGGGGGGTGCTGCGCGATGTGGTTTATGGCGGCATCGACGGATCCGTCACCACCTTTGCCATCGTGGCGGGGGTGGCGGGCGCGGGGCTGTCGCCCTTTGTGATTGTGGCGCTGGGGCTGGCCAATGTGCTGGCCGATGGGTTCTCCATGGCGGCAGGCAACTATTCCGGCACCAAGGCTGAACTGGACGACGCCCGCCGACTGCGCCAGGTCGAGAACCATCATATCGATCACTACCCGGATGGAGAGCGCGAGGAGGTCCGAGAGATCCTGCGGCTCAAGGGTTTGAGCGGTCGCGTGCTGGACGAGGCCACCGACGAGATCTGCAAGAACCGCGAAACCTGGGTCGATCTGATGATCGAGGGCGAATACGGGCTTGCCGGGGTCGACCCGCACCCGATGAAGGCCGCCATTGCCACATTCGTGGCCTTTCTGGTGGCGGGCATGGTGCCGCTGCTGCCGTTTCTGTTTGGCCTCTCCAATGCCTTTACCGTGTCGTCCTGGATGACCATGGGCTGTTTCTTTGCCATTGGCGCCCTCAAAAGCCGCTGGTCGCTGGCGCCCTGGTGGCGCTCGGGCGGGGAAACGCTGGTGATCGGCGGCGCGGCGGCGGCCATGGCCTATGGTGTGGGGCTGATGTTCCACGCTTGATGCACGGCGCCTGACCGGCCCCAAATTGTTTCGCGTGCGAAACGGTTTAAAACCCTGTCAGGTTATCCTGACATTCCATTTTTTTGGCGGGCTGAGGCCCCGCAACGGGGGCCGCAGAACCTGTGCTTCTGACGGATCCGCAGCGCGGATCACTTGACCTGGATTTTTGGAGGGTAGCCGTAGAGGTCCAGAGACTTGTCGCGTTCACTGGACATTCCGGCCAGCACAGCCGCCCCCAGCAGACCACCACCCCAAAGAACCTGCGCGGCGGCATTTTCCTGGGCCTTGAGCTTGGTGAGGTTCGTCACCTCTATGGTTTGAGTGACAGTCTTTTTGCCATCTGTGCAGGCGATCGTCATCGGCGGTGTGGCGCGACCAAAGCTGGGCAGGTTCACCTTGCCCGGAACCCGCAGAGCGCCTGAAAAGGCGGAGCTGGTCAGTGTACAGTCCGCTTGGGTCATGGGGGGATTGGCTTCGTTCAACTCGTTTTGCGCAAAGCTGATCCGGGTCTGTGTCGCCGTTTGCAATGGCAGCCTTTTCCCGGCCGCGGTCAGCGAGATATTCTTTGAGACAGGCAGCTGTTCTGCGGTTTGCAGCCTGCTGGCGTAGGTTTCGCTGGGGGATTCTGCTGTGTCGCAAGCCGAAAGCGTGACGCTGGCGGCAATCAACGTGGGTAGAATGTAGGTTTTCACTAAAAAGTGTCCTGTGTTGTGTTTTTTTAATTGATTATTCCTCCGTAAATACAGCGCATGGGTGTGCCCGGCAACTGTTGACGCGCAAGAATGTTGCACAGCAGCGCAGGGTGTCGCGACGTTGTGTGCTTTACCCTCCTGATGCAGCGCCCTATAAGGCCCGCATGTCCCACCGTGCGGCCATCATTATTCGAATTACGTACCCGGCGCTCTGATCCGAACACGGAATCCTAAGAGCTGCCGGGCAAAGGTGCTTGAGCCATCGCACCGAACCGAATATCCCACAGATAATCCTGACGACGACCAGCTATTCAAAGGACGCCACCGATGTGCGCCGACACGCCTCAGACCCCCGACTATAAGAACACCCTGAACCTGCCCAAGACCGATTTCCCCATGCGCGCGGGCCTGCCCAAGCGGGAACCCGCATGGCTGGAGCGCTGGGCAAAGATCGGTGTCTATGACCGGCTGCGCGAAAACAACGAAGGCCGCGAGCCGTTCACGCTGCATGACGGCCCACCCTATGCCAACGGCCACCTGCACATCGGTCACGCGCTGAACAAGACCATCAAGGACATGATCGTGCGCTCGCACCAGATGATGGGCTATGATGCGCGTTACGTGCCGGGCTGGGACTGCCACGGTCTGCCGATCGAATGGAAGATCGAGGAACAGTACCGCAAGAAGGGCAAGAACAAGGACGCGGTGCCGGTCATCGAGTTCCGCCAGGAGTGCCGCGCCTTTGCCGATGAATGGGTCGATATCCAGCGGGAAGAGTTCAAGCGTCTTGGCATCACCGGCAACTGGGCCAATCCGTATCTCACCATGGATTACCATGCCGAGGCGGTGATCGCGGGCGAATTTCAGAAGTTCCTGATGAACGGCACGCTCTATCAGGGATCAAAACCCGTGATGTGGTCGCCGGTGGAAAAAACCGCACTGGCCGAGGCCGAGGTGGAATACCACGACAAGGAAAGCTTCACCATCTGGGTGAAGTTCAAGGTGGCCGAGCCTGCGGATCACAAACTGGCAGGTGCCTATGTGGTGATCTGGACCACCACCCCCTGGACCATGCCCTCGAACAAGGCCGTGGTTTACGGCGAAGACATTGCCTATGGCCTTTATGAGGTGACCGGCACGCCAGAGGAATCCTGGGTCAAGGTGGGCGACAAATACGTTCTGGCCGATAACCTGGCCGCCGACGTCATGAAGCGCGCGCGGCTGGAGGAAGACCAGTATACCCGCGTTGCCGATGTACCGGTGGCCGATCTCGAAGGCATCGGCCTGACCCACCCCCTCGCAGGTGCCGAAGGCTCCAACGGCGAATGGGACGACATCCGCGATTTCCGCGCGGCCGATTTCGTCACCGACACCGAAGGCACCGGTTTCGTGCATTGCGCGCCCAGCCACGGGATGGAGGAATTCGAACTCTACCGTGACCTTGGCATGCTGAAGCAGGTCATCACCTACAACGTGATGGACGACGGTTCCTTCCGTGCCGATCTGCCGTTCTTTGGCGGCAAATACATCCTGAACCGCAAAGGCGGCGAGGGCGATGCCAACAAGACCGTCATCGACAAGCTGGTCGAGGTCGGCGGGCTGATGGCGCGTGGCAAGATCAAGCACAGCTATCCGCATTCCTGGCGCTCCAAGGCGCCGATCATCTATCGCAACACGCCGCAATGGTTTGCAGCCGTGGACAAAGAACTGGGCGACGGGCTCGATACCTATGGCAAGACCATCCGCGAGCGGGCGCTGACCTCGATCGACCAACTGGTGAAATGGACGCCGCAGACCGGGCGCAATCGTCTCTATTCGATGATCGAAGCGCGCCCTGACTGGGTGCTGTCGCGCCAGCGCGCCTGGGGTGTGCCGCTGACCTGCTTTACCAAGAAGGGCGCCCTGCCCACCGACGATGATTTCCTGCTGCGCAACGATGAGGTCAACGCCCGTATCGTCGCCGCCTTTGACGAAAAGGGCGCCGATGTCTGGTACGAGGACGGCTTCAAGGCGCAGGTGCTGGACGGTATCGTTGATCCCGACGCCTATGATCAGGTCTTTGACGTTCTCGACGTTTGGTTCGATTCCGGCTCCACCCATGCCTTCGTGCTGCGTGACCGCGAAGATGGCACCGAGGACGGTATCGCCGATGTCTATATGGAAGGCACCGACCAGCACCGTGGCTGGTTCCACTCCTCCCTGCTGGAGGCCTGTGGCACCCTGGGCCGCGCGCCTTACCGCAACGTGGTGACCCACGGCTTCACGCTGGATGAGAAGGGCATGAAGATGTCCAAATCGCTGGGCAACACCATCGTGCCGGAAAAGGTCGTACAGCAATACGGCGCCGACATCCTGCGTCTGTGGGTGGCCCAGACCGATTACACCGCCGACCAGCGGATCGGTCCGGAGATCCTGAAAGGCACCGCCGACAGCTACCGCCGTTTGCGCAACACCATGCGGTACATGCTGGGCAGCCTTGGCGATTTCACCGAGGACCAGCGCGTTGATCCCGCCGATATGCCCGAGCTGGAGCAATGGGTGCTGCACCGTCTTGCAGAACTGGATCACAAGGTGCGCTCCGGCTATGCCGCCTTCGACTTCCAGGGCGTGTTCTCCGCGGTCTTCACCTTTGCCACCGTGGATCTGTCGGCCTTCTATTTCGACGTGCGCAAGGATGCGCTCTATTGCGATGGCGATACGCTGAATGCCCGCGCCGCGCGCACCGTTCTGGACATCCTGTTCCACCGCCTGACCACCTGGCTGGCGCCGATCCTGGTCTTCACCATGGAAGAAGTCTGGCTGGAACGCTTCCCGGGCGAGGACAGCTCGGTGCATCTGGTGGACATCCCCGAAACCCCGGCCGACTGGCTGAACGAGCCGCTGGCCGCGAAATGGGCCGCGATCCGTCAGGCCCGTCGGGTGGTGACCTCGGCGCTGGAAATCCAGCGTACCGACAAGGTGATCGGTGCCTCGCTTGAAGCCGCGCCGGTGGTGCATCTGCGCGACCCGGAGGTTCTGGAGGCGCTGAAATCGGTGAATTTTGCCGATATCTGCATCACTTCGGATGTGGTTTTGACCGGCGATCCGGCCCCAGCCGAAGCCTTCCGCATGCCAGAGATCGACGGCATCTCGGTTGTGTTTGAAAAGGCAGAAGGCGAGAAATGCCAGCGCTGCTGGAAGATCCTGCCGGATGTGGGCACCCATGCCCATGCCGGTGTCTGTGGTCGCTGCGACAGCGCGCTGAGCTAAGACTTACCGCCTCCTTTTGCGGGGGCGGGTCCAAAACAGATTGCGCCGCCGTTGCCTGTTGAGGGCAGCGGCGGCGCTTTTTCGTCGGACATCCGGGTCTTCGGAAAGGGGGTAGGCGAGCGGGAATCAGGCAGCAACGACCTTTTGCGCCGCCTTGTAATTGGCGCAGGCGTTGATGACGTTCATCGGCAGCGGCCCAACCGGGTGGCCGGCCAGCAGCGCAATATACTGCCGCCACAGTGCCTTGGCAGCGGCGGAAATCTCGGATTGGGCACCGTAGGCAGAGCCTGTCACGCGTTCGCGGCGCATGTCGTCCTGCGCCTTTTCCCAGGGTGATGCATCCGGTTGCCCCGGCATCTGCTGCGCGTCGCGTACCACCAGGGACGGCTTGGCCGGACCAGTAAAGACCGAGTTCACACTGCTATTCTGCATCTTTGGCGAATTTTGCAGGGCCTCTTCGCGCTGCTGGCGGAAGGCCAGACCTTGCTGGCTGCCATCGACCTGTTCGGTCGCGGCTTGAACCTTTTCCTTCTCGGGCAATGCTTTCAGGCGATAGGCCGATTGTTCGGAGAGGCCCATCTTTTCGGACAGGCTGGTGTTCTCCTTTTCAGCCTGCACTGGGCCGACCATGACCGGCTGATTGGCTGACCAGCTTTGTTTCCAGGCCAGGTTGGCCGCATCCAGTCGAATCATGTCCTTGTTCCCACCTTTACTTTACCGAGACGTGCAGCTGGTCTGTCCTGTCATTGCTCCTCCAGGTGGCCGAAAGGCTGTCCGTGGCAGAGGCCGGGATATTGCAGCACGACGCAGGCACCCCGCTCTGCGTGCCTTCATTAATACATATTAATTAAACTGCTTGGCACCTGCCCGCTTGGGCAGGGGAGAGCGGCAGAGGGATAAGGCACCTATACCAAAGTGCGCATTTCGCACCTTGAGCGGCTCGCCCGGGCTTGCGGCCCGCTTCGGCCCGCCGCAGGGTGGGAATGCCCAAAGTGAACAACCGCAAGAGGATGGAACGCATGCAGCAGCCGAGCGCGCATCTGAAAACCCCGGTCGGGCGGGTGGTCGTGACCGCGCAGGATGGGGCGATCACCCGGCTGCGCTGGCAGGAAACTCCCGCAGAACCTGCGCAGGCGCCTGCCGGAGATGCCGCAACGGAGGAGGTGCTGAGCCGGGCAGTGGCGCAGCTGCGTGCCTATTTCTCGGGAGAGTTAGAGGCCTTCAGCCTGCCGCTGGATGTGGCAGGGTCCGCCTATCAGCAGGCGGTTTGCGCGGAAATCGCCGCCATTCCCTTTGGCGAGACGCGCACCTACGGTCAGCTGGCGCAGACTCTTGGCAGTTCGGCGCAGGCGGTAGGCAATGCTTGCGGCGCCAATCCCATTCCGATCATCATCCCCTGTCATCGGGTGCTGGGTGGCAGCGGGCTTGGCGGGTTTTCTGGGCAGGGTGGGGTCGAAACAAAAGTATCCCTGCTGCGCCATGAGGGCGCGGCAGGGTTGCTGATCTGAGATCCTAAGATTTGTCCGTCAGGCGAGACGCGTGAAACGCTGTTCAGGAAAATAGTGCTTTCGCCTTGTCATACTCTGACATGGCGCCGGTGCCGGTTGGGGCAGGATCGCCTGCGGCCAGACCCAGAACAACGGTTTCCATATCTGCGCCGCTGGTCTCTGCCAGGCTGGTGTCCACCTGCGCGGGCTCTGCCTCTTCGGGGACCTCAAGCGGGCTGACCGTGACCTCGGTCGCCGGATCAAGCGGGCTGACCGTGACCTCGGTCGCCGGATCGCTGTCGCTCACATTGCTTACCGAAACGGTGATCTCGCCCGCTTCATTGGTTTCAAACAGGGCCACAAGGCCGCCGTGTTCGCCGTTCTCGAAGTTAATCCTGATCTCACCGCCGCCGGTGCCGCTGTCTGTCGCGACATTCAGCCCGCCGTCCTCGCGGGTGACCTCGATGTCGAATGCGCCGCCGAGGTCTTCAATCCGGATGGAAATTTCGCCAAAGCTGCCGCTCAGCACCGCATTGACACCCTTGGGCGATGTGGTTTCTGCCGGAGGCTCTGCGGGCGTTTCAGCGGCCTGCTTGGCGCGCCAGCCCCAGGCCTTGGCATGATCGGGCGGACCAACGCGGTCCGGCTGGTCCGATTGTCCGGGCGGGGTGAACTGCCGGGGCGCAGAGTGGGCGTGATGGGCGGATGACAGGCCGCCGGGGGCATGGATCGAATTCATGGTATGATCTCCTGAACGATTGGAACGCACCCCCGGTGCAAAGGATGCTCCATCGATCTTGACGATCAGAATTTAAGGCAGGCTTACCCAAGGGAAGCCATAGTGCCTCGCATTTGAGACGGCTTTGAGACGCATTCAGAAGCTACTGGTTTCAGGCCGGTTTTGTCGCACGTGGTTGCGTCGGCAGCAGGCTCAGGCGCGTTTGGGCGGGAAGATCTGCTGCACGATCCCGACGAAAAGCAGGTAGACCGAGGTCACGATCAGCCCCCAGTGGGCCCAGCTTTCGGGATGGAAATCGATCCAGGCCGCATAGCCTGCCAACGCGGTCCAGACCAGCGCCACCGGCAGCGAAATGCGGCGCCAGCGCTGGGTGCGGACCGGATGAATGAACTTCAGCGGCAGGAACATCGCGATGGAGAGCAACGTCACCAGCGCCAGGCTGGTCCAGTGGCTCGGCTCCAGCGCAAAGATCACCAGCACCAGCATGTTCCAGCAGCCGGGGAAGCCGGAAAAGGAGTTGTCCTTTGTCTTCATCCGGGTGTCAGCAAAATACATCGCGCTGGCAAAGGTGATGACGATAATGGCGAACCAGCCGGTCCAGCCTGCCATCAGCCCGGATTTAAACAGGGCAAAAGCCGGGATGAAGACATAGGTCAGGTAATCGATGATTAGATCCAGCAGGACCCCGTCAAACTGCGGCGCGTAGCGTTTTACGTGATAATGCCGCGCCAGCGGGCCATCCACACCGTCCACCGCAAAGGCGACCACCAGCCACAGGAACATCAGGCTCCACTTGGCATCGGCGGCCGCCAGCATTGCCAGAATGGCAAAGACGGCGCCGGTGGCGGTCAGAAGATGAACGAGAATGGCGCGGATCTGAGGTTTCATTCACCCGTGATGGCGAATTTGCCCTCGGCCCGCAAGGGTTCAGTGCAGCGTTTTGCTGATATGGGGCGCGTTTTCCACGGCCGCATCAAAGGCGGCACCATCATCGGACATATACAGCATTTCCCTTGCGACGCCGGGGATGGAGCCGGGGAAGGGCCAATGGGAAACAGGAATGGAGCGGGGGAGGCGGATCTGAGAGACGGGCGCCGCCGGTGCAGCGGGAGCCTGGCCAAAACAGAAATGGGGGTCGTGGTACATCGGGCATCCTTTCTGGAGCGGGTTTGCCCCTATCAACTCTGAACGCGGTTAAGGAGAGGTTGTCGGCAGGCTTCGGAATATATTGAATTTTATTTATTCCGCGCGCTGGAATGCCTGTCTCACCCGGTGGGGTGCCACCTGAGCGTTTTGCTTTCTGATGACTGCATGTCTAATGTGCTGGCCAGATATGCTCCGGCACGGGGAGCGTCTGAAGGGGGAGCGTGATGCCAGACCAGAGCGCACATTGGAACGCTGTCTATGAGAGCAAGGCGCCGACGAGCGTCAGCTGGTATCAGGCGTATCCCAAGGCTTCGCTGAAGGCTATTGACCTGATCGGCGCGCAGGATCAGCCGTTTCTGGACGTCGGGGGAGGAGCTTCGGATCTGGCGGCGGTTCTGCTGGAACGTGGCTGGCGGGATCTGACGGTTCTGGATATCTCCGACGCTGCTTTGGCGGTGCAGGCACAGCGGCTGGGAGACCGGGCGCAGGAGGTCGTGCGCATCGCCGCCAATATCACCGAATGGGTGCCGCCGCGCGCCTATGGGATCTGGCACGATCGGGCGGTGTTCCACTTTCTGACCAACGCGGCCGACCGTGCCGCCTATGTGGCTGCTTTGCGGGTTGGGGTGCGTCCCGATGGACATGTGATCCTTGCAACCTTTGCGCCGGACGGGCCGGAGACATGCAGCGGCTTGCCGGTGCGCAGATATTCCGCCGAAGGGCTGGCGCAGGAGCTGGGGGACGCGTTCACCCTGTTGCACCACTGGCGAGAAGTACACCAGACACCGGGCGGCGCCGAGCAACCTTTTACCTGGGCTGTCTTCCAGCGACGCTGAGGGGCCTTTCGGTCTGAGATCAGGCCTTGGGATGGGCGCGGTTGTAGACTTCCATCAGATGCGCCGTATCCACCGCCGTGTAAGCCTGCGTGGTGGAAAGCGAGGCATGGCCCAGAAGCTCCTGAATGGCGCGCAGATCTCCTCCGGCCTCCAGCAGGTGAGTGGCAAAACTGTGCCGCAGCGCATGCGGCGTGGCCGAGGCAGGCAGGCCCAGCTGGGCGCGGGTTCTGGTCATGACCCCCTGGATCTGGCGGGGGTTGAGCGCTCCACCGCGCTGGCCGCGAAACAGCGGTGCGTCCTGCATCTGCGGATGCGGGCAGAGGTCCAGATAGCGATCCACCGCATCGCGGGCGGCGGCGATCACCGGCACCACCCGTTCCTTTTCGCCCTTGCCCTTGATCCGCAGGACCTGTGGCAGCGGCGCATCGCCGCCGGTGAGGCTGAGCGCCTCGGAAATGCGCAAGCCGCAGCCGTAAAGCAGAGTCACGACCGCAACATCGCGGGCGGCGACCCAGTCGCTGGTGGATTGCAGTTCGACCGTCTCGATGACGGCGCGGGCGGCGTCCTGCGCCAGCGGGCGGGGCAGCTTTTTCTGGAACTTCGGTGCCCGCACCGCAAGAACCGCGGTGGGCTCGAACCCTTCGCGTGTCGCCAACCAGCGATAGAAGCTTTTGACCGAGGAGAGTTTGCGTGCCAGCGAGCGTGAACCGGTGCCCGCGCTGCGCTCGGAGGCCATCCAGGCGCGCATGTCGGCGGTAGAGATCTGCGCCAGCGCCCCCAGCCCTTGTGGGCCGCCGGTATGGCTGCTCATGAAGGCGAGGAAGCTGGTGACATCGCCCTGATAGGCGGTGATCGTATTGGCCGAGGCGCCCCCCAGCGCGGCAAGCCCCTCCAGCCAGTGCTGCAGGGCGTCGCGGCAGGCCGGGGAAATCAGGCTCATGACAGCCAGCGGCGCATGGTCCGTTCAAAGACGCCCGCGAAGAAGCCGAGAAGGTCGGTGCCCTGCTGCGGCGAGAACTGATGCGGATCCTCAGAGCCGAGCACCAGCATGCCGGGCAGGCGGCCGCTGCCCAGATCCAGCTTCAGGCAAGCTTCGGAGCGGATCCACTCCGCCTTGCCGCCATAGATCCGGGCGCTGCCGGTCTGCAGCTGGCGCAGGGTAACCTGACGGTCCGGCCCGCCGCGCCCGCCTGCAGCGGCGTAGTCGGCGACATAGCCGGGCGAGACGATTTTCAGCACATCGCCGATACGTTCGGCGGCGGCGCTGCCGTCCTCCTGCCGGGTTTCCAGCACCAGCGCCAGCGCATCGACGCGCAGGATTTCGGCCATCTCCTGATTGAGGCTGGCCAGGAAATCGGTGAAATCGGTGGGGTCCAGCAGGCGCAGCACCGCGCGGTGGATCTGGTTGGTGCCGGACAGGTTTTCATAGGCTGCGGCGATTACTGAACGGTGCGTATCCTCCAGCCGATCCAGCCGCGCCTCCAGCCGCTCCATGGCGATGCCGCGCAGATCCACGATATTCGAGCCCATCGCGCGTTCATTGGCGCTGACGAGGGCGTTCATCAGATTCTGATCCTCCAGGATCGCGTCTGGTTTTTCCAGAATCGCGGCGCGCAGGGCGTCGTCGAGTTTGGCGGTATTGCTGCTCATGTTCGAACCTCTTTGGGGTCTTTTGACCGGGTTATAACATGGGTTTTGGGCGATGCGGGTGAAAAATGTGTCTCTGGTGGGAAAACGCCGAAGCTCCGCATCAAGGGTATCGGGAGGCTCCCGCCCACTGCGGGGCCGCCATGGGCGGCCTCCTCGCTGGTTGGGCCGGGCGCCGGGCCGTTGCCCGGCGCGGCGGTCCTGGCGGACCTTTTGAGGTTTGCTGCGAAGCGTTTGAGGGGGCGCTCTGCCCCCTCAAAGCGCCCTGTCGATTGTGTTTTGAAAGGCGCCGCATCAAGGGTGGATCGCGCGGGGCGCGACCGCTGCGCGGCCCTTGACCCGGCGGTTTGCGCCGGACCAGAAAACGCCAAGAAAAAAGCGCCCCGGGATGGGGCGCCTTTGGGTCGTTGGATTATTGGCCCCGGATCAGAGGATCTTGATGCCTGCGTCCTTGATGTCGGCGAGGAAGGCATCAAGCCCCTTGTCGGTGAGCGGGTGGTTCACCATGGATTTGATCACGGCAGGGGGTGCGGTGATCACGTCGGCGCCGATGCGAGCAGAGTCCAGTACGTGGTTCACGGTGCGGATCGAGGCGGCGAGGATCTCGGTCTCGAACCCGTAGTTGTCGTAGATGGTGCGGATATCCTCGATCAGCTCCATGCCATCGAGGTTGATGTCATCCAGACGCCCGATGAAGGGAGAGATGAAGCTGGCACCGGCCTTGGCCGCCAGAAGCGCCTGATTGGCGGAGAAGCACAGCGTCACGTTGACCATATTTCCGTCGTCGCTGAGCACCTTGCAGGCCTTGAGGCCATCCCAGGTCAGCGGCACCTTGACGGCGATATTCTCGGCGATTTCGACCAGCTTGCGGCCTTCGGCGATCATGGTTTCGGCATCGGTGGCGGTGACTTCGGCGGAAACGGGACCGTCGACCAGATCGCAGATTTCCTTGGTGACTTCGATGATGTCACGGCCGGATTTCTTGATCAGCGAGGGGTTGGTGGTGACGCCATCCACCATGCCAAGGTCATTGAGTTCGGCAATGGCATCGATTTCGGCGGTATCTACGAAGAATTTCATATCCGGGAATCCTTTGGCGTGGGTTGGCCTTGATTGGGCTAGCCTTTACCTCATGGGGGAGGCATTAAAAAGCCCCGGCGGTTTTGCAGGGACACTTTGCACGGACAATTTGCAAGGGCACAAGGTAGGTAGCGGTGAGCGATCAGGAGCATTTCGAAGCAGGAGAGCGAGTGGCGGTGCTGACCACGCAGCCGCTTGACCGGCTTCTGGATTACCGCGCCCCCGAGGGCGGTTGTTTCCTCGGTGCCTATGTCGAGGTGCCGCTGGGTCCGCGCAAGGTGCTGGGCGTGGTCTGGGGGCCGGGCGCGGGCGATTTTGATTCGTCGAAACTGCGCAGCGTGACCCGTGTGCTGGACGTGGCGCCGATGCGCAGCGAAATGCGCGCCTTTCTGGGAAAGGCCGCCGATTACACCCTGACGCCGATGCCCGCGATGCTGCGGCTGGCGAGCCGGGCGCCGGGGCTGTCCGATCCGCCCTCGATGCGCAAGATCCTGCGCCGCGGCGATCAAGAGCCGGACCGGCTGACCGATGCCCGCGCCCGGGTTTTGGACGCGATGGAGGAATTTGGCGGGCTGGCTTTCACCGCCAAGGAACTGGCCGATATGGCGGGCGTGACCCCGTCGGTGGTCAAGGGGTTGGTGAAACAGGGCGCCCTGCGCGAGGAAGAAACCCCGCGCGATCTGCCCTACCCGAATCTGGACCCCGATCTGCCGGGCAAGGCGCTGACCGACGATCAGGCGGCAGCAGCGGCGGCGCTGGAAGAGGGCGTCAAAAGCGGCGCCTATGGCACCACGCTGCTGAAAGGTGTCACTGGATCAGGCAAGACCGAGGTTTATCTGGAGGCGGTGGCGGCTGCCTTGCGCGCCGGGCGGCAGGCGCTGGTCCTGTTGCCCGAGATCGCGCTGACAGCGGAGTTTCTGAAACGGGTCGAAGCGCGGTTCGGCGCCACCCCGGCGGAATGGCATTCCGGCGCCACCATGACCGAACGCCGCCGGGTCTGGCGCATGGTGGGGCAGGGCAAGGCGCAGCTGGTGATCGGCGCCCGCTCGGCGCTGTTCCTGCCGTACCGGAACCTTGGGCTGATCATCGTCGATGAGGAACACGACACCTCTTACAAGCAGGAGGATGGCGTCCTTTACAATGCCCGCGACATGGCGGTGCTGCGCGCGGCCATGTGTTCGGCGCAGGTGGTATTGGCCTCGGCCACGCCCAGCCTTGAAACCTGGGCCAACGCCGACGCAGGCAAGTACAAGCGGCTGGATCTGACCTCGCGCTTTGGCGCCTCGGTGCTGCCGGAGATGCGCGCGGTGGATATGCGGGCCGAGGATCTTCTGCCCTCGACATGGATCTCTCCGACGCTGAAATACGCCATGAAGGCGCGGCTGGAGCGGGGGGAACAGTCGCTGTTGTTCCTCAACCGGCGGGGATTTGCGCCTGTAACCATCTGCCGGGCCTGCGGCGCACAGGTGGCCTGCGATCAGTGCGACAGCCGCATGGTCGAGCATCGCTTCCTGAAGCGGCTGATGTGCCACCAATGCGGTGAGACGAAACCGGTGCCCGAAGTCTGTCCATCGTGTCAGGTCGAGGGCAAGATGGCCCCGGTCGGCCCCGGGATCGAACGGCTGGGAGAGGAGGCAGCCGCGCTGTTTCCCGAAGCGCGCATCGCGGTTCTCAGCTCGGATCTGTTTGGGTCGGCCCGCGCGCTGAAGCAGCGGATCGAGGAGATTGCGGCGGGGGAGGCGGATATTATCCTCGGCACGCAATTGGTGGCCAAGGGGCATAACTTTCCGCTGCTGACGCTGGTGGGCGTGATCGATGCGGACCTGGGTCTGCAGGGGTCTGACCTGCGCGCAGCAGAGCGGACATTCCAGCTGATGCGGCAGGTCGCGGGGCGTGCGGGCCGGGCGGAAAAGCCGGGCGAGGCGCTCTTGCAGACCTTTCAGCCCGAGCATCCGGTGATCCGGGCGATCCTGTCCGGGGACGAGGAAGCCTTCTGGAAGGCTGAGGCCGCTGAACGGCAGGCTGCCGGGGTGCCGCCCTTTGGCCGTATGGCGGGGATCATCCTGTCGGGATCAGATCTGGCGCAGGTCTTTGATCTTGGCGAAACGCTGGCGCGCAACGATGGTGCCCTGCGCCAGATCGGCGCGCAGCTGTTCGGCCCGGCCCCCGCGCCCATCGCCCGGGTCCGGGGCCGCCACCGGGTGCGGCTTCTGGTGAAGGTGGCCAAGGGCGCGCCATTGCAAGAGGCCATCGCCCGCTGGATCGCGCCGGTGCGCCCCAAAGGCGATCTGCGCCTCAGCGTCGATATCGACCCGCAGAGTTTCTTTTAGGGCACGGGGCCTTCTTGCTCCCTTGCGTACACCGCTTTTCGCTGACCGATATGGTCACGAAAAGTCAGAGCAGCTGATCATAGGCCTTCTCGGCCAGTGTGCGCAGGTGATCACGTGGCATCTGGCCGACCACCGCATAGCCCAGCGGGCCATCCTGCCAGTAAAGGCCCTGTGTTGCTCCTTCACCAGCGTAACGGAAGGCGCTGTCGCCGCCGGAATGCTGGGGGGCAATATAAAGGGTAATCCGGGTGCCTGCGTCGTTTTCGTACATGAAAAGCCCGGCCGTTCCGTCCTCGGACGGTAGAACCCGGCCGCCCATCAGCGCAAAACCGGAGGCCGCGAGGTCGGGTGGAACCAGCGGGGCGCCGACGCGTTTTGAGATCCAGCTTTCCAGATGGTCGCGCTGACTGGCGGGCACTTCGACCGGGTGCACCACCTCGACCACATAGGTGTCATGAGCCTTGAGCGCGGCCTGTGCCAGATCATTGCCAGACGTCATGGGAGCCAGCGCGCCGCGCCCGATCCAGCCGCCAAGCCCGCCAAGTGTCAGAAGACCCACCATTGCCGCCACGCGTGCCGGGGCGCGAAAGGGCGAGCGCGGCGCGGTTGCAGGGGCGGGGCGGCGCAGAATATCGGTCAGGGCCTCGGGCGTGGGCTCCTCCGGTTCGGGGAAGAGCATCCGCAATTCCTCGTCCTGCTGCGCCCAGTCGGCGAGCCGTGTCTGTGCCGTGGGGTCGGCTGCGATCCGCTCGGTAAGCGCGGCGCGCGCGGCCTCGTCCAGTTCGCCGTGGTGATAGGCGAGCAGCTCATCATCGCTCAGCGGGGTGTCGGGATGGGTGGTCATCGGTTGGGTCTTCCGGTTGGTTTCGGTGCGGCGGACGTTGCGCCGCCGCGGCCGGTCATGGTGCGCAGGCTGGCGCGGGCCCGGGCCAGCCGTGACATCAGCGTGCCGCGCGGAATGTCGAGCATGGTCGCGGCCTCGTCGAATGTGGCGCCATCAAGCGCCACAAGCAACAGAGCGCGGCGCTGGTCCTCGGGCAGCCGGGCGATGGCAGCCTCGGTTTCACGCAGCGCTATATGTGCCTCCTGTCCTGCCGGGCGCGAGGGTTCGCTTGGCAGCTCGTCGACGGCGATCAGGTGGCCAGGCCGTGGGGCCCGGCGCATCAGGTCGCGGTGGCGGTTGATCAGGATGCGGAACAACCAGGCTCGCAGCGCGCCATCGGGACGGCGCTGGTGCAGCTTGGCTACGGCCCGTTCGAGGCAATCCTGGACAAGATCGTCGCCCGCCTCGGCGTCGCGCATCAGCGCATGGGCGTAGCGGCGCAGTGCCGGGATCTGGGCTTCGATCTTGTCCAGGTCAGTCATGGGAGGGGGGGACCTTCGGGCCGGGGCGCGCCTACGGGCGGGCCAGGTGCCAGACGCCCTTGACGCCGTCACCGGTAATATCGCCGGACTTGGCATCCTTGAACCATGTGTAGAGCGGCTTGCCCTCGTGGGTCCACTGGCGGGCGCCATCGGCGCGCAGGATGATGCCAAAGGCGCCCTGCGGTCGGGCCTTGCTGCTGGCCTCCAGCGGCGGCCATTTCGTGGCGCAATCGCCATAGCAGTTGGAAACGGCGGCTGTGTCCTTGTCGAAGGTATAAAGCGACATGCCGCTGCCGTCGGTCAGGATCGCGCCCTTGGCGCTGTCGCCGCTCTGGATCGCGGTAGCAGCCTGTACGACTGAGCCAATCATGGCTGCGGCGATAACGGCGATAGGGAAGGTGAAGCGCATCTTTTGGTCCTTTCATCTAAGATCGTACCGGTCCGTTGCGACCGGCAGATAATAAGACGCGCCTGCGCGAGAAATAATCCCGCTGACCTACAAATTTTTATGCGGTCACCGTCCGGCCCGGCTGATCGATCAGGAAATCGGTCAGCATCGCTCCGATCCACATGCAGAACAGCGCCAGCCAGGCGGTGCCGGCAAAGATCGACCCGCCGGTGACGCCCGCGCCGATGGCGCAGCCACCCGCCAGCATGCCCCCAAACCCCATCAGCGCTGCGCCGATCATCGCCTTGCGCATGGTGACGGCGCCGTCAAAAGCCTGGATCCGCATCTCTCCGGACAGGGCAGCGGCCAGCATCGCGCCGATAAAGACGCCCGGCACCAGGCCCACGTCGAATTCAAGAATGGCGTTGCGGTCGAGGAAGAACATCAGGGTATGGGCCGAGGGGCCGGTGAAGGTGGCACTTTCGATCTGCACCGGGTCAAAGGCGACGAGGCTGAGCTCATAGGTCAGCACCCATCCCATGGCGACGGCAAACCCCACGCCCGAGGCAAAGATCAGCCGCGCCGCGCCGATACGGTTGCGGCGCGACAGCCAGAGCGCCAGCACAGCAATCGCCGCGCCAAGGGCCAGACCGCCCCATTCCGGCAGGCCAAAGGTGGCCAGAAGGTCCATGTTGCGCCCGCCGGAGGTCACCCAGAGCCCGGCCAGCCGGTCACGCAGCGGTGACAGCACGCCCGAAAGGCTCATCTGCGCCACGACGGCAAAGATCAGCCCGGATACGACCGAGCGCAAGTTGCCGGTGGCCGCCAGCACCAGAAGCCGCCCCGAGCAACCCCGCGCCAGCACCATGCCGGCGCCAAAGATCAGACCGCCGATCACCGCGCCGGACCAGCTGCCCGGCACCGCCATCATCCGCGCATCGGCTGCGCTCATCAGTCCCAGAAGCTGCGCCGCCTGCACCCAGACCACGGCGGTGGAAAAGGTCAGCAGCCAGACCGCCACCTTGTCCTCCATCCGGCCGCGGGCGAATTCCACGGTGGCTGCGCGCAGGCAAAAGCGCGAGCGCTGCGCCGCAACGCCAAAGGTCAGCCCGGTGAGCAAACCGAACAGGGCCGCCGTCGGGGCCTCTCCGATGCCTTCTACAAGTGAAACCAGATCCATTGCGCGCCTCCCGATCTATGCACGCATCGTAATATGTATAAAATTGCCCGGCTGCATTGATGCAGATCAGATGTGCAGGGGCGGTTTTACTCTCGCCAGAGCGGGCAAAGGGGCGTACATGCTTGACCCATGTTCAATCCCGTCCCGATAGAGACCGCGCGCAATATGCCGCGCTGGCGCCGCCCGACCACGCTGTTGTTCGTCATGGCGCTATGTATGCCGATTGCCTTTAACGCGTGGAATGCGCTGCTCAACAACTTCGTCATCGAGGCGGCGCAGTTCGACGGCGCCGATATCGGCCTGCTGCACACGGTCCGCGAAATTCCCGGGTTTCTGGCCATCGGGGTGATCGCGGTGATCCTGCTGGTGCGGGAACAGGTGCTGGGGCTGGTGTCGCTTATGCTGCTCGGCGCGGCGACGGCGGTCACTGCCTGGTTCCCCTCGCTGGGCGGGATTCTGACCATCACCATGCTGTCCTCGATCGGGTTTCACTACTACGAGACGGTGAACCAGTCGCTGCAGCTGCAATGGCTGCCAAAGGCGCGGGCGCCGCAGATCCTGGGTTGGCTTCTGGCCGCTGGATCGGCGGCGACGCTGGTGGTCTACGGGCTGATTGTCCTGCTGTGGGAGCCGCTGAACCTCAGCTACAACGTCGTTTTCATGAGCGCAGGCGGGGTGACGACGCTGCTGGCGCTGGGCTGTTTGCTGGTCTATCCGCAGTTCGAGGCACCGCACCCGCAGGTCAAGAAGCTGGTCCTGCGCCGCCGTTACTGGCTCTATTATGCGCTGCAATTCATGGCCGGGGCGCGGCGGCAGATCTTTGTCGTCTTTGCCGGCTTCATGATGGTCGAGAAATTCGGGTTCGAGGTGCATGAGGTCACCGGGCTGTTCCTGATCAATCTGGTAATCAATATGATCGCGGCGCCGCTGCTGGGCCGGTTTGTCTCGGCCTTTGGTGAACGGCGCACGTTGATCTTTGAATATGCGGGTCTTGCAATCGTCTTTGCCCTTTATGGCGGGCTCTACTGGTTCGGCTGGGGTGTTGTGCTGGCGGCGACGCTTTATGTCATCGATCACGTGCTGTTTGCGCTGGCGCTGGCGCTAAAGACCTATTTCCAGAAGATCGCCGATCCCGGCGATATCGCCCCCACCGCGGCGGTTGCCTTTACCATCAACCATATCGCGGCCGTCTTCCTGCCGGTCCTGCTGGGTCTTTTGTGGGTGATCTCTCCGGCGGCGGTCTTTGGTCTGGCGGCGGCGATGGCGTTGATCTCGCTGACGCTGGCCTGCCTGATCCCGCGCCATCCCGAGCCGGGCAACGAGACGGTGTTCAGCAAGTTCACCGCTGCCGCCCCGGCCGAGTAAAGGCGAGACATTGGAGGGGAAGGCCGTGCGCAGTGCGTGGTCGGGCCGGTCGGCCTGCGCGCCTTACGCTTGACGGGACCGTCTGCGGGGCCTAGGCGCTGTACAGCACATCCTGGAGACCCGCCATGCCCACTTTCACCGCCCTGACCACCCTCACCGGAAAAGCCAAAGCCGAGGCGCTGGGCGATGCGATGGAACGTCTGACCCCGGAACCCACCGGTGTCGGCGTTTTCGAGGTCGAGGATGGATCGGGCCTGTGGGAGGTTGGCGGCTATTTCACCGAAGCCCCGGATGAGGCCGGTCTTGCGCTGCTGGCAGCGATGCATGAGGCGAAACCCTTTGCCGTCTCTGAACTGCCGGAAACCGACTGGGTCGCCCATGTGCGCCGGGAACTCGCTCCGGTCGAGGCCGGGCGGTTCTTCGTCTACGGCAGCCACGATGCGGATAAGGTGCCGGGGGACAAGATCCCGCTCCTGATTGAGGCGGCAATGGCATTCGGCACCGGCCACCACGGCACCACGTTGGGCTGTCTTCGGGCGCTGGATCATCTGATCGACACCGGATTTACTGGCGCCAAGGTGGCCGACATCGGCTGCGGCACTGCGGTTCTGGCCATGGCAGCGGCGCGGGTCTGGGATGGGCAGTTCATGGCCAGCGATATCGATCAGGTCGCTGTCGAGGTCGCCGAGGCGAACCTCAAGGCCAATGACATGGGCGGGCAGGTGACCTGTCTTGAGGCCGCAGGCTTTGATCACCCGGATCTGAAGGCGGTGGCGCCCTATGATCTGATTTTTGCCAATATCCTGAAAGGCCCGCTTGTGGCGCTGTCGCCGGATATCGCCGCGAACCTGCGCAAGGACGGCTTTGCCATCCTGTCGGGCATCCTCAACGAGCAGGCGGACGATGTGATCGCGGTCTACGCAGAGAACGGTCTGACCCTGCGGCGGCGGGATGAAATCGGTGAATGGACGACGCTCTTGCTGCAGAAAGAGAGCTGATTGAGCTAAGTTTGCCTCTTATTTTAAGTATCCGCCCAAAACTTGCCACATTTCGCGCGCATACTGCCTCAATCGCTGGTGGGGGCCAGTAGGTTTTGGGGGCTCGTGTTATGGGCAAGCAACATCAAGAATTCCAGGCGCGTCTGCGGCGCCTTGAAGGCAAGCACAACGACATGTCTGCTGGCTATTCCGCCCGGGTGCGCTCGGACGGTCTGATCGTGGTGGCACCGCGCCAGATACGCTCGCGGATCACACCGCGCGCGGTGGTGTTTTTCCTCTGCGCCTTTTTCCTGTTCAAGGGTTTCCTGATGGCGGCGCTGGGGTTCGCCAGCTACGACGCACGGGTGGCGGACCTGTCCAAAGGGGTCGCGGTCGAGCGGGTCGGTGCCTTTCTGATGCAAGCCGAGCCGGTGTCCATGCTGATCGGAGAAAAACTCCGCCCCTATCTGCACTGAAGAGCGGTATCGCGCGTTTTCCCTGCCGCCTGTATCGGTTGCGGCGGCGGGTGCCGACACATTCCTGAATTCAGACGAAAAACGCCGCAGACCAGGGTGGTCCGCGGCGTCTTACTGTGCGCCCTGAGGGAAAAAGAGCGTCAGTCAGGTCAAGGGAGGCGATCAGAAGACCGGCTTGCCCTCTGCAATGTCGTCGATGTCGCCGCGGCACATGCCGATGTCGGCCAGTTCGCGGTCGCTGAGACCGGACAGCGCCTTGCGGGTTACACGCGCGTCATTCCAGGCCACGACAGAGGCCAGAGTGGTGGTCAGAAGGCCGCCGATACGGCCAAACAGGCCGACGGAGCCATAGGTGGTGCGGGTGGTGTCGAATGCAGCCATATCCTTGTCCTCTTGGGTATGTGTTACTGTGATGCGCCGTGTGACGTTAATCGGCAGGTAGAGGCGAAATCCGTCGGCAGCAAGGTCGATTTTTGCATGGCCCCATGCAAATTTTGCATGGCTTTTGGCCTTGTAAATAAGGGCTCTCCTCCGTTTTGCAGTGTTTATGCCAGCGGATGTCGCAGCCCGACATCGAGAGGGCGTTTTCGAACCCGAATTTACCGATTTGCGCCGTCTCCGGTGTTCGCGCCCCTGGGCGGCCCAAGGCGAAAGCGTTTGGATATGTTCGCCTTTTGTGCTAGTGGATCTTCAAAACAATTCGAACCAATGAGCAGGGACCGGTCACAGCATGCGGATTTTGGGAATCGACCCGGGGCTGCGGACCCTCGGTTGGGGCGTTATCGAATCGCAGGGCACGCGCCTGTCGCATGTGGCGAACGGGCTGTGCCAGTCAGATGGGGATGATCTGGGAGAGCGGCTCTTGTCGCTCCACAATCAGGTCAGCGAGGTGATCGCGGCCTACCGTCCAGATCAGGCGGCCATCGAACAGACCTTCGTGAACAAGGACGGTGCAGGGACGCTGAAACTGGGGCAGGCGCGCGGCGTTGCGCTGTTGACCCTGGCCAAGGCCGGTCTGCCGGTGGGGGAATATGCGCCCAACCGGGTGAAGAAGACGGTGGTTGGCGTCGGACATGCGGACAAGGGGCAGATCCTGCATATGGTCAAACTGCAACTGCCCGGCTGCGCGCCCAAGGGCGCGGATGCCGCAGATGCGCTGGCGATTGCCATCTGTCATGCCTATTACGGGGGTACGCAGCAGCGGGTCCTGAAGGAGGTGCGGGCATGATCGGAAAACTCACCGGACGGTTGGAGTACCGCGCCCAGGACCACGTGCTGATCGACGTGCGCGGCGTTGGCTATATTGTCTATTGCTCGGATCGGACCATGGCGGCGCTGCCCGGTGTCGGAGAGGCGGTGGCGCTTTATACCGAACTTCTGGTGCGCGAGGACCTGATGCAGCTGTTCGGGTTTACTTCGCTGGTGGAAAAGGAATGGCATCGGCTGCTGACCTCGGTGCAGGGGGTCGGGGCGAAGGTCTCGCTGGCCATCCTCAGCGCGCTGGGGCCAGATGGGGTTAGCCGCGCCATTGCGCTTGGCGACTGGGCAGCGGTCAAGGCGGCCAAGGGGGTCGGTCCCAAGACCGCGCAGCGCATCGTGCTCGATCTGAAGGACAAGGCGCCCGGCGTGATGGCCATGGGCGGGACCGTCACCGAGGCAATGGACGGGCCTGAGCTGGACGCGGTGGTGGAAACGGGCGAACCCGCACCCGCGGCAAAACCCGCGCGCAAGAAACAGCAGAAACAGCCCAGCGGAGCTGCTGCGGCCTCGGCCGGGGCGCTGTCGGCGCTGGGGAACCTTGGCTATGGCCCGTCGGATGCCGCCGCTGCCGTGGCCGAGGCCGCAGCAGCAGAGCCGGAAGCCGGAGAGGCGGAGCTGATCCGCGCCGCGCTGCGCCTGCTGGCGCCCAAAGGGTGAACGAAGAATGGCAGTGAAGCACAAAGCGCAGTGCCCGGCCACGGGTGGAAACGAAGTGCCCGCCCGGGGGGGCGGCCGGGCACTGTCCGGCCTGTCGACCGGACGGGAGCGTGCGAATGATAGCCTGCGAGGCCGAAATGATTGACGCCGATCCCACTCTGCGCCCCGATCCATTGCCCGAAGACGGTGCAGGCGATGGCGACCGTGCCCTGCGCCCGCAGGGGCTGGGCGAGTTTATCGGTCAGGCCGAAGCGCGTGCCAACCTGCGCGTCTTTATCGAAAGCGCCCGCCGCCGCGGCGAGGCGATGGACCATACGCTGTTTCACGGGCCTCCCGGCCTTGGTAAGACAACGCTGGCGCAGATCGTGGCGCGCGAGCTGGGCGTCAACTTCCGCATGACCTCTGGCCCGGTGCTGGCCAAGGCAGGCGATCTGGCCGCGATCCTTACCAATCTGGAGGCGCGGGACGTCCTGTTCATTGACGAGATCCACCGGTTGAACCCGGCGGTCGAAGAGGTGCTTTACCCGGCGATGGAGGATTTCGAGCTGGATCTCGTCATTGGTGAAGGCCCGGCGGCCCGCACCGTGCGGATCGAATTGCAGTCCTTTACTCTGGTTGGGGCCACCACCCGGATGGGCCTGCTAACCACGCCACTCAGGGACCGGTTCGGCATTCCCACGCGGCTGCAGTTTTATACCGTGGAAGAGCTGCACGAGATCGTCACCCGCAACGCCCGCAAGCTGGGCGCCCCGGCGGATGAGGCCGGCGCGCGGGAGATCGCGCGGCGCGCCCGCGGCACCCCCAGGATCGCCGGGCGGCTCTTGCGCCGCGTGGTGGACTTTGCGGTGGTCGAGGGCGATGGCACCATCACCCGGGAGCTGGCCGATGGCGCGCTGACCCGGCTTGGTGTCGATAATCTGGGCCTAGATGGCGCCGATCGCCGTTATTTGCGGTTGATCGCCGAGAATTATTCGGGCGGCCCGGTGGGGATCGAAACCCTGTCGGCGGCGCTGAGCGAAAGCCGCGATGCGCTGGAAGAGGTGATCGAGCCCTTCCTGTTGCAGCAGGGGCTGATCCAGCGCACGCCGCGTGGCCGGATGCTGGCGCAGAAGGCCTGGACGCATCTGGGGATTGCACCGCCGAAATCGCAAAGCGATCTGTTTTCCTGAAGGGGCGGGGCGCCGCTGCCGCGGCGCAATAACTTGCTGAGAGGTTCCTGAAGGACAGATCTGTCCCTCAGGAACCTTTTCTATTGTGTGTTCCCCTTTTCCGCCTCAAGGGTGAACCACGCGTGCCGCGTGGCCGCTGGCGCGGCCCTTGACCCGAAAAAGGGGGCTAGGCGGCCCCCTTGCCGTTCTGGGGTGTTGCGGGCATAGACGGAAAAGAAACGAAACGGGAAAACCGACGGAGCCGCCAGTATGACATTGGACCTGACACCGGAGCAGATCGAAGCGCTGTTTTCCCGTCCCGGCGGTGGCTATGCCTTTGCGCGCTGGGGGCGCCCCATTGCGCCCATCGTCTTTGGCGTCGAAGAGGAAACACTGAAGACCGTCAAGGGCGCGCTCGAAGCCGTGGTGACGCTGGCAGGGCACCAGATGGCCGAGACCGATCCCGAGCTGGGCGCCAATCTGATGTTCTTTTTCTTCCGTGAGTGGGATGAGCTTCTGGAAGTGCCGGATCTGGGCCGCCTGATCCCGGATCTGGATCCGCTGGTGGCGCGGCTCAAGGCGGCGGATGCCAGCCAGTATCGCGCCTTCCGGTTCGACGATCAGGGTGCCATCCAGGCCGGGTTCGTCTTCCTGCGGATGCAGGGCGAACTGGCGCGGATGCCTGCGGAAACCCTGGCGTTGACGCAGGCGGTGCAGGTGATGCTGATGTGGGGCGAGGGCGCCTTTGCCGACAGGTCTCCGCTGGCGGTGCTGCCGGAAACCGGCGCGACCATCCTGCGCCCCGAGATCGCCGGGGTGATCGCCGCCGCCTATGACCGGATGATGCCGGTGGCTGCGGATGATGCCTCGCACGCGCTGCGTCTGTTTGCGCGTCTTCAGGCGCCGCCGCCGGACACACCTGTGCAATAGAGAGGGGAGGTCAGCGCCATGCGGTCCTTCGTCGGGCTGTCACTGCCAGAGGAGGCCATTCTGGCGCTGGAGACCCTGCAAGAGGAGATCCCGGTGGGGCGCGTGGTGCCTGGGGGCAATCTGCATCTGACGCTGGCCTTTCTGGACGATCAGCCCGATTTCGCACTGCAGCTGCTGCATGAAGAGCTGACGCGGATTGCGGCGGTGCCCTTGAGGTTGCGGATCACTGGGCTGGATCTGTTTGGCGGTCGTATGCCGCGTATCCTTTTTGCTGCGGTGGCGCCGGATCCCGGCCTGTCCCGGTTGCGCGATCAGGTGCGGCGGGCAGCAGAGCGGGCGGAGATCGACCTGCCGCGCGAAAGATTCCGTCCGCATATCACCCTTGCCCGGTTTCCCCGCCTGATGCCGGAGCACAGGGCGCAGCGCCTTGGCGCCTTCCTGCAGGCGCAGGGGGATTTCTCGCTGCCAGAGATGCAGATCGACCGGATGGCGCTGTTCCGCTCGACCCTGACGCCGGATGGTGCGCGCTATGAGGTGCTGGCGGACTACCCCTTGGAAGATCCCGCACCGTCATAAAGGCCTGGGGCTTGCTGGCCTGAGGGGGGCGCCCTAGGGTGCGGGCAAGAGCGAGAAAGGGCAGATCATGACGCATGAATTCCCGTTACAGGTCTACTATGAAGACACCGACATGGGCGGGATCGTCTATCACGCCAACTACCTGCGCTATATCGAGCGGGCGCGCAGCGACTGGGTGCGCAAGCTTGGCAATGACCAGAATGCCATGCGCGATGCTGGCATTATCTGGGTGGTGCAGCGGATCGAAGCCGATTACCTGGCGCCTGCCAAGTTCGAGGATGAGCTGATGGTGGAAACCGAGGTGGAAAAACTGACCGGGGCGCGGCTTACGATGCGGCAGCTGGTGCGGCGCGGCGACACGCCCCTGTTCAAGGCGGCGGTCACGGCGGTCTGTGTCACCGCGGCGGATGGACGTCCCACACGCCTGCCGGCAGAGATTCGCGCATTGCTCTAGGCTGGGGCCTCTGTCACGCCTGTTTCATTGGCTTTTCCGTGTGAACTGCGCTAGCGTTGCCTCAATCAAGGCCGCAGGCAGATGGCCGGAAACGATAGAGCAGGCAAATGGAAGCAGAAACTCTGGCGCTGGCGCAGGAGATTGATTTCTCTATGTGGGGCCTATTCGCGCGGGCCACGATCACCGTGAAACTGGTGATGCTGATGCTGATCGCCGCCTCGGTATGGTCCTGGGGCATCATCATCCAGAAAATCATCAATTATCGCAAGGCACGGGCCGAAGCGGCGGATTTTGAAGCCGCCTTTTGGTCGGGTGAGCCTCTGGACGGGCTGTTCGATCAGCTGGGGCCGGATCCGGCCGGGCCATCGGGGCGGATCTTTGCCGCTGGCATGGCGGAATGGCGCCGCAGTCACCGTAGCGATGGCGGGCTGATCCCCGGCGCGCAGGCGCGCATTGACCGGTCGATGGATGTGGCCATCGCCAAGGAGGCAGAAACCCTGCAAAGCGGGTTGCCAGTGCTGGCCACCGTCGGTTCTACGGCGCCCTTTATCGGTCTTTTCGGCACCGTCTGGGGCATCATGACTGCCTTTATCGAAATCGCCGAACAGCAGAACACCAACCTTGCCGTTGTCGCGCCGGGTATTGCCGAGGCGCTGATGGCAACGGGCCTTGGCCTTCTGGCCGCCATCCCGGCGGTGATCTTCTACAACAAGCTGAGCGCGGACAGTGACCGGATCCTTGGCGGCTATGAAGCCTTTGCCGATGAATTCGCTACCATTCTCAGCCGTCAGCTGGATTCCTGAGCCATGGGCGCCGCTGTTCAACAGTCGTCTTCGGGATCGGGCGGGCGCCGCCGGGGCCGCCGTCGCGGCCGGGTGCAGCCGATGGCCGAAATCAACGTCACGCCCTTTGTCGATGTGATGCTGGTGCTCTTGATCATCTTCATGGTGGCCGCGCCGCTGATGACGGTGGGTGTGCCGGTGGACCTGCCGAAGACCGCCGCGGGCGCCTTGCCTGGCGATGAGGAAGAGCCGCTGACCGTCACCATGACCGCAGGCGGCGATATCCAGATCCAGACCACCTCGGTGGCGCGGGATGACCTAGTGGTGAAACTGCGCGCCATTGCGGCCGAGCGCAGCTCTGACCGGGTCTATCTGCGCGCCGATGGGGCGATTGCCTATAGCGATGTCATGCAGATCATGGGCGCGCTCAATGCGGGCGGCTTTTCCAACGTGGGTCTGGTGACCGACGTGGGCGGTCCGGCGCTGGATGGTGCACCTGCGGGTGCGGCAGATGGCGGGTCGGGCAGCGGCCCGGATCAATAGGCGGGGGCACGACGCGTGCAGACCGGAACCAAGATCTCTCTTGCGGGGCATGGGCTGCTGCTGAGCTGGGTCGCCTTTGGCGCCTGGTTCCCGTCCGAGCCTTTGCCGTTCGAGGTGCAGGAGGTCTCTCTGATTAGCGCCGAGGAATTCGAGCGTCTCAGCCAGGTCCGGCAGGCGCCGCAGGTGGCGCCCGATGCCAGCACGCTGCAGCCGCCGGAAGAGAGCGCCGCGCCTGAGGTGTCCCTGCCGCCACAACAGCGACCAGAGCCGGAGCCCCCCACACCCGAGCCTCTGTCCCCGCCAATCCCCGATCCGGTGGTGGCAGAAACGCCCGAACAGCCCCCGGAACCTGCTGAGCCAGAGGTGCCGGACACGGCGCCCGGCGTGCCCGAGCCGCCAGAGACAACGGCGCTGGTGGCGCCGCAGCCCGAGGTACAGCAGCAGCGCCCGGTGGACCGGGTCGCCCCGGTGCCGGTGGCCCCGCCCGAGCCGGACACGGCAGTGGATGAGATCGAACAGCCCGAAGTCGCCCCCGACGTTGGCGCCGAGACAGAGCAGGAAGTCCAGGAGGCCACCGCCCCCGAGGCCGCCAGCGACCGTATCGTGACCGAAGAGAACGAAAGCGACGAGCAGACCGTGACCGCGCCCGAGCAGTCCCTGCGGCCCCGTGGGCGCCCGATACGCCGCGCGGCGGCGCCGGAGCCGGAGCCCGAAGCGGCGCCGACGCCGGTTGAGACCGAAGACACCCAGCCGCAGGTGGACCCTTCTGCTGTGGAGGATGCGCTTGCCGCTGCGCTGTCCGGCGGCGCGGATGTTGAGGCGCCGGAACCCTCTGGCCCGCCGCTGACCTCGGGCGAAAAAGACGCCCTGCGGGTCGCGGTGTCGCAGTGCTGGAATGTCGGCTCGCTATCGACCGAGGCGCTGAAGACCACCGTGGTCGTGGGTGTCTCCCTCGCGCAGGATGGCAAACCCGACAGCGGCTCGATCCGGATGCTGTCCAGCACCGGCGGCTCGGCAACGGCGGCAAAACAGGCATATGAGGCCGCCCGGCGGGCAATTATCCGCTGCGGTTCACGAGGATTTCAACTTCCCCCTGAAAAATATGCGCAATGGCGTGATATTGAGATGACATTCAATCCCGAAAGGATGCGGATCAAATGAAGACCTATCTGGCACGCCTGGCTCTGATTGGCCTGACATTCTGCGGCGCCGTTCTGGCGCTGAACGGGTCTGCCTTGGCGCAAAACGGGCCGTTGCGGATCGAGATCGATCAGGGCGTGATCGAGCCCTTGCCTTATGCGGTGCCCGATTTCATTCCAGACGACCCGGCAGCGCGCGATTACGCGGCGCAGATCGCCCGGGTGGTGGCTGCGGATCTGAGCGGCACTGGCCTGTTCCGCGAGGTTCCGGCCTCGGCGCATATTTCCAAGGTAGCCGCCTTTGACGACGCTGTGAAATTTGCTGATTGGAAGGCCGTCAATGCGCAGGCGCTGATCACCGGCGCAGTCAGCGTCAAGGGCAAGCGTCTGACCGTGCGCTTCCGCGCCTATGATGTCTTTTCCGAAGGGGAGCTTGGCGGCGGGTTGCAGTTTTCCGGCACCACCGATGGCTGGCGGCGCATGGCGCACAAGGTGGCCGATGCCGTCTACAGCCGGATCACGGGCGAAGGGGGCTACTTCGACAGCCGGGTGGTATTTGTGTCTGAGACCGGCCCCAAGAACGACCGCCGCAAACGGCTGGCGATCATGGATTATGACGGCGCCAACGTGCAGTATCTGACCAACAGCGATGCCATCGTGCTGGCGCCGCGGTTTTCGCCTACCGGCGACCGGGTGCTTTATACCAGTTACGAGACCGGCTTTCCGCAGATCCACGTGCTGGACGTGGGTAAGGTGCAGCGCCGCATCCTGTCGGCGGACGATGGCATCATGAGCTTTGCTCCCCGTTTCGCCCCCGATGGGCGCACTGTGGTCTATTCACAGGCCCAAGGCGGCAATACCGACATTTACACGATGGATATCGCCAGCGGAAAACGCACCCGCCTGACCAACGCACCGTCGATCGAAACGGCGCCTTCCTATTCGCCGGATGGCAGCCAGATCGTGTTTGAAAGCGACCGCTCTGGCGCGCCGCAGCTCTACGTGATGCCCGCAGCGGGCGGCGCGGCGCGGCGGATCAGTTTTGGCACCGGGCGCTATGGCACCCCGGTCTGGTCGCCACGGGGCGATCTCATCGCCTTTACCAAGCAAAGCAAAGGCCGTTTCCATATCGGCGTCATGCGCACCGATGGCAGCGAGGAGCGCCTGCTGACGGCGTCCTTCCTGGATGAGGGGCCGACCTGGTCGCCCAATGGCCGGGTGATCATGTTCACCCGCGAAACCCAGGGGGCGAGCGGCCGGGCGCTGCTCTATTCGGTGGATATCACCGGGCGCAACCTGAAGCCGGTCCGCACCCCCGACGGGGCATCGGATCCGGCCTGGTCGCCGCTGCAGAACTGAGGCCCGGACCGTAAAACGACGGTCATAGGGGTAAATACCGGCATGGCTGCCTGATCCGACATGTGGTAGGCTGCCAGCAAGAAACGTAAAGGGGTAGGGAATGAGCATGAGCGGTTTCAAAAAGGCACTTCTGGTGGTCGCGGCCCTTGGGGTTGCTGGCTGTAGCAACGCCTCCTGGGACGACACCAGGTTCGGGGATGGCAGCGGTGCGGGCGCCGGTGCAGCTGGATCGGTTTCAGACCCCACCAGCCCGGCTTATTTCCAGCAGGCCATCGGTGACCGGGTGCTGTTCGCGGTGGATCAGTCCAGCCTGTCGCCTGCCGCCGAAGAGGTCCTGCGCGGGCAGGCGGGTTGGCTGCTGACCAATACCGATTACAACGTCACGATCCAGGGCCACGCGGATGAGCAGGGCACCCGGGAATACAACCTTGCGCTTGGCGCGCGTCGGGCCAATTCGGCGCGGGAGTTCCTGATTTCCCAAGGGGTTGCAGGCAACCGGATCCAGGTCGTCAGCTATGGCAAGGAACGCCCGCTTGAGATCTGTTCGGCCGAAAGCTGCTATGCCAAGAACCGCCGCGCCGTGACCGTTCTGGCCAGCGGCCTGACGGGGTAAGGCGATGCAGCTGCCCCGCCGGATCCGCGCCGCCCTGATTGCCTCGGCCGCCGTTGCCGCGCTGTTCGGGCCGCTGCCCGCAGCAGCGCAGGACCAGCAGACCCTTGCCGATATTCGGCAGGAGCTGACCGTCTTGCACGTGGAGATCCAGCGTCTGACGCGCGAATTGTCCACCACCGGCGCACCTGCCACCAATCTGGCAGGCAGTTCCGTGCTGGACCGGGTCGAGGCGATCGAAACCGAGCTGCAGCGCCTGACCGCCCAGACCGAACAGCTGGAATACCGCATCAACCGGATCGTTGCCGATGGCACCAACCGCATCGGCGATCTGGAGTTCCGTCTGGTCGAACTGGAAGGCGGTGACATCAGTGCCTTGGGTGAAACCTCGACTCTGGGCGGGGACACCGAGGCGGCAAGCATCGAGACTTCTGTGCCGGTTCCTGTTCCGGGTGATGCCAGCGAGTTGGCGGTGGGCGAGCGCGCGGATTTCGACGCGGCGAAACAGGCGCTGGACGAAGGCAGCTATCAGGACGCCGCCGAGAAATTCGCTGCCTTCAATGCTGCCTACCCGGGCAGCCCGTTGGCGGCAAAGGCCGATTTCCATCGCGGCAAGGCGATGGATGGTCTGGGCGACACGCGCGAGGCGGCGCGGGCCTATCTGGCGTCCTTTACCGGCGATGCGGTTGGCCCGATGGCGCCCGAGGCGTTGTTCGAGCTGGGTGCCGCTCTTGGCCGGTTGGGCCAGCGCGATCAGGCCTGCATCACCCTCTCTGAAGTCAACGCACGGTTCCCCGGCAATGATACGGTGGCCCGTGCCGAGGCGGAGATGGCCACGCTGGGCTGTTCTTGACGCAAGACGCGGCGGATATCATTGCAGGCGTTCGCGCCCAGATCCCACACCCCCTGCCAGAGCGGCTGGGGGTTGCTGTTTCCGGGGGGAGCGACTCGGTTGCGCTTCTTCACATCCTACACCGCGCTTTGACGCCCGAAGGGGTGCAACTCTACGCGGTCACGGTGGACCACGGATTGCGCGCGGCCTCGGCCGCAGAGGCGGAGGGCGTTGCGGCGCTGGCCACGGGCCTTGGACTTTCACACGATATTCTGCACTGGGCCGAGGGACCCGGCGTCGGCAATCTGCAGGATCAGGCCCGGCAGGCTCGCTATGGTCTGCTGCGGGATTGGGCGCGTAGCAAAGGCATCGCCGCACTGGCGCTGGGTCATACGGCAGACGATCAGGCGGAAACCGTGCTGATGCGGCTGACGCGGGCCTCTGGCGTGGATGGATTGTCAGCAATGTCCGCCGTGCGGCAGCTTGAGGATCTGACGCTGCTGCGTCCGCTCTTGTCTTTGCGCCGGGCGGATCTGCGAGATTACCTGCGCGCCGAAGGCGTACCTTGGGGCGACGATCCGTCAAATGAGGACAGGCGATTCGACCGGGTGCGGTTGCGCCAGGCCCTGCCGATGCTTGAAGAACTGGGGCTGAGCGTCGAGGCGCTGTCGCTTGTTGCAAAAAATATGCAACAGGCGCGGCAAACGCTTGATCACTATGCACTATCGGCGGCGCAGGAGGGATTTTCGTTTCAGGCGGGCGCTGTGGCGGTAGAGCGAGCGTATTTTGCGGGTCTACCGGATGAAATTGCCCACCGGTTGCTGCGGGCGGCGCTGCAATGGGTTTCTGGCGGCACCTATCCGCCGCGGCGCGCGCCGATGATGGCAGCGCTGGAAACCGCCCGTACCGGCGGTTCGGCTACCCTTGCTGGTGGGCGCATCCTGTGCCGCCGGGGCCGTGTCTGGATCTGCCGCGAAGCGCAGGCCGTACGTGGCCAGATCGCGGAAGTTGGGCAGGTCTGGGATGGGCGATGGGAAATTAGTTGCGTAAAAACAGATGATTGCAAGGTGCGTGCCCTTGGGGCAGAGGGGCTGCAGCTCTGTCCGGATTGGCGGGAAACCGGTCTGCCGGGACCAGTGCTGGAGGTCACCCCTGCTTTGTGGCGCGGGGCCGATCTGGTTGCCGCACCGCTGGTGAGACCGGCGCCGGGATGTAAGGCAGAGCTGACCTGCAGCGAAGAAGAGTTCTTTGCATCCTTTTTATCGCATTGAACCTGACCGAATGTTCCCTATTTTAAGCGCAACGTGGGCGATCTACGCGTCGCCTCGAATATTGGGAGATTTTCCTTGGGTAATGCACGCAATATCGCCTTCTGGGTCGTTCTGTTTCTGCTGATCCTCGCGCTGTTCAATTTGTTCAGCGGGTCGGGCAGCACCATGCAGAGCCGTGAGCGCACCTATTCCGACTTTGTCGCCGCCGTCGAAGGCGGGCAGGTCAGCACCGTCACCCTTGACGGTGAGCAGGTTCGTTTCACCACATCCGATGGCCAGAGCTATGTCACCATCAAGCCGGGGGACGCGGAAGTCACCTCGATGCTGATCGAGAACAACATCCCGGTGCGGGCTGAGAAACAGCAGCAGTCGGGTTTCCAATCGTTCCTGATCACATTGCTGCCCTTCCTGCTGCTGATCGGTGTCTGGGTCTATTTCATGAACCGGATGCAGGGCGGAGGCAAAGGCGGCGCCATGGGCTTTGGCAAGTCCAAGGCGAAGATGCTGACCGAGAAACACGGCCGCGTCACCTTTGACGATGTTGCCGGTATCGATGAAGCCAAGGAAGAGCTCGAAGAGATCGTGGAATTCCTGCGCAACCCGCAGAAATTCTCGCGTCTTGGTGGCAAGATCCCCAAAGGTGCGCTGCTGGTAGGCCCTCCGGGTACTGGTAAAACGCTGCTGGCCCGCGCGATTGCGGGTGAGGCAGGCGTTCCCTTCTTCACCATCTCCGGTTCGGACTTTGTTGAAATGTTCGTTGGTGTCGGTGCATCCCGTGTGCGCGACATGTTCGAACAGGCGAAGAAAAACGCGCCTTGCATCGTGTTCATCGACGAAATCGACGCCGTGGGCCGCCATCGTGGTGCCGGCTACGGCGGCGGTAACGACGAGCGCGAACAGACGCTGAACCAGCTGCTGGTCGAGATGGACGGTTTTGAAGCCAACGAAGGCGTGATCATCTTGGCGGCGACCAACCGTAAGGACGTTCTTGACCCCGCGCTGCTGCGTCCGGGCCGCTTTGACCGTAACGTCACCGTCGGTAACCCCGACATCAAGGGCCGCGAAAAGATCCTCGGCGTGCACGCACGCAAGACCTCGCTGGGCCCCGATGTGGATATGCGCATCATCGCACGCGGGACCCCGGGCTTCTCCGGTGCGGATCTGGCGAACCTGGTGAACGAAGCCGCCCTGATGGCTGCTCGCGTCGGCCGCCGCTTTGTCACCATGGAAGACTTTGAGAACGCCAAGGACAAGGTGATGATGGGCGCCGAGCGTCGCTCGATGGTGCTGACGGCGGACCAGAAGGAAAAGACCGCCTATCACGAGGCCGGTCACGCCGTTGTCGGCCTGAAGCTGCCCGAGTGTGATCCTGTCTATAAGGCGACGATCATTCCGCGCGGCGGTGCCCTGGGCATGGTTGTCAGCCTGCCCGAGATGGACCGGCTCAACTGGCACAAGGACGAGTGCGAGCAGAAGCTGGCGATGACCATGGCCGGTAAGGCAGCCGAAATCATCAAATACGGTGAAGGCCACGTTTCGAACGGCCCGGCCGGCGATATCCAGCAGGCCAGCCAGCTGGCCCGCGCCATGGTGATGCGCTGGGGTATGTCGGAAAAGGTCGGCAATATCGATTATGCCGAGGCGCACGAAGGTTACAGTGGCAACACCACCGGCTTCTCTGTTTCCGCCCATACCAAGGAACTGATCGAGGAAGAGGTACGCGAGTTCATCCAGATGGGCTATGACCGCGCCTTCAAGATCCTGACCGATCATCACGACGAATGGGAACGTCTGGCGCAGGGTCTGCTCGAGTACGAAACCCTGACCGGCGATGAGATCAAGCGCGTCATGGGTGGCGAGCCGCCGCATTCAGGCGAGGATGAAGGCGACGACACCGATCAGGGTAGTGCCTCGGTCACCGCAGTGCCCAAGGCCAAGCCGAAGAAAACCCCGCCCGAGGGCGGCATGGAGCCGGAACCGTCCTCCTGAGGCGCTTCCTGAATTTAAAAGGCCCGGTCTTTGACCGGGTCTTTTTCTTTGCAGCAGTGGGCATTTGTTTGGACTGGGCCAGTTGGGGTGGGGATGGCGCTGGGTAAAGCCCATGGTTCTCTCTGGCGGTTCGGGGCTTAGCGTGTATGGTTCGGCAAAAGCGCTGTGCCCTGCGAAAGCGGCAGTGCAAAGCGGATGAAGTACAGGGGAGCCTTCACATGCCAGTCTTGCGCGAAACCGAATTCACCGGGGAAATTGTCTGGATGGGACAGGTTCCGGCAGGAGAGGGGCTTGCAGCGATTCCACAGCAGACGCTGGACCTCGGCTTTGACGGCATTGCGGGGGAGCGTCACGAGGGCAGTTTGCGTCCCTCCTGTGTGCGGGTGAAGAACCTCTATCCCACCGGCACCGAAATCCGCAACGTGCGCCAGCTGACCATTCTCTCTGAGGAAGAGCTGGCACTGATTGCCGCGGATATGGGGTTGGAGCAGATCGACCCGGCCTGGCTGGGTGCCAGCCTGGTGCTGCGCGGTATTCCCGATTTCACCTTCATCCCGCCCAGTTCCCGGCTGCAGGGGCCGGATGGCACTACCCTGACCGTGGATATGGAGAATCGCCCCTGCGTGCTGCCGGGGCGCGAGATCGAAAAGGATCATGGCGGTTACGGCGCGAAATTCAAACCTGCGGCGAAAAACCGACGGGGAATCACCGCCTGGGTAGAACGTCCGGGGCGGCTCTCAATCGGGGATGCTCTGACGGTTTTTGTGCCGGATCAGCGCGCCTGGGCGCCCTGAAGCCGCGCCCGAAAGGAACAATGCGTTCCTTTCGGACACTCGAAGTTCCGATCGAATTCGCGCTACGCCGCTTCAAGACACGATAATGTCGGAAATCACGCGCGCCATTTGCCGCAGTCTGGCTAAGTCTTGGTCAACTCCGGCCCGCGAGCCGGTCAACGGACAGAAACAGGTCAGGAACCAGGCCATGAGCTACAAGAGTGACATCGAAATCGCGCGCGAAGCGAAGAAGCTCCCCATTCAGGACATCGGCAGCAAGCTGGGCATGTCGCATGACGATCTGCTGCCCTACGGCCACGACAAGGCCAAGGTGAGCCAGTCCTTCATCAACTCGGTGCAGGATAAACCCGATGGCAAGCTGATCCTGGTGACCGCGATCAACCCAACCCCGGCGGGCGAAGGCAAAACCACCACCACCGTGGGGCTGGGCGATGGTCTGAACAAGATCGGCAAGAACGCCATGGTCTGCATCCGCGAAGCCTCGCTTGGCCCGAACTTCGGCATGAAGGGCGGCGCCGCTGGTGGTGGCTACGCGCAGGTCGTGCCGATGGAGGACATGAACCTCCACTTCACCGGTGACTTCCACGCGATCACCTCGGCACACTCGCTGCTGAGCGCGATGATCGACAACCACATCTACTGGGGCAACGAGCAGGAAATCGACATCCGCCGCGTCCAGTGGCGCCGCGTTGTCGACATGAACGACCGCGCCCTGCGCCAGATCAACGTGTCGCTCGGCGGTGTTGCCAACGGGTTCCCGCGCGAAGGTGGTTTCGACATCACCGTGGCCTCCGAAGTGATGGCGATCCTGTGCCTGGCCAACGACCTGCAGGATCTGGAAAAGCGTCTGGGCGACATGATCGTGGCCTACCGCCGCGACCGCAGCCCGGTTTATTGCCGTGATATCAAGGCAGAAGGCGCCATGGCGGTGCTGCTGAAGGACGCAATGCAGCCGAACCTGGTGCAGACGCTGGAAAACAACCCGGCCTTTGTCCACGGCGGTCCCTTCGCCAACATCGCGCACGGCTGTAACTCTGTCATCGCGACAAAGACCGCGATGAAGGTTGCTGATTACGTGGTGACCGAAGCGGGATTTGGTGCGGACCTCGGCGCCGAGAAGTTCATGAACATCAAGTGCCGCAAGGCCGGTATCGCACCCGACTGCGTTGTGCTGGTGGCCACTGTCCGCGCGATGAAGATGAACGGCGGCGTGGCCAAGGCAGATCTTGGCGCCGAAAACGTCGAAGCGGTGATGGAAGGCTGCGCCAACCTCGGCCGTCACATCGGCAACCTGAAATCCTTTGGTGTGCCGGTTGTCGTCGCGATCAACCACTTCGTCACCGACACCGATGCGGAAATCCAGGCGGTCAAGGACTACGTGGAAACCCAGGGCTCCGAAGCGATCCTGTCGCGTCACTGGGAACTGGGTTCGGAAGGCTCTGCCGATCTGGCCCGCCGCGTCGCGGAAATCGCCGACAGCGGCGTCAGCCAGTTCGCACCGCTCTACAACGATGAGCTGACCCTTTTTGAGAAGATCGAGCGCATCGCCAAGGGCATCTACCGCGCCGATGAGGTGCTGGCCGACAAAAAGATCCGCGATCAGCTGAAACTCTGGGAAGATCAGGGTTATGGCAACCTGCCGGTCTGCATGGCGAAGACCCAGTACAGCTTCTCGACCGATCCCAACCTGCGCGGCGCGCCCACCGGCCACTCGGTCCCGGTACGTGAGGTCCGCCTCTCTGCGGGCGCCGGGTTTGTCGTGGTTGTCTGCGGTGAGATCATGACCATGCCGGGCCTGCCCCGCACCCCTGCGGCGGAAAACATCCATCTGAATGCCGAAGGGCAGATCGAAGGCTTGTTCTAAGGCGCAAATTGCGCAATCTGCGGCCCGGGGACCTATTCCCGGGCCGTAGGAGTTTTTGTGACGATGACCAATCCGAAACCACCGCAGGACTGCGCCGATATGGGAGAGTTGCGCGCCGCGATTGATGCGCTCGATGTGGCACTGGTCAGGATGCTGCGGGCGCGGGCGGATTATATCGACCGGGCGGTAGAGCTGAAGCAGGTGAATGGCTGGCCCGCACGGATCCCGGCCCGTGTTGAGGAGGTTGTGGTCAACGCCTGCCGCACCGCCGAGGCCGAGGGGCTCGATCCTGCTCTGGTCGAAGGTATCTGGCGCGATATGGTGGATTGGTCGATTTCGCGCGAGGCGCGAGAGATCCCCGAGACATGAGCGCGAGGCCGCATCTGGTCTTGCAGCCCTGAGAAGGAACGAAGCGATGGCAGCAAATATCATTGACGGCAAGGCCTTTGCGGCCAAGGTCCGCGGTCAGGTCGGCGAACATGTGGCGCGCCTGAAGGAAGAGCACGGCATCACCCCCGGTCTGGCGGTTGTGCTGGTGGGCGAGGATCCGGCGAGCCAGGTCTATGTCCGCTCCAAGGGCAAGCAGACCGTCGAGGTCGGCATGAACTCCTACGAGCACAAGTTGGAGGCGGAAACCTCCGAAGCCGACCTGCTGGCGCTGATCGATCAGCTGAACAATGATCCCGCTGTGCATGGTATTCTGGTGCAGCTGCCGCTGCCCGGTCACCTGGACGAGGATCTGGTGATCAACGCCATCGACCCGGCCAAGGACGTGGACGGCTTCCATATCTCCAACGTCGGCCTTCTGGGCACCGGCCAGAAATCCATGGTGCCCTGCACGCCGCTGGGCTGTCTGATGATGCTGCGTGATTATCACGGCAGCCTGTCGGGCATGGACGCGGTGGTGATCGGCCGCTCCAATATCGTGGGCAAACCGATGGCGCAGCTGCTGCTGGGTGACAGCTGCACCGTGACCATCGCGCACAGCCGCACCAAGGATCTGCCCGATGTGGTGCGCCGCGCCGATATCGTGGTGGCCGCCGTCGGGCGCCCGGAAATGGTGCCCGGCGACTGGATCAAGGAAGGCGCTACTGTGATCGACGTTGGTATCAACCGCATCGACGCCCCCGAAAAGGGCGAAGGCAAGACCCGCCTTGTCGGTGACGTGCATTTCGAAAGCGCCGCGGCCCGCGCCGGTGCCATCACCCCGGTGCCGGGTGGTGTCGGTCCGATGACCATCGCTTGCTTGTTGGCCAACACGGTCACCGCCTGCTGCCGGGCCAACGGTCTGGCAGAGCCGGAAGGTCTGACCGCCTGATTGCTTTGATACTCTGACGCTTTTGTCAGCTGCACCCGCCGGACTGTTTCGGCGGGTGTTCTGCTGTTTGGTCTCTGGTGGGGCAGGATTTTATTTGGCGACCGGCACCATGGTGCCTTGCAGGATCGCCACCAGCTTTTCTTCCTCACCGGTGATGGCATGGACTTCGCAGGTGGCCACGACCAGCCGCCGCCCGGGTTTCACCACGGTGCCGGTGGCCCGCAGGCGATCCCCAGCGCCGGGCGCCAGCAGGTTGATCTTAATTTCTGCGGTCATCACTTCCTGATCCTCGGGCATCAGGGACAGCGCCGCGTATCCTGCTGCGGTATCGCCGATGGCAAAGGTCAACGCCGCGTGGGCGACGCCGTGCTGTTGCAGGCTGCTGGGCAGGATGGGGGCGGAGACCACAACCTTGCCTGGCGACACGGAATCCAGCGTGGCGCCAAGGGTCTGCATCATGCTTTGGCGGGCGAAACTGTCTGATATGCGATCTGTGCTCATGCCGCGATCATACGGCCTGCAGGGACCGGTGGGAACAAGACGTTGCGTTAGCGGGGCCGGTCTAGCGGGGGCAGCCTAGCGGGGCATTGGGCAGGGCAGGGGTTTTGGTCCGGTCAGGATCGCAATCGCTTCGGACGCCATCAGTCCCGCAAGGGCAGGATCACTGCTGCGCAGCCCACCGGTATAGGTGCCAAAGGCGGGCAGGATCAGTCGGGTGCGATCCAGCAGAAAGGCGGGGCGGGCACTGCCCCGGCGTAGCCGCGCCTTGGGGTGGTAATGGCCCGAGATCTCTCCGGCTTCGGCGTCACCCTCGGCAATATGGCGAAAGGTGAGCGGTCCAAGGCGCATCTCGGTGCAGGAGCGACCGCCAAATCCCGCAGGACCCGGATCGTGGTTGCCCTCCACCCAGATCCAGTCCTGTGCGGCGATCAGGCTGCGCAGGTCCTGCACGTCCTCTGGAGGCAGCGCCTGGGCGGCGGCCAGATCGTCGAAACTGTCGCCAAGGCAGAGCAGGGTTTCGGGCTGGAGTTGCCGGATCAGCGCCGCCAGCCGCGCCAGTGTATCGCGGGTCTCATACGGAGGCAGGGGAGCGCCGCCGCGCCGCAGGTGACGTTCGGATTTGCCCATATGCAGGTCCGAGACACAAAGCAGTCGCCGCTCTGCCCACCAGAGCGCGCCGCTGCCAAGCGCGGTGAGCCGTGCGCCTGCCAGTGTGAAATCATAGCCGACCAAGGCGCCCTGAAATCCTGCCGGATCGTTCATGAATCCAGCTCCGCGAGGCCCGAGGTGCGCATCAGCTCTTCGGCTTCGCGCTCCAGAAGTTTCTGTGCCCCAGCGCCCTGAACCGGCACCTTTCCCATTTCCAACAGTAAAGGCGCGGCCAGCGGGCTGATCCGCTCAAGTCGCCGCAGGGTCACGCGGCCCCGGATGCGGTCGGCCATTTCCTCGATACGGGCAAAATCCACCAGCCCGCTCAGCGCTTCGTCGCGGGTGATATCCAGCAGCAGGTGATCGGGATCGTATTTGCGCAGCGTGTCATAGAGGATATCGGACGAAAACGTCGCCTGCCGCCCGGATTTGCGGGCGCCGGGGCTGTTGCGTTCGATCAGCCCGGCGATGGTGGCCGCGCCGCGAAAGGCGCGTTTCATCACAGAATTTTCGGCCAGCCAGCGCTCCAGCCCGTCGCGCAGGGCGTCGGCCTCCAGCAAGGGCGCGGGGTCGGTTAGCTCGGCAAGGCCCCAGATCAGCGTGGCGTAATCTGTGGCGACAAAGCCCAGCGGATCAAGGCCCAGCTCCTCCATCCGTTTGGTCACCAGCAGCCCCAGCGTCTGCTGAGCGTTGCGTCCGGCAAAGCCATAGAGACAGGTATGTTCCCGGCCCTGATGCGGAAAGCTTTCGATCAGCATCTGCCCGGCGCGCGGCAATTCGGATACCTGGCGCTGCAGGTCCAGCCAGTCGGCGGTGTGGGCGGGCAGATCGGGCCAGTGGCCGCGCGCCAGAAGGTCCAGAATGCCCTGGCTCAATTGGGTGGAGGTGGCGAATTTGGTGCCCGAGAACACGGCGATCTTCGGCTTGCGGCCCCGGTCGCGGCTAACTTCCACTGTCATTTCGCGCAAGGATTCATAGCGCACGATCTGGCCACCGATCAGGAAGGTATCGCCGGGGGTCAATGTGGCGGCAAAGGCCTCTTCGATCTCGCCCAGCGGCTTGCCGCCGCGGCTGTGTTTCATCCGCACCTTCAGAAGGTCGGCGTCCTGAATGGTGCCGATATTCATGCGGATGCGGGCCGCCGCACGCGGATCGCGCAGCTGCCACAGGCCGTCCGGGCGCTGCAGCAGGCGCTGCCATTGGTCATAGGCGCGCAAGGCGTAACCACCGGTGGCGCAGAAATCGAGACAGGCATCGAATTCCGCGCGGCTGAGGGCGGCATAGGCGCCTGTGCTGATGACCTCGGCGAAAAGCGCATCGGCATCAAACGGCCCCGCGCAGGCGGTGATCAGGATATGCTGGCACAGTACATCGCGCGGTCCCGGTGGGCGTGGATCGCCATCAAGCCTGCCTGCCTGCACCGCCTCCAGCGCGGCGTGGCATTCGATCACTTCAAACCGGTTGGCGGGCACCAGAAGCGCTTTGGACGGGGCGTTGTAGCGGTGGTTGGCGCGCCCGATGCGTTGCACCAGCCGTTTGACGTTCTTTGGGGCGCCGATCTGGATCACCAGATCCACGTTGCCCCAGTCGATGCCCAGATCCAGCGAGCCGGTACAGACCACGGCGCGCAGCTCTCCGGCGACCATCGCGGCCTCGACCCGCTCGCGCTGCGCCCGGTCGAGCGAGCCGTGATGAATGGCGATGGGCAACGCGTCTTCATTGGCAAGCCACAGGTTGTGAAAGAAGATTTCCGCCTGTGCCCGGGTGTTGTGAAAGATCAGCGTGGTCTGATGGGCGCGGATCTGTTCCAGCACGGCAGGGATCGCATAGGCCGCGCCGCCCCCCGCCCAGGGCGGTGCCTCACTCGTGTGCAACATGGCGATATCGGGGGCGGGGCCGGGATCAGCCAGCACGATATCGCAGGGGTCCGGATGGCGCGCCAGATAGCGGGCGATGGCGGCGGGATCATCCACCGTGGCCGAAAGGCCCACCCGGCGCAGATCCGGGCAAAGGCTTTGCAGCCGCGCCAGCGCCAGCATCAGCTGATCACCGCGTTTGCTTTCGGCGAGAGCGTGGATTTCGTCGATGACGATGCGCCGCAGCCCGCCAAAGGTGCGGGCGGCATCCTCGTAAGAGACCATCAGCGCCAGGCTTTCGGGGGTGGTCAGCAGGATATGCGGCGGGTCGGCGCGCTGGCGTTTGCGGCGCGATTGCGGGGTGTCGCCGGTGCGGTCGTCAATCCGGATCGGCAGTCCCATTTCCTCGACCGGCGTGCGCAGGTTGCGTTTGATATCCGCCGCCAGCGCCTTGAGTGGTGAGACATAGAGCGTGTGCAGACCTTCGTGGCTGCCGTCCGCCAGCTCGGACAGCGTCGGTAGGAAACCGGCCATCGTCTTGCCGCCGCCGGTGGGGGCGATCAGCAGCGTGGCGGGATCGGTGGCACGGTCCAGCATGTCCTGCTGATGCGGATGGATGGACCAGCCCCGGGCGCTGAACCAGTCCAGGATCCGGGGCGGCAAGGCGGCAGTGCTATCCATAAAGGTTCCGTTTGGGGCGGCGGCGGGCAGGGCGTCAGGAGGCGCCGGGGACCTGCGCCAGCCGTGCGCTGATGGCGTTGATCTCGTCCGGGAAACGGTTGTTGCCGATATCCCCGGCTTCTTCGGTCCAGGTGACGAACCGTTCGAACAGGGGGACAAATAGGGCGAGTTCCTCTTCGCTCCAGCCCGACAGGAATTCGCCAAGAACAAGGAACTTGAACTGGCGCACGGCTTCGATGATGGCGGTGCCCCGTTCCGTCAGCTCGACCAGAGTGCGGCGGGCGTCGCGCTGGCTGACGGTGCGCTGGGCCAGCCCCCGAGCGATCAGGTCGCTGGTGAGGCGGGAGGCCCGCGACGGGTCGATGCGCAGGCGCGCGGCAACGGTGGAGACCATGACCTCTTCCTCGGCATCGTCGCTGCCAAAGGTACTCGCCGGGGCCCAGATCGCCATCATCACGTCAAGCTGGGCCAGATCGACCTCCTCGGCCAGCCCAAAGGCCGCCAGCGCCGCCGAGCCAAGCTCGCGCTTGTTCACCCGGCGCCGCCACTGTTGCAGCACGTCGTCAATCTCCAGCGCTGCCGTGCTGGTGCGGCTGTCAATCCCGGCCTCTTCCAGGAAATTCGTCAGTTCGGTGTTGCGCCCGGCTATGGTTCCATCCTCCAGGAGGTCGTCGGCCCGGGGGGCTGACAAAATTACATGCTGTTGACATGTAAATGACGTCGTCATACATGTGCTGTTATCAGATGACCTGTTTCAGGGCCGAACGCAATGCAACTGCGGAGCGGCCCCCTTTCAAATCAAGCCAGAGCAAGGATTATCACGTGAGCGGACCGATCCCAAGCACCCCCGGAGCCCTGGACGACAGAGAGCTGAAGCTGATGATCGGCGCGGTGGCCTCTGTTTTGTTCATTGCTTCGCTGGGTCAGACGGTGGTGACGACGGCGCTGCCCACGATCCTGAGCGAGCTGGGCGGATTGTCGCAGATCACCTGGGTCATTACCGCCTATCTGATGGCGGCGACCGTCGGGGCGCCGGTCTGTGGCAAGCTGGGCGACCTGTTCGGGCGCAAGCCGGTGATGCAGGGTGGCATCGTGGTGTTTCTTGTCGGCTCGCTGATCTGCGCGCTGGCACCGAACCTCTGGGTGCTGGTGGCGGGGCGGTTTGTGCAGGGCGTTGGCGGCGGCGGGCTGATCGTCGTCTCTATGGCCACTGTCGCCGATGCTGTCCCCGCCCGCGAACGGGGCCGCTATCAGGGGATGCTGGGCAGCGTCTTTGCTGCCTCGACCGTGGTCGGCCCGCTGGCGGGTGGCTTTATCGTGCAGCATTTCGCGTGGGAGTGGCTGTTCCTGCTGAACCTGCCGCTGGGGCTGGCGGCTTTTGTGGTGTTGGCCCGTTCGCTGGCCACGGTGCCGACCGGGCGGCGACCGTCGATTGACTATGCCGGCGGGCTGAGCCTGTCGCTGCTGCTTTCACTTGCGGTCATCTCAGCGAGCCTTGGCGGCTCTACCCTGCCCTGGAGCAGCGCAGAGATGCAGGGGCTGTTGATCGCGACACTGGCGGCACTGGCCGTCTTTGTGATGATCGAAAGCCGAGCCAAGGAGCCGATCCTGCCGCTCCGCCTGTTCCGGATCAACAATTTCCTGGTGTCCAATGCAGTTGGGCTGATCGTTGGCTCGGCGATGTTCGGCACCATCGTGTTTGTACCCTTTTTCATGCAGGTGGTGCGGGGCATGTCGCCGGCGCTGTCGGGGATGTTCACCTTTCCGATGATGGTCGGGATCATCCTTGGTTCTTCCATCTCGGGGCGGATCATGGTGCGGACCGGGCGGTATCGGTGGATGCCCACCGTGTCCACGCTGATCCTGGCCGGGGCGATGGCCTCCCTTGCGCAGATGGGCACCAGCACACCCGAATGGTGGATCGCGGTGTCGATGGTGCTGACCGGGCTGGGGATCGGGCCGGTGATGGCGGTTGGCGTCACTTCGATCCAGAACGCGGTGCCGCTGACCATGGTCGGCGTCGGCACCGCCAGCGCCAATATGTTCCGGATGATCGGCGGCTCTGTCGGCACGGCGGTCTTTGGAGCGGTGTTTGCCGCCGGTCTGACGCGGGAACTGGGCGGCGCCCTTGGCGGTATGAACCCGCGCAGCCTCAGCAAGGATGCCATCATGGCGATGGAGCCGGGCCTGCGCGAGGCGGTGGTGACTGGTATCGCCGAGGCGCTGCACCCGGTGTTCTGGGCAGCAACGGTGCTCGCTTGCCTTGCTTGCCTGATGTCGCTGTTCCTGGCGGAAATCCCGCTGGAGGAGCGCAGCATGAGCCGGACGGCAGAAGCGGATTAGATGCCGCCAAAAGGCAGGCCGCACAGAGCCTGATCCGGGGCGTGCTGTTTGCCGCGCCTTACTTCACGATTTCCTCGTCCTCGACAAACATGTTCGCCCAGGCCCGGTCGATCAGATCGGGGCTCATCTCGTAGGGGATGCCTTCGAAATCGCAGATCGCCATCATCTGGTCGATCAGGAACACCGGCTGGTAGTTGGCGTATACGTTGTCGATGGTGGGGTATTTCGTCTTCAGGAGATGCACCAATGTGGCTTCGTCCAGGCGCATCCCTTTCTTGCGGGCCACCAGAGCAAAGATCTTGAGGAAGTTTTCCTGATCCGGACCGTCGATCTTGATCTTGAAGAAGATCCGACGCAGCGCGGCCTGGTCAAAGATCTCGTTCGGGTGAAAGTTGGTCGAGAAGATCACCAGCGTGTCGAAGGGCACTTCGAACTTTTCGCCCGATTGCAGCGCCAGGATGTCGCGCCCCTCTTCCAGTGGCACGATCCAGCGGTTGACCAGGGCCTGTGGCGGCTCTGCCTGACGGCCAAGGTCGTCGACGATGAAGATGCCGCCAGTGGATTTCAATTGCAGCGGCGCCTGGTAGGTGCGCGCGGTCGGGTTGTAGACCAGATCCAGCATCGACAGGGACAATTCGCCGCCTGTGACCACGGTGGGCCGTTCGCATTTCACATAGCGCGTGTCGAACCGGCGCGGGCGGCGCAGGGCATTGGGGTCTTCGGCTTCTTCGGGGGCCGCGGTGTGCACGATGGGGTCATAGACAGTGATAACCTGACCGGCGTATTCGATGGCGCGCGGCACGTAGACACAATCGCCCAGGGCATCGCGGATCCCGTTCGAGATCGAGGATTTCCCGTTGCCGGGCGGGCCGTACATCAGGATCGACCGGCCGGCGCTGACGGCAGGGCCGAGGTGATCCAGCAGGCTGTCCGGCAGGATCAGATGCCCCATCGCATCTGTCAGCTGCTGCCGGGTGACCATGATGTTGCGGATCGACTGGCGCTCGACCTGTTCGCGGTAGACATCCAGCGGCACAGGCATGGCGCCGTAGTATTCGGACTGGCTGAGCGCATCGAGCGCGCGCGCGCGCCCCGCATCGGTCAGCTGATAGCCCATTTCATTGCCGCTGTTGGCGTTGAGCGTGCCGGTCGCCTCCAGCAGTTTCTGTTCGCGTGCCATGTCGACCAGTTCCTGGGTCACCGGGATCGGCAGGCACAGCGCGGCAGCGATATCGCTGACCATATCCGCGTTCTTGCGGAACATGGTTTTTAGAAGGATATCGCGCATCATCACGATGGGCAGCTGCATCTGGGCAAGCCCCTTGGGCGCGGGCGGCGCCACCACGGCGCTGGTCTGCATGTTCATGTCACGGCCTGTCTGTTCATCCTGTGCCCCTGCTACGCCTCTGCCTGGCGGGGCAGGGGACAAGAGCTGCGTTGCTGACCTCACAGTCTATTCACCACTGTGGCAAGACAACGGCAATGCTGGTGCATTTCCGGGAAAGGCGTTGCAATTTGAGCTGGATTTTAGTGACCGACAGGAGGTCTCAGCTTTGGTATCAGGCGGCTGCAGGCAGGCTGCCAAACAGGGCGCCAAGGATCAGGTAGATGGCCAATGTGCCGCCAAGGCATAGGCCCATTGGAAACTTGCTGCCGACGTTCCAGCTGCGCCAGTCGGGCGCGAGCCTGCGCAGCGGTGTGTATTTCACCAGCCTATGGGTGAAAAAGCCGGCAAGGAGATTGGCGGAAAAGATCATCATCACCGCTGGCAGATCAGCGAGCGCCACCAGCGGCGCGGCAGCCCCTGCGAATTTGGCATCCCCGGCGCCGATCATGCCGGCCGAATAGAACAGAAAGCCAAGGCCGATCCCGACGGGAAGATGCAGCAGCTGCCAGCCATAATCGGCCCAGGACGGCATCACGAAAAGCCCAACCACCACATAGACCGCGCCCAGCGTGTCATTGATCCAGTTGGGAATGCGCATGCCGCGCAGATCCGTCAGCGCCGCCGCATAGCACAGCGGCAGCACGAAGGGCAGGAACCACAGCGCGGCCTGGGCCGGGATGGCCAGATGGACCATGGATCAGCCGTTTTCGAGGGCTGCCAGCGAACGGGCTGCGGCCTCAAAATGCTGGGGATGGGTAGCGATGGCTTCGCGCAGCAGGTTCTCACCTGTCTTGACGTCGCCCTGCTTCACCGCCGACAGCGCCAACGTGTGCAGCAGTTGGGCGCGCTCTGTCTGATCGAGCGGGATCACCGGCAGGGTGTAATTGCGCTGGGCACCGCGGGCCAGAACCAAGTTGTTCTTGGCGGTGAACAGCGAGGGATCCTGACGGATGGCGTCGCTGAATAGGCGCTCGGCCTGGGCATAGCTGCCGCGCGAGAGTTTTGAATAGCCCCAGTTGTTCATCACCTTGGCTGGCTGCGTGGTGAGGCCAGTGGCGATTTCATAGAAACTGTCGGCGCGTTTCCATTCCTTGTTGGCATCCGCCACCATCGCCTCAAGCCGATACCGGCGGTAGGTTTCATGGGTGGGCGGCACGGAATCCAGCGCGGCCTTTGCGCCTTTCCAATCGCCGGTGCGGATCAGGGCGTCTGCCAGCGAGACCTTGTCTTCCACGGTCGCCTCGGGATGGGCGGCGACTTTTTTCCAGGCGCTTGCGGCCTCGGTATTGCGTTTGGCGCGGATCATCGAAGTGGCCAGTCCGCGCTGGAAATCGATCCGGTCCGGAGCGGATTTCAGCGATTTCTGGAAGTAGCTCACCGCCTCATTCGGGTCCGCCACGGTCAGCATCACATCGTTGAGGTTGTGTTCATCGACGACGTTCACGTCCTGAAACGCCCGTTCGACGGTTTCCTTGCCATCGGGTTTTACGCAGGCCGACAGGGCCAGTGCGCCGATCAGGCATGGTGTCACAAGAATTGACTGGCGCATTTTATGCGTCCTTTTGCTGCTCTGCCTTTGCGGTCTTGGAGTCAGGGCACCTTGCCAATCCGGTAGCTGCCGCCGCCTTGCCGCATCAAAGTGTAGTCGTTTCGACTTTCGTTTTGCGGATCACTATGCGCGGAATTTTCAAGATTTTCGAGAGCCCGGCGCAAATTATCCCGGATTGCGTCACTTTCGCCATTATCCAGCGCATAGGCACGGCGCAGAATTTGTGTGGCTTCCGGAGTTTTTCCGCGCTCCATCAGGACGACGCCAAGGTTGTTCAGGGCCTCAGGCCAGTCTGGCGCGGCCTTTGTTGCGCGTCGCAGCAGGGTTTCTGCCTGACCCAGACGGCCAAGCCCCAGATTGGCCGATCCCATGCTGGACAGCACCTCGGCGGTCAGCCCGTGCTCCAGCCCGGCGCGGGTAAAGGCGTCAAGGGCCAGCTCGTACTCTCCGGCATCCATCAGCCGGTGGCCGACCACCAGCCCGTCCTCGGCCTGTTTGCGGGTATCCACGCCGGGTGCCCAGGGGCTGGCGGGATCTTGATGCATAATCTGCGTATCGCAGGCCCCAACAGCAAACACCGCCATCAGCGCGGCGGCACGGATGGCGGTTTCAGAAACGTATGGGCGGTGGGGCACTGCCCTCCGCGAATTGGCCATGATCAGTTACCCATGTTGCCCATATTCAGGATGCCCTGCACCGATGGTCCGACCAGAATGATCAGCAGTGGCGGCACCGTGAGGCCCATTGTGGCAAGAGTCATTTTCACTGGCAACTTGTTTGCAGCCTCTTCGGCGCGCATCACGCGTTTGTCCCGCATTTCGTCGGCATAGACCCGCAGCGCATCGGCGATCGAGGTGCCGAAGGCCTGCGACTGGATCATCACGGTGGTGAAGGACGAAACATCCTGAACCCCGCAGCGGGTGCCCATGTCGCGCAGCACCTTTTCCCGTTCCTTGCCCGCTTTCATCTCATAGGCCACCACTTCGAACTCCTCGGCCAACGCCGGGTAGGAGGCGTGCAGCTCCTTGGCGACGCGCACGATGGACTGGTCCAGCGACTGACCTGCCTCAACGCAGACCAGCATCATGTCGAGCGCATCGGGAAAGCCTTGGGTGATCTGTTTCTTGCGCTCTTCGATACGGCGGGTGACCCAGTATTTGGGCAGCATATATCCGGCACCGCCGGGGCCAATGATGCGCAGGGCCAGCTGTTGGCTGTCAAATTCAGTGCCGGCCTTTAGCACGAAGACATAGAATAGCCCCGCGCCAAGCCCCAGAAGACCCAGGGCAAACTGGGCAAAATGGAACAGGCGCACTGAGTCCTTTGAGGCATAGCCGGCCTGACGCAGCTTCAGCTCCATCGCCGAAAGTTCCTCGGCGTTCTGTGGCTCCAGGAAAGAGGCGAATTTTTGCAGCTGTTCGTTGCGGTTGGCCTGGCGCAGGCGTTCTTTTTGCGGTTTCGCCTGCGTTTCCGGCGCCATGTTCTTTTGCAGCTTCTTCAGCGGATCCTCAGGCTGATTGAGGATCAGCGGGATCGCCAGCAGGATCATGAACAGCCCCAGAAGACCCAGCGCCAGCAGCGGACCGAAGGCACCGAACTGATCGGTCAGAAAGCCGTTGATGTCGGAAAGAATGGACATTGCGCGCTCCTCAGACCTCGATATTGGTCAGCATTTTCATCACGAACAGGTTCACGGTCAGCATGATCCCGACAAGGAAACAGGCAGGTATGAACCACGGGTGATCCAGAACATTGTCGTAATAGTTCGGATCCTTTAGAAGGATGCCCCCCAGCGCCAGCAGTGGAAAGGCAGAGAGGAACTTGCCCGACCACTGCGCTTCGGCGGTGATCGCCTTCACCTTGCGGAACAGGCGGAAGCGGGCGCGGATCACTTTGGCCAGCCCGGCCAGAACCTCGGCCAGGTTGCCGCCCGATTGCTGTTGAATGGTGACGGCGACTGCCAAGAAACGCATGTCTTGCATGTCCAGCCGTTCGGCCATTTCTTTCAGCGATTCACCCACGTCGCGGCCATAGGCGGCTTCATCGGCAATCATGCCGAACTCTGAGGCAAGCGGGTCTTCGATTTCGTTCGAGACGATCTGAATGGCCGAGGTGAAAGGATGGCCGACCCGCAGCGAACGCACCATCAGTTCGACCGCGTCCGGCAGCTGTTCCTCGATCATCGCCATACGTTTGGTGGCCTTCTTGTTGACCCAGAAGAAGACGCCGCCGACGCCGATCACGATGGAGCCCAAAATGCGCACGGGGAACGGTGCAGCGGTGCCCACGCTGAGCCCGATAAAGGCGATGATCGCAACCCCGCCCATGATCATGATCAACTGCTTGGGGGTAAAGGCGATCGCTGCCTTTTGAGCCCGTTCCGCCAGCAAAGAATAAAGTGGGATGGTTTGAGATTTGCCGTGCTGTTTCAGCTCTTTACGCAGCTGTTCCAGAACCTGTTCGCGGGTATTGCCCTTCTCCATCATTTCCAGACGACGGCTGACCCGGCTGTTGAGCCGGATGGACTTGCCAAAGACGACCAGATAGATGCCTTCGACCAGCACGATGACGCCGACGAAAATCAGTCCGTAGATCAGCGGTTCGATAGGGATTTGCATCAGATCACCTCCATCCGCGTGGGCTCATAGATCGACGGCGGCAGGTCATAGCCCCATAGGCGGAAGCGTTCGGAATAGTGGCTGCGTACGCCGGTGCCGGTGAAATGGCCGATGATCTTGTTTTCCGGGGTCAGCCCGACGCGTTGAAAGCGGAAGATCTCCTGCATTGAAATCACATCGCCTTCCATGCCGGTGATTTCGGTGATCGAGGTCATTCGGCGCGAACCATCCTGCAGGCGTGAGGCCTGAACGATCACGTTCACCGCGCTGGCGATCTGGCTGCGCACCGCCTTGATCGGCATTTCAATCCCGGCCATGGCGATCATGTTCTCAAGGCGCGAAATCCCGTCGCGGGCCGAGTTGGCGTGGATCGTGGTCATCGATCCGTCGTGGCCGGTGTTCATCGCCTGCAGCATGTCGATGACCTCTTCACCGCGCGTTTCGCCGACGATAATCCGATCTGGGCGCATCCGGAGGGCGTTTTTCAAACAGTCGCGCGGGGAAACTTCGCCTTTGCCTTCGACGTTTGGCGGGCGGCTCTCCATGCGGCCCACGTGGGTCTGCTGCAGCTGGAGTTCGGCGGTATCCTCAATGGTGAGGATGCGTTCCGAATCGTCGATAAAGCTGGACAGCGCGTTGAGCGTGGTGGTCTTGCCCGAACCGGTACCGCCCGAGACGATCACATTCAGCCGGGTCGACACGGCAGCTTGAAGATAGGCGGCCATCTCTTCGGTGAAGGCGCCGAAGTTCACCAGATCGTCGATGCCGAGCTTGTCTTTTTTGAATTTCCGGATCGAAACCAGCGATCCGTCAACCGCAACTGGCGGGACCATGGCATTGAAACGGGAGCCATCGGCAAGGCGGGCGTCCACATAAGGGTTGGATTCATCGACCCGCCGACCCACAGCAGAGACGATCTTGTCGATGATCCGCATCAGGTGCTTTTCATCTTTGAAGGTCACATCCGACAGTTGCAGCTTGCCGTCGCGCTCAACAAAGATCTGCTGCGGCCCGTTGACCAGAATATCACTGACGGTTTCGTCCTGAAGCAGGGTTTCCAGCGGCCCCAGACCGGTGACCTCGTCATACAGCTCCTTGTTGAGCGTCATGCGGTCTTCGCGGTTGAGGGCGATACCCTTTTCTTCAAGGATTTCGCCGGCGATCTGCGAGATTTCGGTACGCAATTCCTTTTCGCTGGCTTTTTCAAGGGCTGCGAGGTTCAGGTTTTCCAGAAGTTCACGGTGCAGCTGCACCTTGATTTCGCCCAGCCGTTCTTTGCGCTTGCGGTCCCTGTCCGCCTGCGGCGCTTCGGCCTTGGCGCGCGTCATGGGCCGACGTAGAGAGGCGGCCGCTTTGGGCGCAGCTTCGGCGGCCGTTGGGGCAGCTGCGACAGGCGCAGCAGATGCCTGAACCGGTGCCGGACGTTTCTTGGCGGCTGGTTTTTTGTATTTCGAAAACAACTTCTATCCCCCGGTTTTGCCGCAGCCTAAGCGGCTGCGTCGGCTTCCGCCTGGCCCAGCTCGTGCAGGGATTGCGCGAGCTTCGCGATTTCCTTACGCAGTGGATTCTTTGGATTGGACAGCGCCAGCGGCAGACCGTGGTCGCAGCTTTGCAGTACAGGTTTGCCGCCGTCCGGTAGCAAGAGTTCAATCGAGATCCCGAGACTGTCTGCCATGCGTTTGACGCGGCTCTTGCCACTCAGATCGGTGAATTTCGGCGCCCGGTTCAGTGCAAAGCGCAGCTTGTCAAACGGCAAGCCTTCAGATTGCAGCGCCCGCTTCAGCCGCAGGGTGTTCTGGGCCGAGCGCATATCAAGCTCGATCATCGCGAAATAGACATGCGCCATGTGCAGGATGGTTTCGGACCATTGCACCAGCGTATGTGGCAGATCGACCACCACGAAATCAAAATGGCTGCGCGCCATTTCGATCACCCGTTCCACGTCCTCAGGGGTGATGATTTCCAGCGGGATCATGTCCGATGGGGCGGTCAGCACCTGAAGTTTATCCTGGAAGGGCAGCAGGGCCTGTCCAAACACCTCTTCGTCCAGGCTTTCGGTTTCGCTCAGCATTTCCATCACGACTTCGCGGCGGGGCAGGTCAAGATAGGTGGAAACCGAACCGTATTGCATGTCGAAATCCAACAGGCAGACGCGTGGTTCCTTGCTCTTGCTGAGCTCGGCCAGCTCCCAGGCGAGGTTCACCGCCAGCGTGGTCGATCCGGTGCCACCGGCCAGGCCGTGGCAGGCGATCAAGGCCCCTTCGCGTCGACTGCCGCTTTTCAGCTGGTGCGGATTGGTGTCGGGTTCCGGCGGCTTGTCCTCGGCGCTGAGCCGGTCGATGGCCGCCTGCAATTCCTGTTCCGGCAAGGGGTAGGGGATGAATTCATCGGCGCCCTGGCGCAGCAGCGAATGCAGCGCTGCCGGGGTCACGTCTTCGGCGATGAGGATGACCTTGATCTCCTTGGCATGAGCCTGTGCAATGATTTCCCCCATCAGGGTCAGATCATCCTCGTCCTGGGCATCCATCGCCATGGCAACGAATTGCAGGGTTTCTGCCTCGGGCTGGGCGAAGAACGCCAGCGCCTCGGAAAACCCGAGATCGCCCCAGGCTTCACCCAGAGCTGCCTCCATGTCTTCGATCAAGAGGTCGAAATTCTGAACATCGCGACTGATCGTACAGGCAACAATTGCAGGTGTATCAGTTTGCGGCAGTCCGCTGCTCATCGCCAACATCCTCATAGTCAAAAGAAGCCGGGCCCCGGAGCGGGGCGCACCTCACCTCTTGTAGAGAATGTCCGTTAAGATCTTGACCACAATTGGACGAAAAAGCCCCAATTGTAGGGAAAAGTTAAGGGGTTTTGAGTCGGAATTTTATTCCAGATTGCTTTGCAGCGATTGCTCAGCCGTCAGCGTCGAGGCGGGAACGGCACTGGCCACATACTCGCGGTAGATGATCTGCGCATACTTGCCATCTAGCACCGTGGGATGGCGTTTCAGGAAGCCGCTGACCTCGGTCACGGTGCGGCGGTTGCGCCGTTCACGGTCCTGCGTGACGATGAGCGGCTGGGTCTCGCCATAGGATACCATTGCCTCCAGCCGGGCCCGGCTAATCCCGCGTGAAACCAGGTAGTTAACGGCGGCCTGTGCGCGGCGCCGACCAAGGCGTATGTTATAGCTGCTGCTGCCGACGGCATCGGTATGGCCGTAAACGCGGAAGCGGACCTCGGGGAACTGTTTGATCCAGTGTGCCTGCTGGTCCAGCGTCGCGCGGGCGGCACTGTCAAGCTGGGCGCTGTCGAATTCGAAGTTGATGGTGGTCGGAACTTCCTCGGCGAACCGGCCCGCGAGCTGGATTGCGAAATCGCGCTCGCCGCTCATCACGGCAGTATTATTGGCATTGGATTGGCCAAACAGGTCACCTGACAGCGGTTTGCCCGCTTCCCGCGTTGCGCAGGCGGAAGTGGCAAGAAGCAGTGCCAGAACAGCGGATTTCTTGATCATCGGCCCCATCTTTCCTGTGGTCAGTCCATTACATAGCCATAAGAGCCGTTGAAGTCCTGTTTCGCCACTTCACTGGCGGGGCCGGAGCTGCTGCGTGCGGTGCGGCCGAACAGGAACAGGTCCGCTTCGCTCGGCGGCTTGATGCGGTCGGTCGGAAGCGTCAGGGCCTCGCCACGGGTCGGGGTGACCAGATGGGCGCTGACGATGATGACCAGTTCGGTCTGGGCGCGTTGGTAATCGGCGCTGCGAAACAGGGCGCCCAGCACCGGTACATCCCCAAGCCAGGGCAATTGTGACGAGTTATCAAGGAATTCGTCCTTGATCAGTCCGGCAATGGCAAAGCTTTCGCCATCACGCATCTCAACTGTGGTCGAGGTTTCGCGGCGTGAAAATGCGTTGATCGATAGCCCGTTCAGCTCCAGCGAATTGGTCGGGTCGATGGCCGAGACGGCGGCCTTCAGTTCCAGGTTCACGATGTCCTCATCCACCACGCGGGGAATGAAGTTCAACTCGATCCCGAAGGGTTTGAATTCGACGGTGATCAGCCCATCTTGCTGGGCCACCGGAACCGGATATTCACCGCCGGCCAGGAATTTTGCCTCTTGTCCGGACAGGGCGGAAAGGTTGGGTTCGGCCAGCGTGCGCACGACACCCTTCTGTTCAAGTGCCTCCAACAGCAGTCCGACCTGAACCGATCCGGCGTTAAAGCCAAAGAGGACCGCGCCGGTGTTGCTATTGGCGACGGGGATATTTCCGGACAGCGAATTGGTCAGGCCGGTCTGGTTGTTGAGCGTGTTGGTGCCGCCATTAACGCCAAAGCTGCTGCCGCCGTTGATCCCCAGCGAAGAGCTGAGCGATTTGGAGACGGAACGCTGCATTTCAGCAAAACGGACCTTGAGCATGACCTGCTGCACACCGCCGACGGACATCAGGTTGCTGACGCGGTCGGGGGCATAGCGTTCTGCCAGATCCAGCGCCCGCTGCAGTCGGGCCGAGCTGGAGGCGGTGCCGGAGAGCACAATACCGTCATTGGCTGTACGCACTTCGATCTTCTCGCCGGGCAGGATCTGGCGCAGGCGTTCCTTGAACTCGGTCACATCGGCGGCGACGCGCACATCCACATTGGTGATCAGCCGCCCCGAGGCATCCAGCAGCGTCAGAGTGGTCAGGCCGGGCGATTTGCCAAGCACATAGATCGTGCGGTCGGAAAGAGAAGAGATGTCGGCGATGCTGGGATTGGCGATGCTCAGTTCGGCAAAGGGTTCGTCGCTTTCGACCACGACGGCGCGGTTCATAGGCACATTCAGCGATGCCGAAGTCCCTTTCTTCACCACGCGCAATCCATTGGCCAAAGCCCCGTCCGGGACGGCCATACACACCAACGATAGCCCGGTCAGGGCTGCCGCTACAAACCTACGAAATGCCATGTGACCTGCCTTTCCGATCACGCCTCAACTCCGGGTCTTTTTGCCCGATATTTCAGGTCACTGTGCGGCAGTTCCCGATTTATTGCAAGAATCAAAGGATAACGGGCTGTTGTGGCGGCGCGGCTGTGTGGGGTCGGGGCAACAAAAAAGCGCGCCAGAGACCCATTCTGGGCAACTGGCGCGTGGTCCAAGGTTTTGGGACTATTTCATTTTTCGGCATGTGGCGCCTGTTTTTGCTTCAGTCGGAGCAGGGGATCGGGATCTCGACCACCTCGGCTCCGCGGCGGGTGCGGATGGTGCAAACCCGCTCTTCCTTGGCGATAACCGGTGCTTCCACCGCGCTGAGCCCCAGCAGTTTGCGCTGGTCCACTTCGACAAGCGCAGCCACGGTATCGTCCTGCGCGCCAACAAGGGCGAGGGACAGTTTGCCGGTGCTTTGGGCCTGGGCGAGGGCAGCGACCTGCTCGGGGCGGGCGGCCACGGTGACGGTGCGGGCGATCACCGCGCCGCTGATGTCTCCGCCTGCGCTCTGATCGACGGCGATCAACTCGACGTTGGTTTCGATCAGCCGGGTGACTTCCCCTTGGACATTGGAATTGGTGCCCCGCACGGTGCCGGTCCAGTAGACATCGACGCGGTCACTGGGGCGCAGGAAGCCGGACACACCGGATGCCACATCAACCTTGATGGCAAAGGCACGCATGCCGCGAGCCAGGCGCGAGGTAATACCTGCATCTTCGCCCGGTGCGGTGACCTTGACCGCAAGCAGCGGTTCGCCTTTTTCCATGGTGCGCAGCACGACGCGCGGCTCATCGGCGCGTTCGGGCGGGAACAGCGCCTCAAGGCTGGTAAATGCACCTTCCGGAACGGCATTTTCCGGCCAGCGTACCTTGCGGACGGCATCCTCGGACAGCCGTTCGCCATATTTCAGCGCCTTGTCTGCAACGTATACATCTGTGACCGGGACGACTTCGGCCCGGTTTGCCCGCTCGCGGGCCAGTTCGTTCTGATAGGCCGAGATGTAGTTCTTCGCCATCATAACGGCGCCACCGGCCAGGGCGACACCGACAATCAGCACGAGTCCGAAAACCGCACGCATTGTGGTACCTCTCATTCACGTTAACCGGTTCCGCGGCATGCGACACCGGTGCATGGATCGATCAGGACGCTGCCGTCCTGTCATGCAAACAGTCTGTTGTGTGGCTGGCTTCAGCCGAACGACCAGTTAGACATGTAAGCGAGCATCGCATTGGCCAGCCCCATCGCCCCATCCTGCATGGCAGAAGAGATCAATACGGCAAGCCCCACGATAGCAGCGGCCAGAACGACCCAGTCAACAGTCACTGCGCCCTCATCCCTGGCTAGGAAAGACCAGATCTTTTTCATGTCGGGCTACCTTTTAAAACGGGAATTCCGGGAAAGGAAAAGGGCCACGCCTTTGACGTGAAAGACGCGGCCCCGATAGTCTTGCCTAGGTGAGGCTATTAGCCGCCGGTCGAGTCGGTCGGGGTCTTGCCTGCGATGTAGGAGCCGGTCGAGGTGGTCAGGTTGCCTGCGCCGGTTTCGATTGCGGTGTAGACAGCGCCTGCCAGGGCGGCAACGGCTGCGGTCAGAACAACCCAGTCAACGGTCACGGCGCCAGAGTCGTCTTTACGGAAGTTTTTGATGAACTTGATCATGGTTATGTCCCTCCAAAGGATCACTGAATTTGCACTATCCCGCCGTCCGTTGTGTGGGTCTGTCTCTCTCTCTCACCGACCCTGTCCGGCTTGGATGAATACATATAGCCGGGTGAGCGTGGCAGCATTTGGGCCGAAAACCGGAAAGGCAGTCAAAATTTAATGATTTTTAAAGAAATTTAGCAAAGCTCTGAAACTAAAGGACTTACGTCTTTATGAGATGTAAACCTGCGTGGCTTTTGCGCGGCAGGCCCCTGTAAATATGGCGAATATGCCAGATTCTGAACCTGTGGACTGGATTCGGGTAGGGATTTCACCGAGTCTTGAGAACCAAAAGCTGAGCGCTTCACAGGATTTTGAATAGTCCCATGACCATTCGTCGTTTTCGTGCCGCTGTTGCGGTGTGGTTTTCCCTTTGGCTTGCGTTTCCCGTAAGCGCGGAACAGGCGCCTAAACCTTTTCCCGACTTCGAGGCAAAGCGGGTTAAGCCGCCGCAACCCGGGGCAGGGCCGCGCATCACCGTGCAAATCGAACCAAATGCAGAGGCGCCCCCAGCGCAAGCGGTGGCGACCGGCGAAGCTGACGGAGAGATCCAGCCGGGGCGCTATGAGTGGTTCTGGGAGCAGGTTGCGCCGGAACTGGGGGCGACAACCGGCGCTGCACGTCTGGAGCTTGCCATCGCCGCGCTTTCCTCACCCGGGGGCACAGGTGGCGTTGCTGCGCCGCGGCTGCAGCTGCTGCAGGACATCGTTGCAGCGCAAGGCACGCCGATCCTTTTGTCCAGTGTGGGCACACGGGTCTCTCCGGCGCTGGCTCTGGCGGTGATCGCGGTGGAAAGCGAGGGGCGGGTAGATGCGCAAAGCTCGGCCGGGGCGCAGGGGCTGATGCAGTTGATGCCGGACACCGCCATCCGGTTTGGGGTCACCGATGCCTTCGAGGCGCCGCAGAATATTGCGGGGGGCGTCAAATACCTCGATTGGCTGATGCAGGAATTTGAAAACGACGCGGTTCTGGCCCTGGCCGGATATAACGCGGGTGAGGGCGCGGTGCGCAGCCATCAGGGCGTGCCGCCCTTTCCGGAAACGCGGGATTACGTGCCAAAGGTGCTGGCGGCCTATCAGGTGGCCCGCAGCCTGTGCATGACGCCGCCCGAGTTGATCACCGACGGCTGCGTTTTCCGCCGGTTTGAATGACCGGTTGAACAACCGGGCAGGTGTCAGGTTGAGGGGATCTGCAGATCAATCAGCCCGCGCGCGGCCTCTTTGGCGTCCGCAGCGGGGTCTCCGGCCAGCCCGCCGCCGCGCGCCAGCACTGCCGAGACGATTGCGCCTTCTTTCAGCAGCAGCAGCTGACGGGCCAGCAGCCGGGGATCATTGGCGTCGGCGGCCTCTGCGATTTCGGAAAAATGGTCCTGCAGGATCTGCTTGTGCGCGGCCGACTGGGCGTGGATCGGGTGGTTGATCTCCTGGAACTCGGCGCTTGCCTTGATGAACATGCAGCCACGAAACTCGGGCTTGGTGAACCATTCCGAAAGCGCGTCGAACAACGCCAGCATCTGTCCTTTCGGCGTGTCGCTCAGCTCTTCGATGCGGCGATAAAGCCAGTGGCGGAAGTTTTCATCCCGAAGGCGCAGCACCGCGAGGATCAGATCCTCCTTGGTGCGGAAGTGTTTGTACATCGATGTCTTCGACACACCGGTTTCGCTCACCAGCTTGTCCATGCCGGTGGCGTGAAACCCGTTCCGGTAAAATACATCAAGGGCCTTTCGGACCAGCTCGTCTCGCTTGTTTGGGCGCATGATTCGTCTCTTTGTGTACCGATCTGTACATAGTTTGCAGGTACAGCGTTGGCAACTGCGACACATTAAAGTGAACAATTTCATAGGATTGAGATCGTGTTCACGAATTCGTTCAATGGACATCACAAAAAATGAATTGCAAAAGGGTACCGATCAGTACACTTTGGGTTCAAGATTTACCGATCAGTACAGTTAAGCAAGCGCAGCAGTGGAGGCGCAGATGAAACGACTATTCAGCCCCATGCGATCCCCTTTGGCTCCCGTTGTTCTGACCGCAGGTATTGCCGTGGCGATGCTAGCGCCCCCACCGCCGGAAGCTACCGTTCTTTCCCTTCCGTCTGACCCCGCCAATGGCGTCATGGCGCCGAGCCGCGCTGCCGCTCTCGCAACCCTTTTTACCGTTCATGTGGCTGCCCCGGTGGCTGCCCATGTGGCGAAGGCCAACACCCCGGCTTTCGCCTTGAAGGTGGCCGCCGACTGATTGGTGCCGCCCTCAATAAACCCCGGCCAAGCCTCCCCCTGGCCGGGGTTTCCTTACCTTCTCCTCCTCCGAACCAAATGAAGACCAAAGGACACGCCGAATGACCCGTCCCCCCTTGCCGCCTTTCGACGAAGCCAGCGCCAAAAAGAAGGTGCGCCTTGCCGAAGATGGCTGGAACACCCGCGATCCTCAGATCGTTGCACCGGCCTATACCGATAACTGCCCCTGGCGGAACCGCGCCGAATTCGTCACCGGCCACGATGAAATTCGCGCCCTGCTGACCCGCAAGTGGTCGCGTGAGCTGGAATACCGCCTGATCAAGGAACTATGGGCCTATACCGACAACCGCATTGCCGTGCGGTTTGCCTATGAATGGCGCGATGATAGCGGCCAGTGGTACCGGGCCTATGGCAACGAAAACTGGGAATTCGCCGAAGACGGCCGCATGCAGCGCCGCATCGCCTCGATCAATGACAAGCCGATCAGCGAAGACGAGCGTCTGTTCCACTGGCCGCTGGGCCGTCGCCCCGATGATCACCCCGGTCTGTCTGACCTCGGTCTCTGATCTGCCCGTTCAGTCCTAAGAAAGCGAGAGCAACCATGCCCCGTGCCTTTGCAGAAATTGCCTTTACCGAATCCGTGCGTGAGCATCAGAAGCGGCAGGGGTCTGCCCGTGCCTATGGGCGCCTGCTGGAAACCCCGGAACGCTCCGGCGATCGGATCGGCGTCGCCGAAGCCGCCTTTATCGCCGAGCGCGACGGCTTCTATCAGGCAACCGTTTCGGAAACCGGCTGGCCCTACGTCCAGTTCCGGGGTGGACCGCGCGGTTTCCTGAAAGTGGTGGACGAAAAGACCATCGCCTATGCCGATTTCAGCGGCAACAAGCAGTATATCTCGCTTGGCAACCTGACCGACAACGCCCGTCTCGCGATGATCCTGATGGATTACCCGAACCGGCGGCGGCTGAAGATCTGGGGCACGGTTGAAATCATCGAAGGTGCCGAGGCCACGGATGGCCTGTTCCCGACCGGCGCGCGCGCCGCGCCTGAGCGGGCCATCCTGATCCATCTGGAAGCCTTTGACTGGAATTGCCCCAGCCACATCCCCGAGCGTCTGACGCTGGAGGAGCTGGAGCCCCACCTGGCCCCCCTGCGCAGCCAGCTGGCCCAGCTCAAGGCGGAGAATGAAAGACTGAAAGCAGGCCAGAAGGTCTGAAGGCAGCCATTCCGTTTCTGCTGGCTGCAGTACGTTCTGTTACGAGGTAAATTGATATGACATTCGACCCGATGAACATGCTGAATTCAGCCCTTGTTACGGCGGCGCTTACGCTCTCTCCTGCGGTGGCGCCGTCGGCTCAGGCATCCACGATGCCTGAGACCGCCTTTTCCTCGCAAATGATCGAGGGCCTCACGATTGCCTATCGTGAGGCAGGTGATCCCGGGAACCCGACGGTGTTGCTGCTGCACGGGTTCCCCAGCTCTTCCTATATGTTCCGTGACCTGATCCCGGTGCTGGCGCAGGAGTATCATGTGATCGCGCCGGATTATCCCGGGTTTGGCGCCTCGGACATGCCGCTTGCTGCCGATTATGACTACAGCTTTGCCAATACGGCGGATCTGGTGACGCAGCTTCTGGACCAGAAGGGCGTGAATAATTACGCAGTCTATATGACCGATTATGGCGCGCCGGTTGGGTTTCGCATGTTCGCCGAGGATCCGGCGCGGGTCTCGGGTTTCATCATCCAGAACGCCAATGCCTATGAAGAGGGGCTAAGGGAGTTCTGGGGGCCGATGCGCGCCTATTGGGCCAATCCCAGCCCGGAGAACGGCGATGCGCTGCGCGGCTTTCTGACCCTTGATGCCACCAAATGGCAGTTCACCCATGGGGCAGAGAACCCCGCCAGCGTCAGCCCGGACCATTTCTGGCACGCCCAGTATCTGCTGGACCGCCCGGGCAACCAGGAGGTGCAGCTGGAAATGTTCCTCGATTACGGCAAGAACCTCGGCGAATATCCCAAGTGGCAGGCACTGTTTCGCGAACACCAGCCCCCCGCGCTGTTGGTCTGGGGCGCCAATGATCAGATCTGCCCCGAGGAAGGGGCGCACCCCTATAAACGCGATCTTACCGATCTGGAGTTTCACTTGCTGAACACCGGCCATTTCGCCCTGCAGGAAAAGGGTCATGAAATCGCCGGGAAGATGCTGAGCTTTCTCGATCGTATCAACAACTGACAGGGTGGGGGCCGGGATGATATCCGCCCCCGCCTGTTTAACTGCCGTAATACCTTTGCCATCGACACTACCCGGGGCGAGGACATGGGCGCTACATCGCTGCTGCAGGCCGTCATCTCCTGTGGGCACAGCGCAAGTATGTACGCCTCTGGCACGGCGCGGGTGATCTGAGGTCCTGCACCCGCTTCGGCCAAAAAGAAGGCCCGCCTAACGTATCAGGCGGGCCTTTTTTGTTTCTGCTGTCGCTAAGCAATCAGTTGACGATGGTCGCCTCGGTTGCGGCGCGCAGTTCTTCTTCGGTGACGCCTTCGGCCAGCTCAACGATCTTCAGGCCACCTTCGACCACGTCCAGAACGCCCAGACCGGTGATGATGCGGTCCACGACGCCCTTGCCGGTCAGCGGCAGGGTGCAGGCCTTCAGAACCTTGCTGTCGCCGTGCTTGTTGGTGTGGTCCATGACCACGACCACACGGCCAACGCCTGCGACCAGATCCATCGCGCCGCCCATGCCTTTGACCAGCTTGCCGGGGATCATCCAGTTGGCCAGATCGCCGTTTTCCGCCACTTCCATCGCGCCCAGGATCGCCATGGCGATCTTGCCGCCACGGATCATCGCAAAGGACTGTGCCGAGTCGAAGAACGCGGTCTGCGGCAGTTCGGTGATGGTCTGTTTACCGGCGTTGATCAGGTCGGGATCCTCGTCACCCTCATAGGGGAAGGGGCCCATGCCCAGCATGCCATTCTCGGATTGCAGCGTCACCTCGACGCCTTCGGGGATGTAGTTCGACACCAGCGTCGGGATACCGATGCCGAGGTTCACATACCAGCCGTCCTGCAGCTCCTGTGCCGCGCGTGCGGCCATCTGATTGCGATCCCAAGCCATTATGCGGTCTCCTTCTGACGAACGGTGCGCTGTTCGATGCGCTTTTCGTGCTCGCCCTGGATGATGCGGTGCACATAGATACCGGGCAGGTGGATGTGATCAGGGTCAAGGCTGCCAGTGGGCACGATTTCCTCGACCTCGACAACGCAGACCTTGCCGCAGGTGGCGGCGGGCACGTTGAAGTTACGCGCGGTCTTGCGGAACACCAAGTTGCCGGTTTCGTCCGCTTTCCAGGCTTTCACGATGGCGAGATCGGCAAAGATGCCCTCTTCCATGATGTAGTCCTGCATGGCGCCATCCGGTCCGGTCGGGAACTGCTTTTCGAACTTGCCTTCGGCAATCACGGTGCCCACGCCGGTCTTGGTGAAGAAGCCGGGGATGCCCGCGCCGCCTGCGCGCATGCGCTCGGCCAGGGTGCCCTGCGGGTTGAATTCCAGCTCCAGCTCTCCGGACAGGTACTGACGCATGAATTCGGCGTTCTCACCCACGTAGGAGGAGATCATCTTTTTCACCTGCTTGGTCTGCAGCAGGATGCCGATGCCAAAATCATCAACGCCCGCGTTGTTGGAGGCGAAGGTCAGATCCTTGGTGCCGGCGTCTTTGATCGCGTCCAGCAGAAGCTCTGGAATACCGCAGAGGCCAAAGCCCCCGGCGGCGATGAACATGCCGTCATGAAGCAGCCCGTCAAGCGCTTCGGCGGCGTTGGAGTAGACTTTTTTCACGGAGTTCTCCCTAAACTGCCTATTGGACAGGGTTCTGCGCCTCGGCGTCGGCAGAGTCAATAATACGGAGAAAAACGCGTATTTCTACGGAGTCAGGTTCCCATGACCGACGCCGTGACCACCGGTGTCGCGTGGCATGGCCGTGCCAGGACCTACTGTCAATGATGCTCAGCGAAACGGGTTTCCGGAAAGGGGAATGTTAAGAGTTGTCCGGCTAATGTTGGAATAGTTGAATATGTTGCGTGTAGGAGCCCTGTATTGGCTCAGAAAACAATCGAAGTTATCAATCTGGGGGCCATGGCCGATCTGGATCCTGACGAACAGGATGCGGTGGCCGAGAATGCGGCGGCGCTGGTCGGCATGACCTTCGGCTCTGCTGAATCTCCCTTGTATCAGCAGTTGGACTATCTCACTCTCGATGATCCAAGCGGTGACGGTGCGGTTTCCAGCAATGATTACGGCTGGTCTCCCGAAGATGTGATCTTTGATGGCATCGCGTCGGGGCTCGACAGCGTCATCGACTACCAAGTCGATCTCGTCTTCAATGACGGCTCCACAGCCGCAGCCGAGATTCTGTTGCTGCAGGATATGTCCGGGCGCACCTTTCTGGCGCCCTTCCTGGTGGGGTCGGCCAAAAACGATGTGCTGAATGATGGCGGCATTCGCTCGATGACGTTCACCGGCATCGTCAATGACGCGGGCACCCATGCCTATGTCGACCGCGAAGCCGATGCTTTTGTTGTCTGCTTCCTTGAAGGAACGCGGATACGCGCAGCGGCCGGGGAGGTCCCGGTGGAGCGCCTGTCGGTCGGCGATCTCGTGGAAACGCTGGATCATGGGTTTCAACCCCTGATCTGGCTGGGGCAGGAAACCGTGTCAGCGGGGCGGCGGACCTCCCCGATCCGGCTTCGGGAAAAGGCGCTGGGTGCGGGATTTCCGGAACGCGATCTCTATCTGTCGCCGCAGCACCGGGTTTTGTTCGACTCGCCCATTGCAGGCCGGATGTTTGGAACGGATCAGGTCTTTGTCCCGGCAACGAAGATGATCGATCTGCCGGGCGTCACCCAGCCGGTGGTGCAAGCGAGGCATCACTACTGGCACCTGATGCTCAAACGGCACGAAATCCTCTTCGCCGAAGGCGCGCCGGTCGAGAGTTTTCTACCGGGCCCCATCGCACTGGCAGGCCTGTCGCCGGAAAACCGCGCCAGCCTGCGAAAACGCCTGCCGTTTCTGATGCAGGGACAGCCCGCGCCAAGTGCCGCCAGACCCTGCATTTCCGGCGCTGCGGCTGCGAACCTCGTCCGGCGTCACCGGCGTAACAAACGGCCGCCTCTGGCGAACCCAGCCGCTTGGGAGGCTTCGTCAGGCATGCTGTGGGATCGCGCCTAGGCGCTGAACCTAGAATGCCGCCTGGACGAGCTTGAATTTGGGTTGTGCAAAGATGGCCAGCCCGGACCGCGCCGCGTCAGCGGCGCCGGGCCCAACGGAACGGTCACAGTTCTTCACTGTGACCCGGTCCGGCGGGAGCCACCCGGTTTCTGGCCGGGCAAGGGTAGTCATGTGTGGCGAAGGTCGAGCCTAGCTGTCGCCTGCGTCTTTGGCTGCGGTCTTCTTGCTGGCTGTCTTTTTCGCCGCAGGTTTCTTGGCAGGGGTTTTCTTTGCAGCGGCCTTCTTGGGCGCGGCCTTTTTCGCCGGGGCTTTCTTCTTGGTCTTGCCCGCTTTGTCGGCGATCAGCTGCACCGCCATTTCCACGGTAACATCCTTGGGCTCTACGTCCTTGGGCAGGGTGGCGTTTACCTTCTCCCATTTGACGTAAGGCCCATAACGACCGTCCATGATGCTGATGGCGCCGCCGCTTTCGGGGTGTTCGCCCAGTTCCTTCAGCGGCTTGGCAGCAGCGCGGCGGCCGCGGCCCGGGTTGGCGCGTTTCTCGGCCAGCATTTCCACCGCCCGGTTCATCCCGATTTCAAAGACATCCAGCGTCTCTTTCAGGTTCACGTAGACCGGTTTTTCTTCATCCGGGCGCTGGTGCATGATGTAAGGACCGAACCGGCCGAGGTTCGAGGCGATCATGCCGCCATCGGGGTGTTCCCCAATCTGGCGCGGCAGGGTCAGTAGCGTTACGGCTTGCTCCAGAGTGATCTCGTTCGGGCCCCAGCCCGGCAGATAATCGCGGCCCTGTTTTGGCAGGGAGGAGCGTGGCGGCTTCTTGTTTTCCGGCGTGGCCTCGCCGCGCTGGACATAGGGGCCAAAGCGGCCGGATTTCAGGTGGATCTCGTCACCGTCATCCTCGCCAAGGACCCGCTCATAGCCTTCGGCGCCTTCGCCAGAGATCGGGCGGGTGTAGTTGCATTCCGGGTAGTTGCCGCAGCCAACAAAACCGCCGGTGCGCGAAGTCTTCAGGTGCAGCTGGCCCGCGCCGCATTTGGGGCAGATGCGCGGGTCGGTGCCATCTTCGCGCGGCGGGTAGAGCTGCGGCGCCAGCGCATCGTCCAGCACATCCAGCACCTCGGAGATCCGCAGATCCGATGTCTCGGCAATCGCAGCGGAAAAGTCGCGCCAGAAATTGCTCAGGATGTCCTTGTAATCGGCCTCACCGGCGCTGACGTCATCCAGCTGTTCCTCCAGCGCTGCGGTGAAATCGTATTCCACGTAGCGTTTGAAGAAGTTCAGTAGGAATATGGTGACGATCCGGCCCTTGTCCTCGGGGAACAGGCGGTTCTTTTCCTTGCGGACGTATTCGCGGTCCTGGATCGTGGTGATCACGCTGGCATAGGTCGACGGACGGCCGATGCCCAGTTCTTCCATCTTCTTGACCAGCGTCGCCTCGGTATAACGCGGTGGCGGCTGGGTGTGGTGCTGCAGGCCCAGAACGGCGGCGTTCTCCGACAGGATCGCGGCGTCCTTGCCTGCTTTTTCTGCCTGCGCTGCCAGCGAGGAGGCAAAGCTGACGTTTTCGCCGTTCATGATTTGCGGCAGGCGCTTGTCGTCCTCGTCCACCACATCGTCGCGGCCTTCTTCGTAGACGCGCATGAAACCGTCGAACAGCACCACTTGACCAGTGGCGCGCAGCACCACCTGACCGTCGCCTGATCCGATATCGACGGTGGTGCGCTCCATCCGGGCTCCTTCCATCTGGCAGGCGATCGTGCGCTTCCAGATCAGATCATAAAGCTTGCGCTGCTCTTCTTCGCTGACCTTCAGGCTTTTTGCATCGCGGCTCATATCCGTGGGGCGGATACATTCGTGCGCTTCCTGGGCGTTCTTGGCCTTGTTCTTGTAGATGCGCGGCGAGGAGGGCACATAGTCGGCGCCATAGCGGGTTTCGATCTCGGCGCGGGCGGCCTGAACCGCCTCGGGCGCCATGTCGATACCGTCGGTCCGCATATAGGTGATATAGCCTGCCTCATAAAGCCGCTGCGCCGCGTTCATACACTGGCGTGCACCCATGCCGAACTTGCGGCTGGCTTCCTGCTGCAGGGTGGAGGTCATGAAGGGCGCCGACGGGTTACGGGAGGCAGGCTTTGCCTCCACCGATTGCACCTTCAGGTCGCGGCTGGAAACTGCTTTGACCGCCAGGTCTGCGGCAGTGGAGTTGGCGAGGCTGTATTTATCCAGCTTGTCGCCGCCCAGGACCGTCAGGCGTGCTTCGAATTCCTGCCCGCGCGGGGTCGAAAGTTGCGCCTTCACCGACCAGTATTCGCGCGGATTGAAGGCTTCGATCTCCATCTCGCGCTCAACGATCAGACGCAGGCAGACCGATTGCACACGGCCTGCGGACCGTGCGCCGGGCAGTTTGCGCCACAGCACCGGCGACAGGTTGAAGCCCACGAGGTAATCCAGCGCGCGGCGGGCCAGATAGGCCTCGACCAGCGGCATATCCACCTGACGCGGGTTTTTCATCGCTTCGGCGACAGCTTCCTTGGTGATCGCGTTGAAGGTCACGCGGCTCACCGGTGTGTCCTTCTTGATCGACCGGCGCTTGGTCAGCGCTTCCTGCAGGTGCCAGCTGATCGCTTCTCCTTCGCGATCAGGGTCAGTCGCGAGAATCAGGGCGTTGTCTTCTTTCAGAGCGTCGGCGATGGCCTTGACGTGTTTTCGGCTGTCGTTTCCGACCTCCCATTTCATGTCAAACTCATGCTCGGTATCGACCGACCCATCCTTTGGCGGCAGGTCACGGACGTGTCCGTAAGACGCCAGCACAGTGTAGTCAGAGCCCAGGTATTTATTGATTGTTTTGGCCTTGGCCGGGGATTCGACGACAACAACTGGCATGTAAATTCAGGACCTCTTGAGGGGCGGATACTGCGCGTTCTATGGCGGGGCAACATGTGGCGCGCAAGGGGAGATTGTCAATCCGTGGGCTTTGGACGCATGCGTTGCGCTGCCTTTGCACCATGTTTTGCGCCATGTGGGGCAAGCTGTGAGGACCGGGTTGCCGGCCCGGATCGGCTGGCCCACGTCATCCTTCGTCCCTTCCGGGCGGGCGGGACAGCATGCCCCCGGGATGGCGGTCGACTGCGCCATCCAGTTCCAGTTCGGTCAGGACCGACGACAGCTCCTTTGGCGCGACAGAGAGGTCCTGCAGCAATTGATCCTCCGGCGTGGGAGAGGGGCCAAGACGAGCCAGAACCTGTTGATGCAGCGCGGCTGTTTCGCGCAGGCTTCGCCGTTCGGGAGGCGGCGGCGGCAGATCCGCGAGGCCTGCGTTGGCAGGTGGCGCGTCAGGCTGATCCGTAGAGCCTGAAAGAGGGGCAGGCTGTTCCACCGGCGGCAGCGCGGCGATCACGTCTGCGGCATTGCGCACCAATTGCGCCCCGTCGCGGATCAGCATGTTGCAGCCCGAAGCGCGGGCATCGAAGGGATGGCCAGGAACCGCCAGCACCTCGCGGCCCAGATCTAATGCGTCGCGGGCGGTGATCAGGCTGCCGGATTTGGCTGCGGCCTCGACCACCACAACGGCCTGGGCCAGCCCGGCAATGATTCTGTTGCGTTTCGGGAAATGGCGGGCCTGGGGTGCCAGGCCCATGGGTTGTTCGGACAGGATCAGACCTTGCTCGCCGATACTCTTGCCCAGACGGTTGTTTTCCGAAGGATAAATCACATCAGCGCCGCCTGCCATGACGGCAATGGTGCCGGAGGGCAGGGCGGCAAGATGCGCGGCGGTGTCCACGCCGCGCGCCAGCCCGGAGACGACCACATATCCTGCGGCACTGAGATCATGCGCCAGTGCCCGCGCCATCCGCGTCCCGAGGGAGGAGGCATTGCGGGCCCCGACGATGGCAATCATGGGACGTTGCAGCAAGGACAGGTCGCCAATGGCCCAAAGCGCGGGCGGTGCGTCTTTCAGGTGCGCAAGCGGAGCGGGATATTCAGGATCCGAAAAGCACAAAAGCCGCGCTTTGGCGGCTTTTGCGACATTTATTTCGGCGTCTACCGCATCGGAAGGGCATATTTCATACCCTTTGAGCCCAGCGGAACGTGCCATTTTAGGCAACGCTTCCAGCGCATTCTGCGCTGAACCGTGTTCAGACAGCAGCCGGTAAAATGTAGCCGGACCTACCCGTCTGGAGCGCAAAAGGCGAAGCCACGAACGCCGGAGATCTTCCGTGGTGGGTGGGAGTGGGGGGTGAGTGGAAGAATATGCTTCTTCAGTCATCCGTTGCTCCGCCTGTTTGCACAATTAGAATTAACCTTGACGGGTTAACAGGTGGTGAATGACCCTTAATTTTCCGAAGATTTTCGAATTCTTTGAATAGCTATTTGTTTTTAAATGAAAAAAGTTGGCGCGATCGCGAATGGCGCCCTCTTCTCGGCGGCAAGACTGATTCAGTTTCTGATACAGTCACGCAAAAAAACGGACCGTTGGGTCCGTTTTGTGCTCAACCCAGAAGGGGATGATGGGAGAATCTTTACCTATATTGCGGCCCCGCCAACGGTGAGTCCCCCCATCAGAACAGAGGGTTGGCCGACTCCGACGGGTACCCATTGGCCTGCTTTACCGCAATTGCCCATGCCGGGATCCAGTTCCATGTCGTTGCCGAGGGCGCGAATCTGCTGCAGCGCGGTGGCACCATCGCCGATCAGGGTTGCGCCCTTCACCGGTGCGCCGACCTTGCCGTTCTGCACGCGGTAGGCCTCGGTGCAGGAAAACACGAACTTGCCGTTGGTGATGTCTACCTGGCCACCGCCGAATCCCACGGCCCAGATCCCGTCCTTGATTCCGGCCACCAGGTCTGCCGGATCGGCATCGCCGCCCATCATATAGGTGTTGGTCATCCGCGGCATGGGGGCGTGGGCATAGCTTTGCCTGCGTCCGTTGCCGGTGGCCTCAACCCCCATCAGGCGGGCGTTCTGGCGGTCCTGCATAAAGCCAACCAGAATGCCGTCCTCGATCAGAGTGGTTTTCTGGCTAGGGGTACCTTCATCGTCGACCGTAATCGAGCCGCGCCGATCCGGGATGGTGCCATCGTCAAGCACTGTGACTCCCGGGGAGGCGATCCGCTGCCCCATCAGCCCGGCAAAGGCCGAACTGCCCTTGCGGTTGAAATCGCCCTCAAGACCGTGACCGATGGCCTCGTGCAAGAGGATGCCCGGCCAGCCCGGCCCAAGCACGACTTCCATCTCCCCGGCAGGGGCGGGCACTGCTTTAAGATTGACCAGCGCGATTCGCAGCGCTTCGCGGGCTTTGGCCTGCCAACTAACGGGATCAATCAACCCGTCCAGACCAACCCGACCACCGCCTCCGGCCGAGCCACTTTCGCGGCGGCCGTCCTGTTCCACGATCACCGAGACATTGAGCCGGGTCATCGGGCGCACGTCGCGCACCCGCACCCCGTCGGCGCGCAGGATCTCTACCTCTTGCAAGGAGGCCGCCAGCGTCGCCGAGACCTGAACCACCCGAGGATCCAGATCGCGGGCGAACGCGTCGATCTCGCGCAGGGTCTCGACCTTCACCGGGAAGGGCAGAGCGCTGATCGGATCGGTGTCGGCGTAAAGATGTCTGTTGGTGGCCGCAGGTGGTTCGGCATAGGTGCCGCCGCCATCGCCCACCGCAAGGCGCGCCGTTTCCGCGGCGCGGGTCAGAGCGCTGATCGACACGTCGGTGGAATGGGCGTAGCCCGCCACATCCCCATTGACCGCCCGCAAGCCAAAGCCTTCGGAGGCATCGTAACTGGCGCTGCGCAGCCGCCCGTCATCAAACACCAGCGCCTCCGATTTGCGCCGCTCGGCAAAAATCTCGCCATCGTCGGCCCCTTGAGTGGCGCTGCGCAGCACGCCAAGCGCCTCATCCTCGGGGAGGCTGGTCTCAAACGGGCGGTAGGCCGTGGTTTCCATGTCTCAAATCCTCTTCGCGACGGCGGTTTTTTTTGATCTAAATCAAGAAAGCGACGCTTTGCCGCTCGCCTGCCTCTTTATCTGCACGTTGGAATATGATTTTAAGCAGCGTCAAAGACAACGGGTTCGGTGCGTTTTATGGAATCAAGCTTTCCAGCGACGTTACCGGTAGCAGCTAATAACGCGATCAAACGATCAGGACACGATATGAAGAATGCTTTGATGCTTTCGGGCCTTTTCGCTGGCCTCTCAAGCCTTCCAGCCACAGCGCAAGAAGGTCTTGAATCCATTGGTAAGCCGACCAACGGCGGTCTGGGTTTCCAGCCGGCCGCAACTGAACTGGCGGAAGGCATTCACATGCTGGACGGGCTGATCCTGGTGATCATCACCGCCATCTGCGTTTTTGTGGCTGGTTTGCTGCTGTTCGCAATCGTTCGCTTCAACAAGCGCGCGAACCCCAACGCGGCGCAGTTCACCCACCACACTCCGATCGAAATCGCATGGACCGTGATCCCGATCCTGATCCTGGTTTTCATCGGCTCCTTCTCGCTGCCGGAACTGTTCCGCCAGCAGGAAATTCCCGAAGCCGACGTCACCATCAAAGTAACCGGCTACCAGTGGTACTGGGGCTATGAATACGTCGACCACGAGTTTGGCTATGAAAGCTTCCTCCTCGCCAAGGACGAACTGGCCGATTACGGCTATGCCGAGGACGAGTACCTGCTGGCAACCGACACCGCTGTTGTTGTCCCCGTTGGCAAGACCATCGTGATGCAGGTGACCGGCGCCGACGTGATCCACTCCTGGGCGATGCCTGCCTTCGGCGTGAAGCAGGACGCGGTTCCCGGCCGTCTGGCTGAACTGTGGTTCAAGCCCACCAAAGAAGGCATCTACTTCGGTCAGTGCTCTGAACTCTGCGGCAAGGACCACGCCTATATGCCGATCACTGTAAAAGTGGTCAGCCAGGAAGCCTATGACGCATGGCTGGACGGCGCGATCGAGGAATATGCGGGTCTGCCGCAGTCCTATCAGGTTGCCTCCAACTGACTAAAGCAGGGGCCGGAACGTCCGGCCCCGAACATGGGCGCGCCGCGATGGTAGCGCCCATAGCACCATCTTAAATGCAACGAGGATGCGCCCGCGCGGCTATCCTTCAGTGGCCGAAGAGACTGACATGAGCGACGCAAGCATCAATGCCAGCACCATCCGCGAAGACGAGCCCAGCTTTGGCGATTATTTCGCCCTGCTGAAGCCGCGCGTGATGTCACTGGTCGTGTTTACGGCCCTCGTCGGCCTGCTGGCTGCTCCGGTTGGTGTCCATCCGGTCATCGGATTTGCCGCGATTCTGTTCATTGCCATCGGTGGTGGCGCCTCTGGCGCGCTCAACATGTGGTGGGATGCGGATATCGATCAGGTGATGAAACGTACCAAGTCGCGCCCGATTCCCGCAGGCAAGGTCGACAAGGGCGAGGCGCTGAGCCTTGGCTTGGCGCTTTCGGGCCTTTCCTGCATCATGCTGGGACTGGCGACGAACCTCTTTGCCGGTGCGTTTCTGGCCTTCACTATCTTCTTTTACGTCGTCATCTACACCATGTGGCTGAAGCGGGCGACGCCGCAGAACATCGTCATCGGCGGTGCCGCCGGGGCCTTCCCGCCGGTGATCGGCTGGATCGCCGCCACCGGCACCATGTCGGTTGAACCCTGGCTGATGTTCGCGCTGACCTTCATGTGGACGCCGCCGCACTTCTGGGCGCTGGCGCTGTTCATGCGCTCGGATTACGATGATGCTGGCGTTCCGATGCTGACCGTGACCCACGGTCGCCGCGCCACCCGCGTTCATATCCTCGTCTACACCATCCTGCTGGCGGTTCTGGCTGTGGGCACCGGGTTCTCGGGCATCGGTGGTCCGGTCTATCTGGCCGTGGCCGTGGTACTGAACGCGCTGTTCCTGCACGGCGCCTGGAAGATCTTCCGCCGCGATGAGGACGACAGCGAGGCCGACAATTTCAAGGCTGAGCGCAGCTTCTTCAAGCTGTCGCTGCTCTACCTCTTTTTGCACTTCGGCGCGATTCTCGTCGAAGCCCTGTTGAAACCCTATGGTCTGGGAGGCTGGTAATATGGCTTTGCGCAAGGAACATGAACTGCACAAACGGCGTCTCGGGCGCAACATGGGCGTTGGCCTGCTGCTGGGCGCCTTTGTGGTGCTGGTTCTGGCTCTGACCATGGTCAAGGTCACCTCGAACGGCTTCAAATTCCCCCAGACCCAATCACAGGCGGGGCAGGGCTGATGGCGATCAAAGGACCTCAGAAAACGGTTCTGCAACTGGTCGGCGTGGTCGCGCTGATGGGCGGGCTGTCCTGGGCATCGGTGCCCTTCTATGACTGGTTCTGCCGGGTCACCGGATTTGGCGGCGTCACCGGCGTGGCCGAGCAAGGCGCGGATACTGTGCTGGATCAGACCATCACGGTGCGCTTTGACGGTTCCAAGGAACGCGACATGCCCTGGGAGTTCAAACCCGTGCAGCGCGAGATGGAGCTGAAGATCGGCGAGACCGGTCTGGCCTTCTACGAAGCATACAATCCAACCGACCACCCCGTCGCGGGGCAGGCAGCGTATAACGTGACGCCTTATTCGGCCGGTGGCTACTTTGAGAAAATCGCCTGTTTCTGCTTCACAGAGCAGGTGCTGCAACCGGGGGAGCGGGTGCAGATGCCCGTGACCTTCTTTGTGGATCCGGAAATCGTCAACGACCGGGACGCAAAATACGTGCATACGATCACGCTTTCGTACACGTTCTATGAAATCGATCTGCCCGAGGGCTATGCCGCTCTCGACACCGGTGATAAAGCCGGGGCAGGCATAACCACGAACTAGGCCGCTAGGTGAGGGACACTTAAATGGCGCATGCTAAAAATCACGACTTTCATATTCTGCCGCCGTCGATCTGGCCGTTTCTGGGCTCCGTAGGCGGGTTTGCAATGCTGTTCGGCGCAGTGCTGTGGATGCATGGCATCACGGCATGGCTGTTCTGGGGCGGCCTGGCGATGGTGCTCTATGTCATGTTCGCCTGGTGGTCCGAAGTGGTGGCCGAAAGCCGTCAGGGCGATCACACCCCGGTGGTCCGCATCGGCCTGCGTTATGGCTTCATCCTCTTCGTGATGTCCGAGGTGATGTTCTTCTTCGCCTGGTTCTGGTCGTTCTTCAAACACGCCATCTACCCGATGGAAACCTATGTCGGCACCTCCTATGTGCAGCCCGACATCTACCCGGTTGACGCCTTCCATCTGCCGCTGATCAACACCCTGGTCCTGCTGCTGTCCGGCTGTGCCGTGACCTGGGCGCACCACGCACTGGTGCACAACAACGACCGCAAGGCGCTGGTTCAGGGCCTGTCCATCGGTATCGTTCTGGGCCTCTTCTTCACCTTCCTGCAGGGCTATGAATACGCGCACCTGCTGCACGAAGGCTGGGAATTCGGCGCTGATGAGTTCTACTCGAACTTCTTCATGGCCACCGGTTTCCACGGTTTCCACGTGATCATCGGCACCATCTTCCTGACGGTTTGCCTTATCCGTGCGCTGAAAGGTGACTTCACCCCCGAGCAGCACGTCGGTTTCGAGGCCGCTGCCTGGTACTGGCACTTCGTTGACGTTGTCTGGCTGTTCCTCTTCGTAGCGGTCTACGTCTGGGGCACCGCGGGTCTGGCGCACTAAGCCGACCCGGGCGACACCGGAAATTGTAGCGGGTACAGGTTTGTGGTTCCAAAATCCGCAGACAGCCCGTAAGAAACGCAGCGCGCGGGGGGCTTCCTCCGCGCGCTTTTCCATTGGCGATGAGGACGCGATGCGGCGGTTTATCTTTCTATCCCTTGTTGGCGGGCTGGGCCTATTGGCGCTGCTATCGCTTGGGATCTGGCAGATGCAGCGCCTGGCCTGGAAGGAAGATATCCTGGCCACCATCGAAGCGCGCATTGCGGATGCCCCCGGCCCTTTGCCCGAGGTGCTGGAGCCAGAGCGTGACAAATACTTGCCTGTGCGTCTTGAGGGCGAGATCCTGCCGGGTGAATTGCACGTTCTGACCTCGATCCAGGGCACCGGCGCGGGCTATCGCGTTATCGCGCCTTTCGTGACCGACGGCGGTCGTCGCCTGCTGCTGGACCGTGGCTTCATCATCGCCAGCCGCAAGGATGAAACCCGCACCATCGGTTCCGCGACCGTGATCGGCAACCTGCACTGGCCGGTCGAGGTGGACGGGTTCACACCGGAGCCGGACACGGAAAAGAACATCTGGTATGCCCGCGACGTTGCGCCGATGGCGGCAGAACTGGGCACCGAACCGGCGATGGTGATCCTGCGCGAGCTGCGCTCGGATGTGGTCGATGTCGGCGCGACCCTGCCGCAGCCCGTTACCATGTCGGGCATTGCCAATGACCACTTGCAATATGCACTCACCTGGTTTTCGCTGGCCTTTATCTGGGCCGCGATGACCGCCTATTTCCTGTGGCGCAACCGCGCCAAATCCGAAGGCTGAAGCGATGAAATACATCTCCACCCGCGGGCAGGCGCCCGAGCTGACGTTCGAAGAGGCGATGCTGACCGGGCTGGCCCGCGACGGCGGCCTGTATGTGCCCGCCGAGATCCCGCAGATGAGCCATGATGAGATCGCGGCCCTGTCGGGCCTGTCTTACGAGGAAACTGCCTTCCGGGTGATGCGCCCCTTCCTCGGCGATTGCTTCACCGATGACGAATTCCGCGAGATCATCGCCAAGGCCTATGCCGGGTTTGGTCACGCTGCCCGCGCGCCGCTGAAACAGCTGGCGCCCAATCATTTCCTGTTGGAGCTGTTCCACGGCCCGACCCTCGCGTTCAAGGATTTCGCGATGCAGCTGATCGGTCAGCTCTTCGAAGTCGCCCTGAAACGCCGCGGCGAAAGCGTGACCATCGTCGGCGCCACCTCTGGCGATACCGGCTCTGCCGCGATTGAAGCTTTCCGGGGGCTGGATGCGGTCAATGTCTTCATCCTTTACCCCCATGGCCGCGTCAGCGAGGTGCAGCGCCGCCAGATGACAACCCCTGCGGACAGCAACGTGCACGCGCTGGCGGTCGAAGGCGACTTCGACGACTGTCAGGCGGCGGTCAAGGACATGTTCAATGATTTTGAGTTCCGCGACAGCGTGCGCCTTGCCGGGGTGAACTCGATCAACTTTGCCCGCGTGCTGGCGCAGGTGGTCTATTACTTCTCCTCCGCCGTCAGCCTTGGCGCGCCGCATCGCAAGATCAGCTACACCGTGCCCACGGGCAACTTTGGTGACATCTTCGCCGGCTATATCGCGAAACAGATGGGCCTGCCCATCGAGCAGCTGGTGGTCGCCACCAACCAGAACGACATTCTGCACCGCTGCCTCTCGGGGCAGGGCTATTTCAAGGGCGACACCATCCCCTCGATCAGCCCGTCGATGGACATTCAGGTCTCATCCAACTTTGAACGGGCGCTGTTCTATGCCTACGGGCAGGATGGCGCCGCCGTCGGTCAGCTGATGAATGAGCTGAAAACCGGTGGTTTCAACGTCAGCCAGGGCGCCATGCAGGCGCTGCAGGAGACCTATGTTTCGGGCCGGGCCTCGGAAGAAGAAACCATGGCGACGATCAAATCCGAATGGGCCGCCTCGGGCGAACTGCTGTGCCCCCACGGCGCCGTTGGTGTGAAGGTTGCAAACCAGTTGCGCGTTGCCGATATCCCCATGGTGACGCTGGCGACGGCCCACCCGGCGAAATTCCCAGCCGCGGTGGAAGAGGCGAGTGGTATCCACCCGCCGCTGCCCGCCCGCATGGCGGATCTTTATGAGCGCGACGAGCGCGTCACCCGCATCGACAACGATCTGGCCGCCCTTGAGGCGCATATCAGAAAGAACATCGCGAATTGACAGTTCAGCAACACACACTCGCCAACGGGTTCCGCATCGTTTCGGAGAACATGCCGGGGCTGGAATCCGCCTCTATCGGGATCTGGGTGACAGCAGGCGGCCGCCACGAGCGGCCTGAACAGAATGGGATCGCCCATTTTCTTGAGCATATGGCCTTCAAGGGGACTAAGACCCGGTCGGCGCTGCAGATTGCCGAGGCGATCGAGGATGTGGGCGGCTATATCAACGCCTATACCAGCCGCGAGGTTACAGCCTATTACGCGCGGGTTCTGAAGGATGACGTGCCGCTGGCGATGGATGTGATCGGGGATATCCTGCTCAATCCGGTGTTCGACCCGCGTGAGATTGAGGTCGAGCGCGGGGTGATCCTGCAGGAGATCGGTCAGGCGCTGGATACGCCGGACGATGTGATCTTTGATTGGTTGCAGGAAGAAAGCTATCGCGATCAGGCGCTGGGGCGCACTATTCTGGGCCCGGCGGAACGCATTCGCAGCTTTTCTCGTAATGACCTGCAAGGCTTTGTCGATCAGCACTACGGACCGGGACAGATGATTCTGGCTGCGGCCGGTGCGGTGGATCACGACGCGCTGGTGCGGCTGGCCGAGGCGCAGTTCGGCCATATGGCGCCACGACCAGTGCCGGAACCGGATGCCGCGCGCTTTACCGGTGGCGGCGAGGCGCGGCGGGATAAGCAGCTGGAGCAGGCTCATTTTGCGCTGGCTCTTGAAAGCCCCGGCTACCGCGATGATGAGATCTACACCGCGCAGATCTATGCCAGCGCCCTTGGCGGCGGCATGTCCTCGCGCCTGTTCCAGGAAATCCGCGAAAAGCGGGGTCTTTGCTATACCATCTTTGCGCAGGCAGGCGCCTATGCGGATACCGGGTCGACGACGATTTATGCAGGGACTTCGGGCGATCAGCTTGCCGATCTGGCGCATATCACCATCGACGAAATGAAGCGCGCCGCCGAAGATATGCGCGAAGACGAGGTTGCGCGTGCGCGCGCCCAGATGAAGGCCGGCATGCTGATGGGGCTGGAAAGCCCGTCGAACCGCGCCGAACGTCTGGCCCGTCTGGTGCAGATCTGGGACCGGGTGCCGCCGTTGGAGGATACCGTGGCCCGCATTGATGCGGTAACCGTCGCCGGGGTGCGGGCTTTGGCCGAACGCCTTGCGGTCGCGGCACCGGCGGCGTTGGCGCTTTATGGTCCGGTCGCAGATGCGCCCAGTCTGGCGCGGCTGCAGGAGAGGCGCGCTGCCTGATGCTGCTGTCCCGCCGTAAAGTCCGGCTTGAAACAGAACGTCTGACGCTCAGACCGCCGGTGCATGGCGATTTTCACGGCTGGGCGGCGCTGCGGCTGCAAAGCCAGGACTACCTTGTCCCTTGGGAGCCGGTCTGGGCGCCGGATCACCTCAGCCGCAAGGCCTTTACCAACCGGGTCTACTGGGCGCAGCGGGCGGTGTCCTCCGGCTCGGCGCTGCCGCTGTTCCTGGTCCGGCGCTCGGATCAGACGCTGGTGGGGGCGATCACGCTGGATAATATCCGCCGCGGTCCAGCGCAGGCGGGTACCCTTGGATACTGGACCGGGCAGCCCTTTGCGCGGCGTGGTTACATGGCCGAGGCGATTGGCGCGGTGGTGCATCATGCCTTTGGCAAGCTGGACCTCAGCCGGATCGAGGCAGCCTGCTTGCCGGAAAACGTGGCTTCGCGCGGTTTGCTAGAACGCTCAGGCTTCAAATACGAAGGCGTGGCGCAATCCTATCTGCAGATCAATGGCCGCTGGCGCACGCATGTGCTCTACGCCTCGCTGCGCCACGATAGGCGCGGTAAGACCCTGGTTGGTCAGGCTTAGAAATACCTCTTCAAAGTATGAGGGCGAACCCTCCCGCGCCCATAGGTGCACCGGCTGCGCCGATGCGCGCTAGCGGCCTTGGGCATGGCACCGCGCGTTGCACTGTGCAGCGCCGCACCCTGTGCGGCGCCCGGCCCAACGGGGCAGGGGCATTCTGTGAATGCAGCAGGCCGGGCGGGAGTGTTTGCCGACACGATCAGAGCGCAGCGGCGCATAACTCGGGGCAGTGTCTGGGGACAGAGGCTCACTTATGCTGATTTTGCGGAAAACAGGCTGACAGAAAGGGCGAGTGCGCTACACTTCTGCCATGCGTGTTTTTGCTCAGTATCTGGTTTCGCTCGTAGTCTCGGCAATCTTCGCCGCTCCGCTGGCCGCGCAGGAGCGCCGGGCCAGCCATTGCATTGCTCTCGCTGAGGCGGCCCCAGGGATCGCCTATCTGCACAAGGCCAGTTGGCAGGACCCGGTGCCGGAACATTCGGTGCGGATCCGGTATCTGTCGCACGCCAGTTTCCTGATTCAGACCGAAGGTGGACTGAACGTGGTGACCGATTTCACCGGTTTTACCGGATCGGCCGACTTCATCCCGGATGTGGTCACCATGAACCATGCCCATGAAACCCATTGGACCGCCCATCCCGATCCGGCCATTCCGCATGTGCTGGAAGGCTGGGGCGCCTTTGGGGAGGGGATCCGCCATCATCTGGATCTTGGTGAAATGCTGATCCGCAACGTGCCCACCGATATCCGCTCTGCTTACAGCGATGGGGTCGAGGTGGCCGGGAATTCGATCTTTGTGTTTGAGGTCGCAGGGCTGTGTATCGGGCATCTGGGCCATCTGCACCACGTGCCGACGCCCGAGCAATTCGCGGCGCTGGGGCGGCTTGATGTGGTGATGGCCGCCGTGGATGGGGGCATGACCCTGGCGCTGCCTGAAATGGTCGAGGTGTTGAACCGGCTGCGGTCCTCGGTAATCCTGCCGATGCATTGGTTCACCGATTACTCGCTGGAGCGTTTCCTGTCGCAGATCGGGCCGGAGTTCGATGTGGTGCAGGATGGCGCGGCAGATATCACCGTGTCGCTGCGCAGCCTGCCGGACAGGCCGACGATCCATGTGCTGCGCCCCTCTTATCTGCGCAAAGACGAGTAAGCAGTCTTGCCTTGAGAGGCGCAATTGGACATGCAGGTTTCATGACACTAAATTCTGCCGATTCCGCCTTTGTCGCCCGCCTTGCCGATCAACTGCCCGAGGGCGTTTTGCGCCCTGCCGATCCGCGTTATCTGGAAGAGCCGCGTGGAAGATATCAGGGACAGGCGGGGCTGCTGGCCGTGCCGCATTCCACCGAAGAGGTCGCAACGCTGGTGCGCGCTGCGCATGAGGCGCGGGTGCCGGTGGTGCCCTATGGCGGCGGTACCGGTCTGGTCGGCGGTCAGGTGATGCCGGAAGGCCCGGCGCCGCTGCTGCTGTCGCTGGAAAAGATGACCGCGATCCGCGGCGTCTACCCCGCGGAAAACGTGCTGATTGCCGAAGCGGGCGCTATCCTTGCCGATGTGCAGGCGGCCGCGACTGAGGCCGGACGCTTGTTCCCGCTGTCGCTGGCCGCCGAAGGCTCGGCCCGGATTGGCGGCAACCTTGCGACCAATGCAGGCGGGGTCAATGTGCTGCGCTATGGCAATGCCCGCGATCTTTGCCTGGGGCTGGAGGCGGTGCTGCCCAATGGAGATATCTGGCACGGGCTGTCGCGCCTCAGGAAGGACAACACCGGCTACGATCTGCGCAATCTTCTGGTCGGCTCCGAAGGCTCTTTGGGCGTCATCACTGCGGCATCGTTGAAACTGTCACCGATCCCGGCGGCGCAGGGCACGGCGGTGTTCGTGGTGCCATCGCCGCAGGCGGCAATTGCACTGCTGTCGCTGGCGCGTGACCAGTTGGGCGAAGGGATCAGCGCCTTTGAACTGATGCACCGGCAGGGGCTGGCGTTTCTGGCAGAAACCATGCCGCAGGTACGCCAACCCTTTGCCGAGGCTCCGGAATGGTGCGTGCTGATCGAGCTAGGGCTGGCGCGCGGGCTGGACCCGGAAGAGGCGCTTGCGGACCTGTTCGAGGCGGCGCTGGAGGCCGATCTGGCGCAGGACGGGGTGATTGCCCAGTCGGCGGCGCAGCGCGAGGCCCTGTGGACGGTGCGCGAGACGATCCCCGAAGCCAACCGCCTGATCGGCGCGATTTCCAGCCACGATATCTCGGTGCCGATCTCGGAAATTCCGGATTTCATCACGCGCGGCGGAGAGGCCATCGCCCGACTGGGAGTGGGCGATATGCGGATCAATTGCTTTGGCCACCTTGGCGATGGCAACCTGCATTACAACGTCTTCCCGGCGGCGGGAAAGACGCGCAAGGAATACGAACACCTGCGCGAGGATGTGAAACGCACGGTGCATGATCTGGTGGCTGATTTCGACGGGTCGATGAGTGCGGAGCATGGCATCGGGCGCATGAAGACCGGCGATTTGGAGCGTTATGGCGATCCGGTAAAACTGGCCGCGATGCGCGCCATCAAGGACGCGCTCGATCCCCACGGCATCATGAACCCCGGCGCGGTGCTGCGGCAAGGTACCTGACAACGTGGCGCTCCCGCGCCTGCAGGATTGGGCTGTGCCAGCCCCCTCACAGTCTTGGGCCCGGCAGCGGTCAAAGCCCGCTGTGCGCAGGGGGCAGCGGTGCAGCAGAGCGCGGACGTAGGGTCAGGCGATGCTGGGGGTGGCCGACGGTTTCTGCGGGCGGCTGCGCATCAGCAGGTAACCGATGATCAGGATATTCAGCCCGTTCCAGGCAATGCCGTTGATGAAGGCCATCTGGTAGTTGCCGGTCACGTCGTAGATCCAGCCAGACATCCAGCCACCCAGAGCCATGCCGAGGATGGTCATCATCATCACAAAGCCGACCCGCGCGCCGGCCTCTTTCGGGGGCATGTATTCGCGCACCACCAGCGCATAGCTGGGCACGATGCCCCCCTGCGCGAGGCCGAACAGTGCGCTCACCAGATAAAGCGGCACCATGCCGTCAAAGGGCAGGTAGAAGAACAGCGCGATGCATTGCAGGACCGAACCGATCAGCAGGATCGCCACGCCGCCGAGCCGGTCCGCCGCAAGGCCTGAAAGGATCCGGCTGACCACACCGCCCAGCAGCATCAGCGACAGCATCTCCGCCCCCACTGCAGGCCCGTAGCCAAGGCCGACGCAATAGGCAACGATATGCACCTGGGGCATCGACATGGCGACGCAGCAGCCGATCCCGGCCAGCCCCAGCAGCCATTGCAGGGTGCGCGCCGACATGCCGGTGCTGCGCGCATTGAGCGCCGAGGCTGCATCAGAGGCGGCATAGGCCTCGGCCGGGACACGGCGGCGCAGCAGCAGCGCAAGCGGGATCACCACGGCAACGGTGATCGCGGCCAGGGCAAAATAGACCATGCGCCAGCCGCCGCTCTCCAACAGCCCGGCCAGCAGCGTCGGCCAGATCGCACCGGAGAGGTAATTGCCGCTGGCCACCAGTGCCACGGCGATACCGCGCCGCCGTAGGAACCAATGCGAGATGTCAGCAATAAGAGGCCCGAAACCTGCTGCCGTGCCCAGACCCAGAAGCAGGTGCGTGAGAGACAGAACCGCCATCGTCGGCGCAAAGGTGGAGAGCACATAACCCGAAGCCGTCGCAGCAACGGCGCCAATCAGCGCGAGGGTAATGCCAAACCTGTCCACCAGCCGCCCGATCAGCAGGTTGCCAAGGGCAAAACCCACCATGGTGAGCGTATAGGGCATGGAAGAGGCCGCGCGTCCGGAGCCGAATTCGGCTTCGACGGCGGGCATGATGACGATGATCGCCCACATGCCCACATTGGCCACGGTTGCAATGGCCAGGGTGATGAGAAGTCGAAGCCAGGAATAGCGGCTGTCAAGGATCGCGGCAGTGTTCATGCCGGCACGCTAGGGCGCGTGCCGGCGGGCTGCAACTGAATTCGCCATCACGAATTCGCGTCTGCGCTTACTTCGGGAGGATGACCTTGTCGATCACGTGGATCACGCCGTTCTCGGCCTCGATATCGGCGGTGACCACGCTGGCATCATTGACCATCACACCCTTGTCGAGATCAATCATCACCGCGCTGCCCTGCACGGTTGCGGCGCTCATGTCGTCGGTAAGGTCACCGGACATCACCTTGCCCGGCACCACGTGGTAGGTCAGGATCGCCACCAGCTTTTCCTTGTTCTCGGGCTTCAGCAGGTCTTCGACCGTGCCTTCGGGCAGGGCGGCAAAGGCGGCATCGGTGGGGGCGAAGACGGTGAAAGGACCTTCGCCTTTCAGGGTGTCCACCAGACCGGCCGCCTTGACGGCGGCGACCAGGGTGTTGAAGTCTCCGGCGCCGACAGCGGTGTCGACGATATCCTTGGAATGACCGCCTGCGAAGGCCGCTCCGGCCATGAACAGCGTGGCTGCGGTGGTCGTCATCATCTTGCGGAACATCTTGGTCTCCTCATGTGTTTCTGTTGAGCGACACCTTTCGTCAGGCATCGTGAGACCTACGGCAGAGGAGATGGTTCGGATGAAGCGGGTTTTCGCCGGGAGGGGTTTGACAAGAAAACCGCCGGAGCTAAGCCCGGCGGCGTCATGATTTCCAATCAACAAAACGTGATCAGGCTGTGAGTGATCCGTGACCCTGTTTCGGCGCGGGCCGGTTCAGTCGCCTTCGAATTCGCACAGGACGTGGACGTCCATTCCGAGATCCTCAAGCTTCTTGCGGCCGCCCAGATCGGGCAGGTCGACAATGAAGGAACAGGAGATGATCTCGCCACCCAGCCGCTCGATCAGCTTGATCCCAGCGCCTGCGGTTCCGCCGGTGGCCAGCAGATCATCGACCACCAGCACCTTTTCTCCGGGCTGGATGGCATCGTCGTGGATCTCGACAATCGCTTCGCCGTATTCCAATTGGTATTCTTCGCTGATGGTGGTGCCGGGCAACTTGCCTTTCTTGCGGATCGGCACAAAGCCGACGCTCAGCTGGTGAGCGATGGCGCCACCCAGGATGAAACCGCGCGCCTCAAGACCCACGACCTTGTCGATCCGCTCACCGGCGTAGGGGTGCAGCATCTGATCGATGGCCATACGGAACCCGCGCGGATCGGCGAACAGGGTGGTGACATCGCGGAACATGATCCCTTCGTGCGGGAAATCGACGATGGTGCGGATGTAGTCTTTGACGGCGGTTTTCTTGGGCATGGAAGGCTCCTGCTTGCGGGAACGGATGGCGCGGATGGGTGCGGCCCGGACCGGTAAAGGGGCACCGGAGCCGCCACGGGGTTTGGCCGAAGCGCGCCGCCCATGCAAGGAAAACCTTGCGATCCTGGGCCGCCCGGTGCCGCAGAGCGGCGGTGAGCGGGCCCAAAACGATTAGAGGGCGATCAGGCGCTGAGCACGCGGCCTGCCACCGCATCCAGTTTGGCCAGAACCGCAGGGTCGCGTTTCTCGGGAGCGGTCATGATGGCGTATTCAAGAGCCCGGTCGCAGCCATGCGGACAGGGCGCGCGCTCGGCGCCCAGAATGCCTGGCAGGCGACGCACGAGTTCACGCCCGTTGCTGGAGTTGCCCTGTAGCGTGGCCAGGATCTCGGTGATGTCCACGGCGCCGTGGTCGGGGTGCCAGCTGTCGTAGTCGGTCACCATCGCGATGGAGGCGTAGCACAGCTCTGCTTCGCGGGCGAGTTTGGCCTCGGGCATGTTGGTCATGCCGATCACGTCGCAGCCCCAGCTTTCGCGGTACATTTTGCTTTCCGCCACCGAGGAGAACTGCGGCCCCTCCATGCAAAGATAGGTGCCGCCGCGGTGCACGGTGATCCCGGCATCGCGCGCTGCCGCCTCGGCCGCATCGCTGAGCCGCTCGCAAGTGGGGTGGGCGACGCTGACATGGGCGACGCAGCCGGTCCCGAAGAAGGATTTTTCCCGTGCAAAGGTGCGGTCGATGAACTGATCGACGATGACGAAATCGCCCGGCGCCATGTTTTCGCGAAAAGACCCGCAGGCAGAGACGGAAAACACATCTGTAACGCCCAGCCGTTTCAGCGCGTCGATATTGGCGCGGTAGGGCACTTCGGTCGGGGAATGCACGTGGCCACGCCCATGCCGCGGCAGGAAGGCCATTTTCACGCCGTCCAGCGTGCCGGTCAGGATCTGGTCCGAGGGCGTACCCCAGGGGGTTTCAACGCTGACCCACTCGGCCCCGTCCAGCCCGTCGATATCGTAGATGCCGGAGCCGCCGATGACGGCGATCATGGTGTCCTTGGTCACGTCCTATTCTCCTGCTGATGTTGCTTCTTGGGTATGCGCAAGACGGCGCCCTTTTGGCAAGCCCCGCTGTCTCACGATGCCGAAACCGGATGGGCTGGGCACGCAGGTGACCCCGTGCGAGAGGTCAGCGCTTTGGTGTCGATGCGCGGGTCAAGGCGCTATCCATCATGCGCCGGAAGGTGGGGCACTGACTGTGGTCCGGAGCAGTGCAATCTGCCACGTGGCGCAGCGCACGGGACAGGACACGGAGCTCTCGGATGCGCTGCTCGACCTCATCTGCGCGCGCGTGCAGTCTTTGGCGGTCCAGATCGAACCCGTCTGCATTGCCCAGCATGGCGCCTATCTCTTGCAGGCTGAACCCGGCGGCCCGTCCCATGGCAATGAGCGCGAGCCGGTCCAGAACGCTGTCGTCATACTGACGTCGCAAGCCCTTCCGGCTGTCGGCGCGGATCAGGCCGATATCTTCGTAGTATCGCAGGGCAGAGGGTTTGACGCCGCTGCACCGGGCAACCTCGGCGATATCCAGGGATTTCATCTTGACCTCAAGCTGGCTTGAATTTGCACACCTCAGATCTCTAGCAGTTTGAGTTATGAAACAGGAGCAAATTATGGAGATACATTGGAGCCTGATCTGGCAGGTCACTTTCGTTGGAAGCGTTGCAACTGCGCTGATTGATGTCGCAGCATGGGCGCGGGGCCGCTGGATGGGCGTGCCGGGGCCGAACTGGGGACTTGTCGCACGCTGGGTGTTGGGTCTTTTCCAAGGACGCTTGATGTTGGGCGCCGGGGGAAAGAAGATGCCCCCAAGGGGTTTTGAAACCGCGCTGGGTTGGATGTTTCACTATGCGGTGGGGGGCGCGCTAGCCTTCGGCCTGTGCGGCATAGTCGGCGCAGGATGGCTTCAGGCTCCTGCCCTTGGCCTGTCGCTTGGCTACGGAGTATTGACAGTGGTCTTGCCCTTTTGCCTGTTGCAGCCCGCAATGGGTTTGGGATTTGCCGCCCGCAAGACAGCCTTTCCGTGGCGCGCTCGATTGAACAGTCTGATCACGCATGGTCTTTTTGGGTTTGGTCTGTTTTTGGGCAGTGCGCTATTGCAGGTGATTTCAGCCCGCTAACCAAAGGGCGAGAGGAGGTCAGATCGGATCACGAGCCTTGCCCCCAAGGCCAGTTTCAGCTAGGGGCGGGCCACAACGTGACCTCCTCCAACCGCAGGTATTCTTGATGAAACGCGCCGCCATGGCCCTTTTGGCCAATCGTATTTCCCCGCCGAACCTATCCATCATGCAGGACGAGGGCTGGTCCGTGGGCCGCGTGCGCACCGAGCTGTTGTCGGGGCTGACCGTGGCGCTGGCGCTGGTCCCCGAGGCGGTGGCTTTTGCCTTTGTCGCCGGGGTGCACCCGCTGGTGGGGCTTTACGCGGCCTTTATGGTGGGGTTGATCACGGCGCTGATCGGCGGACGGCCCGGCATGATCTCGGGGGCGACCGGGGCGCTTGCGGTGGTCATGGTGGCGCTGGTGGCGGAACACGGCGTCGAGTATCTTTTTGCAACCGTGGTGCTGATGGGCATCCTGCAGGTGATCGCCGGGGTGATGCATTGGGGTAAATTCATCCGTCTGGTGCCGCATCCGGTGATGCTGGGCTTTGTGAACGGTCTGGCCATCGTTATTTTCCTGGCGCAGCTCACCCAGTTCAAGGTCCCCGGCAGCGGTGGCACCGAGTGGTTGTCCGGCCTGTCGCTTTATATGATGCTGGGGCTGGTGGCCCTGACCATGGCGATTATCTGGGGCACGCCCAAGATCACCTCGGTGATCCCGGCGCCGCTGGCGGGCATTGGCATCGTGGCAATCCTCGTGATCGCACTGGGCCTTGATGTGCCGCGGGTCGGCGATCTGGCCTCGATCGAAGGCGGCTTTCCGGCCTTTCACAATCCCTTTGGTGATGGCATTGGCCTTTATGGGACTGCGCTGGCGCCGTTCAATCTGGAAACCCTTGAGATCATCCTGCCCTATGCGGTGATCCTGGCCGCCATTGGTCTGATCGAAAGCCTGCTGACGCTGAACCTGGTGGGCGAAATCACCGGCAAGCGCGGCGGTGCCAGCCAGGAGTGCATCGCGCAGGGTACCTCGAATATCGTCACTGGTTTCTTCGGCGGCATGGGCGGCTGCGCCATGATCGGCCAGTCGATGATTAACGTGAAATCGGGTGGCCGCACCCGGATTGCGGGCATCGCGGCTGCGCTGTTCCTGTTGACCTTTATCGTCGTGGCTTCGCCGCTGATCGAACAGATCCCGCTGGCGGCGCTGGTGGGGGTGATGTTCATGGTGGTGATCGGCACCTTCGCCTGGAACAGTCTCAAGATCATGACCAAGGTGCCGCTGATGGATGCCTTTGTGATCGTGCTGGTGACGGTGGTGACGGTGATGACCGACCTTGCCATCGCCGTGGTGGTCGGGGTGATCGTCTCGGCGCTGGCCTATGCCTGGAACAACGCGCGCCGCATTCACGCCCGCACCCGCGAATCCGCCAGCGACAAGGGTGCGAAGGTCTATGAAATCGAAGGTCCGCTGTTCTTTGGCTCCACCGATGGTTTTATCGAGCTCTTCGACGTGGCAGCCGATCCCGAGCGTGTGATCGTCGATTTTGCCAATAGCCGGGTGGTGGACCAGTCTGCTCTGCAGGCGATCGAGGCGCTGGCCGGAAAGTACGAGGAGGAGGGCAAGACCATCGTGCTGCGTCACCTCAGCCGTGATTGCCACCAGCTCCTGTCCAAGGCCGGCCACTTGATGGTCGACAGCGACGATGACCCGGAATACGCGCTGGCGGTGGATTACTCGGTTAAGACCGGGGTGCTGGGCGGCCACTGACCGTCTGGGTCAAGTCTGGAAAATTGAATGGGGCCTCCAGATGCGGAGGCCCCTTTTTGATGTGTGTAGGGTATTAAGGGAGAAGTCTCGGGCTCACCAAAGCAGCAGCCCCGGATCCGCCCACGCGCGGCCTGTCTGTCACGAACCCTGTCCCGCGCGACAAGCAAAATGGCCGTATCCACGCCCTTCTCAGGGGCGCGGAACCTCGGCAATTTGGCTTGCACGTGGTCCGGCATCGTGCCCGCAGGCTTGCGTCGAGGGCGGCTCCGAAGCAGCAGCTTGGGCAGGTGTCAGTCTGGCGCGAGGCTTTCGAGCATATCGAGATCGCCGGACAGCAGCGCAGGCTCGGCGCGCAGGATCAGATCGACAGGCCAGTCCCACCATTTGAGGGCCAGAAGCCGCGCGATCTGGGGTTTTGAAAACCGGAACCGTTCGGCGCGTCCGGGATTGCCGGTGACGATTCCATAGGCCGGAACCGAGCCGCGCACCACAGCGCCTGCGCCGATGATGGCGCCATCGCCGATGCGCGCACCGGGCAGGATTATCGCGCCATAGCCGATCCAGACGTCATTACCGATCACGGTATCGCGGGTGTCGGGCTGAAAACCTGCCATCTGCGCGGGGTCGAAGACCGGGAAGGGGTAGCAGCTGAGCCCGTCCTGCCCGTGGTTGGCCGAGGCGGTGATGAAACGCGCGCCATGGGCGATCTGGCAAAAGCGTCCGATCACCAGCCTTTCGCGGGCACCGGGGAACAGGTAGGGCGCCAGATGCGACGCCCAGTCCTTTGGCGGATCGAAATCCGAGGCATAGCTGTAGTCGCCCACCTGGAAATTGGGATGGTCCACCGCGCGCGACAGCATCACGGTGCCCGCATGGGGCGTGCCGTCTGGCAGGATAATCGGGTGGCGCAGGCCGGGATCGGGAAGGGGCATGATGGGGCTCAGTCGTCGGGGCGGGCCAGCGAGAAGACCTCGGTCACGCGGGAATAATCGCGGTAACCAAGGCGGGCCAGCGGTTCAAATGTGGTGACGTCGAACATGCCGTCCTTCATGCAGTCATCGCGCAGGTGCACGCCGGTCACTTCGCCAAAGGCGACGCGGTTGGAGACTCCGGGCAGCGTCACGATCTTGGTCAGCTTGCACTCCAGCGCGGCGGGGGCACCGGCAATGCGGGCGCAATTGATGGTCTGGCAGTCCTCGGCGGTAAGACCCGCATGGGCGAATTCATCGACCTCTTTGCCCAAGGTCTGCGAGCTGGCATTCATCGCATCGCGCATGGCGTAGGAGACGATATTGACGCAGAAGACGCCGGTCTCCTCGATATTGGCCATGCTGTCCTTGGTGTTGTCCTGGTCTTCCTTGCTGCCGGTGGAGGCAAACATCACCTGCGGTGGGGTATAGGCGACGCCGTTGAAAAAGGAATAGGGCGCCAGGTTGTTGACACCGTCAGCCGAGCGGGACGAGATCCAGCCGATCGGGCGCGGCGTGATTACGGCGTTGAACGGGTTATGGGGCAGGCCGTGGCCGTCTTCGGGGCGGTAGAACATGCGCATCTCCAATTGTTTGCTCAATGCTTAGGCCCGTGCTAGGGCGAATTCCACCCCTTTACGGGTGATTTCGCGGAGGCGTGAGTGGCGTGATCGAACTGAAACCGGAGCAGCCGGACGACCGCTGGGAAGTGGAGGCGCTTTATGATCTGTGCTTTGCGCCGGGGCGTGAGGCGCTGTCGTCCTATCGGTTGCGCGATGAGGTTCCGCCGGTTTCGGGCCTCAGCCTTGTGGCGCGGGATGAACAGGGCATTCTGGCCGGTGCGATCCGGTTCTGGCCGGTGCATGTGGGCACGGCGGATGCGCTGTTGCTGGGGCCGGTGGCGGTACACCCGACCCACCAGGGGGAGGGGCTGGGCGGGTCCCTGATCCGGGACAGCCTTGCGCGGGCCGCCGATTCTGGCTGGGCGCGCGTCATGCTGGTGGGCGATGCGCCCTATTACCGCCGGTTTGGCTTCGAGAAGCTTGAGGGCGTGTTGATGCCGCCGCCCACCAACCCCGACCGGGTGCTGGGGCTGGCGCTGACCGCGGATGCCTGGGACGGTGTTGACGGAGATGTGACCCGCTGGACCCGCATGCAGGATTAAGCGGTCGATCCCGCTTCAACTGGGGGCCTTTTCTCTGCTATCGTAAAAGGAGGATAGGGGCTGTATCCACAGAAACCCTGCAAGCCCAGGTGGTGCCACATTGAACAGATCCGCTCTGTCTGCCATTTCAAAGTCGGGGACGGGGACCGCAACCCAGGTCGCGGCGCTGTGTTTTCGCATCACTAAGACCGGCAAGCCGCGGATTCTGATGATCACGTCGCGGGGAACCGGGCGCTGGATCTTGCCGAAAGGCTGGCCGATCCCGGGGCGCAGCCTGGCCGAATCCGCAGCCATCGAAGCCTGGGAGGAAGCGGGCGTGCGGGGCGTTCCGGTGGACAACTGCCTGGGTGAGTTTACCTATGACAAATGGCGCAGCGAATTATCACCTGTGCCCTGTGTCGTGCGGGTCTATCCCGTCATCGTGACGGCCCTGCAGGATGAGTTCCCCGAACGGCATCAGCGCCAGCGGGCGTGGACATCCCCGCGCAAGGCTGCGGGGTTGGTGCAGGAAAAGGCGCTGAAGAAAATTCTTACCCGGTTTGATCCTGATGGGATCGGCTCTGAACTTTTCAACTCTTGAAGTGAGGTGAGGGGAACGCGTAATGGGCAGTATCCGCTGCGAGAAACGAGATGATACAGTATAGTCTGAAATGCGCCGAGGGTCACAGCTTTGACAGCTGGTTCCAGTCGGCTGCTGCCTTTGACAAACTGGCCGCCGCCGGGATGGTGTCCTGCGCCATCTGCGGTTCGCAAAAGGTGGAGAAGGCCATTATGGCGCCGCATGTGCGTCCCGGTCGCAAGTCTGTTTCCCCCTCAATTGACCCCGATACCGACGCCGCGTCCGCGCAGGCAGGCGGAGCTTCGCCGCAGGCTTCTGTTCCTGCCCAGGTGCCGGAGGGGGTGCCAGGTGCGCTCAGTGCTCCTGCCAGCGAGCAGGAAAAGGCCCTCCGCGAGCTGCGGCGCCAGGTCGAGGAGAACTCGGACTACGTCGGAAAGGACTTCGTCTCGGAAGCGCGTGCCATGCATTTGGGCGATGCGCCCGAACGGGCAATTCACGGCGAGGCGCGGCTGGACGAGGCAAAGGCATTGATCGAGGACGGGGTGCCGGTTTTGCCGCTGCCTTTCGGTCCGACGCGAAAAACGAATTAAAGGGACAGGCATATGCACGCAGTTGTGACCGGGGCGAGCCGGGGCATTGGCCGGGAGCTGGTAAAGCAGCTCACAGAGGCCGGGCACGAGGTGACAGGCACCTCGCGGGATCATTCCTCGGGGGTGCGGCTTGATGTCTGCGATTCCGGCCAGCAGGCGCGATTTGCCGCCCACCTGGGCGACAAGCCGGTTGATCTTCTGGTCTGCAACGCTGGTGTCTATATCGACAAAGGCATGGCGCTGGAGGATTACACCACTGAGGTCTGGAGCAAGTCCCTGGCGGTGAATGTCACCGGCGTGTTCCTGACTGTGCAGGCGCTGCTGCCGAACCTGCGCCTGTCGGATAACCCGAAAATCGCGATCATTTCTTCCCAGATGGCCAGCCATGCCCGCGCCCCAGGGGGCAGCTATGCCTATCGCGCCTCAAAGGCGGCGGCGCTGAACATCGGGCGCAATCTGGCGACGGATTTGAAACCTGAAGGTATTTCGGTCGGGATCTATCATCCCGGCTGGGTGCGCACTGATATGGGCGGCAGCGAAGGGGATATCTCGGTCCAGGAAGCGGCGGCTGGGTTGATGCATGAATTCGACGTGCTGACACTGCAGACGACAGGCTGCTTTCACACCTGGGATGGCCGTATTCACGCCTTCTGAGCCGAACCAACGCGTGTCGCCAAATGAAAACGCCAGAGCGGTCAGGCTCTGGCGTTTTGCTTTATGTGCAGGTCTTTTCTACGTCGTTACTCCCAGCAGCTGACCAGAACGGTCATGCCGCTGGCGTGGCGTACCAGTGCCTCGTTCGACAGGGGCGCGGCGCCGGCGGATTGATCGGCACTGGCGATCCCTGCAGCCGTGATTGCATTGCGCAGCGCGGTGGCATTGATGCCAAAGCTGACGCCTTCGGGCAGTTGGCGGCCCTTGATTTCGCGCGGCAGCAGCATGCCCAGAACCGCACCAGAGGCATCCAGCACCGGACCACCCGCATCGCCGGGCTGGGCTGCGAGATCCAAGCGGATCACGCCGTTGTTGCCATCAAGGCTTTTGATATCGGCTAGGGTGCCGAAGGTCAGGCTGGGAGCGCCCAGAATGCCCTCGTAGGAGAAACCCGACACGGCGATTTCGGATTGCAGGCGCGGCGTCTGGGTGGTGAACCCAGCAACGGCCATCGGGGCCAGGTTCTGGACAGGCTGCAGAATCGCGAGGCCATCCTCGGCATTGTTTGCGGCGACGGTTGCCTGATAGCCATGGTCCAGCGTGATCCGGCTGCAGCCTGCAACCACATCCGAGGTCGTCACCACGGCGCCGTTCTGGTCGACAAAGAAACCGGTCCGGGACAGGCGGGGCTTGCGCACTTCCAGACCGGACACCAGATCGACGCTCTGGCGCACATCGCTGCCTGCGGCGGCGTCCAGCACCCCGTCAAGCCGCTGGAAACTGTTCTGCATGGCGGCCAGCACCCGGGCACGGCGGTCCTCATCCCCGGTCGGCCAGATCAGGGTGAAGCCCTTGATCTCACCATTCTGCAGTCTGGCCTCGGTATGAGAGACGATCTGCCCGTTGCTGCCTTCGATGGTGAAGCTGTCGTTGCCGCGCTGCCGGGGGCCGTCCAGAGGAACGATCTCAAGCGTCTGCATGATGTCATAAAGACCGAGCAGCGTGTTCTTGTCGCCGCGCTGGCTGATCATCAGCACGCGCACGCCCAAAGAGCCGCGGCTGTCGTAATGGGCAAAGGGCGATTCATAGCGGGAGAAGGCGACTTCACCAGCGGGAATATCCATCGAGATCCCGGCGCCGGTATCGATGACATTGGCCATGCCGACGGAAATCAGCGGCGCGTTGTAATCATCCAGCAGAACCTGACGCTGTGCGGTGGTCAGAACGCCGGTGGGCTCAAAACCCTTGAAGGACTGCCAGTCCGACATGGACCGGCGCGTGCCGCGACCAAAGGCGCCATCGATCGCAGCAGCATAGAAACCGGCGGCTTTCAGGGCGATCTGAAGCTCCTCGCGCTCTTCTCGGGTCAGCAGGCGTTCGCTGCGGCGGGCCTCGGCCGGGGTTTCATCGGGCAGGGTGATTTGCGGCTGCGATTCAACAACAGGTTCGGACACCTGCGGTACGGTCGGAGCCGTCGCGGTGGCCTGATCCTGTGCGCCGACCGGATAGAACTGATTGCGTAGGTTGGCCTGGAAGGCGATGAAGCTGTCGCGGGGGATCTGCCCCTCACTGCGGTAGACCTGCAGGACCCGTTCGGCATCCTGGCGGGTATAGGGGCCAAGAACGATGCCGTACCAACCTGCGCCAAGGGTGAAACCGGCCACATCGGGCAGTCGCGCGGCATAGCTCTGCGCCTCCTGCTGGGCATCGGCCAGAGACGGGCGGGCCGCAATCTGGATCCAGACGGTCTCCTGTCCGGCTTGTTGCGCCTGTGCTGGGCCAGCCAGAGCAAATGCAAACATATTGAGCGCCAGCAGCAGGGCGGTGACTATTCTTTTCATTACAGGACCTCTATCCCGATGGGGCAATTTGTTGTTGCGCAGATAAGCATTTTGATGGGGTAAAGAAAACTCCTGCAGAAGGGGGAATTCGTGCCTTGATGCAGCAAACCATCACCTTTGCTGCAGCCAGAGGCGCAAAGCATCCCTTACCTTGCCGTTCAAAGGCGACTAGCCGTTGACCCCCGGCGGGGGCTTGCATAGGAAGAACCCCGCATTTGCTGCCCTATTGAGATGTCCCAGAGAGGGATCTGATATGACCCAGACCACCAGCGGCGCCGCCGCCACCACTGCCTCCACCGACGCGCCGCGCTCGTTTCAGGAAATCATCCTGCGGCTGCAGGCCTACTGGGCATCCAAGGGCTGCGCCATCATGCAGCCCTATGACATGGAGGTCGGCGCCGGCACCTTCCACCCGGCCACGACGCTGCGCTCGCTAGGCTCCGCGCCCTGGGCTGCGGCCTATGTGCAACCTTCGCGCCGCCCCACCGATGGCCGCTATGGTGAAAACCCCAACCGTCTGCAGCATTACTACCAGTATCAGGTGCTGATCAAACCCAGCCCGCCGAACCTGCAGGAGCTTTATCTCGGCAGCCTCGAGGCGATCGGCATCGACATGGAGTTGCACGACATCCGGTTCGTCGAGGACGACTGGGAAAGCCCGACCCTGGGTGCCTGGGGACTTGGCTGGGAAGTTTGGTGCGATGGCATGGAAGTCAGCCAGTTCACCTATTTTCAGCAGGTCGGCGGTCATGACTGCGCGCCGGTGTCGGGTGAGCTGACATACGGTCTGGAACGCCTTGCGATGTATGTCCTTGGTATCGACCACGTGATGGACATGCCCTTCAACGATCCGAATGCGCCGATCCCGCTGACCTATGGCGATGTGTTCAAGCAGACCGAAGAGGAATACGCCCGCTGGAACTTCGACGTGGCCAATACCGAGGTTCTGCTGCGCCATTTCGAAGAGGCCGAGGCGGAGTGCAACACGATCCTGTCGCAGGCGCATGACGACCCCAAGACCGGCAAGCGCATCATCATGGCGCATCCGGCCTATGATCAATGCATCAAGGCGAGCCATATCTTTAACCTGCTGGATGCGCGCGGGGTGATCTCGGTCACCGAACGTCAGGCCTATATCGGCCGGGTGCGGGCGCTGGCCAAGCAATGCGCCGATGCCTTTGTTCAGACAGCGGCTGGCGGACAGGCCGCCTGAAGGGGACAGACGCCATGCTGGGCAAGGTTCTTGCGATCATTCTGGGGCTGTCCGCGCTCGTCGCGGGCGGCGCCATGTACTACCTTCAGGTCTATGGATTCTACGAAGAGGTGGCGCCGCAGCCGGGCCGCGACGTGGTGTTGTTGCCGCTGGATGGCAGTGAGCCGCGCCCGATTGCCTATGATGATTTCCAGGCGATCGACGCGGACAGCTCTCCGATCCGCTATCGGGCCTGTTTCACGACCGATTTGACGCGGCAGGATCTGGCAGCGGAATTCACCCCCTCCAAGCAGACCGTGCCGCGCAATGCGCCGGGCTGGTTCGATTGTTTCGACGCCGAAGCGCTGGGCGCCGCCCTTGAGGAGGGCACCGCCACCGCGTTCGTTTCAGTGAAGAACATTTCCTATGGTGTCGACCGCATCGTGGCGATCACCGATCAGGGACAGGGCTTTGTCTGGCACGATATGAACGATTGCGGCAAACAGACCTATGATGGCACCTCTGTGGTGGAGGGCGCCTGCCCGGAGCGGGACGAGTAAACCACCTGACAGCCCATCCGGGGCTGCTGCACTGACTGAAGATTTTTCGCGCCACCGGCGCATCTACCCCCGAGGACCTGGAATGCCCGATCTGCTGATTGAACTGTTTTCCGAAGAAATCCCGGCCCGTATGCAGGCGCGTGCGGCGGCGGATCTGAAAAAACGGATGACCGACGGTCTGGTCGAGGCCGGTCTGACCTATGCCGCCGCCCACGCCCTGTCGACACCGCGCCGTCTGACCCTTGCTGTCGATGGTCTGCTGGCCGAAAGCCCCACCCTGCGCGAAGAGCGCAAGGGCCCCAAGGTCGGCGCGCCGGACAAGGCCGTCGAAGGCTTCCTGCGTGGCGCCGGAATTTCCCGTGATCAGCTGGAAGAGCGCGAGACGCCAAAGGGCGCCGTCTATTTCGCCACTATCGAAAAAACCGGTCGCCCGGCGGCAGAGATCATCGCCGAGGTGCTGGAGACGACGATCCGCAACTTCCCCTGGCCGAAATCCATGCGCTGGGGCGCTGGTTCCTTGCGCTGGGTGCGTCCGCTGCAATCGATCCTCTGCATCCTGTCGGATGAGGGCGGCGCCGAGGTGGTGCCGTTTGAAATCGAAGGCCTGAAGGCGGGCGACAGCACCCGGGGCCACCGCTTCATGGCGCCGGACAGCTTTACCGTCACCGGTTTTGAGGACTATTCCGCCAAGCTCAAGCGCGCTTACGTGATCTTGCACCCGGCAGAACGCGAGGCAGCGATCTGGCATGATGCTACCAACCAAGCCTTCGCTGGTGGTCTTGAGGTGGTCGAGGACAAGGGGTTGTTGACCGAAGTCGCGGGTCTTGTGGAATGGCCGGTGGTCCTGATGGGCAAGATCGACGACGATTTTCTGGAGTTGCCGCCCGAGGTGCTGCAGACCTCGATGAAGGAGCACCAGAAGTTCTTCTCGGTCCGCAATCCAAAGACGGGCCGGATCGAAGGTTTTGTCACCGTTGCCAACCGCGAAACCGCCGATCACGGCGCCACCATTCTGGCGGGCAATCAGAAGGTTCTGTCGGCGCGTCTGGCCGATGCGAAATTCTTCTGGGAGAACGATCTGCGCGTGGCCAAGGAAGGCATGTCCTCCTGGACCGAGGCGCTGTCGAACGTAACCTTCCACAACAAGCTGGGCACCCAGGCCGAGCGGATCGAGCGGATTGCCGCGCTTGCCCGCGAGCTGGCACCGGTGCTGGGCGCCGATCCGGACCTGGCCGAACAGGCGGCCCGCGTGGCCAAGGCGGATCTGTCGTCGGAAATGGTCTATGAATTCCCTGAGCTTCAGGGCCTTATGGGCCGCTATTACGCCGAGGCCGCGGGTCTGCCGCAAGAAGTGGCCAATGCCTGCGAACAGCACTATTCTCCGCTTGGCCCGTCGGATGATGTGCCGAGTGAGAAGATCTCGGTCGCGGTCGCGCTGGCGGACAAGCTGGACACGCTGACCGGTTTCTGGGCCATCGATGAAAAACCCACCGGGTCAAAAGACCCCTTCGCTTTGCGCCGCGCGGCGCTGGGCGTCATCCGGCTGGTGCTGGAAAATGACATCCGCACGCCGCTGGACCAGCATATCGACACCCATCTGCTGCGCCACGAGCTGGAACAGAATGGCGATGACGCTGTATCGGCCGGGCTGATGCGCGACATGATCAAGGAAATCGCCGAACATGGCGTCTTCGGCTCCGCAGTGCGCACAGTTCTGGATGCCTTTGACGGCGATCTGCCCAAGCATATGGAAGAGCTGAAGGACAGCCTGCCGGATGTGTCGCGCGATCTGCTGACCTTCTTCCATGACCGGCTGAAGGTGTTCCTGCGCGATCAGGGTATCCGCCACGATGTGATCGATGCCTGTATTGCCATGGACGGCAACGACGATCTGACACTGCTGGTGAAACGCGCCCGGGCGCTGGAAGCCTTCCTCAAGACCGAGGATGGCGAGAACCTGCTGCAGGGCTTCAAACGCGCCAATAACATCCTGTCCCAGGCCGAAGAGAAGGACGGGGTCGAATACTCCTTTGGCGCTGACAAGAAATTCGCCGAGGACGACAGCGAGATTGCCTTGTTTGATGCGCTTGAACTGGGCGAGGGGGCGATCTCCTCGGCCATCGAGGCCGAAGATTTCGCGGCCGCCATGGGCGGCATGGCGGCGCTGCGGGCACCGATCGACGCCTTCTTCGAGGCGGTGCAGGTCAATTCGGACAAGGAAATCGTGCGCCGTAACCGGCTGAACCTGCTGCACCAGATCCGCGCGGTCTGTGGCCAGGTGGCTGACCTGACCCGTCTGGAAGGCTGAACGGCATCCTGAGCATCAGGCCCGAATGAAACTACAGTAAACGCCGCGCTGATTGCGCGGCGTTTTTCGCTGGACGCGGCAGGGCCTTCGCAGGGCACCCGGCTCGGCGTGGATAACGTCAGGAAAATATGGCGTTGCATGGGCTTCTCTTCTGTTCTCCTCTTGCAGGAGCGCAAAGGCGGCTTATGCTGCTAGGAAACTGTGAGTGCCGCAGTGCAGAAAGTTCAGGATAAACAATGCCCGATGCGCCCCTGGCCACGCTGATCACCCAGACAGCCCCAATTGCGACCTCCAGCCATGGCGGGCGCGCCAAATGTCTGCAGCGCTTGGTCCGGCTGGATCTGCCGGTGCCGCGCACCGTTGCTCTGTCTTTTGATGCGGTGCACGAAATCGCCGCGGGAGATATGCCGGATATCAGCGCCATTCTGTCGGAGTTTCCAACCGATGCGCTGCTCTGCGTACGGCCCTCATCCGAAGATCCGGACTGGGGCGGACCGGGTGCGATCCTCAACATCGGTATGAACGAGGACCGCTGCAAAGGGCTGTGCAATCGGCTTGGAGAAGAGGCAGCAGCGGGTCTGTATTTGCGGTTCGTGCAATCCTATGCGGTGCATGTGGCGCGGCTGGACCCGGACGCCTTTGACGATGTCGAGGACGGCGGCCCGGATGCGCTTCGCGAAACGCTGATGGCCTATGAGGCGGAGACGGATGAGCCCTTCCCGCAGGATCCGGCTGAGCAACTGGCGGCCGTTTTGCGCTCAATGGCGCGCGCCTGGGAAGGCACCTCGGCACGGCTGTTGCGCCAGGCCAAGGGCGCTCCGGCGGATGCTGGATTGGGTCTTGTGGTGCAGGAGATGATTCCGGGGCTGGGGCAGGGGGAATGCGGCTCTGGCGTGTTGCAGCTGGTCGACAGCCGCACCGGTAAGCCGCAGCTCACCGGCCGTTACCTGAGCCAGTCGCAGGGCCGCGAGGCGCTGGGCGCCGGGGCGCGCGCGCTGTTTCTGGAAAAGGACGCCCGGGGTCCCTCGCTTGAGGAACTGGCGCCCACGGCCTTTGCCGATTTGAAATCCTATGCCGGATTGATGCGGCGTCGGCTGCGCGAAGAAATGCAGGTGGAATTCGTCATTCAGGACGACGACGTGCATATTCTGGACGGGGTGCGGGTGGCACGCTCGGCGCAGGCGGCGGTGCGGATCGCGGTAGCGCTGGCGCAGGATGGTATTATTCCCCCACACGAGGCGGTGATGCGGGTCGACGCCCATGCCCTGAACGAGCTTTTGCACCGGCAGGTGCTGCCAACGGCCGAACGGGATGTGATTGGTGCCGGGATCGCGGCCAGTCCAGGCGCTGCGACAGGCAGGCTCGTGTTCACGGCGGCTGAAGCGCAGGCCAGTGCCGCGCGCGGTGAGCCATGTATTCTGGTGCGGCGGGAAACCTCGCCAGAAGATGTTCGCGGCATGCATGCGGCCGTCGCAGTTCTGACCGAACGGGGCGGCATGACCAGCCACGCCGCGGTGATCGGTCGGGGGCTGGGGGTGCCGTGTATCGTTGGCGCCTCGAACATGAAGTTCCTGACCAAGCAAAAGCAGCTGGTGGCCACGGACGGCCGGGTCTTCAAGGCCGGTGACACCGTCACCATCGATGGCAGCAACGGTCAGGTTTTGGCCGGTGAGCCGGAAATGCTGGAGGCGGCGCAGGACGATGCCTTCCAGACCCTTCTGACCTGGGCGGACGAGGCGCGCGACATGGGAATTCGCGCAAATGCGGATACGCCTGCCGACGCCCAGACGGCGCGCAACTTCAAGGCCGAAGGCATCGGGCTGTGCCGGACCGAGCATATGTTCTTCGATCCCGGTCGGCTGACCGTGATGCGCGAGATGATCTTTGCCGAAACTTCGTCAGGACGGGCGGCGGTTCTGGCCCGACTGCTGCCGATGCAGCGGGACGATTTCCGCGAGCTGTTCCGGATTATGGAGGGGCTGCCGGTCTGTATCCGGCTGTTCGATCCACCCTTGCACGAATTCCTGCCCACATCGCTGTCCGGTCAGCGTGAGCTGTCCGAGGCGCTGGGCATTCCCGTCAGCGATGTCACCCGGCGGGTGGAGGAACTGCACGAGTACAATCCGATGCTGGGTCTGCGCGGTGTACGGCTGGGGGTCACAGTGCCGGAAATCTACGATATGCAGGCCCGCGCCATTTTTGAGGCCACGCTTGAGGCCTCCAAGGACGGGGCGCCCGTGGTGCCGGAAATCATGATTCCACTGGTCTCGGCCAAGCGCGAGGTGGAACTGGTCAAGGCGCGCATCGATGCGGTGGCCTCGGCCGTCAGCGCCGAGCGCGGTCAGAAGTTCGATTACCGTCTGGGCGTCATGGTCGAAACGCCGCGCGCTGCCTTGCGCGCCGAAGAGATCGCGCCGCATACGGCGTTTCTCAGCTTCGGAACCAACGACCTGACGCAGATGGCCTATGGTCTGTCGCGCGATGATGCGGGCCGTTTCATGTCAAACTACGTGCAGCAGGGCGTCTTCCCAGAGGATCCGTTCCACGTTCTGGACGTGGACGGGGTCGGAGAATTGCTGAAACTTGGTGCGCAGCGGGGTCGCACGGGGCGCGCAGATATCACCCTGTCGATCTGCGGTGAACACGGCGGCAACCCCGAATCGATTGCCTTTTGCCGTGAGGCGGGCTTTGATTACGTGTCTTGCTCTCCGTTCCGCGTTCCGGTGGTGCGTCTGGCTGCGGCGCAGCTGGCGATTGGAGAGAAGATCGGCAAGGCCGCTCCAACCTACGTAAAGACTTAATAAAATTCGATTTCAGACAGCTTTGGCTGGGTCCATCTGGGCGGTTCCCTACTGGGCGCACAGGGACCTGACCATTCGTATAGGTGGACGATCTGCGGATATTCGTTTAGAGCCTGCCACCGCGCAACCTGGGGAGGCCGTGCGCGAGCTGACAAACGAGGATCTGTAGATGAAACTCCTGACGCTGGCTGCCACTCTGGCGGCCCTGACGGTCACGTCACCCATGGCCCATGCCGAGACTGGCCTGAAGTCTCTGTTCGAACGCGAACAGTCCACCCTGAACGCCGTGCCCACACGCCGCCTGAACGGATTTTTCGGGTTCAAGCGTACCCCATCCAAGCCGGATGTAAAGGACCTGCGGTTCACCCGTGCATGGCTCGACGAACAACCCAAGGCGACTGGCGGCGAAAACTTTGCTTGCCTCGCAGAGGCGCTCTATTTCGAGGCGCGCGGTGAAACCGTCAAAGGCCAGTTCGCTGTCGCCGAGGTGATCCGCAACCGGGTCGAAAGCAGCCAATTCCCCGGCAGTTTCTGCGGCGTGATCAATCAGGGAACCGGCCGCCGCTACCAGTGCCAGTTCACCTATACCTGCGATGGCCACAAAGAGGTCATTCGCGAAAAACGCGCCTTTGAACGCGTGGCCAAGGTTGCCCGTCTGGTGCTTGACGGTGTTGATACCGGCCTGACCAAGGGCGCCACCTATTACCACACCACCGCAGTGCGCCCGCGCTGGAGCAGCCATTTCACCAAGACCGCACGGATTGGCGTACACCAGTTCTACCGTGACGACCGGTTCCGCACCGCTTCCAGCGAGTGATCGGGCCGCAAGGGTGATTGCACCGACCGGATCGCCGTAAAGGCGGTTTCGGTCGCTGGTACGGCGCATGCGGGCCTGCTATGGACGGGGAGACAGATGTACGGTGGACACCGTACGTTTTGATACCGCCAGACAAAGGCCCGCAGCCATGCCCTCAGAAATCCGTCTCGCATTTGAACACCCTTCGGAACGGTCGATTGCGACCGCCAGCGGTGGTCCTCTGGACCGGATCTCGCTGCGGGATCACCTGGTCGAAGTGGAAATCGGCGCCTTTCAGGCCGAGCGCGGCACTACACAGAGAATCTGTTTCAATGTGGTGGTCGAAGTGGCGCCGCTGCCTGCGGATCTGGATGATGATGTCGACCGCATCCTGTCCTATGACAAGGTGACCGAGGCAATCGCCTATGAGCTGGCCGCCGAGCGGCTGAACCTCCTTGAAACTCTGGCCGAACGCGTGGCCGAACGGGTCCTGCTGGAACCGCAGGCGATCCGCTGTTTCGTGCGGGTGGAGAAACTGGACCGTGGACCGGGGGCGCTGGGGGTGGAAATCGTCCGCTCCAAGGATCAGGTCACGCACACGGTGGACGAAGGCGAAGTCCCGCATCCGCGCCTGATGTACCTGTCCAATGAGGCCATCGACAGCGACAATCTGACCGGCTGGATCGATCAGATGGAGTGTCGTCAACGACCGCTGATCCTTTGTGTCGGCGCGCATCCTCTTGCGGTGCCGCAGACCGGCCACAAGATGACCCAGCGCCGGATCGACCTTTTGGCGATCGAGCAGAACGCTTGGCGTCTGGCGGCCAAGGACCACCGCTGCGTTGTGGTGGCGACCCGGACTGAATTGGACTGGGCGATGAAAAACGGCCAGATCTGCGTCTGGGCCCCGTCCAAGATCGTTCTGGATGCCGTCGATGGTCCTTCCGCGGCCCCTGCCGAAGCGGTTGCGCTTGCCTCGTGGTTTGCGGCAACATTCGAAGCAGGAGAGATGATCGTGATCGGTGCGGACCTGCCGGCCGATCCGCAGGTGCCCTTGCGCGCCGTCGATATGGAGCAAACCACACTGTGATGTATTACCGCCCGCTGGTGCAGCACGGAGACCTCCGCCCCGAAGGGGCGGTGCCCCTGGCGGGCGGATCTTCACTGTGGTTTTCCGAGGCAGAGGTGCTGAGCCGCGATGCGCCGCCGTGCCTTATTCCAGCAGGGCTTATCCCGGAAGACATCTGTCACCGGCTGAGTGGCCGCCGCGCTGCGATTGCCGGTCTTGATATGACCCAGCCGCAGGTCATGGGGATTCTGAACGTCACCCCGGACAGTTTTTCAGACGGTGGCCGCCACAGCGGGGTAGAGGCAGGCTGCGCTGCCGCCCTGCGGATGGTCGAGGAAGGCGCTTCGATCATCGATGTGGGCGGCGAATCGACCCGCCCCGGCGCGGATTTCATCCCCGAAGACGAGGAAATCGCCCGCACCGCGCCGGTGATTGCCGCCATCCGCGAGGTGTCGCAGGTGGCCATATCCATCGACACCCGCAAGGCCGAGGTCGCCGCGGAAACGCTGGAGGCCGGGGCCGGGCTGATCAACGATGTGTCGGGATTTACCTTTGATGCCGCATTGGCGCCGCTGGCGGCGCAGGCCGGGGTGCCGGTCTGCGTGATGCATGCGCAGGGCGATCCCGCAACCATGCAGGAAAACCCGGTTTATGAAAATGTGCTGCTGGACGTCTATGACTTTCTGGCGGCGCAGGTGGACCGGCTCGAGGCGACTGGGGTTCTGCGGGACCGGATCGTCATCGATCCCGGCATCGGCTTTGGCAAGACGCAGGAGCACAACCTGACCCTGCTGCGTAATCTTAGCCTGTTTCATGGTCTTGGCTGTCCGATCCTTCTGGGCGTGTCGCGCAAGGGCTTCATCGGAAAGATCGGTCAGGCACCTGCACCAGATGCCCGCGCGCCGGGATCAATCGCCGTCGGGCTGGCTGGTCTGGCGCAGGGCGTTCAGATTCTGCGCGTGCATGACGTGGCAGAGACCGCGCAGGCCGTGCGCCTGTGGCAGGCTGTGCGCTGAAAACAGGCTTAGGCGCGTGAGAACAGGCGGCGCAGGGCGCCCCATTGGCTGATGCAGAGGCCGCTCAGGATCAGGGCCATCGCCAAAAGCATCGAGGCGGGCAGGGCTTCGCCCAGAAAGACCGCACCAATGACCACGGCCCAGACAGGCACCTGATAATTCGTCAGGGTCATGAAGGTGGGGCCGGCCTCGCGCACCACAATCACCCGCAGGAAATTGGCGGCAGCGGTTGGGATCAGCCCCAGGAAGGCGATAATCGCAAGAGTGTGCGTATCCGGCATGACCGGAGGGCCTTCGATGGCCCAGGCTGTGGGCAGGATGATGACGCTGCCGATGACCAGCAGGATCGCGGCAAGACCCACCGGATCGACGGGCGGCAGGCGGCGGGTCAGGATCGAGCTGACCGCATAGCATCCTGCGGCAGAGAGGCAGGCGATACGGCCCAGAAGTTCCAGCTCTGAATTGCTGCTTTCAAAGGCCTTGCCGCCGATCAGCAGGGTAACACCGACAAAACCGATCACAAAGCCGACGACGCGCCGCAGGATCATGCGCTCGCCGGGTACAAAGAAATGCGCCAAGGGGAGCACAAAGAGCGGGATTGCTGCCATGCTAAGCCCCGTGAAGCCGGCCGAGACATGCTGCTGTCCCCAATTGATCAGCATGAAGGGAAGGGCCGTGCTGGCAAAGCCGATAATCAGAAGAGGCGTCCAACTGGTCTGCGCCTTGAATAAACCACCGCCTCGCAAGCCCCAGATTGCACAGAGCAAAACGGCGGCAAAGCCAATGCGTCCGGCTGCCAGCCAGAAGGGCGTGATCCCTTCCAGAGCCACTTTGATCAGGGGAAAAGTACCGCCCCAGACCAGCCCGAGGGTGGCGATCATGGCCCAGTATTTTCCCATCCGCTCTGGCATCTTTTCGCTGTCCCTATTTCGCCTGCAAGTGATTGCCCTAAGGTGGGGCAGTCAACCTGACTGACACCCCTCTTGCGTCAGCCGCGCGACAAGACCCGAGCGCTGCGCCGAGGTCAACCAATTAGTCTTTGGTTCAGGAGGGCGTTCAGGATTGCGAAGGGCTTGTCGGTTGTCTCAGGAATGGGCCGGGGCGCGGCGGCGGGGCGTGCGGCTCAGCAGCAGCCCGCCAAGGATGAGCACCAAAGCTGCAAAGAGCTGTGGTGGCAGGGTCTCGTTCAGCAGGGTGGCGCCGAACAGCACCGACCAGACTGGCACCTGATAATTCACCGTCGACAGGAAGGAAGGCCCGGCGCTGCGGGCGATTTGCACCAGCAAAACCTGCGCCAGCGCGGTGGGCAGCAGCCCAAGGTACAGAACCGCTGCCAGCGGCGTTGTCTCCGGCAACTGCGGGACGCCCTCGGCCCAGAGCGCGGCGGGCACAATCATCATGGCAGCACAGCTGAGCGCCGCCGCCGAGAGCGACAGCATGTTCACAGAGGGGCAGAGCCGGGTGATGATGGAGCCGACCGCATAACAGAGCGCAGCGCCAAGGCAGGCAAGGCGCGCAAGCGATTCAAAATCCGTACCCGCGCTGCTGAAGGCCTCAAGCCCGATCAGCACAACCACGCCTGCAAAGCCGGTCAGGAACCCGATACTGCGCCGCAGGGTCATATGCTCGCCCGGTACCAGAAAATGCGACAGCGGCAGCACGAAGAGCGGCACCACTGCCATGCAGACCCCGGCAAAACCGCTGGCCACATGGGTCTGCCCCCAGCTGAGCAGGGTAAAGGGCAGTGCGTTGCTGAAGAAGCCCATACCAAAGGCGCAGGCCCAGATCAGCCGCCCGGCGCGGTTGGCTATTGGCGGCAGTGAGATCCCCATGGCGCGGATGATGCCGAGCAGGCACAGGGCGCCAACCGTGATCCGCGCGGCTGCGATCGTGACCGGCCCAAGACCATCCAAAGCGACCGAAACCGCCATGAAGGAGGCGCCCCAGATCATGCCGAGAAACAGAAGCTTGATCCAGTTGAGGGTGCCGGGGCCGTCGTGCATGGGAATACTCCGAAAACAAAAGAGGCGCTCCGGTTGCCCGAAGCGCCCTGCAGAGGAATAAGGCGGCGGGACAGGCCCGCCAAGCCGAAAAGGCGCCTTAGTTCTTTTCTTTGTCGACCATCTTGCCGGCCGAGATCCAGGGCATCATGTCGCGCAGTTTCTCACCGACCTGCTCGATCTGGTGTTCGTCGTTCAGGCGGCGGGTGCCTTTGAAGAACGGCTGGCCAACGGCGTTTTCCTGCATGAAGTCACGCACGAATTTGCCGGTCTGGATGTCGGTCAGAACCGCTTTCATCCGGGCTTTGGTTTCGTCGTAGGGCAGGATGCGCGGACCCGAGACATACTCGCCGTATTCGGCGGTGTTCGAGATCGAGTAGTTCATGTTCGCGATGCCGCCTTCGTAGATCAGGTCCACGATCAGCTTCACTTCGTGCAGGCACTCGAAATAGGCCATTTCCGGCGCGTAACCGGCTTCGACCAGGGTTTCAAAGCCCATGCGGATCAGTTCAACGAGACCACCGCAGAGAACGGCCTGCTCACCAAAGAGGTCGGTTTCGCATTCTTCGCGGAAGTTGGTTTCGATGATGCCCGAGCGGCCGCCACCGATGGCAGAGCAGTAGGACAGGCCGATTTCCAGCGCCTTGCCGGTGGCGTCATTGTCCACGGCCACCAGGCAGGGCACGCCGCCGCCTTTGGTGTATTCGCCGCGCACGGTGTGGCCGGGGCCTTTGGGCGCCATCATGATGACGTCGACGCCTTCTTTCGGCTCGATCAGGCCGAAGTGCACGTTCAGGCCGTGGGCGAATGCGATGGCTGCGCCGGGCTTGATGTTGTCGTGGACGTATTTCTTGTAGGTCTCTGCCTGAAGTTCATCGGGCATGGTGAACATGATCACGTCACACCAGGCTGCCGCTTCGGCGATGCCCATGACCTGCAGGCCTTCGGCTTCGGCTTTCTTGGCCGAGGCAGAGCCTTCGCGCAGGGCGACGACAAGGTTCTTCGCGCCGCTGTCGCGCAGGTTCAGGGCGTGGGCGTGGCCTTGCGAACCGTAGCCCAGGATGGCCACTTTCTTGTCCTTGATCAGGTTCACATCGCAATCGCGGTCATAGTAAACGCGCATGTCAAAATCCTCCGGTTGACGTTTGAGGGTGATCATAGACAGTGAGGGGGCGATTGCGATGGATCTGCGCGCATAAATCGCGCTCATTTTGCAATAGTCATTCGTTGATTTGATCTATATTGACTAAATCATGCTTGATGATCTGGATCGGCGCATTCTGCGCCACATGCAAAGCGAACCGGAGCAATCGATTCCGGATCTTGCTGAACGGCTGGGCCTCACGCCATCGCGCCTGTCGCGGCGGCTGGAAAAGCTGCGCGAGACAGGCGTCATTCTGGGCCAGCACGCGGTGATCGACTGGCGCGCGCTGGGTTATGCGGTGGAGGTTTCCTTGCGGGTGACACTGGACAAGACCAACCCGCGGGCCTTTGACGAATTCCTGGAGGCCGCGCGGCTGATCCCCGAGGTGCTGGAGATCCAGACCTTTCTGGGGCAGGTCGATGTGCGCCTTTCGGTGATTGCCCGCGACATGCCGCATTATCAGGAGATCTACCGGGCCCAGATCCTGACCCTGCCGCATATCACCGATATCGAGGCGTTGATGCATGTGGCGCGGATCAAATCGAACGAAAGCCTGCCACTATGAGCCGCAGCGATCTCGACGATATCGATTTTGCCATCTTGCGGGCGCTGTCGCGGGATGCCACGCGCACTGCCGGGGCGCTGGGGCGGGAACTTGGCCTCAGCCAGCCCGCCACATGGCGCCGTATCCGCCGCCTGCAGCAGGCGGGGATCCTGCTGGGGCGTCGTCTGGATCTGGACCGCAAGAAGCTTGGCTTTGGCGTGACAGTGTTTCTGGGCATCAAGCTGGCGACCAAGGGGCGTGTCAGCCTTGAGGACTTCGAACGCGCGGTCTCTGCCATCCCCGAAGTGGAAACAGTGGAGCATATCCTGGGCATGTATGACTACCGCCTACGCGTCACCGCCCGGGACATTGCCGATTTCGAGCGGGTCCTGCGGCGCCGGATCATGACCTTACCTGGTGTCGGAAACGTGGACGCAAACGTGCTGCTCTCCGAAGAACGCAGGCCGGGGCCGCTGGGATAGGCAGCGCTTTGTCGATGATCGGAAACCCGATTTCCATTTTCCATGCGGCGGGGCGTCGCTTTGATCTATGCTTTTTCACCTGCTCCGCACATACCAAGGCCAGCATCGCGCCCCCGTATGCCAAAGTAGACTTTGCCAAAGCAGGGCGACAGCGCTAGCGATAGACAGCAAAAGAAGGAGGATCACCGATGGCATTGCTTGATACCGTGGACCCGAAGGGGCTGGATGAATTTTCGGTGGTCTTCACCGACCGCTCGCTCAACCATATGTCGAAGGCCTTCCAGCAGGTGATGCTGGATATCAGCGACATGTTGAAAGAGGTGTACAGCGCCGAGGCCGTGGCCCTGGTGCCCGGCGGCGGTACCTTCGCGATGGAGGCTGTCGCCCGCCAGTTTGCCCGCGGCGCCAATGCTCTGGTGGTGCGCAACGGCTGGTTCTCCTACCGCTGGAGCCAGATCTTTGAAAGCGGCGGCTTCACCGCTTCCAGCACGGTGATGAAGGCGCGCCAGACCGGCAACAGCACCCCGTCGCCCTTTACCCCCGCGCCGATCGAAGAGGTGGTGCAGGCGATCCGCGAACAAAAGCCCGATATCGTCTTTGCGCCGCATGTGGAAACATCGGCCGGGGTGATCCTGCCGGATGATTATGTGACAGCCATGGCCGCCGCCGCCCATGAGGTCGGCGCGCTGATGGTGCTGGATTGCATCGCGTCGGGCTGTGCCTGGGTCGATATGAAGGCCACTGGCGTTGATGTGCTGATCTCGGCCCCGCAAAAGGGCTGGAGCGCGTCTCCCTCGGCGGGGCTCGTGATGTTCTCCGAGGCGGCGCTGAAACGTCTGGAGGAGACCACATCGGACAGTTTCGCCATCAACCTGAAGCAGTGGCGCGCCATCATGAAGGCCTATGAGGACGGCGGTCACGCCTATCACGCCACCATGCCCACCGATGCGCTGCGCGCCTTCCGCGATACCATGCTGGAAACCCGCGAGTACGGCTTTGACCGGCTGCGGGACGCGCAATGGCAGCTGGGTAACGGCGTGCGCGCCTATCTGAAGGACAAGGGCGTGGTCTCGGTCGCCGCCGAAGGGTTCGGTGCGCCGGGCGTCGTGGTCAGCTATACCAGCGATCCTGAGATTCAGAACGGCAAGAAATTTCTGGCGCTGGGCATGCAGATCGCCGCTGGCGTTCCGCTGCAATGCGACGAGCCCGATGATTTCCGCACCTTCCGTCTGGGTCTGTTCGGTCTTGATAAGCTGTATGATGTGGAAGGCACGCTGAAGCGCCTGACATCGGTTCTGGATCAGGTGCTCTGACCAGATAGCAACATCAGCCTGCCGGGGATCATGTCGGCAGGCTGGCCGCCGTTGCCCGGATGAAGTCCTCGCAAAGCGCGGGCTGGGTGATGGGCAGCATATGGCCAAAGCCCGGTTCGATCCGGCATTTGAGGCCAAAGGCCTCCATCGCGCGGCCCTGTTCTTCGGCATTCAGCACTGCGTCATCCGCTCCGAACAGCACCGCGCCGGGCGTGCGCAGCTCGCGCAGGTACCGGTCGGCTTGCTCTGCAATCGTCGGGTAGAGCAGCGTGGCATCGGCCGAGGCGGCGATAAAGCTTTGCGGGCGCAGGCCCAGAATGCCCCCGGCCCGGTCAAGGAAATCCGAAGGGCAGGTTTCAGGAGCGAAGATCTGCGTCAGAACCGCCTCAGCGGTGCGTTTGGCCGCGGGGATGGCAACCGTATGGGCCATCAGGCGCCGGACCATGGGGGAATGTACGATCAGCCCCTTGAAGGCATCTGCCCCGCCCGCCGAAGGATGGGTCAGGGGCGCCAGCAGCGCCAGCCCCCGGATCCTGTCCGCCGCGGCCAGTGCCATTGCCAGCGATACCGCGCCGCCTAGCGAGTGCCCCACCAGAACCGGGTTTTTCACCCCTTTGGCATCCAGAAGCTCCTGGATCATCGCGGCTTGCGCGGGCAGGCGGGCAAGTGTGTCGCTGTTGCGGGTGGAGTATCCGCAACCGGGCCGGTCCAATGCAATGATATGAAAATCCTGCGCCAGACGTCCGGCCAGCGCATAAGTAAAATGTTGCAATTGCCCCGATAGGCCGTGGATCAGCACCAGTGTCTGCGCTTTCTGCGGTCCCATTTCCACGTAATGCAGCCGCCCGTGGGCGGTCTGGTGGAACTGTCCGGCCGGAGGCACCAGTCGCTCTGCCTCGCGGGCCTGCTTGCGTGTGCTAAGATGCGCCGCGCCGAACAACGCTGCGGGCGCCGCGAGGGCTGCGATCGAGAGCGTACTGAAAACCGACATTGAAAACTCCGGGTGGGATTAGCGCTCCTGCGGGGCACCCAGCTCTGAAAGATCCGGGGAGGGCAGGGCGTCCAGCAGTTGAAACACGCGGTTCCGGCAGGCTTCCCCGCTCCAGGATGCGGGATGGAAGATCGGCGGCAGGCCCGGGTGGCGCAGCACAATCCGGCGCCAGCGGTGCACGATCAGGGTGCGCAGCGTGGCGATCTGGGCCGGATCCAGATCCGTCGGCGGGGTCTTGATCCCCTGCAGGGCCGTGTTGAGCCTATCGCAGGCCTCTTGCAGGTCCTCGGGGAAGAGACGGTCTTTCAGCCAGACGGGCACCGAGATCTTTGAAAACTCGATGGCCAGCAGGTCATCAAGGTTCCCCGGTATCTTGCCATGGCCAAGGGCGGTGTGCCGGTTAACCGCCACATATTGCGGGAGCAGCAGAACGTCATCCAGCGTGGCCTGTCCTGCGCCTTCCTCACTGATCAGCAGGTGCCAGTCGGTGGGTGCGGGCGGGTGGCGCTCGTAGATGCGCGGGGTCACCGCAGCGGATTGGCTGCGGCCGAATTTCGTCAGGAAATGCACAGAAGCGCGCCCGGAACGGGAGCTTTCGACCCAGCCGTCCTTGCGCAGGCGGTGCAGCGCTACGCGGATGGCTTCGGGTTTGATGCCCATGGGTGTGATAATCCGCGTCAGGGCGCTGCCGCTGATCTGGGCGCCCTCCTTCTGCGCAAGATCACCAAAAAGGGAGACGATGATCGACCAGACCCGCAGGTTCTGCGGATCGTTCAGCTGCGCGACGCTGGCTTCAAACCACTGGTTTTGTTCTGTGCTCATTCTCACAGAATAGAATGCCCGGGCCGCTTGCGCTAGCCCGGGCAAAATTTCTCTTTGATTGCCGTCTGCTATCAGAAGGCGTTCATGGTCAGCAGTTCGTATTCCGCGACCAGTTCGTCGTCCTGATTGGTCAGGGTCACGTGCCAGCGTACCTCGCCGTATTCTTCGTTGCGGGGAGTCTTCTTCTTGACGGTCAGGCGCACCTTGATGCTGTCGCCGGCTGACACCGGTTTCATGAAGCGCAGACCATCAAGGCCGGTGTTGGCCAGCACCGGGCCTTCGTCTGGCTGCACAAAGAGACCCGCGGCAAAGGACAGGAGCAGATAGCCATGCGCGACGCGGCCCGGGAAGAAGGGATTCCGCTTCGCTGCGGCGTCATCCATATGGGCATAGAAGGTATCGCCGGTGAAATGAGCGAAATGTTCGATATCATTAATTGTAACGGTGCGCGGGGCTGTATGGAGGGTCTCTCCAATTGATAATTCACTATACTTCCGGGTGAAGGGATGCGCCGGAGCCGCGATTTCAGTGCCGCCCGGCACCCATTTGTCACCGATGGCGGAGAGGATATCGGGGCTGCCCTGGATGGCGGTGCGCTGCATGTAATGTTTGACGCCGCGCACGCCGCCCAGCTCCTCGCCGCCGCCAGCGCGACCCGGACCGCCGTGCACCATATGGGGCAGCGGAGAGCCGTGGCCGGTGGATTCCTTCATCGAGTCGCGGTTGTTGAAATAGAGGCGCCCGTGGAAGGCGCCGGAGCCAAGCGCGACAGCGCGCGCGACTGCCGGATCATGGGTGATGACCGAGGCAACAAGCGAGCCCTGGCCGCGATTGGCCAGCGCGATGGCGTGGTCCAGATCACGATAGCCCATGACGGTCGAGACCGGGCCGAAGGCTTCGGTATCATGCACATGCACAGCCGTGTCGGGGTCTTCGCAGTGGAACAGCATCGGCGGCACAAAGGCGCCCTGTTCGGCGTCGGCGCCTTCGACGGCAAAATTTTCGGGGTCGCCAAAGACGCGTTTGGCTTCGGTGCCGATCAGGGCTGCTTTTTCCAACACGTCGCGTTTCTGGCTGCCAGACACCAGCGCGCCCATCCGGGTGGTTTCCAGGCGCGGATCGCCGATCACCACTTTCGCGAGGCGTGCGGACAGGGCCTCGATCACCGCCTGAACCTGCGCTTCGGGGGCGATGATGCGGCGCACGGCGGTACATTTCTGACCTGCCTTGGCGGTCATCTCGCGACTGACTTCCTTGATGAACAGGTCAAATTCCGGCGTGCCAGGCGCTGCGTCAGGCCCCAGGATCGAGGCGTTGAGGCTGTCCTGTTCGGCCACGAACCGCACTGAGTTCTCAACAATGGCCGGGGTGTTGCGCAGTTTCAGCGCGGTGTTGGCGGAGCCGGTGAAGCTGACCACGTCCTGGCAATCCAGACGGTCCAGCATGTCGCCGATACCGCCCGAGACAAGCTGCAGCGCGCCCTCGGGCAAGATGCCGCTATCGAGCATGATCTTTACCGCCAGTTCAGTGACATAGCAGGTCGCGGTCGCTGGTTTCACGATGGCAGGAACACCCGCCAGCAGGGTGGGCGCCAGTTTCTCCAGCATGCCCCAGACCGGGAAGTTGAAGGCGTTGATATGCACCGCAACCCCTTGCAGTGGGGTGCAGATATGCTGGCCGAGGAAGCTGCCTGTGCGGGAAAGCTGTTCGACATCGCCGTCCAGATAGACATGGCCATCGGGCATTTCGCGGCGCCCCTTGGAGGCAAAGACGAACATGGTGCCGATGCCGCCGTCGATGTCGATCATGTGATCCGATTGCGTGGCGCCAGTGTGGAAGGACAGATCGTAGAGCGCGTCCTTATGCTTGCCGAGTTCGGTGGCCAGCGCCTTCAGCATGCGTGCGCGGTCGTGGAAGGTCAGTTTGCGCAAGGCAGGGCCACCCACCTTGCGGGCATGATCCAGCATTGCCTGCACATCAAGGTCATCATTGCCGGCACTGGCGATAGTGGCGCCGGTCACCGCACTGGCGATATTGCGGGCGCCTGCGCCGGGTTTCACCCAGTCTCCGGCGGCGTAGCTGGAAATCTCAAGAAGGCTCATTGCTGTCTCCCTAGGTTGCCCGCGCCAGCTTTGTTCGCCCCGGAAACGGGGCAGGATCAGATGCCGCATGGCGGGCAGGATTGATTTGCGATATATATTGACCGTCCGGTCGGTTTATGCAAGAAAATTGTCCAGACGCCGCCCGAGCTGGTGATTTCGGAAAGAAAACAGCCTTCTGGCGGATCAAGTGATATTGGGGGTGAGGGGAATGACAGATTCGATTCTGGTCGCGGATCACGGGCAGTGGGTGGAAATTACCCTGAATCGCCCGGACCGGCTGAACAGCTTCAACGATGAGATGCACAATGCCTTGCGCGCCGCGCTGGAGGCTGCCCGCGATGGTGGCGCCCGGGCGGTTCTGCTGACCGGTGCTGGCCGGGGCTTTTGCGCCGGGCAGGATCTGGGCGATCGCGATCCGCGCAAGATGGACGGCCCGCCGGATCTTGGGAATACCGTGCGGACCTTCTATGCGCCGCTGGTACGGTTGATCCGCTCGCTGAACTTCCCGGTGATCTGCGCCGTCAATGGCGTTGCTGCCGGGGCTGGGGCAAATATCGCACTCGCCTGTGATGTGGTTCTGGCGGCCGAAAGCGCCAAGTTCATCCAATCCTTCTCCAAAGTCGGTCTGATCCCCGATACTGGCGGCAGCTGGCATCTGCCGCGCCTGCTGGGCGAAGCCCGCGCCAAGGGGCTGGCCTTCACCGCCGAGCCGCTGCCCGCCAAAAAGGCCGAGGACTGGGGGCTGATCTGGAAGGCGTTGCCGGATGAAGAGCTTATGACCGAAGCCCGCGCCATGGCCGAGAAATTCGGAAATGGTCCGACGCTGGGTCTGGGGCTGACCAAACAATGTATTCAAGCTGCCGCCGTCGACACGCTGACTGACCATCTGGAGATGGAAGCGGACGCCATGAAAACCTGCGGTGAAAGCGCAGACTATGCCGAAGGCGTTGCCTCTTTCCTGGAAAAGCGCAGCCCGGAGTTCAAAGGCAAATGACCATGACCCCGAAAGAACGCGCGGAAAAATCCAGCGCCGCCATGTGGTCCAGCGACAATGCGTCGAAATGGGCCGGAATGGAGATCGCCGAGGTCGACGCCGGGCGCGCGGTACTGCAGCTGACGGTCGAAGCGCACCATTGCAACGGCCACGGTATCTGCCATGGCGGCGTGACCTTTATGCTGGCCGACAGCGCCTTTGCCTTTGCCTGCAACAGCCGCAATCAGGCCACCGTGGCGCAAAGCAACAGCATTACCTATACCGCGCCGGGACGCCTTGGCGACCGGCTGACCGCCGATGCGCGAGAGGTCTCCTTGACCGGGCGCAGCGGCATCTACGACGTGACCGTCAAAAATCAGGATGATCTGGTGATCGCAGAGTTCCGGGGCCTGTCCCGTGCGATCAAAGGCCATCTTTTCGAAGAATAGGTGAGGAGGACGCCATGAAAGACCTGACCCCCAACAAGGCTGAGCTCGACCCGATCGAAATCGCCTCCATCGACGAAATCCGCAGCCTGCAGCTGGAGCGCCTGAAATGGTCGCTGCGCCATGCCTATGACAACGTGCCGATGTACAAGCAGCGGTTCGATGAGGCGGGCGTGCATCCTGACGATCTGCAGCAGCTTTCGGATCTTTCGAAGTTCCCCTTCACCTACAAGAATGACCTGCGCGACAACTACCCGTTCGGTCTCTTTGCCGTGCCGCGCGAGGAAATCATCCGCCTGCACGCGTCCTCGGGCACCACGGGCAAGCCGACCGTCGTGGGCTATACCAAGGGTGACATCGACAACTGGGCCGATCTGGTCGCGCGGAGCTTGCGCGCCGCCGGTCTGCGCAAGGGCAACATGGTGCATAACGCCTATGGCTATGGGCTCTTCACCGGCGGTCTGGGCGCGCATTACGGGATCGAACGCCTTGGCGCCACGGTGGTGCCGATGTCCGGCGGCCAGACCGAGAAACAGGTGGGCCTGATCACCGATTTCCAGCCTGATGGGATCATGGTGACGCCTTCCTACATGCTGAATATCCTTGAGCAGTTCCACAAGGTGGGACTGGATCCGCGCGACAGCTCGCTGCAGGTGGGTGTCTTTGGCGCCGAGCCCTGGACAGATGCCATGCGCAAGGAGGTCGAAGACGCCTTTGACATGCACGCGGTGGATATCTACGGCCTGTCGGAAATCATGGGGCCGGGTGTGGCCAGCGAATGCGTGGAAACCAAGGACGGCCCGGTGATCTGGGAGGATCACTTCCTGCCCGAAATCATTGACCCCGTCACCGGTGAAGTGCTGCCCGACGGCGAAATGGGCGAGCTGGTCTTTACCACGCTGACCAAGGAAGGTCTGCCGATGGTGCGCTATCGCACCCGCGATCTGACCCGCCTGCTGCCGGGCACCGCCCGCACCATGCGGCGGATGGAAAAGATCACTGGCCGCAGCGACGACATGATCATCCTGCGCGGCGTCAACGTCTTCCCCAGCCAGATCGAAGAGCAGTTGATGGCCACCGGTGGTCTGGCGCCGCATTACCAGATCGAGCTTTATAAATCCGGCCGCATGGATGCGATGCGGGTCTTTGTCGAAGCCAACCCGGATGCCACCGACGAAATGTCGAAAACCGCTGCAGCGCGGATGCTGACCAAACGGATCAAGGATATGGTCGGGGTCTCGACCGAGATCATTGTTGGCGAGCCGGGCGAGGTGGAGCGCAGCCAGGGCAAGGCCAAGCGCGTCGTCGACAACCGCGACAAAGGATAACCAGAGCAGTGGCCCGCACGATCGCAAAAGACCATGACCTGAAACGGGCGCAGATCCTCAAATCTGCGGCCAAGGTCTTCGCTGACGCCGGTTATGACCGCGCGTCGATGACCCAGCTGGCGCGGGAGTGCGGGATCTCCAAGGCCAATATCTATCACTACTATGACAGCAAGGATGCCGTTCTCTTCGGCCTCCTTGAAACCTATCTGAGCGATTTGCGGGATCGGGTCTGCGAGCTGGACCTGTCGGGCCTTGAGGCAGAGGCCCGCTTGCGCCGCATCGTGGCGGAGATACTGCTCGCCTATCAGGGGGCCGATGACGAGCATCAGGTGCAGATCAGCGCCATGTCAGCCCTCCCCGAAGAACAGCAGACATTGCTGCGTGGCTATCAGCGCGAGCTGGTGACCTTCATGAGCGACGCGATCAGCGCCGTCGCGCCCGAGGTTTTTGCCGGGGATGCGGCGAAGCTGCGCGCAGCGACCATGTCGGTCTTTGGCATGCTGAACTGGTATTACATGTGGAATTCCGGTGCCGGATCCGACGCCCGCGAGGGCTATGCCGATATTGTCACCACCCTGACGCTGAACGGGGTAAAGGGCCTCTGAGAGAAGGGGACTGACATTAGGGCTTTTCCTAGAAAGCGAAAAAGCCGCCCGAAAGGGCGGCCTTTGGTGATTCGGGAAGCAAAAGCACCGTCATCATTTTTAATGTGGTTTGCGCAGAGGGTTACTCTGCCAACAACCTTAGAGCAGTTCCAGCGAACCTGCGGACTGCTTGCCGTCACGGCCGGTTTCCAGTTCATAGGAAACTTTTTGGTTGTCGTTCAAACCGTTGAGGCCCGAGCGTTCAACCGCCGAGATGTGCACGAACACATCTTTTCCGCCAGCTTCGGGCTCGATAAAGCCGTAGCCTTTAGTTGCGTTGAACCATTTTACGGTGCCATTGGCCATCCGATATCTCCAGTATAGACTTCCTCCGCAACGTGCGAAGGTATTCAAACGCCTATCACAGGCTGACCGGTCCGACCATGCCAATAATGTCATAGGTCTTGCGCAGGATTGGCGCTGTGATTTCGCGGGCACGTTCAGAGCCGCGCGACAGGATGCGGTCGATTTCGTCCTGCTCACCCATCAGCCGGGCCATTTCGGTCGAGATCGGCGCCATCTTGGACACGGCCAGATCTGCCAGCATCGGCTTGAACTCCGAGAACTGCCGCCCGCCAACATCGGCCAGCACTTGGTCCACGGTCTGCTCGGCCAGGGCCGCGTAGATGTTCACCAGATTGCGCGCTTCGGGGCGCTCTTCCAGGCCCTTGGCTTCCGACGGCAGGGCCTCCGGGTCGGTCTTGGCCTTGCGGATCTTCTTGGCGATTGTGTCGGCATCGTCAGTCAGGTTGATGCGGCTTGCATCTGAAGGATCCGATTTCGACATCTTCTTGGACCCATCGCGCAGGCTCATCACCCGCGTGGCGGCACCCTCGATCACCGGCTCGGTCAGCGGGAAGAAATCAACACCATAGTCGTGGTTGAACTTGGCCGCGATGTCGCGCGTGAGTTCAAGGTGCTGTTTCTGGTCCTCGCCCACCGGCACATGCGTGGCGTGGTAGATCAGGATGTCCGCCGCCATCAGCGACGGATAGGCCAGAAGACCCAGCGAGGCGTTCTGCTGGTTCTTGCCCGCCTTGTCTTTCCACTGGGTCATCCGCTGCATCCAGCCCATGCGGGCGACACAGTTGAAAACCCAGGCCAGTTGCGCATGTTCAGGCACCTGGCTCTGGTTGATGAGAATGGATTTCTCCGGATCAAGCCCGGCGGCAATGAACCCGGCGCAAAGTTCGCGGGTGGCTTTCTTCAGATCGTTGGGATCTTGCCAGACGGTGATCGCGTGCAGGTCGACCATGCAATAGATGGTCTCCATGTCCTTGTCCTGCCAGTCGACAAACCGTTTGAGAGCGCCAAGGTAGTTGCCAAGGTGCAGGTTGCCCGAGGGCTGGATGCCGGAAAAGACACGCGGCGTGAAAGTGGTCTCGGTCATCGAGAAACTCCCGTCTGGAAATAGGGCCTGCGGTGGCTTAACCATGGGCGCAACGGTCGTCAACAGCCCGTCCAGGTGGCGGGTCCACAAGGGCGCGTCAAAAGGCCGGGACAGGCAAGAAGGGCAGGAAAGATATGAGCAGCAGTGAAAACCCATCACCCGTGAACCCGCTGCCGCCCGTGGTGGTGGCGCTGGTGCTGGTGATCATGGGGATCGAGGCGGCGTTTTCGCTTGGCGCGCGCGGCATCGTCGGCGGCCCGTCCGCCGTGGGCTGGCGGCTGGAGGCTTTCCAGTCTTACGCGTTTTCGGCCGAGATCTTCTGGTGGATGTGGGAGACCGGACAATGGCCCGCGCAGCATCTGCTGCGGTTTGTCTCCTTTGCCTTTGTGCACGGCAGTTTCACCCATGCGCTGTTTGTCTGCGTCTTCGTGCTGGCCATGGGCAAGATGGTCGGAGAGGTCTTCGGCGATATTGCCATGATCCTGATCTTTATCCTTTCTGCCATCGGTGGCGCCCTGGGCTATGCGATCTTCTCCGGCAGTCCGGTGCCCCTGATTGGCGGATTTCCGGCGGTTTACGGGTTGATCGGGGCCTTTACCTATATCCTGTGGCGCCAATTGTCGCTGGTGGGCGCGCAGCAGAGCCGGGCGTTTTCGCTGATCGCCTTTCTGATGGGGATCCAGCTGCTGTTTGCGCTGCTGTTTGGCGGCCAACCCGACTGGATCGCGGATCTGACGGGTTTTGCCACCGGGTTCTTCCTGTCGTTTTTCCTGGCGCCAGGCGGCTGGGCGCGGTTCCGCAACAAGATCCGTCACGACTGAACGCGGGCAGGGGGCTCCCGCCCGGATTGCGGCAGGACACCATGCCTGATCCCGTTGGGCCGGGCGCCGTGCCAGGGCGCGGCGCGGTCAGCCCCGGTTGCGGCGGAGTGCCTTTTTGAATTCTGCGAGCCGGAAGGCGCCAACGGCCTGTCCGACGCCAAAGTAGATCACCGCCCCGGTCAGGATCAGTCCCAGAAGGGCCAGATAGCGCCAGCTTGGCAGGTAGAAGAGCCAGGCCAGCTGCAGTGTGCCGATATGAAGCACCGCGCCCATCAGCAGCGAGACCGCAAGAATGCGCCAGCCGCGTCGGAAGAAACGCGCATCAAAGCGGGCGACATCCCCCATGCGGCGCCCGGCCCCCATCCACAGCAGAGCGACCATCGCCCAGCCCGCCGTCGATGCGGCGATGGCGGGAGAGACCCAGCCCACAAGTGGCTTCAACCCGATGGCCAGCACCGCGTTGAGGATCATCGCCACCAGCGCGTAGTAGAACGGCGTGCGGGTGTCCTGCCGTGCAAAATAGAGCGGTTGCAGGACCTTCTGCAGCACGAAGGCAGGCAGCCCGGCGCCGTAGATCGCCACAGCCAGGGCAATGGCCGCCACGTCCTCGGGGCCTGTTGCGCCGCGTTCGTAGAGCACCGAAACCAGCGGCACCGGCACCGCGATGAAAGCGGCAGCCGAGGGCAGTGTCAGCAGCAGTGAGAACTCCCCGGCGCGCGAAAGCCCCTCGCGCGCGCCTGTATCATCACCTGCCCGCAGGCGCCGGGTCAGATCCGGCAGCAGTACGATGCCAACAGCAATCCCGACCACGCCAAGCGGCAGTTGATACAGACGGTCGGCAATGAACAGCCAGCTGACCGCGTTCTCAATATCCGAGGCGACCAGCTGCCCCACCACCAGATTGACCTGGGTGACGCCCATGGCCAGCGCGGCCGGAACCGCCACCCGCACGAGGCGGCGCATGGCGGGGGTGACGCGCGGCAGGCCGGGGCGCAGGCGGATGCCCGCACGCTCGGTCGCGCGCCAGACCAGCGCCAGTTGCGCAACGCCAGCAACCGGGATGGTCCAGACCAGCCAGGTGATGACCTCATGGCCAAGCGCGGCCCCAGTGATCATCGCGCTGCAGGCAAAGATGTTCAGCAGCACAGGCGCCGCCGCAGCAGCAGCAAACCGCCCCGTAGCGTTCAAGACACCGGAAAACAGCGCCGCCAGCGACATGAACAGGATGTAGGGAAAGACGATATGACCATATCCGACAGCCAGATCAAAACGCGCATCCCCGACAAAACCTTCGGCCGTTGCCCAGACAAGGGCGGGCATGAAGACCATGCCAAGGCCGGTCAGGGCCAGTACCGCAGCGGCGAGTAGGTTGAACGCCTGTTGGGCGAAGCCTTCTGCGTCTTCATTGGCCTCCAGCCGGTCGGCGAACTGGGGTACAAAGGCCGCGTTGAAGGCACCTTCGGCAAAGAAGCGGCGGAACAGGTTGGGCAGGCGGAAGGCAGCGACAAAGGCATCAAGCACCGGGCCGGGGCCGATATAGGCGGCGATCAGGATTTCACGCACAAATCCCAGGATCCGGCTGGCCAGTGTCCAGAAACCAACCGTGACAAAGCCGGACAGCAGTTTGATCGGCTTCATGAACCGGCTCGCTTGGCCCCGGCGGAAATGGCCTCGCGCAGCTTGCGCTCAAGGGTCTTCTGCTTGGATTCCGAGTGGTATTTCAGACCGAACATGTCTTTGACATAGAAGGAATCGACCACCTGTTCGCCGTAGGTCGCGATCACTGCATTGGCGATATAGACATTGGCATCTGCAAGGGTGCGCGCCAGATCATACAGCAGGCCAGCCCGGTCACGGGTATCCACCTCGATGATGGTGTAGATCTCTGACCCTTCGTTATCAAAGGTGATGTGGGTCGGCACGTTGAAGGCCTTTTCACGCTTCTTGATCTTGTCGCGCGACACCAGCGCCTCGCGGGCGATGACCTCACCCTTCAGGGTTTTCAGGATCATCTGGGTCAGGCGGGGCAGGCGCGAGGCCTCATAGGGGTGGCCTTCGGCGTCCTGAATCCAGAAGGCATCGGTCACATAGCCGTCCTTGGTCGTATAAGAGCGTGCATCGACGACATTGGCCCCGACCAGTGCCAGGGCGCCCACCATACGGGCAAAGATGCCGGGATGGTCAGCCATGGCAAAACAGGCGCGGGTGGCATCGCGGTCTTCATCGGGATGCATGCGGATGATGACTTCACCCGGATCACCGATCTCTTCCAGCTCGCGCAGCATTTCGGCAAAATCCACATGCGCGGTCACATGCAGGCCTTGCCAATAGGGCGGATAATGGCGCGAGGTTTCGCGTTTGAGATCGGATTTGGTCCAGTCTGGCAGCGCCGCGCGCAGGCGCTTCTTGGCGGCTGTGCCCCGGTGCTCGCGGTTCAGTGCCTCCATGCCGTCTTCCAGCGCGCGGCGGGTCTGGTTGTAAAGCGAGCGCAGCAGGGCGGCTTTCCAGTTGTTCCAGGTGTGCGGTCCGACGCCGCGGATATCGCAGACGGTCAGCAACAGAAGCAGATCCAGCCGTTTCACCGATTGCACCGCCTTGGCAAATCCGCGCACGGTGCGCGGATCGGCAATATCGCGTTTCTGCGCCATGTCCGACATCAGAAGGTGATAGCGCACCAGCCATTCGACGGTCTCGCTGTCGGATTTGTTGAGCCCCAGCCGCGGCGCCACCTTGCGGGCGATCTGGGCGCCAAGGATCGAATGGTCCTGTTCGCGCCCCTTGCCGATGTCGTGCAGCAGCATGGCCACCATCAGAACCTTGCGGTTGACCCCTTTGCGCAGAACTTCGGAGGAAACCGGCAGTTCGTCTTCCAGCTCGCCACGTTCAATGGATGCAAAGTTCGAGATCACCTGAATGGTGTGCTCGTCCACCGTGTAGGAATGATACATGTTGAACTGCATCATCGCCACGATCGGTTCGAATTCCGGCAGGAAGGCAGAGAGGACGCCAAGCTCGTTCATGCGGCGCAGCGCGCGTTCGGGATTGCCGTGTTTCAGCAGCAGATCCAGAAAGATGCGGCAGGCTTCCTTGTTGGCGCGCATTTCATCATCGATCAGGTCCAGATTGGCCGTGACCAGACGCATCGCATCAGGGTGGATCAGCATGCCTGTGCGCAGACCTTCTTCGAAGATCCTGAGCAGGTTCAGCTTGTCCGCCAGAAACTCTTCGGGATCGACGATATCCAGCCGGTTGTGCACCACCTTGTAGCCGGGTTTGATTTTTGGGCGGCGGCGGAAAATCCGTTCCAGCAGCGGTTCGCCCTTTTGCTGGCTTGCCTCAAGCTTAGTCAGGAAAATGCGGGTGATATCCCCGACCTGGGTGGCCTTGCGGAAATAGTCCTGCATGAAGACTTCGACGCCGCGCCGCCCGGCGCGGTCCTGATAGCCCATGCGCTCGGCGACCTCGACCTGCAAATCGAATGTCAGCTGCTCGGTTGCGCGCCCGGTTGCCAGATGCATGTGCGAGCGCACCGCCCATAGAAAATTTTCTGCCTCGGCGAAGAATTCGAACTCTTCCCGGCTGAACAGGCCCAGCGGCACCAGTTCGGCGACGTCCTGCACCTGATAAAGATACTTGGAGATCCAGAACAGCGATTGCAGGTCGCGCAACCCGCCTTTGCCTTCCTTTACATTGGGTTCGACCATGTAACGCTCACCCTGTTTCAGGTGGCGTTCATCCCGTTCGGCCAGCTTGGCCTCGACGAATTCGCGGGCATCCTTGGAAAAGAGATCGCTGCGCAGCCGGTTGTCCAGCTCTTGGGCAAGGTCGGCGTCACCGGATAGGAAGCGGTGTTCCAGCATGGCGGTGCGGATGGTGTAATCCTCGGCGCCAAGGCGGATGCAATCCTTGATCGTGCGGCTGGAGTGGCCGACCTTCAGCCGCAGGTCCCACAGCATATAAAGCATCGATTCAATGACGCTCTCGGCCCAGGCGGTGATCTTGTAGGGGGTCAGAAACAGCAGGTCTACGTCCGAAAACGGTGCCATTTCGGCCCGGCCGTATCCGCCCACGGCCATTACGGCGATACGTTCGCCCTGGGTCGGGTTGGCCAGCGGATGCAGGAACTGGGTGGCGGCCCGAAAGGCGGTGGTGACCAGCCCGTCGGTCAGGTGGCTGTAGGACTGGGTCAGCGCACGGGCGGCAAAGGGCGCCGCAGTAAAGGCTTCGGCAATCGCCGCGCGGCCTTCCTTGTTGGCCTCACGCAGCAGACGGACCACCTCTGCGCGCAGCGCTGCCGCCTCCATGTCCTTGGCTGCGGCAGCAATCTGCTGGTGTATCGCCGCAGCGTCAAAAATCTTGTCTGCGGCGCAGATCAGCGGGCCTTTGACCGGGGCGAGGGGCGGGGTGCCTTGATGGGCCGGATCAGAATCCTGTGCCGGAGAAGCTGCTGGGAGCTGGGTCAATGACGACCACCTTCTGTTCTTGGATTGTTGCGACCGCAAGGCCGCGTTCATTGGTTCCATCGGCGCGCAGGCGGAAGATTCCGCCAGTACCCTGGAAGCCTGCGCCCTGGGTTAGGGCGGCGCCGGTTAGGGCGTCGGATTTCCCGGCACTGACCAGAGCCCCGATCGCGGCGATACCGTCATAGGCAAGCCCGCCGATGGAATGCGGAGCGCCCCCGTAGGCAGAGCTGTAGCGGGTAATGAACTGCTGCGATTTGCTCGGGTCGGGCAGGGCAAACCAGCCGCCCTGCACACCGGGCAGGGACAGGGTTGGCGAGGGGATGTCCCAGCGAGTCAGACCGATGTACTGGGTGCTTTCCTTATCCAGGCCCGCTTCGGGCAGAAGCTGGGTCAGCAGCGGCAGGGCGCCTGCGGTGGTCGCGGTCATGAAGACGGCGTTGGCATTGTTGGCACGCGCGGTGTCGCGGATCGGGCCGACGGCGTCGATCACGCCTTTCTGGGACAGCTCATATCCGACCGACCCAGCGATGGTTGCACCAGTGCGCCCGGCTGCGGCCTGAATGGCGGCGCTTCCTGCACGGCCCGCAGCGTCATTGCCGCTGACGATCACGATATTGCCGCGCCCCTGGCGTACAGCGTATTCGGTCAGGCGCTGGGCGGTATTGGCAAAGGTCGCCCCCAGGATAAAGACATTGCCGCCGGCGATTGCGGTGTTGTTGGAAAAGGCCAGCACGTTGACGTTGCGCTTGGCCGCGGCGACGCCTGCAGCATTTGCGGCCTCGGCATAGACCGGGCCAAGGATGATGCGTGCGCCGTCGTTGATGGCCTGGGTGGCCGCATTCGCCGCTGTCGCCGGATCGCCTGCTGTGTCATAGACCTTAAGGTCCACCTGCACGCCCTTCAAATCGCCGATCGCCAGCCGCGCTGCGTTTTCTAGGCTTTGTGCCAGAACGCTGTCGCCGGATTTGGCCGATCCGCGCGGCACCAACAGCGCCACGGGAACCGGTTTCGAGGTGTTGATGCTCGGGCCGCTTCCGATGCTGGTCGGGTTGCAGGCGCTCAGAGCAAAGGCGGAAATTGCGGTAATCGCGGCGAATGCCGCCTTGCGGGCCTGTTTGAAAACGGCGAACATGATGGACCTGAAACTCCCCTTTTCCGGCGCTGGGCGCCGTGTTGGTGGCCGTATTGGTTTAAGGGGATCATAAACGACCAAAAAGGCGGGTCCAGCGTGAATCATCAGATCGTCAAATTGTTGCCGGGGCTGCACTTTGTGGCCACGCCCATCGGCACCGCGCGCGACATCACCCTCAGGGCGCTGGATGTGCTGGCGTCGGCTGATGTGATCGCCGCCGAGGACACCCGGTCGCTGCGCAAGCTGATGGAAATTCATGGTGTGCCGCTGAACGGACGCCAGATCATCGCCTACCATGATCACAGCGGCGCAGGCGCCCGGGCAAGGCTGATGCAGGCGATGGAGGCGGGGCAGTCGGTTGCCTATGCGTCTGAGGCAGGCATGCCGCTGATCGCCGATCCGGGCTATGATCTGAGCCGCGCGGCAGCTGAAGCCGGGCATAAGGTTACCGTAGCGCCGGGTGCCTCGGCGGCGCTGGCAGCGCTGACACTGGCGGGCTTGCCGACCGATGCGTTCTTTTTCGCCGGATTCCTGCCCAACGCCAGCGGCGCCCGACGCAAGCGGCTGGAAGAGCTGCGAAACGTGCCCGGAACCCTGATTTTCTACGAATCGCCCAAACGCATCGCTGCCTCGGTGGCGGATATGGCGGCAGTTCTCGGGGACCGGCCTGCCGCCCTTTGCCGCGAGTTGACCAAGAAATTCGAAGAGATCCGGCGCGGCAGCCTGAGTGATCTGGCTGCGGGACTAGAGGAGAAACCGGTGAAAGGCGAGATTGTCATGCTGGTGGATCGCGCCCATGGCGAAGAGGTAAGCGAAGCCAGCCTTGAGGAAGACCTGCGCGCGGCGCTGAAGGACAATTCAGTAAAGGATGCCGCATCTATCGTGGCGGAAACCCACGAATTGCCGCGCCGCAAGGTCTACCAGCTTGCCCTGCAACTGGCCAAGGACGCAGGCTGAGCGGATGGAGGGGCGACACCATCAAGGTCAGCGCGCCCATCTGGCTGGAAAGGCTGCCGAAGACGCAGCCGCGCGCGCCTATGAGGCAAGGGGCTACCGCGTGGAAGCCCGGCGCTGGCGCGGCCCCGGGGGTGAGATCGACCTGATCCTGCGCAAGGGGGACATGCTGGTCTTTGCCGAGGTCAAGCACAGCGTCACATTCGCATCCGCCGCCGCCCGCATCACGCCCACACAGATGCAGCGGATCCAAGCCAGCGCCGCGCATTTTCTGGAAGGAGAACCTCGGGGGCAGCTAACCGAGGCGCGGCTTGATGCCGTGTTTGTGAACGGCAAAGGGCAGGTCGAGATCCTCGAAAACGCCTTTGGTCAGGGCTGACAGCGTTCTGCTCTATTGAACCTTTGTGCCCGCTGGGCCATCTATTTGCCGAAACAAGAGGGATGCACTTCATGAAAATCGCCTTCCAGATGGACCCGGTCATGGGCGTCGACATCGATGCCGACAGCAGCTTCCGCCTTGCTGAAGAGGCGCAGGCGCGCGGGCACGAACTGTTTTACTACAGCCCCGATCACCTCGCCTATCAGGAAGGGCGCATCACCGCCCGCGGCTATGACATGACCGTGCAGCGCGTCGCCGGGACCCCGGCGGTGCTGGGCGAAGAGCGCGAGGTGGATCTTGCGGATTTCGACGTGGTCTGGCTGCGGCAGGACCCGCCGTTCGACATGCATTACATCACCTCGACGCATCTGCTAGACCGCCTCAAGGGGCAGACGCTGGTGGTGAATGATCCCTTCTGGGTGCGCAACTACCCTGAAAAGCTGCTGGTGCTGGATTTCCCTGATCTGACACCGCCCACCGCGATTGCCCGTGATCTGGACACCATCAAGGCCTTCAAGGCCAAGCATGGCGACATCATCCTGAAGCCGCTTTATGGCAATGGCGGCGCCGGGGTGTTCCGTCTGGATGCCAACGATCGCAACCTGACCTCGCTGCACGAACTGTTCACCGGTTTCAGCCGCGAGCCGCTGATCGTGCAGAAATTCCTGCCCGATGTCAGCAATGGCGACAAACGCGTCATTCTGGTGGACGGCGAACCCGTCGGCGCCATCAACCGCGTGCCCGCCGCCGGTGAGACACGGTCTAACATGCATGTGGGCGGACGCCCGGAAAAGATCGGCCTGACCGAGCGCGACCGTGAGATCTGCGCCGCCATTGGCCCGCTTCTGAAGGAAAAGGGCCAGATTTTTGTCGGCATCGACGTGATCGGTGATTACCTGACAGAGATCAACGTGACCTCGCCCACCGGCATTCAGGAACTGGAACGCTTTGATGGCGTGAATATCGCCGAAAAGGTCTGGCAGGCGATCGAATCCAAACTGTAAGACGCATCCGGCTGGCCGGACTTCAGCCCGCCAGCCGGAACCCCAGCGCCTCAGCCACATGGGGACGCAGGATTTCCGGCTCCCCTTCCAGATCGGCAATCGTGCGCGCCACCCGCAGCACCCGGTGATAGCCGCGCGCGGTCAGGGCGAAACGATCGGCGGCGCGTTGCATCATCTCGCGGCTTTCCGTATCCAATACGGCAATGTCTTCCAGCAGCGCCCCTTCGGCATCGGCGTTCTGCTGCGCACCGGGATGGTCTGAGAACCGCCGCTCCTGCCGCGCGCGCGCGGTTTCCACCCTTTGTAGGATTTCGGCGGACCCTTCGGCGGCAGCGGGTAGGGTAAGATCGTCATAAGACACTGGCGGCACGTCGATGCGCAGATCGAAGCGGTCCATCAGCGGGCCGGAAATGCGCCCCATGTAATCCTCGGCGCAGAGCGGCGCACGAGAGCACGCGCGGGCCGGATCCGCCAGATGGCCGCATTTGCATGGGTTGGCCGCAGCCACCAGCATGAAGCGGCTCGGGTATTTCACATGGGCATTGGCGCGGGCGACCATGACCTCGCCGGTTTCAAGGGGCTGGCGCAGGGTTTCCAGCACCGGGCGGGCAAATTCGGGCAGCTCGTCCAGAAACAACACGCCATTGTGCGCGAGGCTGATCTCGCCTGGCTGTGCCCGCCGCCCGCCGCCGACGATGGCGGCCATGGATGCGGTGTGATGCGGTTCGCGAAAGGGGCGGCTGCGGTTGATGCCACCATCCTCGATCAAGCCGCACAGGGACTGGATCATCGAGGTCTCCAGCGCCTCAGCCGCCGTCAGGGGCGGCAGGATCGTCGGCAGCCGCGCTGCCAGCATGGATTTGCCGGACCCGGGTGGGCCGACCATCAGGATGTGATGGCGACCGGCGGCGGCGATCTCCAATGCGCGTTTGGCCCGTTCCTGCCCCTTCACGTCGCGCAGATCGCGTGTGCCGATGTCGTCATGGACTTCCCCCGCGATGGCCTGCGCCAGAGGCATCTTGCCGGTGAAATGGCGCACCACGTCGATCAGGCTGGCGGCGCCGATTACGCGAGCCGCATCGACCCAGGCGGCCTCTGCCCCCGATGCCTTAGGGCAGAGCAGCAACCGGTCCTCGCTGGCCGCGGTCATCGCAGCGGGCAGGGCGCCCACCACCGGGATCAACGTCCCGTCGAGCGACAATTCCCCCAGCGCGATGGTCTCGCTTGCGGCCTCGCTTGGGATTACCTCGATCGCAGCGAGAAGCGCCAGCGCGATGGGCAGGTCGAAATGGCTGCCTTCCTTGGGCAGATCCGCGGGTGACAGGTTCACCGTGATCCGTTTTGACGGCAGCGCAATCGACATGGCGGCAAAGGCCGAGCGCACCCTCTCGCGCGCTTCGCTCACCGCCTTGTCCGGCAGGCCGACGATGGAAAAGGCCGGAAGGCCCGGTGCCACGGCGCATTGCACCTCGACCGGGCGGGCCTCCACCCCTTGAAAGGCGACAGTGTAGGCCCGTGAAATCATGCTGCGCTATCCCTCTGAAGATACCAGAGAAAATCATAGCGAACGGTGGACCGGAGTCGCCCTTAAAGCACGTTATGCGTGTATTTTTGTCGTTGGCTTTGCGGGCCGACGACGCGGCACGTCAGTCAAGGCTCCAGGGGCGGCGCTCCAGATCCATCGCATAAGGCTCGGGATCGTAAGTCACTTCATGCGCCTGTTCCTGCCAGCGCAGCACCGCCGGATCGGACAAGAGCGCGCGGCAATAGGCGCGGGTTTCAGGCGACACCGGCAGGTTATATCCGATGATGCGGGCCGCAACCGGCGTGTAGAACACATCGGCGAGGCAGTAGTCGCCAAAAAGCCAGCCCTCCGCAGCGCCAGACACCTTGCGGGCATGCGCAAACAGGGTCTCGATCCGGGCAAGATCCTTTTGCACCGCTTCGGAGGGGGGAAAGCCCTGCCAGATATGGCTCAGCTGCATCGGGCAATCACCGCGCAGGGCGGAAAACCCGCAGGCCATTTCGGCCACCACCCAGCGCGCAGTCGCCCGCGCCGCCGGATCACTGGGCCACAGGCCTGCCTCCGAATGTCGTTCGGCCAGGGTTTCCGCCATGGCCAGGCTTTCGCCGATCACCGTACCTTCGGGCGTGCGCAGGGTGGGAACCAGCCGGGCGGGTGCCAGATCTGCCAGATCCGCCGCCATGGTTCCGGAATAAAGCCCCACCATATGCACCACATGGGGGAGCGAGAATTTTTCAAGCATGAGCCAGCCGCGCAAGGACCAGCTGGAATACATGCGGTCACCGATAAAAAGATCATATGTCATGGAAAGCAGGCTAGCGCAGCTTCACGGGTTGCCAAATCGCTGTTTTGTGCGCGGTGCCATCACGGAAGGTGATTGATCTTTCCGGCGCGCCAGCCATCGGTTCCGTCTCCCGGAACGTGGTGGATTTCGGTCACCGACAGGTTGTCGATCCGGTGCGAAAACGCCTCTTCTGCGGTCAGCCGTTCGGCGCGCTGGATCTGGGTCAGGATCTGGCCGAAATGGCCGACCACGATCAGATTGCGGCCTCGGTGGGCTTCGATCAGATCGTCGATGACCCGGTCCACGCGGGCGCAGACCTCATTCCAGCTTTCTCCGCCGGGGGGGCGGACATCGCCGGGGGTTTCCCAATAAGCGCGGATGCGTTCGGGATCTTCGGCGTCGATGTCTTTCCAGGTGCGCAGCTCCCATTCCCCGAAATGGATTTCTCTGAGGTCGGGCAGGTGGGGCAGGCGCGCACGGTCGCCTTGGATGGCGCTGGCGGTATCTGCTGCGCGGGACAGGTCCGACGACACCACCAGGGCATCTTCGGGTAGGGCAGCGGACAGGCGGCGCAGTGCGGCGCTGTCGGACAGGTCCGCCGGAAGATCCGACCAGCCGACCATGGATTTGGCGTGGGTCGGGCCGTGGCGGACAAGGAAGAGGCGGGTCATGGAAGGCTTCCTTTCAGCACCAGCGGCAGGCCTGCGGTGACCTGCACCACAGTCCGCGCGCGGGCGGCGATTGCGATGTTGAGCCGCCCCTGCGCCTCGCGGAACCTCCGGGCCAGGGCGTTCTCAGGCACGATGCCAAGTCCGGTTTCGTTCGACACGATCACGATTTCTGCGCGGCAGGCATCAATCGCCTGCAACAGGGTCTCGGTTTCGGCCTCCAGATCATGGTCCGCCAGCAGGTGATTGCTCAGCCACATGGTGGCGCAATCGATCAGGCAGATCTGTCCCTCCACAAGGTCGCCAAGCGCCTTGGCGGCATCGAATGGTTCTTCATGTGTGGTCCAGTCCGCGCCGCGCTGGGCCAGGTGTTTTGCAACTTTTTCGCGCATTTCATCATCAAATATCTGTGAAGTTGCCCAGTAAGCTTTTGGCTTGCCTGAGGAAAAGCATAGACTTTCAGCAAAGGCAGACTTTCCCGATGCGGCCCCGCCAAGAATGAATGTGACAGCTGCGGACACGTCTTCTACCCTGAGTTCGGTGATGGTTGCAGAAGTTTGGGTATCTGCTGATCCGGCCTGAAACAAGCCCGAACCTGCCATGTCCGATGACGCCCCGCAGATGCGGACCGGGATCTGCAGCAGGGACACGACCAAGGGCGGACAGATTCCAAGGTGGGGAGCAAAGCGGCGCCCCCGATGGCCTTAAACGGTCTGATGCACCGGGGTAAGGCGCTGAAAACCGGGCCTGATCGGAGAAAAAATACAGCCAAAGTGATCCGATCCCGGCGCCACTGCGTAACATTAGTAATCAGTTTGGAGGGGAGTATCATGGCACTTGACACGACCAGTGAAAACCCGCTGCCAAAGCAGGCCATGAAGGCCGAGCTTCTGGACGCTGAAACGGAGCTGCGCCTGGCTTATGCCTGGCGCGACGACCGTGACGAAGAAGCACTGCACCGGCTGATCCACGCCTATATGCGGCTGGCGATCTCGATGGCCGCGAAATTCAAACGCTACGGCGCGCCGATGAATGATCTCATCCAAGAGGCCGGTGTCGGGCTGATGAAGGCGGCAGACAAATTCGACCCCGACCGGGGGGTGCGGTTTTCCACCTACGCGGTCTGGTGGATCAAGGCGTCGATCCAGGACTACGTGATGCGCAATTGGTCGATGGTGCGCACCGGCTCCACCTCCTCGCAAAAATCCCTGTTTTTCAATATGCGCAGGGTGCAGGCCCAGCTGGAGCGCGAGGCGCGCGCGGCAGGCGTCAAACTCGACAAGCATCAGCTGAACCAGCAGATCGCCACGGAAATCGGCGTGCCATTGCGCGATGTGGAGATGATGGACGGGCGGCTGTCCGGCTCTGACTTCTCGCTCAACGCCGTGCAATCTTCCGAGGACGAGGGCCGCGAATGGATCGAGGCGCTGGAGGATGACAGCGCGCAGGCCGCTGAACTGGTGGAAGAGCGGCACGACCGGCGCCAGCTGCGGGCCTGGCTGGTCGAGGCGCTGCAGGCGCTGAACGAGCGGGAGCGGTTCATCATCACCGAACGCAAACTGCGGGAAGAGGCGCGCACGCTGGAAAGCCTTGGTAACGAGCTGAACCTGTCCAAGGAACGCGTGCGCCAACTGGAGGCCGCGGCGTTTCAGAAGATGCGGAAAACGCTTGAAGGGTGCTCCCGGGAGGTGCACAACTTCCTCTCATGACAAAGTCGATTCTTTTTATCAGAAAAGCGGGTGCCGTCTGTGCGGCAGCCGCTTTCGTTATGTATGGGGCAAACTCCGCCGCCGTGGCCGAGCCTGCAGTGCTTCCCTCGGCCAAGGCTGCGGCCGAAGTCCTGCAGGAAGCCGATGTGGCTATTCTGGGTGAGGTGCATGACAACGCGGCCCACCACCAGAAGCAGGCCGAAATCCTGCGGCATCTGGCGCCGCGCGCCGTGGTTTGGGAAATGATCACGGAGGCGCAGGCAGAGAGGCTGAGCGAGCCAATGATGAGCGATGCGGAAGCGACTGCCGACGCGCTCGATTGGGAGGCCTCGGGCTGGCCGGAGTTTGCGCTCTACGCGCCGGTCTTTGCCGCTGCTGCGCCCGCGCGGCAGTACGGCGCGCTGGTACCGCGCTCGGTCGCGCGTCAGGCGCTGGATCAGGGGATCGCGGCCTATTTTGGCGCCCGGGCCGCAGGTTTCGGGCTGGATCAGCCCCTGCCGGAGGCGGAGCAGACGGAACGCGAGGCGGATCAGATGGCCAATCACTGCAATGCGATGCCTGCTGAAATGCTGCCGGTGCTGGTCGATTTCCAGCGGCTGCGTGATGCGGCACTTGCTGCAGCGGTGGATCAGGCGCTGGAAGAGACTGGCGGGCCGGTGGCGGTGATCACCGGCAATGGTCATGCACGGCTGGATCGGGGACTTGCGGTCTACCTGTCAAAGGCGCGGCCCGAGGTGCGGATCCAGAGCCTTGGCCAAAGCGAGGGCGGCGCGATATCCGGGGATTTCGATCTGCTGCTGGATAGCGCGGCGGCAGAGCGCCCGGACCCCTGTCTTGCCTTCGGCAAGGGTTGAGGGGAAAACCGTTTCACACTTTGGCCTGGGCCAAGTAAAGTCGGCGCTGACGCAGAACTCCAAGGTGGCGCAGGGGCGGATAATATGCTGGCAGGCAAACATATTCTACTGATCATCGGTGGCGGCATCGCGGCCTATAAGGCGCTGGAACTGATCCGCCGCCTGCAGGATCAGGGCGCCAGCGTGGCGCCGGTCCTGACCAAGGCCGGGGAAGAATTCGTGACCCCGCTGTCGGTCTCGGCCCTGGCCGGTGCGCCGGTGCACCGGGATCTGTTTGACCTCACAGCCGAGGCGGAGATGGGGCATATCCAACTGTCGCGCAGCGCCGATCTGGTTGTGGTGGCGCCTGCCACCGCGGATCTGGTGGCGAAGATGGCGCAGGGGCTGGCCAATGATCTGGCCTCGACCCTGCTCTTGGCCACCGACACGCCGGTTCTGGTGGCGCCCGCCATGAACGTGCGCATGTGGGAACACGCCGCCACGCAACGCAATATCGCCACGCTGAAAGCAGACGGCATCCGATTTGTCGGCCCCAACGCGGGCGGCATGGCCTGCGGCGAATTCGGCCCGGGCCGGATGGCCGAGCCGGATGAAATCGTCGCTGCCGTTGCCGCCGAGTTTCGTGATGGACCTCTCAGCGGCAAACGCATCGTCGTGACCTCCGGCCCGACACATGAGCCCATTGATCCGGTGCGCTATATCGCCAATAGCTCCTCCGGGGCGCAGGGCACAGCGGTGGCCCGTGCTCTGCGCGACCTGGGAGCGGAAGTGGTGTTCGTCACGGGCCCGGCAACGGTCCGGCCCCCGGAGGGGGTAGAGGTCGTTCCCGTCGAAAGCGCGCTGGAAATGCAGGCGGCAGTAGAGGCAGCCTTGCCCGCCGATGCGGCCGTATTCGCTGCTGCGGTGGCGGATTGGCGGGTTGCCAGCGCCTCGGACCGGAAACTGAAGAAATCCAAGGACGGTCTGCCGACGCTGGAATTCGCTGAAAACCCCGACATCCTGAAAACGGTCTCGCATATGACTGCAAACAGACCGGGACTGGTGGTGGGGTTCGCTGCAGAAACCAACGACGTGGTGGACAACGCCACCGCCAAACGGCTGCGCAAGGGGTGCGACTGGATCGTGGCCAATGACGTCTCACCCGCCACCGGTATCATGGGTGGCAGCGAAAACGCGGTGATCCTGATCACGGACACCGGCGCCGAGGAATGGCCGCGCATGGCGAAGCAGGAGGTTGCCGGGAAACTGGCCAACCGCATCGCTGCTGCCCTCGATAGCTAAGCCCGTCCCATCCAGCCACTGACACAGCACATCAAACCGCAGGTTCCGATATGGTGACAATCCGTATACGCCGTGATGCAGAGGCGGATCACGATCTGCCGCTGCCCTCGTATGAAACGCCGGGCGCCGCAGGCGCGGATCTGCGGGCCGACCTGACAGGGCGCGGCAGCATCCTGCTAACGCCGGGAGAGCGAGCGCTGGTGCCAACCGGGCTGCGGGTGGAAATCCCGGCGGGATATGAGATCCAGATTCGGCCTCGCTCCGGCCTGGCGCTGAAACACGGGATCACCCTGCCGAACACGCCGGGCACCATCGACAGCGATTATCGCGGACCGCTGGGCGTCATCGTGCTGAACGCGGGGCAGGAACCGTTCGAGATCCGCCACGGGGAGCGGATTGCGCAGATGGTGATCGCGCCGGTTTTGCAGGCGGTCTTCGTCGAGGTGCAGGAGCTGAGCGAGACAGAGCGCGGCAGCGGTGGTTTTGGCTCCACGGGGAGAGGCTAATGATACTGGTTCTGGGCCTTGCAGGGCTGATCTGGTGGGGCGGGCGCCTGATGGGCCTGCCGCGTGCGATGCGGGGAAGCCTGCTGGCGCTGCTGTTTGCAGCCGTCGTGATCCTGCAACTGACCCTGCCGAATGGCCATGGTTTGCGGGCCGCCACCGGTGGCTCTGCCTCCTCCTGGCTGATCCTTGGCGGGATCGTGCTGCTGATCGGTGTCTACAGCTGGGGCGTGTCCCGTCTGCGGGCCCGGGCGGAGGCTAATGAAGAAGCCGAAGATGGCGGGCAAGCACCCACGGCCGAGGCGAAAACGGCGGCCAAACCGGGCCGGTTTTCCGAGACAGAGCTGAACCGCTATGCGCGGCATATCGTGCTGCGGGAGCTGGGCGGTCCAGGGCAGAAGAAGCTGAAGAACGCCAAGGTGCTGGTGATCGGGGCCGGGGGGCTTGGCGCACCGGCGCTGCAATATCTGGCGGCGGCGGGCGTTGGCACCATCGGTGTCATCGACGACGATGTGGTTGAAAACGCCAACCTGCAGCGGCAGATTATTCACCGCGATCAGGATATCGGTTTGCCCAAGGTATTCTCGGCGCAAAAGGCGATGGAGGCGCAGAACCCCTTTGTCACCGTGCGCCCCTATCACCGCCGTCTGACGGATGAGATCGCCGCCGACCTGTTTGCGGAATATGACATCATTCTGGATGGCACCGATAATTTCGAAAGCCGCTATCTGTCGAACCGCACCGCCGTGGCGCTGGGCAAGCCGCTGATTTCCGGCGCCCTGTCGCAATGGGAGGGGCAGCTGTCCGTCTTTCATCCCAAGGCAGGCGGCCCCTGCTACCAGTGTATCTTCCCTGAGGCCCCGGCAGCGGGGCTGGCGCCCAGCTGTTCCGAAGCCGGCGTCATCGGTCCCTTGCCCGGGGTCGTCGGCGCGATGATGGCGGTGGAGGCGATCAAGCAGATCACCGGAGCGGGCGAAGTGCTGCGCGGCGCCATGCTGATCTACGATGCCCTTTACAGCGAAACCCGCCGCATCGGGTTGAAACAGCGGGTCGACTGCCCGATCTGCGGCGCGGGGGGCGATGGGAACGGGTCTGACGACAGCGGTGGCACAGCTGCCTCTGGCAACGAATAAGCGTCAAACGCCACGCATAGAGCGAAGTCCCCACGTGTCCGAAGCGCTATATATTTCCCTGTTGTGCGGTGCCCTGATGGGCGGTGAGCCGGAACAGGTGCATCAATTCGACTATCCCGAAGGCCGGGCCTCGATCCGGGTCGATTGCGAGAACAGCAATCGGGTGGTGGAGTTTGGCCTCGACAAGCGCAGCAGCCTTGACAGTCTGCAACAGGCGTTGTTCGCGGCCGAAATCACCGGCAAGGAGGCCGTCGTGGTGCTGATCGACACCGATGGGGTCATGGGCCGGTTCGAGTGGCGCATTGCCCGAGCCGCGAATATTGCAGGCGTTCCGATCCGCATCATTGCCGCCGATCTGGTCGAGGATTTGAGGCCGGGCGGCTAGTATTTGCGGAAAATCCGCGTGCGTCTCTGGACGCTGCCGGGGCGCGGGCATAGCTTCTGGGCAAAGGAGGCCTTGCCTATGACCAACCCCTTGTTGTCCCACTGGGATACCCCGTTTGAAATCGCGCCATTCGACCAGATTTCCGACGAAGATTTCGCCCCCGCGCTGGATCAGGCCCTTGCGGCCCATAACGCCCAGATCGACGCTATCGCGTCAAATCGCGATGCGCCGACCTTTGACAATGTGATTGGTGCGCTGGAAACACCTTGCCAGGCGCTGGAGCAGGTCCTGTCGGTGTTCTACACGGTGGCAGGCGCCGACAGTAATCCCAAGCGGCAGGAGTTGCAGCGTGCATTCTCACCGAAACTGGCGGCGCATTCTTCGGCCATTACTGCGAACAAGGCGCTTTATGCGCGGATCAAGGCGGTCTGGGATCAGCGCGATGAACTGGACCTGACCGAGGAACAGCAGCGCGTGTTGATGCTGACCCACCGCAGTTTCGTGCGCGGTGGTGCAGCACTGGAAGGGGCGGAGGATGCCCGGATGCAGGAGATCAAGGGACGGCTTGCCACCCTTGGCACCGAATTCACTCAGAACCTGCTGGCGGATGAGAGCAACTGGTTCATGGAGCTCTCTGAAGAGGATCTGGAAGGCCTGCCCGACTTCGCCATCGCGGCTGCCCGGGCTGCGGGCAAGGAAAAGGGCGTGGACGGGCCTGTCGTAACGACCTCGCGCTCCATCATCACGCCGTTCCTGCAATTCTCTCCGCGCCGGGATCTGCGGGAAAAGGCGTTCCAGGCCTGGGCGGCGCGCGGAGCCAATGGCGGCAAGACGGACAACCGGGAGATTGCGGCAGAGATCCTTGCCCTGCGCGAGGAACGAGCCAAGCTCTTGGGGTATGAGAATTTCGCGGCTTACAAGCTGGAAACTGAAATGGCCAAGACGCCCGAAGCCGTGCGGGGCCTGCTAATGGATGTCTGGGGCCCGGCCAAGGCGCGGGCGGATGCGGATGCGGTCATCCTGACCGATATAATGCAGGCCGATGGTATCAACGGTGATCTGGAGCCTTGGGACTGGCGCTATTACTCGGAAAAGCGCCGCAAGATCGAACATGACCTCGATGAGGCCGAGCTGAAGCCCTATCTGCAGCTCGACAAGATGATCGAGGCGGCCTTCTCCTGTGCGAACCGCCTGTTCGGGCTGGAGTTCGCGCCGCTTGATATCCCGCTTTACCACCCCGATTGCCGCGCCTGGGAGGTCACGCGCAACGGTGAGCATATGGCGGTCTTCATCGGCGACTATTTTGCCCGTGGATCGAAACGCTCGGGTGCCTGGTGTTCGGCCATGCGCGGTCAGGCGAAGTTTCCGGAAAAACAGGCGCCTGTCGTGATCAACGTCTGCAACTTTGCCAAGGGCGATCCGGCGCTGTTGTCCTATGATGATGCGCGCACACTGTTCCACGAATTCGGCCACGCGCTGCATCAAATGCTGTCGGATGTCACCTATGAAAGCATCTCGGGCACCTCGGTGGCGCGCGATTTCGTGGAGCTTCCTTCGCAGCTCTATGAACACTGGCTGGAAATGCCCGAGGTGCTGAGCGAGTTTGCTACCCATGCCGAGACTGGCGAGCCGATGCCCAAGGAAATGCTGGACAAGGTTCTGGGCGCTGCGACCTATGACATGGGCTTTCAGACGGTGGAATACGTTGCCTCGGCGCTTGTCGATCTGGCCTTCCACGATGGCGCCGCCCCGGCAGATCCGATGGCGCGTCAGGCCGAGGTTCTGGCCGAAATCGGCATGCCCCATGCCATCACCATGCGCCACGCGACGCCGCATTTCGCGCATGTCTTCTCCGGCGATGGCTACAGTTCCGGTTACTACAGCTACATGTGGTCCGAGGTGATGGACGCTGATGCCTTTGCCGCCTTTGAAGAGGCAGGCGGGGCCTTTGATCCCGAACGCGCCAAGGCGCTGGAGGAGCATATCCTGTCCACTGGCGGTTCCAAGGATCCGGCAGAGCTGTATACCGCCTTCCGCGGGCGTCTGCCCGGGGTGGATGCGCTGCTCAAGGGGCGGGGGCTGGCCGCAGAATAGGCTGCGGCAAAAAAACTGGCGCCGGGAAGATTGCTCTTCCCGGCGCCATTCGTTTCGGGGTTAGAAAATGGTCCCGTCAGTAACCAAGAGACCGGTCTACCAGATGCAGGAACGGCTCACCCGCCTCGCCGCGGCGGATGTTTTCCGCGATCACCTGCGATGCCGTGCTAGCCCGGGTTTCCGCCGCGATATGGGGCGTGACGGTGACATTGGGATGCGCCCAATAGGGATCGTCTGCGGGCAGGGGTTCCACCCGGAACACATCCAGCGTGGCATGGCCCACCTGACCGCTGTCCAGCGCTTCCAGCAGGGCGGCGTCGTCGATCAGCGGACCGCGGCCCGGATTGATGATCCGCGCGCCCTTGGGCAGCATCGCCAGAGTATCGGCGTTCAGGATGTTGTTGGTCGCGGGTGTATCCGGCAGTAACAGGATCACGATTTCCGCCTCTGACAGCGCCTGTTTCAGCCCGTCGTCTCCATGCAGGCAGGTGATCCCGTCGATTTCCTTGGCCGAGCGCGACCAGCCGGTGACCGGAAATCCGATACGGGCCAAGCTCTGCGCGCAGGCGCTGCCCAATGCGCCAAGGCCGAGCACAGTCACTGGGCGTTCAAAGGCTAGCGGTGGTACCACCGGCTCCCACCGGTCCTGCATGGCGATGGAGCGGTCAATGTCCAGATGATAGCGCAGCACGTGGCCGCTGACCCATTCCACCATGCCGGCTGTCAGCCCCGGATCCACCATCCGGCACAGCGGCATGGTCAGGGTCTGGTTGCCGACGATCTTTTCCACCCCGGCCCAGAGGTTCAGCACCGCCTTGCAGCGGGTATAGGGGGTGAAATCCTGCAGGTCGGAATTCGGCGCATAGACCACGTAATCCACCTGATCGGCGGGATGATCCTGCCGCATATCGACCGTCAGCCCGGCCTCGGCAAAGGCGCGTTTCAGCGGCTCGCGGTAGGTGTCCCAGCGGGCGGGCAGGGCGGCGAACTGAACGTTGATCATGTGGCAAATACTCCTGCCATGTCCCGGAAGCCTTTGATCTCGATCGGGTTGCCTGCGGGATCGTGAAAAAACATCGTGCTTTGCTCACCCGGTTCTCCGGCAAAACGGGTGGTGGGGGGGATGGTGAAGTCGATCCCCTCGGCCTCCAGCCGGTCGGCCAGAGCGCGCCATTCTTCCTGTGGCAGGATCACACCCAGATGCGGCATCGGCACCATGTGCTCACCCACCTTGCCCGTATTGGCGGTGGCAAAGACTGGCCCGAGATGCAGCGAAATCTGATGGCCGAAGAAATTGAAATCGACCCAGGTGTCGGTGCTGCGCCCCTCGTTGCAGCCCAGAACACCGCCATAAAAGGCGCGGGCTGCTTCCAGATCGTCAACATGATAGGCAAGGTGAAATATGCTCATATTCCGGAATTCCTGTTGTTGGTTGGGCCGCCCGTTCTAGCGCGGGCGGTGGACGTTTGCGCTTTGCACCAGGCCAAAGGCGGCGAGCAGCACCAGCATGGCCGAACCCCCATAGGAAACCAGCGGCAGGGGCACGCCGACAACCGGTGCCAGCCCCATCACCATCGACATGTTCACGGCAAAGAACAGGAAGAAGGTGATGGCGATGCCAAGCGTCACCAGTGACGAGAACCGGTCTCGCGCCGCAAGCGCGGTGGCGACGCAGAAGACGATGATCAGCACGTAGATGCTGAGCAGGGTAAAGCCGCCGATAAAGCCGAATTCCTCTGCCAGGGTGGTAAAGATGAAATCGGTGTGTTTTTCCGGCAGGAAGTTCAATCGGGACTGGGTGCCCTGCATGAAACCGCGCCCTGACCAGCCGCCCGAGCCAAGGGCGATCTTGGACTGGGTGATGTGATAGCCCGCGCCGAGCGGATCCTGAGAGGGATCAAGAAAGGTATCGATGCGGCGGAACTGGTAGTCCTTGATCAGCTGCCAGTCGGTGCCGCGGCTGTAGAACACCGCCGTGACCAGACCAACGGCGCCAGCAATCACCGTCGCGAAATAGGCCCAGTGCACTCCTGCGAGAAACATGACGCCGCCACCGGCGGCCATAAGCAGGATCGAGGTGCCCAGATCCGGCTGCCGCAGTACCAGAAATGTGGGGAACAGGATCATGATCACCGGCACCAGCACCCAGAACAGGCGCGAGGTCTTTTCCGTTGGCAGCCAGTCGTAATAGGCAGCCAAGAGCATAACGAGGGTGATCTTCATCAGTTCAGAGGGTTGCAGCCGCATGAAACCAATGTCGATCCAGCGTTGCGCCCCCATGCCGACGGTGCCGAAGAACTCCACCGCCAGCAGCAGCACGATGGACATCAGATAGGCGAGGACGGAAATGTTGCGCCAGAACCAGATCGGCACCATGGCCACCATGATCATCACCGCCATGCCAAGGGCAAAGCGTTTTGCCTGCGGCTCGGCCCAGGGCGAGAACGACCCACCTGCCACGGAATAGAGCATCAGGAACCCCACCCCGGCGACCGAGGCCAGCAGCAAGGTCAGCGGCCAGTTCAGATACAGGATCTTGCGCAGGCCCGAGGGGACGGATTTGGCGCGGCTTTCAAGATAACTCATGCCCGGTCGCTGCCTCCGGTTTCTTCCCGTTTCAGACGTTCGCGTTCCAGCCGTTCCTGCTGCGCCTTGATGCGGCTGCGATCGCCTTTGGGGTAGGCGGACAGGGGCGGCGTTCCATCAAACAGCGCCTGCAACATAACATCGCGGGCAATGGGTGCGGCGGCGCGTGACCCGCCACCCCCGTGTTCGACCACCACAGCAACCGCAAAGCGGGGTTTGTCATAAGGCGCAAAGCAGACATAGAGCGCGTGGTCGCGCCGCTCCCAGGGCAGATCCTCGTTGCGGATCACCCCGGCGGCGCGTTCGGCCGCGGTGATATTGCGCACCTGGCTGGTGCCGCTTTTGCCGGCCATGCGGATGTCTTCGGCGATGATGCGTGAGCGGTAGCCAGTACCGCGCCGGTCGTTACTGACCGAGAACATGCCCCTGCGCACGGTCCGCAGGTTGTTTTCATTGAGCCCCAAAGGCTCGCCGCCGCCGCTGGGTTGCTCGATCCCGTCGATGGATTTCAGCAGACGCGGGGTGATACTGCGCCCCGAGGCGATCCGCGCGGTCATCACTGCCAGTTGCATTGGCGAGGCCAGCATATAGCCCTGCCCGATAGAGGCGTTTGCAGTGTCGCCGATCAGCCAGTCCTGCCCGTGCACCCGCTGCTTCCACTCGCGGTTGGGGGCCAGGCCGCTGGCCACGGCCGACATCGGCAGATCGTGACGCACACCCAGCCCTAGCTGGTTCGCCATGGCAGAAATCTTGTCGATCCCCACCTTCAGCGCCAGATCGTAGTAATAGACGTCGCAGGATTGTTTCAGCGAGGTGTTGAGATCCACATGCCCATGGCCCGCGCGTTTCCAGCAGTGGAACCTGCGGCCGGAGACCTCCAGATACCCGGGGCACCAGACGGTTTCCTCGGGGCCGATCAACCCTTCCTCCAGTGCAGCCAGCGCTGTCACCATTTTGAAGGTCGAACCTGGCGGATAGGTGCCCTGCACCGCCTTGTTCGCCAGCGGACGGTAGGGGTCGCCGGTCAGCAGGCTATAGTCGGCGACCGAGATGCCACGCACAAAGAGGTTGGGATCAAAGCTGGGCGAGGAGGCGATGGCGCGGGTGTCCCCATGTTCGCAATCGATGATCACCGCGGCGGCGCTTTCGTTGCCAAGGCGCGCCTGCACATAGCTTTGCAACTCGACATCGACGGTCAGTTGCATGTCGGCGCCGGCCTCACCTTCGCGCCGGTCCAGCTCGCGCATGACGCGGCCGGTAGCATTCACCTCGACGCGCTTGGCGCCGGCCTTGCCGCGCAGGGCGTCCTCACGCTTGGCCTCAAACCCAACCTTGCCGATCTGGAAACGAGGAATGCGCAGGATCGGTTCCGGCGATTCCATCTTGCTGAGGTCATAATCCGAGACCGGCCCGACATAGCCGACCACATGGGCAAAGGCGCCGCGTTGCGGATAGATCCGCGTCAGGCCGACCTCGGGGGTAATGCCGGGCAGGGCAGGGGCGTTGACCGCCACTTTCGAGATGTCCTCCCAGCCGATCTGATCGGCCAGCGTCACCGGCAGGAAGGGCGGAGAGCGGCGCATTTCGGCCATGGCGCGCTCGATATCTTCAGGGTCGATTTCGATCAGCCGCGACAGTTTGGCGATCACCTCGCCTACATCGCCGGCGTCCTCGGGGACGATGGTGATGCGATAGGAGGGCGAGTTCTGCGCCAGGGTGATGCCGTTGCGGTCGAAGATCTCACCGCGTGCTGGCGGTAGCAGGCGGATATTGATCCGGTTTTCCTCGGCCAGCAGCCGGAACTGATCGGCCTGATCTACCTGAAGATAGCGCATGCGTGCCGCCAACCCGCCCGCAAACCCCAGTTGCAAACCGCCCAGAAGCAGCGCCCGACGGGTCAGCTTGCGGTGGCTGAACTCTAGCTCTTTCGGATTGCGTTTCATCAGCGGCTTCCCAGGGCTTCGGCTTCGGCAGGTGACAGTTTGCGTACACCCAATAGGCTTTGACTGAAGATCACGACCAGAGGATAGGCGGCAATCGTCAGCAGGGCTTGAATCAGCGTGAGGCCCAAGGGTGCCTGCGCCACGGCCAGAATAGCAAGAATGGCTCGGTTGAGCACCACGATACCTGCGATCACAAAGGCGACGGCGAGCCATTCCGCGGCAAAGGCGGTTTCCCGGTGCGGCGGGATTCGCGACTTCAGGAATTCGCAGCCCAGTACCACCAGCAGCGAAAAAAGGCCGGGCGGGCGCTGGAACATCATGTCGGCGACCAGCATGGTTGCCCCCAGCAGCAGAACAGGCACGAAATCCGGCCGCCGCAGTGACCAGGCCATGGCAAGCGCCAGCAGCAGGTCTGGCGGCGCCCAACGGCGCGGCAGCGTGTCCAGCGGCAGCAGGTGAAAGAAGATCAGCACCAGTGCCAGAGCCGGAAAGGCCATCCGCATCATCCAGATCCGCGCGGGCGAGGTGCTAGCCATTGCTCTCCCCTTCGGACGCGGACAGAGCCTCGGGCGCCAGGTTTTGCGGCCGCGGGAGAGGCACAGTGGCATCCGGCGCCGGGACAACCAGTCCGCCGGGCTCCTTGATCACCTCAGAGCCCTGATGGCGCAGCACCCGCAGGAATTCCAGCCGTTCGTAGTCGGCAGACAGGCGCACCCGCTTACGGCCGGTGCGGTCCTCGGTCACCTGACCGATCAGCAGCCCGGGCGGAAAGACGGAGCCATCGCCAGAGGTGATGACCCGGTCGCCGGGGCGGATCAGATCGGGGTTTTCAAGGAAATCCAGCACTGGCGCAGCGCTGTTGTCACCGGTCACCAGAACGGTCTGCCCCGAAGGCTGGATGGTGGCGGGCACCGCGCTGGCGGCATCAGTCAGCAGAATGACCCGCGCGGTATCCTGTCCGGTGCCGGAAATACGTCCCACCAGACCGATCCCGTCCATGGCGGCCCAGCCATCCTGTATCCCGTCCCGGGCGCCGATGTTGAGGATCACAGACTGGCGAAAGGGCGATCCGCTGTCGGCCATCACCACACCGGTGATATAGGTCAGCTTGGGATCGAGCCGCACGTTGTTGAGATCCAGCAGGCGGGCGTTTTCCTGTTCCAGCTGCAGCGCAGCTTCTTTCCAGGCGCGCATTTGGCGCAGTTCGGAGCGCAACTCTTGGTTCTGTTCGGAAAGGCGCTGATAGCTTTGGAAGTCCCGGAACAGGTTGACCGTCGCGGTGACCGGCACCATGGCCCAGTCCATATTCGGCACAACGGTATTCACCAGCTGCGCGCGGAAGCGTTCCACCCTTGGGCTATCGATCCGCCAGACCAGAAAAATGGCGGCAAGGCACAGGCACACCAGCCCGATCAGCAAACGGCGCAGCGGGGCGGAATAATCTTCGCGCTGTGACCGGTCTTTGGCCAAGGGACTCCTTTCGGGTGTGGATCACCCCGGCAGGCGCGGGGCTGGGCGCCTCAGCTGTCGTAGTCGATGGCGTGGCGCAGCTGTTTTTCGAATTCCAGCGCCTTGCCGGTGCCAAGGGCCACGCAGTTCAGGCTTTCGTCGGCGATGGAAACCGCAAGGCCGGTCTGCTCGCGCAGGGCCAGATCCAGATCGCCCAGCAGCGCGCCGCCGCCGGTCAACATGACGCCACGGTCGACGATATCGGCGGCCAGATCCGGCGGGGTGGTTTCCAGCGCGGTCATCACGGAATCGCAGATCTGCTGCACCGGTTCGGCCAGCGCCTCGGCGACCTGCGCCTGGCTGATCTCAATTTCCTTGGGCACGCCGTTCAACAGGTCACGGCCGCGGATCTGCATCGACTGGCCTCGGCCATCGTCGGGCATGCGGGCGGTGCCGATGGAGGTCTTGATACGCTCGGCGGTGGCTTCACCGATCAAAAGGTTCTGCTGGCGGCGCAGGTAGGAGATGATTGCCTCGTCCATGCGGTCGCCGCCGACGCGGACCGAGCGTGCGTATACGATATCCCCAAGGGACAGAACCGCCACCTCGGTGGTACCGCCGCCGATGTCCACGACCATGTTGCCGGTGGGGTCGGTGATCGGCATGCCCGCGCCGATGGCGGCGGCGATGGGCTCTGCGATCAGCCCGGCGCGGCGGGCACCTGCGGAGAGCACCGACTGACGGATCGCGCGTTTTTCAACCGGGGTCGCGCCATGGGGTACGCAGACGATGATCTTGGGCTTGGAGAAGGTCGAGCGTTTGTGCACCTTGCGGATGAAATGCTTGATCATTTCCTCGGCGGTGTCGAAGTCCGCAATCACGCCTTCGCGCATCGGGCGGATCGCCTCGATCGAGCCGGGGGTGCGGCCCAGCATCAGCTTGGCGTCCTCGCCCACGGCCAGTACCTTTTTGACGCCGTCCTTGACGTGATAGGCAACAACCGACGGCTCGGACAGGATCACGCCGCGGCCCTTGACATAGACCAGAGTGTTCGCAGTGCCGAGATCGATGGCCATGTCCGAAGTGAACAGACCGCCTAAATTTCCAAAGAGCGCCATAAATGAGGGATCCTGTAAGTTCTGCCGTTCGTGCCCGCGACTCTGCTGCCAACGCGCATTGTAGATCTTATAAGCAGCGCAGCGCTGCCGCGAAAGGGCCGATTACCTCCAACTAGCGCCTTTCCGCCTGTGAAACATGGGGGTTGGCCACGCCTTGGGCATGTTGAACACTGTGGTTCGGGTGGTTCTTGGACGATGCCGGGCAGGGCGTTTTGCGGCGCAGCATCGGCGAAAGGATCTTTCTATGGCGCGCCAACCGGGGTAGGGGCTGTGTCATGCTGTCCTATCAACATATCTACCACGCCGGAAATCTGGCGGATGTCCAGAAACACGCGCTTCTGGCCTGGATGCTGGCCTATCTGACTCGCAAGGACAAACCGCTCAGCTATATCGAAACCCACGCCGGGCGGGGCGTCTATGAGCTGCAGGCACCCGAGGCGCTTAAGACGGGGGAGGCGGCCGCGGGGATTTCCCGGGTGCTGGAAAATCACGGACTGGGGGAGGATCATCCGCTGAGCCGCGCCATTGATGCCTGCCGCGAGCGGTTTGGCGAGACCAGCTATCCCGGATCGCCGCTGGTGGCGGCGGCCCTGCTGCGCGAGATGGACAGCCTGCATTTTGCCGAATTGCACCCGCAGGAATACGCTGCCCTGCGGCAGGCACTGCGGCCCTGGCATGCCAAGGTGCATCAGCAGGATGGGTTCGAGCTGGCCCTGTCGCTGGCACCGCCGACGCCGCGCCGAGGGCTCATGCTGATCGATCCGTCTTTTGAAATAAAATCCGATTACGCACGTATCCCCGGCATCATCGGCAAGCTGCACCGGAAATGGAACGTCGGCGTCATCGCGCTGTGGTATCCGATCCTGACAGATGGGGCGCATCAAAAGATGCTGAGCGCGCTGGAGACGCAGGCGCTGCCGGGCGCCCTGCGCCACGAGGTGCGCTTTCCGCCGGTGCGCGCCGGTCACCGGATGGTTGGATCGGGTATGTTCGTAGTGAATGCGCCCTTCGGCGCCGAAGAGGAAGCCGCGCGTATTTCTGCCCTGTTCGAGAGGCTCAATCAGGACTGAGGCGAAGACCCGTAGAGGAGGGGGGATCTCCCGCCCCCTTGGCCGCCCATCATAGATGGGCGACAAGGCGTTGGGCCTGGCGCCGCGCCTGCGGCACGGCGCCGAATCTTTCAGACGCTCAGGTCGCGTCCTTGTAGGAGATTTCGCGGGTATCGGCGCCTTCGCCGACCTTGCCGCGGCGCACGATCAGCCGGTTCAGCGCGTTGATATAGGCCTTGGCCGAGGCAACCACAGTATCTGTGTTGGCCGACTGGCCGGTGGCGATATTGCCGTCTTCCTCCAGCCGGACGGAAACCGTTGCCTGTGCATCGGTGCCTTCGGTCACGGCGTGAACCTGATAAAGCTGCAGATGCGCCGAGTTCGGATAGAGCTCGCGCACCGCCTTGAAGGCGGCATCCACCGGGCCATCGCCCTGTGCCGTGGCGCTCAGATCCTTGCCGTCGATCTCCATTTCCAGCGTCGCTTCGGCCGGGCCGCCGGTGCCGCAGATCACTTTCATCGACACCAGTTGCAGATGATCGTTCTCGGCATCCTCGCCAGAACGCATGAGGGCGATGATGTCGTCGTCAAAGACTTCCTTCTTGCGGTCGGCAAGCTCCTTGAAGCGGACAAAGATATCCTTGAGCTGGTTGTCGCCGACCTCATAGCCGAGGTTATTCAGCTTGTCGCGCAGCGCCGCGCGGCCCGAGTGCTTACCAAGCGGCAGCGAGGTTCCTGAAAGACCTACGTCCTCGGGGCGCATGATCTCGAAAGTTTCTTTGTTCTTCAGCATCCCGTCCTGGTGGATGCCGCTTTCGTGGGCAAACGCGTTCTTGCCGACAATGGCCTTGTTGAACTGCACCGGGAAGCCAGAGACGGTGGAGACCCGGCGGGAGATATGCATGATCTTGGTGGTGTCGATCTGCGTGTGCCAAGGCATGATGTCATTGCGCACCTTCAGCGCCATCACCACCTCTTCGAGCGCGGTGTTGCCGGCTCGCTCGCCCAGACCGTTGATGGTGCATTCGATCTGACGCGCGCCGCCCTCGACGGCGGCCAGAGCGTTGGCCGTGGCAAGACCCAGGTCGTTGTGGCAGTGGGTGGCAAAGATCACCTCGTCCGCGCCCGGTACGGTTTCGATCAGGCGGCGGATCAGATCAGCCGATTCCAGCGGCGCGGTATAGCCGACGGTGTCGGGGATGTTGATGGTGGTGGCGCCGGCCTTGATGGCGATCTCGATCACCCGGCAGAGATAATCCCATTCGGTGCGTGTCGCATCCATGGGCGACCATTGCACGTCATCGACGAGATTGCGCGCATGGGTCACCGTGTCGTGAATCCGCTCGGCCATCTCATCCATGGTGAGATTCGGAATGGCGCGGTGCAGGGGCGATGTCCCGATAAAGGTATGAATGCGGGGTTTCGCAGCCTTGCGCACGGCCTCGGCGCAGCGGTCAATATCCTTGAAATTGGCGCGCGCCAGACCGCAGATCACCGCGTTCTTGGAGCGTTCGGCGATCTCGCTCACCGCTTTGAAATCGCCTTCGGAGGCGATGGGGAAACCGGCCTCGATGATGTCGACGCCCATCTCGTCCAGAAGGCCCGCGATTTCCAGCTTTTCATCGTGGGTCATGGTGGCGCCGGGGCTCTGCTCGCCGTCGCGCAAAGTGGTGTCGAAGATCAATACGCGATCTTTTTCAAGTGCAGTCGTCATGTCGGTAGCTTTCTTAAAACTCTGTCCTGGATCCATTCTCGTGGCGCGCAAGCCTCCTCCTCTGAGCGGGCGCGCCGAATGGCACGCTCAGAGGCGGGTTAGGATCAGTAGGTCGCGCAGAGCCGCACCGCAAATGGCGGTGGCCGGGCCGAAGATATGTGCGCGAGCTGTCATGCGGCAAAGTTATACAGAGCGCGCCGCGAATGGAAAGAGCGAAAATAGCTCAGTGATCCTGACCATTTGGCGGTCGGCAGAGCGCTTTGGTGCGGGCAGATTTGATTTGTGGGAAATTCCTCCTAGCTGCGCCAGAGCCTTGGCGATGAGCCATAGGCAAAAGGTGCGGCAGAGGCAGGACACATGGCAAAACTCATCCTAATTCTTGGCGATCAACTGAGCCTGTCGCTGTCGGCGCTGCAGGTCGCGGACAAGGACACCGACATCATCGTCATGGCCGAGGTTGCCGAGGAAGGTACCTATGTGCGTCACCACCCCAAGAAGATCGCGCTGATTCTCGCGGCGATGCGGAAGTTTGCGGAGCAGTTGCGGGCAGAGGGCTGGACTGTCGCCTATACCCGGCTTGACGATGCGGAAAACACCGGCTCCATCGCGGAGGAAATCCTGCGCCGGGCGGCCCAGAGCGGCGCTGATGAGGTGATCGCCACAACGCCGGGGGAATGGCGGCTGATCCGGCATCTGCAGTCTCTGCCTTTGAAGGTTAGCCTCAGGCCGGATACGCGGTTCATTGCCACGCGGGCTGATTTCAACGACTGGGCCGAGGGGCGCAAGCAACTGCGCATGGAGTATTTCTATCGCAAGATGCGGCGCAAGACCGGATTGCTGATGGAGGGTGACAACCCCGCCGGGGGCAAATGGAACTACGATCAGGAGAACCGCAAGGCACCGCCCAAGGACATCAGGGCCCCGGGGCCCATGCAGTTCACCCCGGATGACGAGACGGAAGAGGTTCTGGACCTTGTCGAGCGGCGGTTTGGGGACCACTTCGGCGATCTGCGTCCGTTCCATTTCGCGGTCACCCGTGCCGATGCCCTGAGGGCAATGGCGCATTTCATCCGGCATGGCCTGCCGCTGTTCGGGGACTATCAGGATGCGATGATGACAGGGCAGAAATGGCTCTACCATTCGGTTCTGTCGCCATATCTCAATATCGGCCTGTTGCAGCCGATGGAGCTGTGCGTCGCGGCCGAAGAGGCGTGGAAAGCAGGTGATGTGCCGCTCAACGCCGCCGAAGGGTTCATCCGGCAGGTCCTTGGCTGGCGCGAATTCGTGCGTGGGATCTATTTCCTCGAAGGAGAGGACTATCCGCAGCGCAATGTGCTGGGCCATGATCGCGCGCTGCCGCCGCTTTACTGGGGCGCTGAGACGGGCATGCACTGCCTGTCACAGGCGGTATCGCAGACCCGGGAAGAGGCCTATGCTCATCATATCCAGCGGCTGATGGTGACCGGCAATTTCGCGCTTCTGGCCGGGATTGATCCGCAGGAGGTGCACGAATGGTATCTGGCTGTCTATGCCGATGCTTTTGAGTGGGTCGAGGCGCCTAATACCGTCGGGATGAGCCAGTTTGCTGATGGCGGTATCGTGGGTTCCAAACCCTATGTCTCAAGCGGGGCCTATATCAACCGCATGTCGGATTACTGCAAATCCTGCGCCTATTCCGTCAGCCGCAAGGTGGGGGAGGGCGCCTGTCCGTTCAACCTGCTCTACTGGCATTTCCTCGACCGCCACCGGGAGCGGTTCTCGGCAAATCCGCGCATGGGCAACATGTACCGCAGCTGGGACCGGATGGATGCGGAGAAGCGCGCGCAGATTCTGGAAGAGGCTGACGCCTTTTTGGCCGGGCTTGAGGCGGGCGGTACGGTCTGACCCGAAGGGCGGACCGCCGCTGGATCAGTTGTCGGTGCTGGCGGCGTTGTCGTCCGCAGCGGCGTCCGTTTCAGTAGTTTCGGTCACCAAGGCGCCGTTCTGCCAGTCACCGTCGGTTTCCTGACCAGTGGCATAACGCATCTTGCCGGGGCCCTGCCGCTTGCCGTTGACGAAGCTGCCTTCGTAGACGTCGCCATTGGCATAGGTGGCAACACCTTCGCCAGTGATCTTACCTTCCTGCCAGTCGCCTTCGTAGACAAAGCCACCGGGCATCTCGATCCGGCCCTTGCCGTGGCGTTGGCTGTTGGCAAATTGCCCGGTGTAGACCGATCCATCCGCATAGGTGACCTTGGCCTGACCGTGGCGCTGCCCGTCCTGCCATTCACCTTCATAGCGGTATCCGCTGGCATAGGTCATCACGCCCTGACCATGGTTGCGGGCGTTCTTGAAACCGCCGGTGTAGGTCACGCCGTTGGGGTAGGTGGCGGTGCCGGTGCCTTCGATGACACCGGCGATCCAGTCGCCTTCATAGGTCGAGCCATCGGGATAGGTGATCTTACCTGTGCCATCAGCCAGATCATCGCGGAATTCCCCCACGTAGACCGAGCCGTCAGGATAGGTCACCTTGCCCGTGCCCTCGATCTGGCCCGCCAGCCATTCGCCCTCGTAGACGTAGCCATCGGTCTTGGTGAAGGTGCCGGTGCCGTGGCGCAGGTCATCCTGGAATTCGCCGACATAAACGTCGCCATTGGCGTGGGTCTGTTTGCCGATGCCCTGCCTGCGGCCGTTTTCCAGCGGTCCTTCGTAGACGTCGCCGTTGGGCTGGGTCAGCTTGCCGGTGCCGTGCATCTGGTTGTTGGCCCAGTCGCCTTCGTAGATCAGCCCGTCGGGCATGGTCAGCGTGCCGGTGCCATGCAACAGACCGTCTGCGATCCCACCTTCGTAGGTTGCACCGTCAGGATAGACGATCTTGCCTTCGCCTTCCTTGCGGCCCTCCACCCAGTCGCCAGCGTATTCATAACCGCCGGGATTGCGCATCACGCCCTTGCCATGGTGCTGGCCATTGACAAAGCTGCCTTCGTAGCGCGCGCCATTGGCGTAGACCGCGATGCCCTGACCACTGATCAGACCATCGGTCCATTCGCCTTCATAGGTGCCGCCATCGGCAAAGGTGATCTTGCCGAGCCCCTCGGGTTTGCCCTTGGCGAACTCGCCTTCATAGACGGCGCCGTTCGGGTAGCGCGCCACGCCCTGACCGCGGATTTCGCCATCGACCCAGTTGCCGGAATACTCATAACCATTGGGCAGCCGGTAGGTGCCGGTGCCATGCTGCAGGCCGCCGCGAAAGGTGCCTTCGTATTCGCCGCCGATTTCATCCTGCGTGGTGAGGACCTGACCGTCCTGCGCCTGCAGGGGAGAGGCCAGCGCCATAGCTGCTGAAATCACGAATACGGAGCCGAAACGGGTCATGAAACTTCTGCCTGCCCTTTAGTTCTGCGCCGGACCAATGGGCCGGGCGCGGTGCCAGTCTGCGGATGGAACACCGCCTGATGTTGCATCTCAGCTGCGAAACTATGCGACAGGGCGGCCTGTCGCAATGTCTTTTGCGGCCTGCACTCTTTCCCTTGGCCGGGGATCTGGTAAACGGCTGAGAAGAAGTTTTGCGAAGGGCACGACCACCATGGCAGACCGTTTCCGTATCTCTCTGGCGCAGCTGAACCCGACGGTCGGCGATATTGCGGGCAATGCGGCCAAGGCCCACGCGGCCTGGGAGGAAGGTCGCAAGGCCGGTGCGCAGCTTGTGGCGCTGCCCGAAATGTTCCTGACCGGCTATAACACTCAGGATCTGGTGATGAAGCCGGTGTTCCACCGCGCCGCCATGGCGGCTGCCGAACAGCTTGCGCAGGATTGTGCCGACGGGCCCGCGCTGGCCATCGGCGCGCCCTGGGCCGAGGGTGGCAAGCTCTATAATGCCTATCTGATCCTCAAGGACGGGCGGATCGCATCGCGCATCCTGAAACACCACTTGCCCAATGAAACCGTCTTTGACGAGGTTCGTGTCTTTGATGCCGGGCCGCTGGGCGGGCCTTATGCGATTGACGATACCCGCATCGGCAGTCCGATCTGCGAGGATGGCTGGCACGAAGACGTGGCCGAGACGCTTGCAGAGACCGGCGCCGAGTTCCTGCTGATCCCGAACGGTTCGCCCTATTTCCGCGGCAAGATGGAGGTGCGCTATAACATGATGGTGGCGCGCTGCATCGAAACCCATCTGCCGGTCATCTACCTCAATATGGTTGGCGGGCAGGACGATCAGATCTTTGACGGTGGCAGTTTCGTGCTGAACCCTGGCGGCTCGCTGGCGCTGCAGATGCCGCTTTATGACGAGGCGGTGACCCAGCTGGATCTTGAACGCACCGACGAAGGCTGGCGCGCGGTCGAGGGCGAGAAGGCGCATTTCCCCGATGAATGGGAGCAGGACTACCGCGCCATGGTCGAATCCCTGCGCGATTACATGGCCAAGACCGGGTTCAAAAAGGCGCTTCTGGGTCTGTCCGGTGGGGTGGATTCGGCCATTGTCGCCGCCATTGCCGTCGATGCCATCGGGGCCGAAAATGTGCGCTGCGTGATGCTGCCCTCGGAATATACCAGCGCGGAATCCCTGGAAGATGCCGAAGCCGTCGCCAAGGCGCTGGGCGTGCACTACGACTATGTGCCGATCAGCGAAGGGCGGGCCGCCATCACCAACACGCTGGCGCCGCTGTTCGAAGGGCGCGACGCCGACATTACCGAGGAAAACATCCAGTCCCGCCTACGCGGTCTTCTGCTGATGGCCATGTCGAACAAGTTTGGTGAGATGCTGCTGACCACCGGCAACAAGTCCGAGGTCGCAGTGGGGTATGCCACGATCTATGGCGATATGAACGGCGGCTACAACCCGATCAAGGATCTCTACAAAACCCGCGTCTTTGAAACCTGCCGCTGGCGCAATGCCAATCACCGGCCCTGGATGATGGGCCCGGCGGGCGAGGTGATCCGCCCCAATGTAATCGACAAACCCCCCAGCGCCGAACTGCGTGAGGATCAGAAAGACAGCGATAGTCTGCCCGATTATCCCGAGCTGGATGCGCTGCTCACCATCTTGGTGGACGAGGAAGGCTCGATTGCAGATTGCGTTGCTGCCGGGTTTGACCGCGATGTGGCGAAACGGGTGGAGCACCTGATTTATATCAGTGAATACAAGCGCTTCCAGTCTGCGCCAGGCACCCGTCTGACGCCGCGGGCCTTCTGGCTGGACCGGCGCTACCCGATTGCAAACCGCTGGCGCGATCCGGGCTGAAAAGGCGTTTTGGGCAGCAAGCGTGCGCGTCCGGGGGCAGGAAAACCATACCCCCGCGTGCCTGGGCTGACGCGAAAAAGCCACAGCTTGCCCGGGGTGGATGAAAGAGCGCTCTTGCCCCATGGACCAGGGGCGCGGGGCACGGCATAGACCTCTTATGCCTGGACCTAAGCTGCCACATTTCCAAGCTGATCTTGCCCTGCCCAAACGTGTCGATGCGGTTGTCATCGGCGGGGGAATCATCGGCTCTACGACCGCTCTCGAATTGGCCGAGCGGGGATATTCCGTTCTTCTTTGTGAAAAGGGCCAGATTGGCGCCGAGCAAAGCTCGCGCAACTGGGGCTGGGTGCGTATCTCGCAGCGCGATCCACGCGAATTGCCCCTGATGGCCAAGGCGATGGAGATCTGGCCGGGGCTGGAAGCCCGTACCGGGCATCCCACCGGCTATACCCGCTCCGGCATTCTGTTCACTGCCGAACGGGCGCGGGCCGAGGCCGAACTGGCCACCTGGGCAGAGCATCTGACCCCCTATGACATTCCGGCACAGATGGTGCGTGGAGAGCAACTGGCGGAGCTGATGCCGGGGCATCAAACCGGCACCATCGCGGCGCTGCATACGCCCGAAGACGGGCGGGCCGAGCCGCAACTGGCCACCCATTCTATTGCCAGCGCCGCGCGGGCAGCCGGGGCCAAGGTGATGACCGAATGCGCTGTGCGCAGCGTCGAAACCGAGGCGGGGCGTATCAGCGGCGTGATGACCGAACGCGGCCGCGTCGGCTGTTCGGCCGTGGTGGTTGCGGGCGGGGCTTGGTCGCGGCTGTTCCTTGGCAATGCGGGCGTGGCGCTGCCGCAGCTCAAGGTGCTGAATTCGGTGCTTAGAACCTCGGCGGTGCAGGGCGGTCCCGAGGCGGCAATGTGGGCCGCTGGATTTGCCATGCGCAAGCGCGCCGATGGTGGCTATTCCATCGCGGATGGCACCGAGAATGTTGTCGATATCGTGCCGGACAGCCTGCGGCTGGCGCTAAAGTTTTTCCCGACCTTCTTGGAGGAGTGGCGATCCCTTCGGTTCCGCCTGTCCGACCGTTGGCGGATCGAGGCGGGGCAGGACCGGCGCTGGGCACCGGATCAGCGCACGCCGTTCGAAACCTGCCGGGTGCTGGATCCTGCGCCCTCGCAAAAGGCGATCCGCAACAGCTGGGCCGCGGCGCAAAAGGCCTTTCCTATCCTGCAGTCCGCTGATGTGGTGCAAAGCTGGGGCGGCATGATTGACGTGACCCCGGATGCCATTCCGGTAATTTCGCAGGTGGACGATCTGCCGGGGCTGTTCGTCTCGACCGGTTATTCCGGCCATGGGTTTGGCATTGGCCCTGCTGCTGGACGGCTGACCGCAGATCTGGTGACCGGCGATGCGCCCATCGTGGACCCGCGCGCCTTTGCGCTGAGCCGGTTCACGAAAAAGGCGCGGACAGCCGTGCCCGCGCCCGAAGTCATTGGCACCGCCCGCTAAGGCGCGCGGCGCAATTCTTAGCCCATCATCTGATAGCTGACTGGCACAAATCGGAACCCCTCGCCACGGGTTTCGACAAAACCCGCTGCCGGGAAGGGCATGTGATAGCCGATCATCGGCGTGCGCGTGGCGGACAGCATATCCAGAACCCGGCGGCGCGATGCCGTGGCAGCAGCCTTGTCCATGTCAAAACGGACCTCCCATTCCGGGTGGGCGAAGGACCAGACATAGTGGTTGGCCAGATCCGCCGTCAGCAGCAGCTGCTGATCGCCGCTGTCCAGCATATAGGTCATGTGACCGGGGGTATGGCCAAAGGCGGCCATCGCCGTGATACCAGAGGCTACTTCGCCGCCGTCCTCGACAAAGGTCATCTTTTCGGCCATCGGGGTCACCTTTTTGGAAACCAGATCGGCAACGCGGTTTTCGGCGTCCATCTTGGCCCAGAAATCATACTCGGTGCGCCCCGTCACATAGCGCGCATTGGCAAAGGTCGCGGCGCCGCTGGTGGTCATGCCGCCGATGTGGTCAGGGTGCATATGGGTGATGACGACCACATCAATCTGATCCGGGGTGACGCCTGCCTCTGCCAGGGCTTTCTGGATGCCGCCCTGACCAAGCCCGGTATCGAAGAGGATCTTCTCTTTGCCGGTATCGACAAGCGTGGGGGTGAAAAAGAACTGCGCCATCTCGGCGGGGATAAAGTTCTGGGCCGAGACTTCGGCGAATTCCTCGTCCGTTGCACCGCCGCCGAAAATTGCCTTGGCGCCGTCGCGGGGCAGGCTGCCGTCCAGCAGGGTCGTCACGGTGAAATCGCCCAGCTTGAAACTGCGAGCGTGGGTGGCCGGTGCCATGGCCGCGTGGCCCTCTGCCAAGGCGGGTGTGACGGTCGCGGCCAGGGGGAGGGCGGTTGCGCCAGTCAGCACGCTGCGGCGGGACATCTTTACGGTCATATTCTGGTCTCCTCTGTGTTGGTTGGCACTTGTTATGCGGTCTTTGGAATCGAGATAGGGCTTTTTGGCGGGGGACAAGGTACGCGCAGCGCGCGGTCACGGGATCGTGTCGCTTTACGATGGGGGCAGCGGGTAAATTTCCTCTGGGCCCCAGCAAAGACACCAATCCGAAAGGAGGGGGGGGCTATGGGTGCCGAAACTGGACAAAACCCGTTCCATGTGAGATGGGGCACAGCAACAGGAGACCATTCATGACCACCACCCGTTTTGCTCCGTCGCCCACCGGCTATATCCATGTGGGTAACCTGCGCACCGCGCTGATGAATTACCTGATCGCCCGCAAGGCTGGCGGCACGTTCATCCTGCGCATCGACGACACCGACCCCGAGCGGTCGAAGGAAGAATATGTCGATGCGATCAAGCAGGATCTGGAGTGGCTGGGTCTTGGCTGGGACCGGATCGAACGCCAGTCCGAGCGGTTGGACCGCTACCATGAAGCGGCTGACAAGCTGCGCGAGATGGGCCGGTTCTACGAGGCCTTCGAGACGCCGACCGAATTGGACCTGAAGCGCAAGAAGCAACTGAACATGGGCAAGCCGCCGGTCTATGACCGCGCTGCGCTGGAGCTGTCTGAAGATGAAAAAGCCGCCCTGCGCGCCGAGCGCGGCGATGGTGTGTGGCGGTTCAAGCTGGACCACCAGCGTATCGAATGGAACGATGGTATCCTTGGCGATATTTCGATCGACGCGGCCTCGGTTTCGGATCCGGTTCTGATCCGTGGCGACGGGCAGTTCCTGTATACGCTGGCCTCGGTCGTGGATGACACGGAATTTGGCGTCACCCACGTGGTGCGTGGATCGGATCACGTGACCAATACCGCGACCCAGATCCAGATCATCGAGGCCCTGGGCGGCAAGGTGCCGGAATTTGCCCATCACTCGCTGCTGACCGGCCCGCAGGGCGAGGCGCTGTCCAAACGTCTTGGCACGCTGGCGCTGCGCGATCTGCGAGAACAGGGCGTGCAGCCGATGGCGCTGCTGAGCCTGATGGCGCGGCTGGGCTCCTCTGACCCGGTCGAGTTGCGCAGCGAGATGGCCGAGCTGATCGAGGGCTTCGACATCAACCGTTTTGGCGCCGCGCCGACGAAATTCGACGTTGAGGATTTGTTCCCTCTCACCGGTCGTTATCTGCAGAGCCTGCCGCTGGAAGCCGTCCAGGAGCAGGTCGAGGCGCTGGGTGTTCCGGCGGAAAAACAGGCCGCCTTCTGGGATATGGCCAAGGAAAACATCACCACGCTGAAAGACCTTGAAGGCTGGTGGACGCTGTGCCGCGACGGGGCTGAGCCGCTGATCGCGGATGAAGACAAGGAGTTCATTGCCGAGGCGATGGCGCTGCTTCCTGATGGCCCCTACGACTCAACCACCTGGGGCAGCTGGACCGCTGCAGTGAAAGAGGCGACTGGCCGCAAGGGCAAATCCCTCTTCATGCCGCTGCGCCACGCAGTCACGGGCATGGAACGCGGCCCCGACATGAGTGCCCTTCTGGCGCTGATGGAGAAGGTCCGCGCCAAGGGCTGAGAGGCCGGGGTGCGACCTGCGCCTGATTGACCAGATAAAAAAGACGGTCCGGTTTCCGGGCCGTCTTTTTTCTTTGAAGGCCGGTCGTTCCAGCAGACCTAGGGCGCTGCTTTCAGCTCTTTGCCCATGTCGGTAGCGGAATTCGCCAGCTGCTTGTTCGGATGCGAGGAGAGGGCCGTCAGCGCCTGTTGCATCCACTTCATCACGAAAGGGTCTTCCTTGCCGCAATGGGCAATCGGGGCAAAGCTGCTGTCCAGCAACAGCTTGGGCGACACCGGCACCATGCTGACATGTTCAAACATGCAGTCCGCCTCGGTCGGATCTCCGGACACGGTTTCCCACAGCAGGCGTTCCAGTCGCCCCATCACCTCGACCGCGGTGCCGGGGTCGTTGACGCCGGGCGACAGGGCCTTTTGTGCCGTCTCAGCCAGCAGCGTCAGGCCAAAAACCGGATCCTGATCGAAACTGCGTACATCGCCGATTTCAATGGCCTTTGCGGCTTCCTTGCAGAGGCTCTCATCGCCGCTTTCTGCCCAAGCGACAGGGCGGCCGCGCAGGACAAAATCACCCGGTGCGCGGTGCATGGTGATATGCGCGCCTGCCTCGGCGGCGATCTCGTTCAGACGCGCCATATCGGCAAAACGCACGAAACCACTGCGCCGGGCCGGAATGGGCAGGGCGCCCTCCGGCTGTTCATCGCTGTCAGCGGGTTTGCCCCCCAGGCAGGGGCGTTTTGCCTGCTGTTTCAGGCTGGTACGGCTACGGGTTTCAATGAGACGCAGGGTGTGGTCCATGCTGCCAAGTCCCGACAGGTGGTCGATCCACCGCAGGATGGCGATGACAATCAGCGCAACGACAAAGATGGTCATGGCAAAGACGACAATGGCGGATTCAGGCGCGTAGACCTTGGCCCGGAACAGGATGATCGCGCACAGCGAATAGACGAACCCGCCGACAAAAGTGGCAAGAACGCTTTGCGTTACCGTGTCTTCGAGCAGCAGTCGGTAGACCCGCGGCGTAGACATCGAAGAGGCGGTCCGGTAGGCGCTGACCATGACGTTGAGCGAAAAGGTCGTTACCGCCAGCATGCCAGAGGCAAGAATGGTCAGGATCGGCAGGACTGCGTCACGCCCGAACCGGTGGCTCAGCCCCTCAGGCAGCATGGGGGTCAGAAGCGGCGCCAATGCCAGAGCGAGCACGGAGCAGAGCGAGATCAGAACCACCCTCAGCCACAGCTGGCGCGTCAGGCGCTGGAAATAGAGCAGTGTTTTCGAGATCATGACGCAGGGCGCAGTCTGCGGGCGCCGGTTGATGCGATCAGATCGTCAAACAGGCTGCGTTCCTGCGCGGTGGTGGGTTGGTGGCGCGGATAACGGGGCGCGTCGCGGTCATCCAGAATAGGCGCGTCCCAGCCATCGGTGGTCGCAACAAAGTCGATCACGCCTTCGCGGCCAAAGACCTGCATGTATCCCTGAAGCACCACGTCAAGATAGCTCAGCAGGATCGGATGGCGGTTCGACCCCGGTGCTTGGCGCTCAGCCGGAACCGCGTAGACCGAGATTTCCGGCGCGCCGGGCAGGTCGTGGCCCACCGCTTGCGAAGCGAGAACCCGGTCATAGGCGTACTCGCGTTCATCAAGCGCCGCCCAATCCGCGCCGGGAACAGCAGCGATCAGCCCGTCGATGGTATCGCCCGGCGCCGGTTTGGCGGTCAGAAAGGCCACGTCGCGCAGATCAGTATGTGCCCAGGTGCGGCGCCAGCCACTCAGTCGGGCAGGGCGCGGATCGCTGTAATCGTGGGTCGCCGTGTTCACGAGGCTGCCATATCCGAAGAAATACGGAGCGGTCTGGGTCATCTCGGGTCCTCCTTGCCATTTGATCTATGTCAAATCGGGCGCTGAAAAAATATATACTGTAATCTGCATGTTTTGAGGGGTGCAGAACGATGCGAATTACAAAGAGGACGAATATTGCCGTCCGGTTGCTGATGTACTGTGCGGCCAATGCTGACCGGTTGGTGACCAAATCAGAGATCGCAGAGTCCTGCAATATATCAGAAAATCATTTGGCGCAGGTGATCAATCAGCTGAGCCAGCTTGGCTACCTGCACACCCAGCGGGGCCGCAATGGCGGTATGAGCCTGGGGCGAACCGCCACTGAGATCCGGATCGGTGACGTGTTTCGTCATATCGAAGGCGATCTGCCGATGGTGGAATGTTTTGCTGACGCCGATAACACCTGTCCCTTGGTCGATGCCTGCCGGCTGCGGCTGGCCCTTTCGGATGCGGCGCAGGCTTTTTACGAATCCCTCGACAACGTCTCATTGGATTCTCTGATCTGCGACAATCCGGATCTGATGCGCTTGCTGCAACCAGCTACCTGCACCCGGTGATCGCAGTTGCCGCCCCGTTGTCGGGGCAGCTGATCAATCTCGGGCGCGCAGAATGCGGGCCGGGCGTGCCGCCAGCGGACGCAAGGCGAAGGCAAGACCGGCCAGCAGTGTCGTCAGGATTCCGCCGCCGACCACGGCCAGCGCATTCGGCCAGATGATGCTGTAGCTGGTTTCAAACACATAGGAATTCACTGCCCAGGCTCCGGCGATACCTGCCGCCAGCGCCACCATGCCCGCGCCTGCGCCCAGAATGATGGAGCGCAACGCAAAGCTTTTCAGGATCTGCGCGCGTGGTGCCCCGAGTGTTTTCAGCAAAGCAGCCTCGTAGCGGCGGGCGGGTTCTCCGGCGGCTGCGGTGCCAAGCAGCACCAGGAACCCGGTCAGCAGAGTTGCCGCCGCCCCGTATGAAGTCGCCGCTGCCAGCTGGCGCAGGATGTCGGACACCCGGTCCACCGCATCGCGCACCCGGATCGCGGTGATATTCGGCATTTCCTGGGCCAGATCCCGCAGGATCTGCGCCTCGGCCTGCTCTTCGGCATAGACGGTGGCGATATAGCTGTGCGGCGCAGCGGCTAGCGCGGATTCGTTCATGGCAATCACGAAACCCATCCCGGCGGTGGAAAAATCGACCGAGCGGAAACTGGTGACTGTGGCGGTGATGTCGCGGCCCAGTACATTCACCGTCATGGTGTCGCCAATGGCAATGCCGAGCTCTCCGGCCTCTTCTTCGGCCAGGCTGATCTGTGGCGGACCGTTGTAGTCTTCGCCCCACCATTCCCCTGCAGTGACTTGGGTATTTTCGGGCTTGGCGCCTGCGTAGGTGAGGCCACGGTCGCCGCGCACCACCCAGTGATCTCCAGCGACTTCGCTGGCGGGCTGACCGTTGATGCCAGTCACGACCCCGCGCAGCATCGGCGCGCTTTCGATACGGCTGACGGCGGGGTCACCTTCGACCCGATCCAGAAAGGCGGGCATCTGATCGCGCTGGATGTCGACGAAGAAATAGGAGGGCGCGACATCTGGCAGGGTGCCGGTGATGGCGCGGCGCATATTGCCGTCGATCTGTCCGATGGCGGCCAGAACAGTCAGGCCAAGACCCAGCGCCAGAACGGCTGGAACCGCGCCATCGCGGGAGGTGCCAATCGCCGCTAGCGCCCATCGCAGGGCCGGGCGTCCACGGGCAATGCGCGCGGCGCGCCGGGCCAGACCGCCAAGGATCAGCGCGGCCACCATCAGGACGGCCAGCGCCCCGCCCAGGCCGCCAGCAGTCCAGAGCGTCAGCCGCACCGATCCGCTGAACAGGGCCGCCGCGGCCACCAGCAGCGCCAGTGCCAGCGCGGTTGCGAGCACATAACGGGGCGCGGGCAGGCTGCTGCCACCGGCAAAGGCATCGCGGAACAGCGCCGCTGCGCGGATCCGCTCAGCCCGGGCCAGCGGCCAGAGCGCAAAGATGAAGGCGGTCAGCAGACCATAAAGCGCCGCCTCGGCCAGCGCGCCGGGGTAGACGGAGAAGACCGCGGGAAATGGCAATTGCGCGGCGATCAGCGGCCCCACCAGAACCGGTCCAAGCCCGCCGATCGCCATGCCCATGGCAATGCCCAAGAGCGCCAGCACCCCGATTTGCAGGAAATAGGTGAGAAAGATCACCTGCCGCCCGGCGCCAAGGGTGCGCAGGGTGGCAATGGTTTCGGTCTTGCCCGCCAGAAAGGCACGCACGGCGGCCGAAACGCCGACACCGCCCACCGCGAGACCGGAGAGGCCGACCAGAACCAGGAACCCGCCCAGACGCTCCACAAAGGAAGTGATGCCCGGGGCGCCGTTGCGGGCATCGCGCCAGCGCATGCCGGAATTGGCAAACCGCTCCTCGGCGGCAGCTTGCAGCTGTTCAAGGTTTGCGCCGGGGGGCAGATCAAGCCGGTATTTTGAGGAATATAGCGTTCCCGGCTCTAGCAAGCCCGACTGCGCCAGCGCGTCAGTGGCAACAATGGTGCGCGGGCCAAGGGTGAAGCCGGATGCCGCCGCATCCGGCTCGTTTTCGATAATGGCCGCGAGGCGCAGATCCTGGGTACCAAGACGGAAGACATCCCCGGGCGCAAGGCCCAGACGATCCGCCAGAACCCGTTCCATCAGACCGCCGGGCACCCCGTTCGATCCCGCCAGCGCGTCTTCCAGCGGAATGTCGGGCGAAAGGCGCAGGGTCCCCGTCAGCGGGTAAAGCCCATCGACCGCCTTCACCTGTGTCAGCGCGCGTTCCTCGCCCACTACTGCCATTGAGCGGAAGTCGGCAATTTCCGAACTGCGCTCGGCGATGGAGGCCATCCAGTCGCGCTCTTCCTCGTTGGCAAAGCGGTAGGTAAAGGACATCTCCGCATCGCCGCCCAGCATGGTGGCACCCTCGCGGGTTAGCCCGGCCTCGATCGAGGCGCGTATCGAACCGATGGCGGCGATCACCCCGACGCCCAGCGCAAGGCAGGCCAGGAAAATGCGAAAGCCCTTCAGCCCGCTGCGCAACTCACGCAGGGCAAAACGCCAGGCGAGGCGAAGATCTGGAAAACTCATTCCGCGGCCTCATGCGCGGCCCGATCATCCAGCAGATGCCCATCGCGCAGCCGCACGACCCGGTCGCAGCGGGCGGCGAGTTCCGGCGCATGGGTGACCATGATCAGCGTGGCGCCGTAACGGTCGCGCAGGCCAAATAGCAGATCCATCACGGCGGCGCCGTTGGCCTCGTCCAGATTGCCGGTGGGTTCATCCGCCAGCAGGATCGCCGGGCGCGGCGCCAGCGCGCGGGCCAGCGCCACCCGCTGTTGTTCGCCGCCGGACAGCTGCGCCGGGTAGTGGCCTGAACGGTGGCCAAGACCGACAGCGTCGAGCTCCGCCTGCGCGCGTTCAAAGGCATCCGTAACCCCGGCCAGCTCAAGCGGGGTCGCCACGTTTTCCAGCGCTGTCATCGCTGGGATCAGGTGAAAGTTCTGAAAGACCACCCCCATGTGATCGCGGCGGAAATGGGCCAGCGCGTCTTCGTTCATCGCGGTCAGATCCTGCCCCAGTGCCGTAATGGTACCACCGGTGGCTTGTTCAAGCCCGCCCATCAGCATCAAGAGCGAGGATTTCCCCGATCCCGAGGCGCCGATCATGCCCAGTGTCTCGCCCTTGTGCACATCCAGGGTGATGTCCTGCAAAATACGGACGGGACCGGTATTGCCATTCAGGGTCAAAGACGCATCTTTGAGGTGAAGAACGGGGCGGTTTTGATCTGTCATAAAGGCGGCCTGTTGAATGTGTTCTTTCGGATATGGAGCGATTGTGACAATGCGCAAGGTATGGGTGATAATCGGATTTCTGATCAGTGTCTCTGCGGCCTGGGCAGAACCGGTGCGGATCACGGCGTTTGGCGACAGTCTGGTGCAGGGATATGGCCTGCCACAGGGGGATGGATTCGTGCCCCAGCTGGAACACTGGCTGCAGGAGCACGGCGCCGAGGTCGAGATCACCAACGCGGGCGTCTCGGGGGACACGAGCGCGGGCGGGGCGGCGCGGATCGACTGGACGCTGGCGGATGACCCCGACGCTCTGATCGTCCTTCTGGGCGGCAACGATCTGCTGCGCGGCCTGTCGGCCGAGGAAATGCGCGCCAATTTGAGCAAGATCCTGAGCGCCGCAGAACAGGCCGACACCGAGGTCCTGCTGGTCGGCATGCGGGCGCCCAATAACTATGGACCCGATTATCGGGCCGCGTTCAACGCTGTGTACCCGGATCTGGCCAAGGAGTTCGGTGCCCTGCTGCACCCGGATGCCTTCGCCGGGATTTTTGAACGTGTCGGAGGGGATCCCGCCAAGGCGCAAGAATTCATGCAGGACGACGATATCCACCCAAATGCCGAAGGCGTTCGGGAAAATATCGAGGCGCTAGGTCCGGTCGCGCTGCAACTCGTGGCACGGGTTTCGGGCTGAGCCGCCCCTTAACACTGCGGCAAGAACGACCGAGAAAGCAGCCCCCAAGCAGGGAGCTGCAGCATCGTAGCGCTGGTCCGGAGGAATTACCCGGCAGTCAGAGCAGTTGAAGATCCACGGCCGACTCGCGGCCATCACGGCCCGGTTGCAGCTCGTAGGATACTTTTTGGTTGTCTGCGAGGCCGGTCAGGCCCGAGCGTTCAACCGCTGAAATGTGAACAAATACGTCTTTGCCGCCCGCATCGGGGGCAATAAATCCATAGCCTTTGGTTGTGTTGAACCATTTGACGGTGCCTGTGGCCATCGTCTGTACTCCTAAAGTCTAGTCTCAGTCTAACCGCCGGTGCGGTCAGGCGGCCGCATCAGCAGATGGTCACGACCGTGCCTGTAAGGCGTACAGTAATGTCATTCGCGTAACGTCGCAGTAACAGCATTGGCCATCCTGCCCCCATCACGCAAGAAAAACGCGCGCCTTATCTTGGTGGGGATTTTTGCTGTGTGGCTAAAATGCGCCTGTTGCGATGCGCGCGGCGCCTAAAGAACGGTCACGACGGTGCCCAGCGGAACCCGTTCATAAAGGTCCACCACATGTTCGTTCAGCATGCGAATGCAGCCGTTGGAAACCGAATGCCCGATGGTGTCCGGCTGGTTGGTGCCATGGATGCGGAAATAGGTGTCGATGCCGTTCTGAAACAGGTAAAGAGCCCGCGCGCCCAATGGGTTATCGGGGCCGCCCGGCTGAATATACTTGTTGCCTGCAAACCGGCTGTAGGTGCGCGGGCTGCGCTCGATCATTTCCTGAGTCGGCCGCCAGGTGGGCCATTCCTTCTTGGCCTCGATCACCGCGCTGCCGGTGAATTCCAGGCCCGCCCGGCCGACCCCGACCCCATAACGGATCGCCTTGCGGGGCTCTGTCACGAAATAGAGGTAATAGGACCGGGGCAGGACCAGAATTTGCCCGGGGGCGAATTCTTTCTTGATTCTCACGACCTGAGGAGTCGGATCGAAAGCACCCTCAGCAGCGGCAAAACCAGGAAGGGTCGCGGCGAGGGCGGAACTGGCGAGAAACAGGCGGCGTGAAATCATATCGGCCTCATTTACTATGGAACGTTACAGATCAATATTTTGATCTGGTGCTGAATTTGCGTCAATGGGGCGGGAAGCATGCAGTCAGAGGTGTGATCACAATGACCTGAGGCGGTGATTGACTGTGCATGTGCGCCTCTTGCTGGAGCCGGTTTCATTCCTATATGGAATTTTGAATATTTCAGCAGAGGCGCAGCGCCCTCTGCACCAGACCCGTTTGAGTAGGATCCTGCCATGGGAGCCAAAACCCTGACCTGCCTGTCCTGCGCCCAGCTGAATCGGGTGCCCGAGGAGAAACTGACCGCAGGCGCCAAGTGCGGCACCTGTGGCGCGGCTTTGATCCCGGATGCGCCGCTGGATATCGATCCGGCCATTCTGCAAAAGGCAGCCAAGAATGATGACCTGCCGCTGGTGGTGGATTTCTGGGCACCCTGGTGCGGCCCCTGCCGGATGATGGCGCCGGAGTTCTCCAAGGCGTCGAAGAAGCTGGCGGGCAAGGCGCGGCTGGTGAAGCTCAACACCCAGGATCACCAGTCCACCGGGACGCGTTATCGGATTCGCGGTATTCCGACCATGGTCGCTTTTGAGCGCGGCCGCGAGAGCAAGCGCCAGTCAGGCGCGCTGAGCGAAGGTCAGATTGTGGGATGGGTGCAAAGCCCGGCGTAACGGTCGCCTAAACGGGCTGCGTTCGAGGCTGGACGCAGCGTTCAGGCCTCGGCCGTCGCCTCGTCAGTCAGGTGCGGTGCATCAGCAAGATTGCGCAACAGCACCGCAATCGTCAGCACCAGCGCTGTTGCAATGCCGACGCCGGAGTAGACCAGAAGGCTGGTCCAGACGGAATGGCCCAGTACAACAAGGCTGAACAGCGCCGAGAAGAAACCGGTCAGCGTTCCCATCATGATGCCTGCAAGTGCCATGTCTTCTCCTGTTTCCGGACAGATCGGCGTAAGGAAGATACCTCAGCCCGTGTCTCTCACTACAGACAATAGTCCTTAAGATTTTGTTTAAATCTGGATGGGTCTGCGGCGAAGCTGTGGAAAATCCACGGCAGGGAGTGGGGCGGTTGGGGTGTGCTGCCCTGTGGCTTGGCGGACCCTGGCATCGGCACTGGCGATCTTCCTCTATGGGGCGTGTAGCCAAGTCGAACCTGATCTTGCCTTCTCGCAAAAAGCGTGCTCCGGCAAGACAACAGGACACAGGTGCATCTACTTAAGGCTAGTGCGAGCCGGAGTGGTCTGCGATGAATAATAAGTCCGGCTAACCGTGCCGTTGAGCATACATGAGCAACCTACGAAACACGTCGAAATCATGAACACACTCTGCAGCTTTCCCACGCATTGACAGCGCGTGAAACTCAGCGACTGCCCGACCCTGACAGTTTACCGACTTGCTAGGAGTGAACTCGATATCCGAATAAGCAGCAAAGTGAAGGTTCGCTCGAATCCATTTCTCATGCGGAACGATTGCCCTGATATACAGCCAGTCGTAGAAGGCATTGACAGGCTCGGTCGGGAACTCTTGACCTAGAAAGCGAAAGCAAATGATGCGGCCCTGTCCGAGACGCCTGATTTCCTTTTTTGCTTTGAACGGATCGAGGTCCATTAGAATTTCATGTTGGCCGGAATGCTCGAACACTTTCGAACTCTGGTACACGCTCTCAAGGCTCTTCATGGCCCCGCCTACTTCAATTTTCAGATTGAACGCACTTAGGCGCTTTCCCACTTCTAAAGGAGATTTGGTTGAGATCTCCAAGACGGGATATATCCCTAGTTCCCTAGCCTTACTATGCAGCTCTGCAATATTTTTCTGCTTTTGTGATACAGAAAAGCCACCATGCCAGTTGATGCTAACTGGCAGCTCCTCTACTAAAGGCCCTCTTTCAGCTCGAGGTATGAATATGGGTCTTACGGCCAATGCTTTAACTAGAGCTCCGGCACGATAGTAGTTTATTGCGAGGCACCTGCGTACACACCAGTACTTCAACCCGGCTCATTTTATCAACTCGTTCTTTGATATCCGCAAACTTTAGGCCATGGTCCTTGAGCCACACTTCGTAGTCTAGATCTTCGAGGGCTTCACTGACAGGGTGAAAACGGGCGCCTGTAGTGTTGGCCATTTCACTACAGATCAAGGTGTTAGGAAGAAGTAAAACGCTTGGGCACACTGATATCATAACTTGGTTCGGATGCCTTCCGTCTTGTCTGCAAGTGTATGCCATGGGGTTTCTGGGAGTGAAGCTTAGGCTGACAAAGTTGTAAATACCATGTTCACGGTCAGAATTTCGACTTTGTTCGTCACCCCCGGGATTGAGGGGGGAGATGCCTAGTTCATCCAATCGCGCTTTGGATAGCAACCCAAACTCCTTGATACTTTCCAAGTTGGATCGATCTGTAAAGTGATACAAATCTTTAAAGTAAAATCTACTTCTGATCAAATCTACAAATTCAACGGCGTCCATAATTCCCCCTAAGTCATGAAGGCTGACTTTCACAAAGTAGGGGGAAGTTACGGTTATTCAACCCTTGCGCGCGTAGGTTTACCGCACAAACTTCTTGTGCTTCAGGCGCTTGGGTTCCAGCGCGTCGGCACCAAGGCGGCGTTTCTTGTCTTCTTCGTAATCTTCGAAGTTGCCCTCGAACCACTCCACATGCGCATCGCCTTCAAAGGCCAGGATGTGCGTACAGATCCGGTCAAGGAAAAAACGGTCGTGCGAGATGACAACCGCGCAGCCCGCGAAATCCACCAGTGCGTCTTCGAGGGCACGCAGGGTTTCCACGTCCAGATCGTTGGTCGGTTCGTCAAGCAGCAGCACGTTGCCGCCTTCTTTCAGCAGCCGGGCCATGTGTACGCGGTTGCGCTCACCACCGGATAGCAGGTTCAGCTTCTTCTGCTGATCGCCGCCCTTGAAGTTGAAGGAAGAGCAATAGGCGCGCGAGTTCACCTGTGCATCGCCCAGTTCAATGATCTCGGCGCCACCGGAAATCGCTTCCCAGACGGTTTCATTGTCGTTGAGATCGTCGCGCGACTGGTCGACGTAGGAAAGCTTTACGGTATCGCCGAATTCGACGGTGCCATCGTCGGGCTGTTCCTGCCCGGTCAGCATGCGGAACAGGGTCGATTTACCGGCGCCGTTGGGGCCGATCACGCCGACGATGCCGCCCGGCGGCAGCGAGAAGTCCAGCCCTTCGATCAGCTGCTTGTCGCCATAGTGTTTCGACAGACCGTGGACCTCGATCACCTTGGAGCCAAGGCGCGGACCATTGGGGATCACGATCTGGGCGCGACCGACCTTTTCGCGTTCGGACTGGTTTGCCAGCTCGTTATAGGCGGCGATACGGGCCTTTGATTTGGCCTGACGTGCCTTCTGACCCTGACGCATCCATTCCAGTTCGCGCTCCAGCGTTTTCTGCTTGGATTTGTCTTCGCGGGCTTCCTGCTCCAGCCGTTTGGCCTTCTGCTCCAGCCAGCTGGAATAGTTGCCTTCCCAGGGCACACCGGCGCCACGGTCCAGTTCCAGGATCCAGCTGGTGATGTCATCGAGGAAATAACGGTCGTGGGTGACGCAGAGGATTGTGCCTTTGTAATCAATGAGGTGCTGTTGCAGCCAGGCGATGGTTTCGGCATCGAGGTGGTTGGTCGGTTCGTCGAGCAGCAGCATGTCGGGCGCTTCGAGCAGCAGTTTGCACAAGGCCACCCGGCGTTTTTCACCGCCCGAGAGGGTCTTCACATCCGCGTCATCCGGCGGGCAGCGCAGCGCCTCCATCGACACGTCGATCTGGCTGTCCAGATCCCAGAGGTTCTGGGCGTCGATCTCGTCCTGTAGCTTGGCCATTTCCTCGGCGGTCTCATCCGAGTAGTTCATCGCCAGCTCGTTGTAACGGTCTAGAATTGCTTTCTTTTCCGCAACGCCCAGCATGACGTTTTCACGCACGGTGAGGCTTTCGTCCAGCTGCGGTTCCTGCGGCAGGTAGCCCACCTTGGCGCCTTCTGCGGCCCAGGCTTCACCGGTGAAATCCTTGTCGATCCCGGCCATGATGCGCAGCAGAGTCGATTTACCGGCGCCGTTGACGCCGACGACACCGATCTTCACGCCGGGCAGAAAGGACAGGTGGATGTTTTCAAAGCATTTCTTGCCACCGGGGTAGGTCTTGGAGACCCCCTGCATGTGGTAGACGTATTGATAGGCGGCCATGTGACTGCTCCATAATCGGGGAAATTCGCTGCCCGGTGTGATAGCGGATGGGCAGGGAAGGAGCAATCGGGTAGGCGCGCGGGGCTGAGGCCCTGACGCGCACGGCATCTTGGAGGTGTGCATAAACCATCAGTGCAACGCTCTAATGCGCGGTTTGCCTCACCTGGGAAGGACCCGCGTCCGAACCGAGGGGCGCACCCAATTGATTTCCCCGCAGAACTATGCGCATCAAGCGGCCATGACCTGTGGATTTCCATATCTTCGGCCCGGCATGCGCGTGGGGCTGCTTGGCGGCTCCTTTGATCCGCCGCACATGGGGCATGTGCAGATCAGCCTTGCGGCGCTGAAACGGTTTGGGCTGGATCGGATGCTCTGGCTGGTGTCGCCCGGTAATCCTCTCAAATCCCGTGCCCCGGCCACGCTGGAGCGGCGGGTCGCGGCGGCGCGGCAGATGATGCAGCATCCGCGGATCGAGATCAGCGATATCGAGGCGCGCCTTGGCACGCGTTACACGGCGGAGACCCTGCGGCATCTGCGGGCGCGTTATCCCGGCGTGCGCTTTGTCTGGCTGATGGGGGCGGACAACCTCACCCATTTTCACCGCTGGAAGGACTGGCGCGAGATCCTTGAGACGGTGCCGGTCGGGGTGCTGGCGCGCCCCGGCGACCGGATCTCGGCGCGGCTGTCTCCGGCTGCGAAAATCTATGGGCAATACCGGCTGAAAAGCAGCCAGAGCCACCTGCTGGCCGGGGCCGAGACGCCTGCCTGGTGTTTCCTCAATGTGCCCATGATTGATACCAGTTCGACGGAAATCCGCGCACGAGGGGACTGGTCAGCGACGTAAGCTGGCCGAGGCGATCCCGGCGCTGATCACTACCAGAAGCCCGGCCCATGTCAGAAGATCCGGCAACTGGTCGAAGACGGCCCAGCCCAGCAGCACCGCCGCGATCAGCTGGAAATACACCGTGGGGGCCAGACGCGAGGCCTCGCTCCGGCTATAGGCATAGAGCAAGAGTAGGTTCCCCAGCATGGAAAAGGTCGCGCTTCCGACGGTCAGGGCGGCGGTAGAGAGACTCGCCTCGGGCAGGTTGGACAGGCCAAGCGGCAACAGAAACAGCGCGCTGAGCAGGAGCTGCGTAAAGCTCAGCTCGACCGGTTTGCCGACATGGGCCAGCCAGCGCGACGCCGTCAGAAAACAGCCGTAGAAACAACCCGCCAGAACCGCATACATCAGATTGGCCGAGCCACCGAAGCCGGGGCGGACCACCAGAAGCACACCGCAGAAGCCCGCGCCCATCAAGATTGCGCGCAGCGGCGTGGTACTTTCCCGCAAAAGGGTCACGGACAGTACATAGCTGATCACCGGCCCGATGAAGAAGGCGGCAAAGACATCGGCGATCGCCTCGGTCTGCAGGGCGGTCTGGATCGACAGGATGCCGCCGGTGATGAGGCTCGCGCGCAGCCAGATCCGCCAGTCCTTCAGCAGGCGCAGGCAGCCCCGGGGGGCAAAGGGAAGCACCAGCAGCGCACCGCTGGCAAACCGCGACCAGGCCACGAACCCGGGTGTTGCCAGACCGCTGCTGGTCAATAACTTCCCGCAAAGATCCCCGGCGGGGATCATTGACATGGCGATGAACATGATAGTGACTGCTTGCAACATGGGGGCCAGCGGTAGCAGGCAGGGCACGGAGGCGAAACAGAAAAAGCCGCCCGGGTTTGTCGTTTGGCAGTTTTTATAAGACACTGACAGATATGATATCGCGACGAAAACTCCTTGGCGCCGGGATGGCGGCGCTAGCAGGATCTGCAAGCTGGGCCAATGCGCCGACGGTGTCCCTGCGCCCTGTAGCTCGGACACAAGAACGGACCGCTGCGGCGGTGGCGGATCTGGAGACGGTGCTTGCGCGCTCTGGCCTTCAGGGCAAGGTCGCCTGCGCGGTGGCGGATGTCAAAACCGGAGCGCGGCTTGAATCGCAAGCGGGCGCGGCCGGGCTGCCGCCGGCCAGCGTCGCAAAAACCCTGACGGCGCTTTATTCCCTGGATGTGCTGGGGGCTGAACACCGGTTTACCACGCAGGTTCTGGCCGCAGGCCAGATCCGCAGTGGCGTGCTGCATGGTGATCTGATCCTTGCTGGTGGCGGCGATCCGATGCTGAACACCGACCATCTTGCGCAGCTGGCGCGTAGCATGAAGGCCGCGGGCCTGCGTGAGGTGCGTGGCGATTTCAAAGTCTGGGATGGCGCTTTGCCACAGGTGCAGTCGATCGATCCGGAGCAGCCGGATCACGTGGGTTACAGCCCGGCGGTGTCTGGCATCGCGCTCAATTTCAACCGGGTTCATTTCGAATGGAAACGCGGGTCCAAGGGCTGGTCCGTCAGCATGGACGCGCGCACCCAGAAATACCGCCCTGAGGTCGCCATGGCGCGGATGTGGGTGAAAAAGCGGGCCCTGCCGGTCTATACCTATGCGGATCGGGGCGGCACCGATACATGGACCGTGGCCAGTCAGGCGCTTGGCAATGGTGGTTCGCGTTGGTTGCCGGTGCGGCGTCCGGCGGAATATGCGGGGGATGTGTTCCGGACCCTGGCGCGGTCGCACGGTATTGCCCTGCGCAAGGCCAAGGTCACGCAGAACCTGCCGCAGACGCAGGTTCTGGCCCAGCATCAGAGCCCGCCGCTGAGTGTGATGCTGAAGGCGATGCTGAAGTATTCCAACAATCTGATGGCTGAAATGATCGGCATGTCGGCGACAGCAGCAGCGGGTAAGCGTCCCGGATCGCTGCGGCAGTCCGCTGCCCAGATGAGCGATTGGGCAGCGCGTAAATACGGTATGAAAGACAGCCGGTTGGTGGATCATTCGGGCCTTGGCGATGCCTCGCGGATGACGCCGGATGATCTGGTCACGGTGCTGATCGCGGCCCATGGGGCAGGGCAGCTGAAGCCCTTGCTGAAACCGTTTCCGATGCGGGACCGCAAAGGGCGGGTCTTGAAATCTCATCCCATCAAAGTGCTGGCCAAGACCGGGACCCTGAATTTCGTCTCGGGGCTGGGCGGTTTCATGACGGCTGCCGACGGTACCGAGCTGGCCTTTGCGATCTTTGCCGCCAACACCACGGCCCGGTCACGGATCAAACGCGCCGACCGCGAGCGCCCGCCAGGCGCGCGTGGATGGAACCGCAAGGCGAAAGCGCTGCAACAGATGCTGATCGAGCGCTGGGGCAGCGTTTACGGAAGTTGACACCGGGGCCTTCCCAAAAGGCCGATGGTGTCCCGCTTACAATGAAAAACGCGGCCCCTATTGGGCCGCGTTTTTATTATCCTTGAGGAGTGGGCGGGGATCAGAAGTCTTCCCAGCCTACCGCCACTTTCGCGGGCGGCTCGTCCGCAAAGAAATCGTCGTTCTCGCTGCCGGGTGCCGGGTGGGCCGAAGGCGCGGGCATCGTTGCGATGCTGGCTACGGGGCGACGACCGCCCCCGGTGTTGAAGACCGAGACATGCCGGGCCAGTTCGTTGGCATCGTTGCGCAGGATCTGGGCTGCGGCGGTTGCCTCTTCGACCATGGCGGCGTTGTGCTGGGTGACCTGATCCAGCTGGGTGACGCCGGTGTTGATCTCGGCCAGTGTTGTCGACTGTTCCCGTGCGCCGCCGGCGATCTCGGAGATATGGCCGGAGATGGTGCCGACGCGGTCGATGATCTTCTTCAGCTCGTCACCGGCCTTGCCGACAAGATCAACGCCCTTGTTCACATGCTGGGAACTTTCGGCGATGAGGCCCTTGATCTCCTGAGCAGCATCCGAGGAACGCTGCGCCAGGGCACGCACTTCGGAGGCAACGACGGCAAAGCCACGGCCTGCTTCGCCTGCACGGGCGGCTTCCACCCCGGCGTTCAGCGCCAGAAGGTTGGTCTGGAAGGAGATATCGTCAATGACCGAGATGATCTGCGAGATCTTTTCGGAAGAGGTTTCGATCTGGGACATCGCGTTGACCGCATCGGTCACCACCTTGCCGCTTTGCTCGGCGGTGGATTTCGCCTCGGTCACGATGGTTTCAACTTCCTTGGCGCCATCCGCGGCGGAGCGGACGCTGACGGTCAGCTCTTCCATGGCCGCTGCAGTCTCCTCCAGCGTGGCCGCCTGGCTTTCGGTGCGCTGCGACAGATCGCTGGACGACTGGCTGATTTCCTCGGAGTTTTCCCGGATGCGGGTCGAATTGTCGATCACCGCGTCGATGATGCCGACCATCTTTTCCACGGTGGCATTGTAGTTCTGGCGCAGGCTTTCGTATTCGGTGGCAAAGGGCGTGTCGATGGTCTTGCTCAGATCGCCTTCGGACATGTCCTGCAGCGCCACGTTCAGCGTTTCGACGACCTTTTTCTGCTCAGCCTGGGCCACCTTGCGCTGCTCCTCCACCTCACGGGCGGCGGCCAGTTGGGACTTCAAATGATCCAGCGTCTGGGCAATCCGGCCGATTTCGTCGCGGCGGTCTAGGTGGCTGACTTCGGTGTCGTAATCGCCGTCGGCAATCACGTCGATCGACTTGGTGACGCTGCTGAGCGGGCGCGACAGGATAGAGCGCAGTGCAAAGACCGATAGTGTACACATGATCACAAAGGCGGCGATCGCGAAGACCATGGACATCATTTCGTCAAAGGCGGCTTCGGCAAAGGCCACCTCGGGCGACCAGAGCATTGCGACAGAGCCGACAATGACGGATCCATCTGCCCCGGCCGTCGCGGGAGCGGCAACATAGTAACCGTCCGCCGACATTTCCGTCTGACCAGACTGGGCCGAGGCATGGCCGAGCTCGCTCAGCTTTGCCAGGTCGGCTTCGCTGATTTCTCCTCCGGTTGCAACGACCTTGCCATCCTTGTTTACGGCAACCCCTGCCAGGGCGCGGCCATCGGACAGTTCGATCAGTTTCTCGATATCAGCCGACAGCCGGTCCGAGTCCCCAAACCGGATGGCGCCGCCACTGCGGGCTGCCACGGTGATTGTGACCCCGCTGCCCAGCGTGCGGACGCCCTTTTCAACGGCGGCCTTGAAGGTCTTCTCGTTCTTGTAGGTCAGCGATCCGGCTACCACCAGAGTGGTTGCCGCGATCAACAGGCAGCATTTCATGAATACCGACATGCCTTTGAACAGGGATATCGAGGGAAGACGGACTTTCATTTGTGCACCTTTCGATCTTTTGCAGTGCGTGGAACGCGCTGGATTACATCAGCGATTCAGCGTCAACAGCCACCGTCATTGCTCCGATCGGAGCGCCGGTTGCGGGATCCACAATGGTAAGCGAGATTTGCGCCTGATAGCTTTGGGTAGATGCATCAAGCTCGACATCCCCGAAGTGCGCGGCATCCGGGCCGACGGGGTAGGTCTGCTGGAACTTGGCCTCGTCGCCTTGCCACATGTCAGAGGTCGCCGCCGAGGCAGCCACGTTCAGCCCATGGGCATCCATGACGAAAACTTCGGTGATCTGGCCACCCGATTTCACCACCTGCTCGCGCAGGAAGTCGGCGGCGGCATTCTCCAGCACAGGCGTGATCGTCGGTGTGGAGGCGGTCCCCACTTCGGCGCGCCAAGCTGTGTCCATGGCATCGATCTGAGCTTGCGAATAGCCGGAAGTCCGGGCGTTTTGCCCGTTGATGGCATCAATCAGAACCGGGGCGGTTGCCCAGTCACGGATGCTATTTTCCAGATACGCTTTCATGCTTGGCTCAAAGTCGTTGGCCCAGACGGGCGACAGAACAAGGGAAAACAGGGCGGAACAGGTAACTATACGCATTGGATACTCTTTGCTGTGATTTAGGTCGGGATGCAGACCACAATCGACGCTAGGTCCAAGGGTTTACGGATGAATTAACGGTGCAGTGAGGGTCCTGGGCGGCCTTTGGGCCAGGTTTTGAAGGGAAATTCTGCGTTGCAGCGACTGGTCAGGGGCGTTCCTGCGAAATGCAGCAAGCCTCTGAATTATATTCAAAATCACGATTGTGTGACAGGGCGCAGTAAGGAAGACACAGCCTTGAAACAGGGGGAAGGGAAGCGTGTGCAGGCGGGCATTGGAGATAACAAGCTTAAAATTGTAAGTGTTATCTCGCGGTTTTCATGGCGTTTTTGATGGTTGAATATTGACGGCACAGGGGCGGCTACCAGTCGATTCCATTCATGGCATCGCATTCTGCCTATGTCAGGCATCGCGAGCTTTCGAATATTGGAAAAGTCATTGTGATCTGGACCGAACCGCGCGGCATTGAAGTTGCACTCTGCAAGCCCCTAATGTCACCGCATGATTGAGCTCAAAGACCTACAGCTGCTGACGGCGCTGGCCCGACACCAGCATTTCGCCAAAGCTGCACAAGAATGCGGCATGTCGCAGCCTGCCTTCTCGATGCGGATCCGCAACCTGGAGGACAAGTTGGGCGTGTCCATCGTGCGGCGCGGCAACCGGTTTCAGGGTTTGACAGGCGAAGGCGAGCTGATCGTGGCGCGGGGCCGGTCGCTGCTGGATGACGCCCGGGCGCTGGAGCAGGAGATCGCGGCGGCCCGCGGGCAGGTTACTGGCACGCTGGATCTGGGTGTGGTGCCGACGGCCACCAGTTTCGCGGCGCGGTTGGTCAACCGGCTGCAACAGGCGCACCCGCGCATTCTGGCTCGAATCAACGTGATGTCTTCGGCGGCCATCCAGCAGCGTCTGTTCGAGGGAACGCTGGATGCGGGGCTCACGTATATGGACTCCATCGAACAAAATCTTGTGATCAGGCAGCCGCTTTACGACGAACGTTATGTGGTTCTGGCGCCGGTCCGCTTGGTGGCGCAGATCGCTCTGCAGACGGGCGAGGGCGCCGGTGAAATCAGCTGGGCACAGGCTGCTGAACTGCCGCTGAGCCTCTTGGATCAATCGATGCAGAACCGGCGTATTCTGGATTGGATCTTTGCCGAGCAGGGGCTGCGGCCCGAGGTCCTGTCGGAATCCAGCGGCTTTATGTCCGCTATTATTATGGCGCGTGAGGGGCTTGTGGCTACCATCCTGCCGCAAGCGCTGGCAGATGCGCTGGGCCCGATCGAAGGAACCCGGGTGCTGCGGCTGGAGGCGCCGGAACAGGCGCGGCCGATCTGCATGGCCACGCTGGACCGCGAGCCCGAGCTGACCACGGTCCGGGCGCTGAGGGACGTGGTTGCCGCCTTTGAACAATAAGTCTTCGTTATCGTGCCTTATGAATATGCGATTTGACGATATTCACAGCTGATGAAATGCCAAAGCGCATGGCACCAGCGAAGTGGAGATCAACGTGGCACCGTTGGACAATAGCAAGGGCGTATGGAAATCCGGCAAGGGCAAGGGACGCAAAACCCCCAAGGGTCGTCAGCTTGACGATCAGGCCCACGAGGAAGTCTTGGCACTTCTGGGGGACCGCCCCCGCAATCGCGATCTTCTGATCGAATTCCTGCATCTCATCCAGGATGCGTATGGCTGTCTCAGCGCGGCGCATATCCGGGCGCTGGCCGAGGAAATGCGCACCGGTCAGGCCGAGATCTATGAGGTCGCCAGTTTCTACGCACATTTCGATGTGGTGAAGGAAGGCGAGACCCCTCCGCCTGCGCTGACCATCCGGGTTTGCGACAGCCTGTCCTGCGAACTGGCCGGTGCCCAGCAGCTGCAAAAAGCGCTGGAGGATGGGCTGGACCCGTCCGAGGTGCGTGTGCTGCGCGCGCCTTGCATGGGCCGTTGCGACACGGCGCCGGTGTTGGAGATCGGTCACAATCACATCGATCACGCCACTGCGGAAAAGGCGATTGCCGCCGTTCACGCCGGTGACACGCACCCGCAGATCCCTGATTACCAAACCTATGCCGAATATGTCGCCGATGGCGGCTATCGCATCCTTGCCGAGCTGCGCGCGGGCGGCGACTGGGAAGCGGTGCAGGACAAGGTGCTTGAGGCCGGTCTGCGCGGTCTTGGCGGCGCCGGTTTCCCCTCCGGCAAGAAATGGGGCTTTGTACGCGCCAATCCCGGTCCCCGCTATCTGGCCGTGAATGGCGATGAGGGCGAGCCCGGCACATTCAAGGACCGTCACCATCTTGAGCGCGACCCGCATATGTTCCTTGAGGGCATGCTGATCGGCGCCTGGGCCGTCGAGGCCGAGAAAGCCTTTATCTATATGCGCGACGAATATCCGGCGGTGCTGGAAATCCTGCGCCGCGAGATCAAGGCGCTGGAAGATGCCGGTATTGTCGAGGAAGGCTATATCGATCTGCGCCGCGGGGCAGGGGCCTATATCTGCGGCGAAGAAAGCGCGATGATCGAAAGCATCGAAGGCAAGCGCGGTGAACCGCGCCACCGCCCGCCGTTTGTGGCGCAGGTGGGGATCTTTGGTCAGCCGACGCTCGTGCACAATGTCGAAACCCTCTACTGGGTGGCGCGCATCTGCCGGTTTGGCCCCGAAGTGCTGAATTCGGTTGAAAAGAACGGTCGCAAGGGGCTGCGCAACTACTCCGTCTCGGGCCGGGTCAAGAACCCCGGTGTTCATCTGCTGCCCGCAGGTTCCACCATCGCTGATATCATCGAGGCCGCGGGCGGTATGCTCGATGGCCACGCCTTCAAGGCCTATCAGCCGGGCGGTCCGTCCTCCGGTCTGTTGCCAGCGCATATGGACGATATCCCGCTCGATTTCGACACGCTGCAACCACATGGCACATTCATCGGCTCGGCTGCCGTGGTGGTCCTGTCCGATCAGGACAGCGCCCGCGAGGCCGCGCTCAATATGCTGCGGTTCTTTGAGGATGAAAGCTGTGGCCAGTGCACCCCCTGCCGGGCTGGCTGCGAGAAGGCGGTAAAACTGATGCAGGCCGACAAGTGGGATCAGGGCCTTTTGGAGGAGCTGAGCCAGACCATGGTCGATGCCTCTATCTGTGGTCTGGGCCAGGCCGCGCCGAACCCGATCCGTTTGACCATGAAACATTTCCCGGAGGAGATCTGAGCATGATCCTTCAGTTGATGTTCCGCCCGGCGGGTAACGCCGGGCAGCGCCCGACCCGCCCCCATGGGCGGGCGCTTCACGCCCACCCCGGGTCGGGCACTCCCCTATTCTCATCTTCGCAAGCCAAGGAGATCTGAGCCATGTCGAAGCAAATCACCTTTACCCTCGACGGCGAACAGGTCACCGCAGATGCGGGCATGACCATCTGGGAAGTCGCGAACGGTCGCGGCCTGAAGATCCCACATCTGTGCCACAAGCCGCAGCCGGGCTACCGCCCCGACGGCAACTGTCGCGCCTGTATGGTGGAGATCGAAGGCGAGCGCACGCTCGCAGCTTCCTGTATCCGCGAACCCGCCGAGGGCATGGTTGTCACCACCAACAATGCGCGCGCCACAAATGCCCGCAAGATGGTGATGGAACTGCTGGTGGCCGACCAGCCCAAACAGGAAGAGGCGCATGATAAGTCCTCGCACCTGTGGGACATGGCCGAGCTGAACGGGGTTTCGGAGTCGCGTTTCCCCAAGCTGGAAGAGGGCCGCATTCCGCTACTCGATGACAGCCACGTCGCGATGAGCGTGAACCTTGACGCCTGTATCTCCTGCGGCCTCTGCGTGCGTGCGTGCCGCGAAGTGCAGGTGAACGATGTCATCGGTATGGCCGGGCGCGGTCACGATGCCTATCCGACCTTTGATATCGCCGACCCGATGGGCGCGTCCTCCTGCGTGGCCTGCGGTGAATGCGTTCAGGCCTGCCCGACCGGCGCGCTGATGCCCGCCTCTGTGGTGGACGAGGCGCAGGTGGGCGACAGCAAGGATTACGATTCCGAGACCGAGAGCGTCTGCCCCTTCTGCGGCGTCGGCTGCAAGGTCAGCCTCAAGGTGAAGGACGGCAAGGTCAAATACGTCGAGGGCATCAATGGCCCGGCGAACGAAGGCCGTCTCTGCGTCAAGGGCCGCTTTGGCTACGACTACATCCACCACCCGCACCGCCTGACCAAGCCGCTGATCCGTCGCGACGACGCGCCGGCCAAGGGGCTGAACGTCGATCCGGGCAACCTCTCCACCCATTTCCGCGAAGCGACTTGGGAAGAGGCGCTGGATCTCGCGGCCAAGGGGCTGATCAAGCTGCGCAACGAGGATCCGCGCAACGTTGCGGGCTTTGGCTCGGCAAAATGCACCAACGAAGAAGCCTATCTCTTCCAGAAGTTCATTCGCCAGGGTTTCAAGCATAACAACGTCGACCACTGCACCCGTCTGTGCCACGCTTCCTCGGTGGCGGCGCTGATCGAAAACGTCGGCTCCGGTGCGGTGACCGCCAGCTTCAACGAGATCGAAAACGCCGATGTGGCGATCATCATCGGTGCCAACCCGATCGAGAACCACCCGGTGGCGGCCACCTACTTCAAGCAGTTCACCAAACGCGGTGGCAAGTTGATCGTGATGGATCCGCGCGGTGTCGGCATGCGCCGCTACGCGACTGAGATGCTGCAGTTCCGTCCCGGGGCGGATGTGTCGATGTTGAACGCGATCATGAACGTGATCGTCGAGGAGGAGCTCTACGACAGCCAGTACATCCACCGCTGGACCGACAACTGGGCCGCCGAGAAAGAGCATCTGCGCCAGTTCACCCCTGAGAAGATGAGCGAAATCTGTGGCATCCCGCCGGAGCAGCTGCGCCGCGTGGCCCGGATGTTCGCTGGCGCGCAATCTGCGCTGATCTTCTGGGGCATGGGCGTCAGCCAGCATATCCACGGCACCGACAACTCGCGCTGCCTGATCAGCCTGGCGCTGATGACCGGCAACGTTGGGCGTCCGGGCACGGGCCTGCACCCGCTGCGCGGTCAGAACAATGTGCAAGGTGCATCCGATGCCGGCCTGATCCCGATGTTCCTGCCGGATTACCAGACGGTGACCAGCGACGAAGTGCGCAGCTCCTTTACCGATGTCTGGGGTGGCGGCGACTTCTCGAACGAGAAGGGCCTGACGGTGACCGAGATCGTCGATCAGGTCTATGCGGGCAATATCAAGGGCATGTACATCCAGGGTGAGAACCCGGCGATGTCCGACCCCGACGCGGATCACGCGCGGGAGGCCTTTGCCAAGCTGGAACTGATGATCGTGCAGGATATCTTCCTGACTGAGACGGCGAACTTTGCCGATATCATCCTGCCCGCTTCGGCTCTTTACGAGAAGAACGGCACCGTCTCGAACACCAACCGGCAGGTGCAGCGGGTCCGCCCGGCTGTCACCCCTCCGGGTGAGGCGCGCGAGGATTGGTCGATCACCGTCGATCTGGCGCAGCGGATCGGTCTGCCCTGGACCTATACCGATGTGTCCGAGGTCTTTGCCGAGATGAAGCTCAACATGAAGTCGCTCAACAACATCACCTGGGAGCGGCTGGAGAACGAGACCGTGGCCTACCCGTCGCTGTCGCCCGAGGATCCGGGCCAGTCGGTGGTGTTCGGCGATGGCTTCCCGCGCGAAGGTGGCAAGGCGATGTTCACGCCGGCGGCAGTGATCGCCCCGGATGAGGCGCCGGATGATGAGTATCCGATGATCATGACCACCGGCCGCCAGCTGGAGCATTGGCACACCGGGGCGATGACCCGCCGGTCGCTGGTACTGGACGCGGTGGAGCCGGAAGCGAACTGCTCGCTGCATCCGAAGACCCTGCGCAAACTAGGTGTTGAGCCCGGCGGCATGGTGCGTCTCTCCACCCGGCGCGGTTCGATCAAGATCATGGCGCGCGCCGACCGGGCCGTGTCCGAAGATATGGTCTTTGTGCCCTTCGCCTATGTCGAGGCGGCAGCGAACGTGCTGACCAACTCGGCGCTGGACCCCTACGGCATGATCCCCGAGTTCAAATTCTCGGCGGTCCGGGTCGAAAAGGCGGAAGAACAGATCGCGGCCGAGTAATCCAGCCAAATGAGACTGTTACCGGGCGCAATGTCATCCACATTGCGCCCGGTTTTATTTGTATGGGTTAACCCAAGAGGGTGATGGCCCCGTTGCCCGCGGCCTGACGCAGGCCGTGCACTTCTTTCAACTCTTCATCGTTTATCCAGCCGAGCGCAGCCTCGGTGCTGTCGAATTCCAGGATCACGCCGACCCCGGTTTCGTCACGGGAGCCTTCAATCACCCGCTGCTGCGGGGAGGAGGTCACGACCCGCACCCCGTGTTTTGCAAGCGCGGCGCCTGCTTTTTCGCGATAGGCGGCAAAGCTGTCCGGGTTGGTGATGGGCAGATTGACATAGGCATAGACCATGATGCGTTTCCTTCTGTGGAGTGGTCGGTTTTGCGACCCGTGTTTCAACCCGTGCTAAATGCCCGGCAGTGTGGTGTAGAAAAACGCGTGAATTTCGACATCAGACATGCAAAAACGCACGCATGAAGATCACATGGGATGATATGCAGACCGTTCTTGCGCTGGTGCGCGGCGGTAATCTGGCCGCTGCGGGCGCGCAACTGGGGCTGACCTATACCACCGTGGCGCGCCGCATCCGCCGCGCCGAGGAGGCGCTGGGTCGTCCGTTGTTCGAACGCCGCCCCGAGGGCTATCACCCGACCGATGAGGCGCATGAGATCGCTGCGGCCGCCGCCCGAATGGAGGCCGAGGAGCAGGCGGCGATGCGGCGCCTGTCGGGCCGGGCGCAGGATCTGAGCGGCCCTTTGAGCCTCACCGCGCCGCCCTTGCTGATCCAGACCTTTCTGGCGCCGCTGTTGGCAGAGTTCACGGCAGAACACCAACAGTTGGAGCTGACCGTCAGGGCGGACAATGGCGTTCTGGATCTGGCCCGGCGCGAGGCGGATCTGGCGCTCAGGATCAGTCGTCACCCGCAGGAGACGCTGGTGGGGCGCAAGCTGACCGAACAGCAGAGCGGATTTTTCGCGCTGCCCGAGATCGCCGAAGCGGCGGCGCGCGATCCTCAGGCGCCGCTGGAATGGGTGCTTTATGCGGGGCATGATGCGCCGCCCGCCGCCGCGCTGAAGATCCATCCCGATATATGGGTGCGGGCGCGGCTTGATGATATGCCCAGCATGATTGCCGCGGCGCTGGCGGGGATGGGTGCCCTGCGCATGCCCGTCTTCCTTGGGCGCGCCTATCCGCAGTTGGTGCCGCTGCCGCATCTGCCGGTACAACCCTACGCGCCGATCTGGTTGCTGAGCCACCGGGACCTGCAGGGATCGGCCAAGGTCACGGCGCTCAAGGGCATTCTGGAACCTTGGTTTCGCGACAACAGAACCCTGTTCTCATGCCTGCCCTGAGGCGCTAGCATCGCGGCAGATTTCAAAAAGGATTTCCCATGCCGCGCCGATTTGTCGATCTTTCCGTTGCTCTAGAAACAGGTATCCAGTCCGACCCAGAGATCATGCTGCCGCAGATCGAATACCTTTCTCACGATCAGACCGCTGAACAGGTGATGAGCTTTTTCCCGGGGCTGAAACGGGAGGATCTTCCCGGCGGTGAGGGCTGGGCGATCGAACGGCTGCAGATCGCCACCCACAACGGCACCCATCTGGATGCGCCCTATCACCATCATTCCACCATGAATGGCGGGGAGCGGGCGATCACCATCGACGAGGTGCCGCTGGAATGGTGCATGGCGCCGGGGGTAAAACTGGATTTCCGCCATTTCGACGATGGCTATGTGGTTACAGCCGCGGATGTGGAGGCCGAGCTGGACCGGATCGGCCACGAATTGTAGCCGCTTGATATCGTGGTGGTCAATACCTCGGCCGGGGCGCGTTATGGGCATCCCGATTACCTGGTGCGGGGCTGCGGCATCGGGCGGGGGGCGACGCTGTACCTGACCGAGCGGGGTGTGCGTGTCACCGGCACGGATGCCTGGAGCTGGGATGCGCCCTTTCCGCTGACGGCGCAGGAATACGCAAAATCGGGCGACCCGGCGATCATCTGGGAGGGGCACCGGGCCTCGATGGAGGTGGGCTATTGCCATATGGAGAAGCTGACAAACCTCGATAAGCTGCCGCCCACGGGGTTCGAAATTTCCTGCTTTCCGTTCAAGATCAAGGGTGCCTCTGCCGGATTCATTCGGGCGGTGGCGATCTTCAACGACTAAGGAACAGCGCGCTGTTCAGCGATGGCGCGCCATGAAGCGGTCGATGTCCTTTTGCGCGGGCTTCTGGCCGGTGAAGACCTCCATATAGCCCGGCATCCGCGCCAGACGCTGGGCCGCGTCCTCGTGCACCTGCATCGAGATATAGCCGATCTGAGTGTAGATCATGGTGAGTGCGCGGATCTCGGCGTCCTCGGGATCATACCCGTACCGGATCAGCATATCGGTCATCGCCCTCTTGCGGCGAGCATCGGCCAGATCCAGTCGGGCCTGTAGCGACGGGTCGCTGCGCGCCCAGTTGCGGATCGCCAGATCCAGTCGGGAATCGAACAGATCCGGGTCTAGCCAGCAATCAAACAGGTTAAACACCGCCTCGAACAGGTTCTCCGCATAGGCTTCGGTGCGGGCGACCAGATTGCTGGTGTTCTTGTCCTCCCAGTGGCGGATCATCGCCTCCAGAAGCGCCTCGCGATCCTTGAAATACCAGTAGAAACTGGTGCGCGAGACCCCCAGTTTTTTCGCCAGCGGCATGATCTTCACCGCGCCGACGCCATGGGCGGTCAGCTCTTCATAGGCGGCCATCAGCCAGGCATCCGCGCTGCTAGTCTGCTGGGAGAGTTCTGCAAGGGTCTGAGAAGCGTTCATGGCATTTTGCATAACAGCGACATCCTCGTGACGCAATCGAAGTTGACGCATGTGATTATTGAATTGACACTAATGTCAACAGATGATGTCAATTCGATAAGAGGAGGTCGCACAGATGGCAGAGGTGGCAGTCAAATCGCGGGGACGGCGGGCGCGCCGCAGCGCTGGGCGCACGGCAGAGCCGGGGCAGAACGAACACCTGCGCGTGCCCTATATCAGCCGCAGGATTCCCACCTATGACATCCTGTCCGAGGAGAGTCTTGCGCAGATCGAGGCCACCGCCGAGCGTATCATGTCCGAGATCGGACTGGAGTTCCGCGACGATCCAGAAACCGTTGCCCTGTTCCGCGCGGCAGGCGCCGAGGTGACCGATCTGACCGCCAGCAGCTGGAACCTGAAATTTGCCCCTGGCATGATCCGGGAGATCCTGAAAACCGCGCCCGCGCGGTTTACCCAGCACGCCCGCAACCCCGCCAATTCTGTTGAAATCGGCGGCGATGCCATGGTGCTGGCGCCCTCATACGGCTCACCCTTCGTGATGGATCTGGACAATGGCCGCCGCTACGGCACCATCGCCGATTTCCGCAATTTCGTGAAACTGGCGCAGATGAGCCCCTTTCTGCACCATTCCGGCGGCACCATCTGCGAGCCAACCGATATCGCCGTCAACAAGCGGCATCTGGATATGGTTTATGCCCATATGCGCTATAGCGACCGGGCCTTCCTGGGCTCGATCACCGCGCCCGAGCGTGCCGAGGACAGTATCGAGATGTGCCGCATCTTGTTTGGTGCGGAGTTCGTCGATCAGAACTGCGTCATCATGGGCAATTTCAACACCACCTCACCGCTGGTGATCGATGGCGTCACCTCGCAGGGGATCCGTGCCTATGCGGCGGCGGGGCAGGGTTCGATCCATCTGCCCTTCCTGCTGGGCGGGGCAGTGGCGCCGCTGACTATGGCCGGGGCGCTGGCGCAATGCCTGGCCGAAACCATGGTGTCCTGCGCCATCACCCAGCTGGTGCGTCCCGGTGCCCCAACCATTCTGGGCTCCTTCATCAGTTCCATGTCGCTGCGGTCGGGCTCGCCCACCTTTGGTACACCGGAACCGGCGCTGGCCTCGCTGGCCATGGGGCAGCTGGCGCGTCGCCTGAATCTGCCGCTGCGCTGCGCCGGGAATTTCTCAACCTCGAAGCTGCCCGACGCGCAGGCGATGCAGCAGGCGATGATGTCGATGATGTCGGCGGTGCAATGCGGCGCGAATTACATCCTGCATTCGGCGGGGTTCCTTGATGGGCTTTTGTCGATGTCCTACGAGAAATTCATTCTGGATACGGACCTTTGCGGGGCGCTGCATGCCTATCTGAACGGGTTCGAGGTCAACGACGACACGCTCGGGTTCGACGCTCTTGCCGAAGGCGGCCCCGGGCAGCACCTGTTTTCCACCCAGCACACCCTGCGCCATTACCAGACCGCCTATTGGGATAGCGCGGTGGACGATCACCAGCCTTGGGAAACCTGGGATGAAAAGGGCGGCGTCGATGCGGCCTCCCGTGCCAACGCTCGCTGGAAGGCACAGCTGGCCGCCTATGAGGCGCCCGCGATGGACGAAGGTACGGATGAGGCGCTTCAGGCCTTTATCACCCAGAAGAAAGCCGAGGTGCCCGATGCTTGGTATTAAGTCCTGTAGTGAGGCCTTTTCCTGAACCCGTTTCCGTTTCACCATTGACCCGACCACCCAGCAACAGATGCCCGCAAGGAGAGCGCCAAGATGTCCAATGATCCGCTTTTGCAGCCCTACCAACTGAAACACCTCACCCTGCGCAACCGGATCATGACCACCAGCCATGAACCGGCCTACCCCGAGGACGGCATGCCAAAGGAACGCTATGCCGCCTATCACGCCGAACGGGCCAAGGCGGGTGTGGCGCTGACCATGACGGCGGGGTCGGCAGCGGTGTCCAAGGACAGCCCGCCGGTGTTCAACAACGTGCTGGCCTACAAGGACGAGGTGGTGCCCTGGATCCAGGCGCTGACCGACCGGGTGCACGAACACGGCGCGGCGGTGATGATCCAGCTGACCCATCTGGGGCGCCGCACCAACTGGAACAAGGGCGATTGGCTGCCTTCGGTCAGCTCCACCCGCCACCGCGAACCGGCGCACCGGGCCTTTCCGAAATTGGCGGAAGATTGGGATATCGAGCGCATCATCACCGATTTCGCCGATGCCGCCGAACGGATGAAGGCAGGCGGCATGGATGGCATCGAATTGCAGGTCTACGGGCACCTTCTGGATCAGTTCTGGTCGCCACTGACCAATGATCTGGACGGTCCCTATGGCGGGCAGAGTCTGGAAAGCCGCATGAAACTGCCGCTGGATGTGCTTCAGGCGGTGCGCGACCGGGTCGGGGACGATTTCATCGTCGGCCTGCGCTACACGGCGGATGAGGATCAGGCAGGTGGCATCACCCCTGAAGAGGGGCTCGAGATCTCCAAACGCCTGTCTGCCACCGGCATGGTGGATTTCCTCAACGTGATCCGGGGGCGCATCCATACCGATCCGGCGATGACTGACGTGATCCCGGTGCAGGGCATGGCCGCCGCGCCGCATCTTGATTTTGCCGGATCGGTGAAACAGGCCACCGGCATGCCCACTTTCCATGCCGCGCGCATTCCCGATGTGGCGACGGCGCGGCATGCGGTGGCCTCGGGGCTCTTGGATATGGTGGGGATGACCCGCGCCCATATGGCCGACCCCCATGTGGTAAAAAAGATCATGGAGGGGCGCGAGGATGATATTCGCCCCTGTGTCGGTGCCACCTACTGTCTCGACCGGATCTATCAGGCGGGCGATGCCCTTTGTATCCACAACGCTGCCACCGGGCGCGAGCTGACCATGCCGCATGAAATCCCTGCGGCGACGCAAAAGAAGAAGGTCGTTGTCGTCGGCGCAGGCCCGGCAGGGCTGGAAGCCGCCCGCGTCGCTGCCGAGCGCGGCCACGATGTGACGGTGTTCGAGGCGGCCGCCGATCCCGGCGGTCAGGTGCTGCTGACCGCGCAAAGCCCGCGCCGCCGCGAGATGATCGGCATCATCGACTGGCGCATGGCGCAATGCGCGGCGCGCGATGTGACCTTCCATTTCAACACCTGGGCCGAGGCGGCGGATGTCACCGCCCTCAACCCCGATGTGGTGATCGTGGCCACTGGCGGCCTGCCCAACGGGCATCTGTTTGAGGAAAAGGAAGAAGCTGCCAATGTGGTCTCGGCCTGGGATCTGATCTCGGGCGATGTGAAGCCTGCGCAGAACGTGCTGATCTACGACGAAAGCGGCGATCACCCCGCCCTGATGGCGGCCGAGGTCGCTGCTGCGGCGGGCAGCACGGTCGAGGTGATGACGCCGGACCGGGTGTTCGCCCCCGACATCATGGCGATGAACCTGGTGCCTTACATGCGTAGCCTTCAGGACAAGGACGTGCGTTTCACCGTGACGCGCCGTCTGCTCGATGTGGCCAAGAACGGCAATGTCCTGACCGCGACCGTCGGCACCGATTACAGCGATCACAGCTATACCGCCGATTACGATCAGGTGGTGGTGAACTACGGCACCCTGCCGCTGGATGAGCTCTACTTCGATCTGAAACCGCTCAGCCGCAATGGCGGCGAGCTGGATCACGAGGCGCTGATCGCAGGGAAGCCGCAACAGGTGGCGCGCAATGAAGATGGCACCTTCCAGCTGTTCCGGATCGGGGATGCGGTTTCGGCCCGCAACACCCATGCGGCGATCTATGATGCGCTGCGCCTGATGAAGGATATCTGATATGCGGATCGGCGTCATCGGAACCGGCACCATCGCGGGGGCGGTGGTGCGTGGTATCGCAGGCGACGGGCATCAGATCACGGTCTCCGAGCGCAGCGCGCATGTCTCCGCCGAACTGGCAGGCGCCTTTGACAACGTCTCGGCTGCGCCCAACCAGCAGGTTCTGGACCAGAGCGATGTGATCTTTCTGGGGCTGATGGCGGAGGCCGCGCCGGACATTCTGGCGCCGCTCACCTTCCGCGAAGATCAACAGGTGATCTCCTTCATCGCGGGCGCCGATCTGGCGCGGGTGGGGGACCTGGTCGCGCCTGCGCGGGCTTCGGCGGTGATGATGCCCTTTCCTGGCATTGCACAGGGCGGCTCTGCCATCATGGCGCTGGGCGACATCGAACTGGTCAACGCTCTCTTTGGTGCCCGCAATACCGTATTTGCTCTCAAAGATAGCGCCGAGCTGGACGCCTACCTTTGTGCCCAGGCGGTGCTGTCACCGGTGGCGCGCATGGTCGGCGATGCAGCGGATTGGCTGGGGGAGCGCGTTGCAGATCCGGCGCAGGGAGAGGCCTTCCTGCGGATGCTGGTCGCCACCAGCCTCGCCGAGGCAGGCTGCGCCGATCTGATCGAAGCGCTGAACACACCCGGCGGCTATAACCAGCGCCTGCGCCAGCATATGGAGGCCGCCGGGATGACCGGCGATCTGATGTCAGGATTGAACGATTTGGAGGGCTGAGCCATGAGCACCTTTCCGCATATCTTTCGCCCGGTGACCCTGCGCCACAAGACGCTGCGCAACCGTATCGTTTTTGGCGCCCACACCACCAATATGGCAAAGGGTGGGCTGCCGGGGGAGGCGCATACGGCCTATTACCGCGAACGGGCGCTGGGCGGCGCGGCGATGATCGTGGTCGAGCCGATGCCGGTGCATGCCTCTGCGGTGCTTACGCGCGGCAATTTCCTCCATTCCAGCGATGAAGTGATCCCCCACTTTCGCCGCCTGACCGAGGCCAGCAAGGCCGAAGGTGCGGTGATGATCCAGCAGCTTTACCACGTCGGCGCCCACGGCGATCAGGACAATTCCTGGCACGCCGCCTGGTCGCCCTCGGGTGGGCCAAGTTACCACGACAGCGACGCCAGCCACATGATGAGCGAGGCCGAAATCGAGGAAACCATCGAAGGGTTCGTTCAGGCCGCGATCCGCTGCCAAAAGGCAGGGTTCGACGGGGTCGAGGTCTGGGCTGCCTATCATTGCCTGCTCGATCAGTTCTGGACGCCCTTTTCCAACCAGCGCGATGACCGCTGGGGTGGCAGTCTGGAAAACCGAACGCGCCTCTCGCGCACGATCTTGCACCGCATCCGCCGCGCCTGCGGCGAGGACTTTATCATCGGCCTGTCGGTCAATGACGAACCGGGGGTCGATATTGCTCTCAGCCGTGAAAGCATGGCCGAGATCGTCGCCCTGCACGACAGCGAAGGTGCGATGGACTATGTGACCATCGGCTCCGGTTCCTATTTCGATTTCGCCCGGCTGCTGCCCAGCTTTCAGCACGGGGAGAAGCTGACCTCGGATCTAGCCGGAACGCTGAAGGGCGCTGTGCAGCAGGCCCTTGTGACATCCGAAAGTCATATCCGCACGCCGGAGAACGCCAATACCCTTTTGGGCGCGGGAGAGGCAGATCTGGTGTCCCTGGTGCGCGGCCAGATCGCCGATCCGCATCTTGTCGCCAAGGCAGAGACGGGCAGGGCAGAGGATATCCGGGGCTGCCTGTCCTGTAACCAGCAGTGTTGGGGGAGGCGCAGCCGGGATTACTGGATTTCCTGCCTGGTCAATCCATCCGCCGGGCGAGAGCATGGCTGGGGCGGTGATCGCTTCAACCCGACGACCGATCCGAAAAAGGTGCTGGTGGTCGGCGGTGGCCCCGCCGGGCTGGAGGCTGCCCGGGTTGCGGCCGAGCGTGGCCACCACGTGACCCTGGCCGAGGCGGCTGCGCATCTGGGGGGGCAATTCCATCTGGCGGGGCTACAGCCACGCCGGGGGCAGATCACCGATCTGATCAGCTGGTACGATCGCCAGCTCACCCGTCTGGGCGTTGATGTCCGGCTCAACACCTATATGGATGCGGATGACATAAAGTGCGAGGGCGCCGATAGGGTGGTCCTGGCTACCGGCAGCAAGCCGACGGAGACCGGGTTCCAAAAGGCGCTACCGCATCTGGCCCACCTGCCGGGGATCGAACACGGCCACGTCTGGTCCGCCGAGGATGTGATGGCCCGCCGTGCCCGTCTGGGCCAGGAAGTGATCGTCCTGGATGAAGGCGGCAACTGGCGCGGCTGCGGCACCGCCTGGCGGCTGGCCGAAGACGGGCACCGGGTGACGCTGGTGACGCCGGACCCGATGGTGGGCAAGGAGCTGCAGCGTTCGGCCACGGATCTCCACCTGCGCCGCGCACTGGCTGAGTTGGGTGTCACATTTATAACCGAGGCCGCCATCGCAGGCTGGGACGGGCAGGGCGCGACGGTGACCTGCCTGCTGACCGGCTCGCAAAGGGCCATTTCGGCCGACGATTTGGTAATGGCGGTCTCGAACCATGCGGATATGTCTCTGCGGGACGAGTTGATCGGGCTGGGTGTTACGCCGCAACTCGTCGGTGATGCCGATGCGCCCCGGATGGCGGCGCAGGCAATTTTCGATGGTCGTCGAGTCGGTTTGGCCCTCTGACCGGCTCTCGTCCGGGCGATTCCCATCCGATTCCAACCCGATTCAGGTGTGATTCAACGGTGCTCTGTGGATAACCCTGTGGAGGACTAAGCGTCCCTCGCCGAGTGTGGGGGGAAGGACCAGCAAATAGGAGAATGTACTGCTAAATCGCACATCGGGGCCAGATTTAAGTTTGGGTTAAGCATTTGATTTTGTTGAATATTGCGAGAAATTTCCCGTTTTTTCGGTTTTTGTTGATTTTGGGGTTGCGGGTATTTGGAGTTAGGACTAGAACCCCCTTCACCGGCGGCGCTGAGGCGCTACGGGGCGCGGCGGAGACGCTGCTGACGGATCGGAAAGACGGTTGAGACGCTCAGGAGAGACTGAGGCATCTTTGAGGATGAGGCAGGCGGGCGCGCTGAGAGATTGGCGCATCTGTTTGTTTTGGCCGCTGGGTGTTGCTCTTTGACATTGACAGATAACTGAAGAGATATGTGGGCGGTTTGGTTCATTTCGATGGATCAACGTCTGTATATCGCGCTGGTAGGAATTTCGGTTCCGATGATCCAGTGTCAGCTTCACTGTTTGTACGGCTTCGGTTTCTTTTGAAACCAAGCACACAAACAGAGACTTTCATCAGGATTAGCCTCCTGGTGAAGATGTGCAGAGGTTCGAACGTCAAGGATATGCGAGCAATCGCATTTCAACTTGAGAGTTTGATCCTGGCTCAGAACGAACGCTGGCGGCAGGCTTAACACATGCAAGTCGAGCGCACTCTTCGGAGTGAGCGGCGGACGGGTTAGTAACGCGTGGGAACGTGCCCTTCTCTAAGGAATAGCCACTGGAAACGGTGAGTAATACCTTATACGCCCTTCGGGGGAAAGATTTATCGGAGAAGGATCGGCCCGCGTTAGATTAGATAGTTGGTGGGGTAACGGCCTACCAAGTCTACGATCTATAGCTGGTTTTAGAGGATGATCAGCAACACTGGGACTGAGACACGGCCCAGACTCCTACGGGAGGCAGCAGTGGGGAATCTTGGACAATGGGCGCAAGCCTGATCCAGCCATGCCGCGTGAGTGATGAAGGCCCTAGGGTCGTAAAGCTCTTTCGCCAGGGATGATAATGACAGTACCTGGTAAAGAAACCCCGGCTAACTCCGTGCCAGCAGCCGCGGTAATACGGAGGGGGTTAGCGTTGTTCGGAATTACTGGGCGTAAAGCGCACGTAGGCGGATCGGAAAGTTGGGGGTGAAATCCCGGGGCTCAACCCCGGAACTGCCTCCAAAACTATCGGTCTAGAGTTCGAGAGAGGTGAGTGGAATTCCGAGTGTAGAGGTGAAATTCGTAGATATTCGGAGGAACACCAGTGGCGAAGGCGGCTCACTGGCTCGATACTGACGCTGAGGTGCGAAAGTGTGGGGAGCAAACAGGATTAGATACCCTGGTAGTCCACACCGTAAACGATGAATGCCAGTCGTCGGGTAGCATGCTATTCGGTGACACACCTAACGGATTAAGCATTCCGCCTGGGGAGTACGGTCGCAAGATTAAAACTCAAAGGAATTGACGGGGGCCCGCACAAGCGGTGGAGCATGTGGTTTAATTCGAAGCAACGCGCAGAACCTTACCAACCCTTGACATCCTCGGACCGCCAGAGAGATCTGGTTTTCACTTCGGTGACCGAGTGACAGGTGCTGCATGGCTGTCGTCAGCTCGTGTCGTGAGATGTTCGGTTAAGTCCGGCAACGAGCGCAACCCACATCCTTAGTTGCCAGCAGTTCGGCTGGGCACTCTAGGGAAACTGCCCGTGATAAGCGGGAGGAAGGTGTGGATGACGTCAAGTCCTCATGGCCCTTACGGGTTGGGCTACACACGTGCTACAATGGCATCAACAATGGGTTAATCCCCAAAAGATGTCTCAGTTCGGATTGGGGTCTGCAACTCGACCCCATGAAGTCGGAATCGCTAGTAATCGCGTAACAGCATGACGCGGTGAATACGTTCCCGGGCCTTGTACACACCGCCCGTCACACCATGGGAGTTGGGTTTACCCGAAGGCCGTGCGCTAACTTTTGAGGCAGCGGACCACGGTGAGCTCAGCGACTGGGGTGAAGTCGTAACAAGGTAGCCGTAGGGGAACCTGCGGCTGGATCACCTCCTTTCTAAGGATGATGCTAGTCAGATTAGCGCAGCTTTTCTCGTGCATCACTTAGCAGAAGATCGGCAAACAAAGCCGGTCAACATCAGGACCGAGCCGTCCTCATATCTCTTCAGACAGTCGAGCCTCAGACCCCTGAGGTTCAGCAAGGGGCCTTAGCTCAGCTGGGAGAGCGCCTGATTTGCATTCAGGAGGTCAGGAGTTCGATCCTCCTAGGCTCCACCACTTTGCAATCGGCCCCATTTAGAATGGGTCGGTAGCTCAGGTGGTTAGAGCGCACGCCTGATAAGCGTGAGGTCGGAGGTTCAAGTCCTCCTCGACCCACCATTCCCCGATTAGATCGATAAGCACCGCAAGTGGTTCTTATCCGTCCAATCGGACGCAGTTTTGACATCGTATAGAGAGAAAAATCAACAACACCGTTGATCGCCCCGAGTGTGGGGATGATCTCGGATTGGTGCCGATCCCTTCGGGGTGAGGCAAGCCGGAAGATACGTCATGTTTCCTCAGACGCCTTCTGGTATGCCGGTTCGAAACGACGGAGTTGTCCAAGTCAAGTACACTAACCCGCATGATCTACCCGATCATGCATTGTTCTTTCGTCCGCCTGCGACCGACATCACAGGCACCAGGATGAAAGAGCGGGAAAGTATGCTTTTTGGTTCAGAGACAGATGATCCGGTTGTGAACCAGCTTCCGGATCCGACAGTTGTCAAAGACTGTCTCTTTCTGGACCAGATCAAGCGCGAGAAGGGCGTTTGGTGAATGCCTTGGCAGTAAGAGGCGATGAAGGACGTGATACTCTGCGATAAGTCATGGGGAGCCGAGAATAGGCTTTGATCCATGAATTTCCGAATGGGGGAACCCACCTGACAGTTCGATATTGTTACCACGGTAGCCAATATCTTGCTGAACCAGGTACTTAAAACCTGAATACATAGGGTTTTAAGAGCAAACCCGGGGAACTGAAACATCTAAGTACCCGGAGGAAAGGACATCAATTGATACTCCCTTAGTAGCGGCGAGCGAACGGGGACCAGCCGAGCCAGAGAAGTGACTGGAATGCGTTGGGAAGCGCAGCCATAGCGGGTGATAGCCCCGTACAGGAAGCTTTGATGGACGTATTAAGTAGGGCGGAACACGTGAAATTCTGTCTGAAGATCGGAGGACCACCTTCGAAGGCTAAGTACTCCTTACTGACCGATAGTGAACCAGTACCGTGAGGGAAAGGTGAAAAGCACCCCGACGAGGGGAGTGAAACAGTACCTGAAACCGAACGCCTACAATCAGTTGGAGGCCCCTTGAGGGCTGACAGCGTACCTTTTGTATAATGGGTCATCGACTTGGTCTCACGAGCAAGCTTAAGCCGCTAGGCGAAGGCGCAGCGAAAGCGAGTCTTAATAGGGCGAATGAGTTCGTGGGATCAGACCCGAAACCGAGTGATCTAGGCATGGCCAGGTTGAAGGTGCGGTAACACGCACTGGAGGACCGAACCCACATCTGTTGAAAAAGATCGGGATGAGCTGTGCCTAGGGGTGAAAGGCCAATCAAACTCGGAGATAGCTGGTTCTCTGCGAAATCTATTTAGGTAGAGCGTCATCCGAATACCCCGGGGGGTAGAGCACTGGATGGGTAATGGGGCCCCACAGGCTTACTGATCCTAACCAAACTCCGAATACCCGGGAGTACTAGATGGCAGACACACTGCGGATGCTAACGTCCGTAGTGGAGAGGGAAACAACCCTGACCTCCGGCTAAGGCCCCCAATTCATGGCTAAGTGGGAAAGCAGGTGGGACGACCAAAACAACCAGGAGGTTGGCTTAGAAGCAGCCATCCTTTAAAGATAGCGTAACAGCTCACTGGTCTAAATAAGTTGTCCTGCGGCGAAGATGTAACGGGGCTCAAGCCATGAGCCGAAGCCGAGGATGCACATAGTGCATGGTAGCAGAGCGTAGTGTGACATAGTCTCATGTCTCCTTACTTCCTTCGGGAAGATTGGAGACAAGAGGCTTTCGATGAAGCCGGGGCGTGAGCCATCCGGTGGAGAGATCACTAGCGAGAATGATGACATGAGTAGCGACAAAGAGTGTGAGAGACACTCTCGCCGAAAGTCCAAGGGTTCCTGCTTAAAGCTAATCTGAGCAGGGTAAGCCGGCCCCTAAGCCGAGGCCGAAAGGCGTAGGCGATGGGAACCAGGTTAATATTCCTGGGCCAGGAGGATGTGACGGATTGCGACTGTAGTTCAGCCTTATCGGATTGGTTGGGCTGCTGAGCAGTCCCTGGAAATAGCCCTCCATCAGACCGTACCCTAAACCGACACAGGTGGACTGGTAGAGAATACCAAGGCGCTTGAGAGAACGATGTTGAAGGAACTCGGCAAAATACCTCCGTAAGTTCGCGAGAAGGAGGCCCGGGTTCAAGGCAACTTGGATCCGGGGGCACAAACCAGGGGGTGGCGACTGTTTATTAAAAACACAGGGCTCTGCGAAGTCGCAAGACGACGTATAGGGTCTGACGCCTGCCCGGTGCCTGAAGGTTAAAAGGAGGAGTGAGAGCTCCGAATTGAAGCCCAGGTAAACGGCGGCCGTAACTATAACGGTCCTAAGGTAGCGAAATTCCTTGTCGGGTAAGTTCCGACCTGCACGAATGGCGTAACGACTTCCCCGCTGTCTCCAACATCGACTCAGCGAAATTGAATTGCCTGTCAAGATGCAGGCTTCCCGCGGTTAGACGGAAAGACCCCGTGCACCTTTACTACAGCTTCGCACTGGCATCAGGATTGTGATGTGCAGGATAGGTGGTAGGCATCGAAACCAGAACGCTAGTTCCGGTGGAGCCTCCCTTGAGATACCACCCTTCGCACTCTTGATGTCTAACCGCGGTCCGTTATCCGGATCCGGGACCCTGCGTGGCGGGTAGTTTGACTGGGGCGGTCGCCTCCTAAAGCGTAACGGAGGCGCGCGAAGGTTGGCTCAGAGCGGTCGGAAATCGCTCGTTGAGTGCAATGGCAGAAGCCAGCCTGACTGCGAGACTGACAAGTCGAGCAGAGACGAAAGTCGGCCATAGTGATCCGGTGGTCCCGAGTGGAAGGGCCATCGCTCAACGGATAAAAGGTACGCCGGGGATAACAGGCTGATACTGCCCAAGAGTCCATATCGACGGCAGTGTTTGGCACCTCGATGTCGGCTCATCTCATCCTGGGGCTGGAGCAGGTCCCAAGGGTACGGCTGTTCGCCGTTTAAAGAGGTACGTGAGCTGGGTTTAGAACGTCGTGAGACAGTTCGGTCCCTATCTGCCGTGGGTGTAGGATACTTGAGAGGAGTTGCCCCTAGTACGAGAGGACCGGGGTGAACGATCCACTGGTGGACCTGTTATCGTGCCAACGGTAGTGCAGGGTAGCTATGATCGGAAAGGATAACCGCTGAAGGCATCTAAGCGGGAAGCCCCCCTCAAAACAAGGTATCCCTGAGGGCCGTGGAAGACCACCACGTCAATAGGCCGGAGATGTAAGTGCAGCAATGCATTCAGTTGACCGGTACTAATCGCCCGATAGGCTTGATCTGTTCCAGTAACAGACAGTCTCGTAAACACCAAAAAGCAAAACGAAACTTGGACAAAACGTTGATCTAAAAACCTTCCGCTTTTGGAAAACGACCCGTGACATAACGGGCCTGCGGCAACGGGCATTTGCTTCGCAAATATCCTGCCTGCCGCAAATACCAAAAGCCGGAGGCTTTTGGTATTTACTCGGTTTGGTGGTCATAGCACGAGCAAAACACCCGGTCCCATCCCGAACCCGGAAGTTAAGTGCCGTCGCGCCAATGGTACTTGGGCTTAAGCCCTGGGAGAGTAGGTCACCGCCAAACCTAGTAAATACCAAAAAAATCTCTCTAACGATCATAACCAACAATCTCCGCGGGATGGAGCAGCCCGGTAGCTCGTCAGGCTCATAACCTGAAGGTCGCAGGTTCAAATCCTGCTCCCGCAACCAACCTTAATTGGATACTCATGCGTGTTCTCATCAAGCCCTTCCACGGAAAGGCTTTTTGCGTTTTGAACCAAGTCGATGATTGCCGCCAGCGCGCCTTCAAGATGGGTCTACCTGACTGGCGGGATACCGGGGCGCCGAAAGAGGCGTCATATCCGAAGCCGGATAGGCGTTTGCCTCGCGGCGGTGCTGCTTACCTGTCACAGCAGCCAAGGAACCATTCAGTCCTGGTCTCGGGGAACTGGGCTAAGACCCTTTTCCGTGCGACAAGGCTTCACAGCAGCAATGAGGCAGATGAGATGGGCCAAAACGGGTCCAAGGGGTTGTGAAACGGGATCGAAATTCTCATCCCGGCAAGAAACCCTTCAGCATTCTCGTAAAAAGTAAGTAAAAATAGGAATGTACGACAGAAAACGAGCGTCACAGTTAACAATTTATACCCACTTCTTGCCCAAGAATGGCCGTTCTAACGCGTTAGACCGCCTGAACCCCAAGTCGCGTCAGGCGGCTTGAGTTGACAGCAACTTGGAGAGGCGGGTTCATGCTGCGCTATGTGTTTGCGACACTTATGGCCATGATGATTGTTGGATCAGCGCAGGCTGAGAAGGCAGGGGTCGGGGCCTGGGAAAATTCCAGCTATACCATGTTGAAATGGCTGGAAGATACGCCGGCGCTCGGGTGGTATTACAACTGGCGACCCGATCAGATGTATACCAGCCGCCGCCACCGGCGCAGTGTGGAATTCGTGCCCATGATCCACAACGTGTCGGATGTGAACAAGCCAATACAATCAGATTTGCCCGTACGGCATCTGCTGGGGTTCAACGAACCGGACGGCGAACGCAGACTGTCCGTTGCACGCGCGGCCGCATTGTGGCCCAAGCTGGAACGGCGTGGTCTGCGCCTAGGCAGCCCGGCCACCACACAGGGCGGAACGCTGGGGAAAAACTCGTGGCAACGCCGCTTCATGAACCAAGTTGAGGCGCGCGGGCTGCGTGTCGATTTTATGGCGGTGCACTACTATTCCACCAACGGTAGCGTGAGGGAATTTCGCGACTGGCTGACAGCTGTACACGCGGAATACAATCGCCCGATCTGGGTAACCGAATTTGCTTATGTTGACTGGCACCGACCCGGATCCGCGACCTATCGGAAAAATGCCAAATTCGTTGAAGATGCCATGCGCATGATGGAAGGCCTGCCATTCGTGGAAAGACATGCCTGGTTCGCCGCCAATCCCTACACTTGGAATGGCCACACTCCGCATCTGAACCTCGTCAACGACGATCTGACCCTGACCCCGACGGGGCAGGCATTTGACCGGACCCTCAGCCAGCTGGAAGCCCTACGCGTTTCCAGCCGGGAAAACTAGCGCACCGTAATATTGGTGTCGCCTGAGCATTCTGTATTTGGGTAGGATGCGGCCCGGTAATTCATTCAGCCTCATACCATTGCTAAGGCAATCGAGTTTGGATCGCCTCTGCGCAGGGCTTTGAAATTGAACCGTTTAGATAAGCCAATAGAGCGGCGCGTGTCCCCCGCTACCATAGGACCATACGTTTGCCGCATCTGGATTCATTTGACAAAGGCGGCCTCAAAGGCGTCTAATAAAAGGGTAAATAGTGAGGGAAGGGAAATGTCCGTACGTCCTCCTCTATTGAAACGAATTGGCATCGGTCTTGTTGTAATTCTCAGCGCCACCGGGCCAGCTATTCACGCCCAAACAGCTGAGTTTGACGCCTTGCAAGAGGCTGCCGCAGACCCGGGCGCCGTTGACGCTCAACTCCAGCTTGGTGAAATCCTCCTTTATGGCAACAGGGGGCTACCCCAGGACAAGGATCGGGGGATGGCGCTGATTTCACAGGCAGCGGCGGCCGATCACACGGCAGCGCAAGCGGTGTTGGGCAAAGTCCTGCTCGATGGCTTTTATGTCGAGGCGGACCCTGAAAGGGGAGTGCGCCTGCTGCGCACGGCCGCTGACAAGGGCAATCTGCTCGCAGAAGAAACGCTGGGGCAGGCGCTTTTGTGGGGCGTGGGAACACCTGCTGACCCGGGCAAGGCGCGCGACTATCTGAGCTTGGCAGCGCAGAAGGGAAGCCCGGATGCAATGCGCACCCTGGGGGAACAACTCATCAGTGGCCGGATCATGGAGCAAGACCTTGCCACCGGTGTGCAGTTGCTGGAACGCGCCGTGGATATTGGCGATGCTGAGGCCAAGGTGGCTCTGGGCACTTTATTGTTCTTTGGTGGCGACCTCCCCAAAGACCGGCCCCGCGCGACCGCACTTTTCAAAGATGCGGCAATGGCGGGCAATGGCGAAGGCCTGCTCCACCTTGGCGCGGATATGATGTGGCGTCAGACAGACCGCAAGACCGCAAAGGCCCTGCTGATCCAAAGCGGGGAGCTGGGCACTGGCGCGGCCTGGGCGACCCTGGCTGAAGGGGCGATGTTTGGATACCTTGGGAAGGACCGGCGCGGGCAATTCGAAACCTTTGCCGAAAAGGCGCGTGCGGCAGGTGAACCCCGTATCGCCAAGCTGGAGGCGTTGCGACAGCTATACGGCATCAATATGCGCGCAAGCGGTCCAGATGCGATCGACATGCTTGAACAGGCGTCAGAGGATGGCAATCCCGAGGCGGCTAAATTCCTGATCCAGCTTGTCCGCGACGGTAACCGGCTCAATGTCAGAAAGTCACCAAAACAGGCTACAAAATATCTGGAGCGCTATTCCCACCTTCTTGACGAGGCCGATCGGGAGCGGCTGGAGTTTACCCTGAAGCTGGCGGGCACGCGGCGGTCGGACCGGTATGACGAATTTCTCGCAGAATTCAAAAGTCGACCAGACCTGAAGAGTACCGACTTTGGCATGGATATCTTTGCCAGCAACCCGAATTTCGCGATTTTCGTCCTGCAATCCAGGTTCAAACAACAAGGCAAGGCTGTTGGCCCCCTAGACGGGTATGCAGGGCCACGCACCCTGAAAGCTTTGTGGAATGCCTGCCGGACCTTGCCGGATACGGAACCCTGTCAGGATACCGTGATGCAGCCCAGGGTCATCGGAGCGCTGCTGGCTCAACGATAATGTGCAGGGGCCGGAGTCCGGACTGACAGATGCTTGATTGACAGAAAAGGGTGCCAGATCCACCGGGGGCAGCCTGGCCGGGTTGTGCACCGCATGTGGCGCGCGCCGCAGACCTCCCGTGTCGGCGGCAGACTTGCTCCGCAAAAGCGGAGAGGTCACCTTTTCAAAAGATGTTGGTCTAGATCCGGTCGGGGATCGCGGCGATCACGGCTTTAGCCGCGATAGCAACGCGACTTCTGACCAAACCCTGCCGGAGAACAAATCCACGTGGCCCCGCCGCGCGTGCTCATCCAAGAGGCCCGCCGCGCCGCCTGACGTGCACGCGCTTCGCGTTTGCTCACCTTCTTGCCATTGGCCATCCAGTTGAAAGCATAAACATTCTCGACGCTTTGCTGTTCTGCCTCGGCGGCTGCAGTCATTGGGATCGCAGTGATTGCCACAATAAACCCAACACTGAGCGTCGCAGACACCCAATCGGTCGCTGTCTTCATAAACATTGCTCGCTGCCCCTAGCTTGCTCCGGTGGTTTCCCCACCATTGATGCGCTAAATTAAGGCATGCTTATGGTTAAGCAATGGTTGATTTGTGGCTGCTTTATGAGTGGCGAATTTTTGCTAGTTGCCAACCTCCTGATCGTCGCCGATCACTCGGTTTTCCAGGCGCCAATCCGGCAAGCCATATCCATCTGGCCAGGGGTAGACCTCTTTCTGGTTGAAGTAGACCACACCGGACAACAGCGGTTTGTCGGGCTGTGGTTGCCGAACTTCCCCTTCCCATTGCGCCACGTAGGCGGCGCTGCCGACAAAGCCAAGCTCTGCAACGATGACCGGCTTGCCGAAAACTTCTACACGAGCATAGGTTTCGTCCAGCCACTGTTGGTACTTGCGCGCGCCGCCGAGAATATCGATCTCCCATTGCTCGAGACCGAAAATCGACAGGCCTACAATATCAACGTAGTCGTCACCGGGGTAATAATCCTCCAGCCCGTCATCCCCTGCGGGCGACCAGACAACAGTGATGTCCGGGGCCTGATCACGGCAGATGTCAATCATTCGCTTGTACGAGGTGATATAGTCTTCCGGATCCCAATCTGACCAAATGAATTGGCCTTCGTTGCGCTCCATTTCATGCGCCCACCGCACAGAGATCGGGCTTTGCAGGTCCTTGAGCACTTGGCAGATGCCGCGCATGTTGGCGTCATAATAGCCATTCAGGATGCCATTGCGCAGAAATTCCGGTGTGTTGCGTTCGTCCACGGTCCAGGTCCAGGGTTCGATCGTGACCATCAGGGCGCGCCCGCGTTCCAGCGCATATTCATCGGCATCCAGAAGGGAAATCAGCGACACGTCCTCCCAGGGCAGGAAGACATGCTCAATCACCGCATCGGGTTCGTCGCTATAATCTCCCTCAGGGTCAAATGCGCCATAGGGCATGTTGCCGGGAGGAAGAGGCGCAGCGGACAGGATGAGGGGAGATCCCGCGATTGCAATCGCAGCAAGTATGCGCCTCGCGCGAGAGACTGGTTTGAAACGTTTCATAGACCCGGTCCTCCTATACTGTGGTCACCGCACTGGGTTTCTTCGGTCACCACGCTGGGGTGCGTTCATCACCCCAGTCAAAATTAAACCTATATCCAAACGGATCTCGATGTGCGCTGCCAGCCCCTGCGACGTTGACCTGCACGTCGACGATTTGCACCGATTTAAGGCCAATCGACAGGGCATAGGCGCTTTCTGCTGCGCGGATCGTAAAGGCGCTGAACAGCAATGTCGCTGTGGTCGCCACGACCCCCGTCTGCACTACAACATCCCGCCACTGTAATCTGACGGGCCATCCGTTCTCGTAAAAATGTCTCAACACCGTCACGGTCAGCGTGGCGGTATAAAGGCTCCCGGAAAACAACGTCAGGAGATAAAAACCCTGCGCCTGTTCCAGATGTTCCGCCAGCAATACCGGTAGGATACACCCTAAAGCCAGAATCGCATAGACCGCCCAGACCTTGACCGGCAAACGGGTTGGCCCGGTATTGCCCTTGGGGGTGATCCGGAAATCGACAAAGCGCCCTGTTAGGCTGTCTCGTAGGGCCGAAATGCATCCCCACAATACCCAGGGCCATTGCAGCATCAGGAACAGGGTCCGTTCCCAGCTGATAAGGGGGGCATCCACGGGGCGGAAAACCTTCAGCCGCCGCAGGGCGCTTGCCAGCAGCAGCAAGGCTGCGATCTGTGGCACCGCGTGGAGCAGGTACTGAGGAAACGTGATTTCCGCGTAACGGACATCGAACACAACCGCGAGAATGGGCAGCAGGTACATCAGCAAGAAAGTCACGCCGAAGATGGGATAGAGCATCTGGCAGAACAGGAACTGCCATTTCAGCCGCAGTGGCAGTTGTCGCAGATAGTGCGGCGTATGCACCAGCAACAGGGTCACCAGGCTGCGGGACCACTGGAACTCCTGGGTCGCAAGATCGGCCACCGTTGCCGGGCCGTCGCCGATGGCAATCGCATCCAGCGCATGCACCCCCCGCCAGCCTGCCGCATTGATCAGCATTGTTGTGGAATGATCCTCGGCCAGCTCAGGCCCCAATCCGCCAGCCTCCTGCAAGGCACGGGTCCGCACGGCGTAGTGGGATCCGATACACATCGGTGCAAACCCGGCGGTATAGCCCGCCTGCAGCACCCCGTGAAACGCTCCTTCGGTGTGGAGACGCGTGCGCGCCGCCCAGTTGCGGGAGGCGTTTGACGCACAGATGGATGGGGCGCTGACATAGCCCACATCCGCATCTGCAAAGGGGCGCAACATTTCGCGCAGGTAGCCCGGTTGCGGCACGTGATCGGAGTCTAGCTGGCTTACGATATCGTATTCCGCGTAGCCCCAGTGATCGTAGAAATAGGCAAGATTGCCTTCCTTGCAGCGTGTGCGTCTTGGCCAGGTTGCCTGATGATACTCTTCCACTCCTTTGCGGCTGGAAATCTTCACGCCGTGACGGGCGCACCAATCTATGGTGTCGGCGCTGGGGTCTTCATCCGCGAGCCAGGTGTCATGCGGATAATCCTGCGCCAGCATCGCCTCAAGCGTGGCCTGCACAACCGCGAACGGTTCTGAGGGCGTCTTGGTCACGATCATGGCCACGCGGAATTGCCCAGGCTCTGGATCGGGCGCGCAGGAGCGAACTGCGCGCAACGCGAAATAGACGAAATAGCATTGCAGGAAGCTCAGCCAGCCCAGCAGCCCGGTCACAAGGGCAAACCGCCAGGGTGATGCGATGTGCTCAGGCGAGAACCACCATGTCCAGAACCACAGGGTCGCGCCCGCCCATATCCCCAGCAGGGCCCAGAACAGGACTCGATTGCGTCCCACGATTATACGGGACACGTTGCGATATCGGGGGTCACGCTGCGACATTGCATTTCAGCCCGAACCACGGGGCCGCATCTTCAATGATCTGGTCCAGCGAAGACAGCTCGGCCCGAAACCCCAGCACCTCGGCGGCGCGGGAAGGGTCTGCAGTCAACGACGGCGGATCACCGGCGCGACGAGGTTCGATCCGGATGGGCAACTTCCGGCCAGTCTTGGCCTCGATGGCGCGCACGATTTCAAGGATCGAATGCCCCCTGCCGCTGCCGAGGTTCAGCTTGATCGATGGCTTTCCCTGCATCAGGTGCTGCAGGGCCAGAACATGCGCCCTGGCCAGATCCGCCACGTGAATATAATCGCGAATGCAGGTCCCATCGGGTGTCGGATAGTCATCCCCAAAGATCGAAAGGACCTCGCGTCGCCCCGACGCTGCCATCAGAGCAAGGGGGACAAGGTGGGTTTCGGGATCATGTTGCTCGCCCAGCTCGCCTTCGGGATCTGCCCCCGCCGCATTGAAGTAGCGCAGGCAGGCAAATGTCAGATCCGTCACATGGGCGAGATCTTCCAGCATCTGCTCGCCAATCAGCTTGGTCCGGCCATATGGATTGATCGGCCGTTGCGGCGTTGTCTCGATGATCGGCAATGTCTCCGGCACACCGTAGGTGGCACAGCTTGAGGAGAATACAATCCGCTTGATGCCGGTCGCGCTTGCAGCCTTCAGCAAGGAGATCATGCCGCCGACGTTGTTGTCGTAATAGGCGTTCGGGTGCTGGACGCTCTCTCCAACATAGGCGGAGGCTGCAAAATGCAAAATCGCGGTGATCTTGTGCTTTGAGATCGCGGCCGCAACCGCATCCTGGTCGCGTATATCGCCCTTTACGAAGGGGCCAAAGCGAACGGCCTCTGCGTGCCCGGTGGATAGATTGTCAAAGACAACGGGAAGATACCCTGCCATTTTCAAGGCCTTGCAGCTATGCGAGCCGATAAACCCGGCGCCGCCCGTAACAAGGATTGAGGAAGCTTGGGTCATTGTCCTGCTGGTGCCTCCGCTTCCTGATCTGCCGCCAATCGCTCACGGTACCACTCGATTGTGGCTGCTAGCCCCTCGTCGAGGTTCACCTTTGGCGACCAGCCCAAGATCGTCTTGGCGCGGGTAATATTGGGTTTGCGTTGTCTGGGATCGTCCTGCGGCAGCGGCCGGAACGTGACACCTGCCCGCGACCGCACCATTTTGACGACCTTTTCGGCCAACTCCAGCATGGTGAATTCACCGGGGTTCCCCAGGTTCACGGGCATCTTCTCATCCGAAGCCATCAGACGGATCAACCCATCCACAAGATCGCTCACGTAGCAGAAAGAGCGGGTTTGCAAGCCGGTGCCATAGACGGTCAGATCCTCGCCTTTCAGGGCCTGCACGATGAAGTTTGACACAACCCGCCCGTCTGCGGGGTCCATGTTGGGACCATAGGTGTTGAAGATCCGTGCAATCCGCGTTTCAACCCCATTGTGGGCGCCATATTCCCAGAACAATGTTTCCGCCACGCGCTTGCCTTCGTCATAGCAGGCGCGGGGGCCGCAGGTGTTGACGCAGCCGCGGTAGCTTTCATCCTGCAGGGAAATTTCCGGATCGCCATAGACCTCCGAGGTGGAGGACTGCAATATCCGCGCCTTCTTGCGGCGGGCCAGCTCAAGCAAATTGAGCGCACCCAGAAAACAGGTTTTGCAGGTATGGACCGGGCCTTCTTGATATCTGTCCGGTGAGGCAGCACAGGCCATGTTGTAAATTTCATCTACAGGCCCTGATATATCTAACGGATCACAGATATCATGCTGGATGAGGCGGAAATGACGATGCTGTAAAAACGGTGCAATGTTGCATCTGTTTCCAGTTTGGAAATTATCGACGCAGATAATTTCGTGTCCTTCATCAATCAAACGTCTGCACAGGTTTGATCCTACAAAACCGGCCCCGCCGGCAATAAGGATAACTTTATGATTTCGTGTAACGACACGCGGCATGATACTGGTACGCAAATCCACTCCTCCCCAAGAAGTGTCAGAGAAAAAAGCAACAATCGGCATAAATGCGAAATGGAAGTGCGTGATATTTCCGACGGTTTGAACTTGCCAGTTCAGCTGTCTATACGACCTCCGGATAAGAAGCCTGCCATAGTCTAATAAAATTTTCAACAAAATAAGGAGATTGGTGCAGGCAGCCTCTGCTTCATACTGAATATGGTGTGGCTTTCCACTTTTTGCCAAATTTGTTCCCGTATGGGTGGTTTGAATCAACGCGTGGTGGTGTCATTTATTGCGAAATTTGCCGTAGGATTTAAGCAATTGACAGCTGCGTCAAAAAGGCCGCGTTAGCGATTCGATAGTGCTTCAGATTAATTTCTTGGGTAAAGTCTAGTTTACGCTTTTACTGTGATGTGGGCGCCGTATTTGTAATTTTGACACGCATCCTGCCGACGGCTGTGGCTCGCCGCTGGGGCAGGGCGCATAATCAATAGAAAAGCTTGCGACGAGTGCGGTTGCAGACAGGAGGGTCTTCGGTCTCTGTCGTATCAGTGCGCGCGCGCCGCCGATCCTTGAGCCTCCCCAAAACAATCTTGATCGCTGTTTGGCAGTACATTGCGCAGCAATGTCACGAAAGGGGGGCAGATGCGCGGTTTGTGGCTGCGCATGTTGTAATTCACGGGTGACGGGCCGCCTGAATCCTTGTGATCGGGAACAGGTTTTGGAGTTCATTCCGGAACCCTATGGATGGCGAATATGCACAGAATATGGGCTCAGGCGTTCGGGGGCCTTAGATCTTGTAGGCAGGCAACCCGTCCAAGGCCTCTTTCAGCGCTTGTCCCCAGCCCGATGAAATCGCCTGATAGGCCGGATCGTCGATTTCAATCCGGGAAATACTTGTCTGATCAAAGCTGTCGTTGTCATACACGTGCACATCAAACGGCGGTGCGACGGAGAGGTTTGATTTGACGGTTGAATCGAATGAAACCAGCAAAAGCTTCAGCGCGTCTTCTGTCGACATTTCCGGTCCGAAGGCCCGCACGAGGATGGGTTTGCCGTATTTGGTTTCACCAATCTGGAAAAATGGCGTGTCTTCGGAAATCTCGATGAAATTGCCTTCGGGGTAGACAAGGAACACCGTGGGCGCGCCGCCTTTGATCTGGCCGCCGACGATGACAGAGGCGCTGAAGGCATCCGACGATTGCTGCCCCTCAGGGGTGCTGTAGGAAATCACCTCGCGTAGGGTCGAGCCGACCAGACGGGCCACCTGGAACATGGTGGGCTGGTTCAGAATTCCGGGATCACGGTCATCGGCGGCTTCGGTACGTTCGCGCAGCAGGCTGATCAGGGCCTGTGTTGTTGCAAGGTTGCCCGCCGTCATGATCGTTATGCTGCGCTCCCCCGGGACGCCGAACGTGAACATCTTGCGCGTGGAGGCAAAGTTATCGACACCCGCATTGGTGCGCGTATCCGACATGAAAATAAGGCTATGGTTCAGCCGCATCGCCACGCAGTAAGTCATAGGGGGTCACCAACAGATCAAGATCGCGAAACTTTCTTACTGCTGCACCTGTAAAGATACAATGAGTGACTCCTCACCGTGCCCTATCCGCAGGCCTGAGATCGGCGCAGCATCATGGGCGTCGCGTCCAATGGCAAGCCGCACATAGCGCTCGTCCGGTGAGATCTGGTTAGAGACGTCAAAGCCGACCCATCCCAGCCCCGTGATATGGGCTTCAGCCCAGGCGTGGCTGGCATCCTGATCGATCCGGTCGTCCATGACCAGATACCCGCTGACGTAGCGCGCCGGAAACCCCAGCAGGCGAGCCGCGGAAATGAAGATATTCGCGTGATCCTGGCAGACACCGCTGCCCTGACCCGCAGCCTCTTCCGCCTTGGTTTCGGTATGGGTTTCATTGAGCGTATAGGGCACGGCGCCAAGGACGGCCGCGGACAGCAGGTGCATCTTTTCCAGCTCGCTCCCCTGGTCCGGCACGCCATCTGCGATCGCTTTGATCAGCGGGCCAGCCTTGGTCAAAGCGGTGGATTGCTGGAAATACCAAAGCGGGGCGCGGCCATAGACAGGGCCAAGCACCCCGGCTTTGTCCTCGGTGTCCACCTCGCCGCGGGCGGTGATGGTCAACCCGGTTGCCCCTTCGTCTGCGCAGATCAGGCTGACGCGGTTACCGTGATGGTCACGATAGCTTGCCGCAACGCTGCCGTGCTCCACATCGATGTCCCAGTTCCTGACCTGTTGCAGGGGACCGTCGACAGGTTGCAATCGAACCTGTTGCAGGGCGCCGGAGACGGGATGATCGTAGATGTAGGTGGTGTTATGGGCGATCTTGATGCGCATCTAACTGATGAACCTGTATTCTTGTTCGATCCTCGTACCGATGTCGGCGATATCGATGATCGATTGCGATATGAACTCGTGAAGCCCGTCTTCGAAGATGGATCCGATGTCGCGGTGCTGCAACCGTGCCTGCAAGGCACGCGCGGCTTTCAGACTGCCACTTTCCTCGCCTCCGGTCGGACAGAGGGCCGCAAGATTCGAGGTGATGTTGCAGGCACAGAACGCCAGTGAACGGGGGAAGCGTTCGTCGAGCAAAAGAAACTCTGCGATGCTGGCAGCGTTGAAATCATCGTCAAACGCGTGCCGAAAGGACCGGTGCGCCGAGACCGAGCGCAAGATCATTTCCCACTGCACATTATCGAGCCTGCTTCCGACGAATGATGGCGATGGCAGAAGTGCGTGATACTTCACATTCACAATCCGCGCGGTGCTGTCCGCCCTTTCGATAAAGGTGCCAAGACGGCAGAAATTGTAGGGATCATTACGCAGCATGGTGCCGTGCAAGGCCCCGCGCACAAGGGCAGATTGATGCCGGATCGCTTCAAGCGTCTGCGGCAGGTCCGCCTCGGACACAGGTGTTTTAAGAAGATCCGTCAGCACCATCCAGGTTTCGTTCACGGCAATCCAGACTTCGGTGGTCAATGCGGTGCGGACAAGTCGCGCATTGTCTCGCGCTGCCTTGATCACCGACAGGACCGAGCTTGGGTTGCTTGGCTCCCGCAGCAAATAATCGCTGACGTTCTGGCTGGTGTATTCGAGATGCCTTGCGTCAAAGCCCTGTTTTTGCGCTGCGGCAACAATGATCGACCGCCAGTCCGATGCTGGATCCGTGGAGCGCGTCAGGGCAATACGAAACCCCGCTTCGATCAGACGTGCGGTGTTTTCGGCCCGTTCAAGCCCGCGGAACATCCAGTAAAGACCGCCTGCAGTTTTTCCCAGCATATCAGCTCTCCAGGACCCAGGTGTCTTTGGTACCGCCGCCCTGGCTTGAATTGACCACAAGGCTGCCCTCGGTCAGGGCAACGCGGGTAAGACCGCCCGGCGTAATGTTGATCTCCTTGGGCGAAACCAGCGCAAAGGGCCGCAGGTCGACATGGCGCGGGGCCAGGCCCTTTTCAGTGAAAATCGGCACGGTCGACAGGCTCAGCGTGGGCTGGGCAATATAGTTGGCCGGGCGCGCGATCAGTTTTTCCCGGAAGGCTTCGATTTCCTTCTTGCTGGCCGCGGGGCCAACCAGCATGCCGTAGCCGCCCGATCCGTGCACCTCCTTCACCACCAGGTCGGAAAGGTTATCCAGCACGTATTTCAGACTGTCCGGCTCAGAGCAGCGATGCGTCTCCACGTTCTTCAGGATCGCTTTTTCGCCGGTATAGAATTCAATGATCTCGGGCATGTAGCTGTAGATTGCCTTGTCATCAGCCACCCCCGTGCCCGGCGCGTTGGCTATGGTGATGTTGCCCGCGCGATAGATATCCATGATGCCCGGCACGCCCAGCATGGACTGGGGGTTGAAGGTCAGCGGATCAAGGAAATCATCATCGACACGGCGATAGATCACATCGACGGTGCGATATCCGCGTGTAGTGCGGACCTTGATCCGCCCGTCGATTATGCGCAGGTCGTGCCCCTCGACCAGTTCGACCCCCATCTGATCTGCGAGAAAGCTGTGCTCGTAATAGGCCGAGTTGTGAATGCCCGGCGTTAGCACCACAACAAAGGGACGCCCTTCGCAATTCGGCGGCGCCGAAGCTTCAAGCGAGGCGCGCAGGTTCTTGGGGTAGTCGCTGACCCGCTGCACCTTGATCTGGCTGAACAGCTCCGGGAACATCTGCAGCATCGTCTCGCGGTTTTCCAGCATGTAGCTGACTCCGGAGGGCGTCCTTGCATTGTCTTCCAGAACGAAGAACTCGTTCTCGCCCGTGCGCACGATGTCGGTGCCGACGATATGGGTGTAGACGCCGCCAGCGGGGGTAAAGTCGATCATCTGCGGCAGGAAGGCATCGTTTTGCGCAATTACAGAGATCGGCACGATGCCCGCCCGCAGGATTTCCTGCCGGTTATAGATATCGTGCAGAAAGGCATTGATCGCCCGCACCCGCTGATCAACACCCCGGGCCAGAGTGGTCCACTCCCGGTTCGAAAGGATCCTCGGTATCAGGTCAAAGGGGATCAGACGTTCTTCCGCATCATCCTGACCATAGACATTGAATGTAATGCCGGTGCGTCGGAAAAATCGCTCCGCCTCTTCGGATTTTTGGGCAAGGCGCACAACATCCTGCTGGTTGAACCATGTATGGTAGCGGTCGTAGGGACCCCGCACACCGTTTGAGCGACACATTTCGTCGAAAAATTTATCTTCACTCGTCATACCTAACCGTTGCCAGACACTTGGCTAAGCACAAGGCCTGACGACAGTGGCGCCTCTGTGGTGTCCCTATGATGCCTGTTTTTTGGGCGTGGGCGCGTGTTTATGGGCAGGCGCCAGATTGTGGCTCTGATCCCGCTGGGGTCTATTGGCCGAGAGCAGACGCAACGCAAACCGACCGGCAGGAGCAGAGAATGACTGAAGACGAGCTGTCAAATGTTAGTCCAAAGGCTGTTGCAACTCCGCCATCATGCACCTCCGCTCACAAGTCGAGCTCGATTGTGTCAGAGCCTTTGGCCGGAACCGAGCAACAGAGCAGTGTTTCACCCGGCGGCGGGGTGATAGACGGGTCCGTTGTATAGGTGGTGGTGCCACTTTTCAGCCGGGTGCTGCACATGCCGCAAGTACCCGAGCGGCAGCTAAATTCCGGCGTCAGCCCATGGGCTTCGGCCATTTCCAGCAAGGACCCGTCTTCTGGTTGCCATGGCATTTCAAACCCGGATTTCGCAAAGCGCACGACCGCTTGCTCCGCGGCAGGTTCCACAGGCTGAGGTGCGGTGGCTTTCTTGCGGACGAGCGATGACGGGCCAAACGCCTCGGCAAAGATGCGGTTGTCTGGGACGCCCAAGGTCAAAAGGCTGTCATAAATCGCCTGCATGAACCCTTCGGGTCCACAAAGGTGGAAATCAAAATCGTCGAGCCACAGCGCCTGGCGCAGGATATCATCGTCGATGACGCCGGTTTTCCAGACCGGACCTTTCGCAGCGCCCTTGGCGGGCTTTTCCGACACCAGCGGCAGGTAGCGGATCTGTCCGCCAGAAGCCTGCGCCAGTTCATTCAACTCTCGTGCGAAGGCCTGGACCTTGGTGTTGCGGGCGGAATGCAGCACCGTGATCTGGCGGCGATGCCGGGTGCGCAGACCTTCGCGCAGGGCATGACGCACCATAGCAACCATCGGCGTGATCCCGACACCGCCTGCGATCAGGACTGCGGGGCGTGTGGCAGAGGCATCCAGCGTGAAACCGCCGCGCGGCGCCTTTGCCTCCAGCTGGTGGCCAGTCTGGATTTTTTCGTGCAGGTGGCGGGAGACGCGACCCTGTTCCTCTTTCTTCACCGAGATCCGGTAGAAGGGTTCCCCGGGCGCAGAAGAGACGGTGTAGTTGCGCAGTAATGGGGTGTCCTCTCCGGGAAGCGGCACCCGCAGGGTCAGGAACTGCCCGGCCTCGAAAGGCAGAAGCGGCAGGCCATCCGCCGGTTCAAGGTAGAAGGACCGGATCTCCGCGCTTTCGTCCTTGATGCGGGACACCCTGAAGGCGCGCCAAGCGTTGCGGTGCTCTTCGGCCTTTTCGCGCGCATCTGCATCGGTCCAGGTGTCGGTCAACAGCGTGTTGGGGGAAAAGGCCCCTTGGCCTGCACGGAAGGGCAGCGCATTCTCGGTCCAGAGGCCATGATGGAAGGTGAAGCGCCAGCCGCGTTGCGCCCCTTGGAAGGAGGAGATGACGGGATCATCCGCTTCCAGAAGCTCTACGGTTCCTGTCAGCTGCAACAGGGTCCCGGTCGCAAAATCCGGGATCAGCAGCCCAGCACGCGGGTTCAGCAGGAAATTTCCCAGCGTGTTGTAGTAGTTGTTCCCCGGAAATTCGGGAATGGTCAGCGTATTGCCTTCGACGTGGATGAAACCGGGCCGACCGCCGCGGTGGGAGACGTCTACCCCTTCTCTTTCAGGAGTGTCGCCTGCCGGGATATGGCTGGAGACAAAGAAAGTATCGGCGGCTTCGATCAGCGACCGGACGCGTCCTTGCAGATCTTTGATCGGCTCTGACTGACGCCGGACGTCTCGGATGTCTGCCGCTTCGAGCTGGCGAAGCTGGATATACTGCGGGCAATTGCCGAAGGACTGGTCTACCTTCAGGGTGAGCGCCTTTTCGGACAGGGAGGCGATGCGGCCATTGACCCGGTTGCGGCGGCGACTGTGCAGTTCGATCCCCAAAAGGCCCAGCCGGGCCCCGGTGCGCAATTCCGAATGAACGGGGTCGCCCTCAGCAGCGGACAGGCTGATTGTCAGATGCTCGGCGTCGGGGGAGTGGATGAAGCCCGGGGCACCGGTCAGCAGGGTGGCCCAGGGCCAGCCCTCTGCATCAACGGCACCTGCCGCGATAAAGGGCAGCTGAGCGTAAAACTCCCGGTGCTGATCTGGCATGAATGGGCGGATAACCCGGCGGCCGAAGACTTCCATGGCGGCGCGTTTACCTGTGCGGCGCTGCATTTCCTGTTCGCCTTCGTGGAAGGGCGAAGATACGTTTGAGACAGAAGAAGACATCGGACCCTCCGGGGTATCTGTTGTTGTGATATGGGCAGTGCCCGGGAGTTAGGCTGCGAGGCCGACCTTGGTCACGGGCATGGCTTTGAAGCCTTTCAGACCTTCGACATTGGCCAGCAGGCGCCGCAGGTTCGGGTAGGCCTCCAGTGAGATGCCACCTTCGGGCGCATGCGCGCTGTAGGAATAGATGGCGATGTCAGCGATGGTCGGCTCGGTGCCCACCAGGAATTCACGACCTTCCATATGCGCTTCGATCTTGCCAAAGGCGGTTGCGGCCGTTGCCGCACAGAATTCTGCGTCAAACGGTGCATTGAAGACGTTGATCAGACGCGCTGCTGCCGGGCCAAAGGCGATCTCTCCGGCGGCGAGGGTAAGGAACTTTTGCACTTCGGCTTCCAGAACCGGATCGGTGGGCAGGAAGGACGGTGCGTATTTGCGCGCCAGGTAAACCAGGATGGCGTTGGAGTCAGCGATCACGGTGTCGCCGTCTTCGATCACCGGCACCTGACCGGCGGGGTTCAGGGACAGGAACGGCTCTGCCTTATGGGCACCTGCAGCGAGATCGACGGTGATCATCTCGTGCTCAATTCCGGCAAGGTTTGCGAACAGCTCTACGCGGTGCGAATGGCCGGACAGGGGGAAGCCGTGAATGCGGATTGGTTGGGTCATGGTCTTTTTCCTTGGATACTGATGTTTCAAGTAGGCAAGGGGACTCTATGCTAGCGTTCTTTTGGCGATAATTGACTTTCTTGCGGAATTACTGTGTACATTTTGTGGATTAATTTATCGCCGAAAGGATGCGCTTAACCGCAAGCACAGGTACGGCTGTTGCGCCCCGGACCTCTTTCACGGTCAGCTCTGGCGCACCACGACGACGTGGGGCCACCGACCGGCAAACCGGCGGCGCCCTTTCAAAATGGCTCACGTGGAACCGCGCCGGATTTTATCCGATCACTTCCGTTCTCAGAGTGTTGCTGTTGTCTCGCGCGTGCCCGGCGATCTGCTCCAAGGGCGCGAACCACACATCGCCCCGTTCCAGAATCGCCTCCAACTGACGCTCCATCTCGCGCCAGCGCGCCAGACGACCGGTCAGGAAGGGATGCAGGACCGGCATCCAGAACCCTCCCGCTTCGTACATCGCCTCGAATTCTTCAAAGAACGGCGCGATCCCCTCGCGCGGGCCGCGCACCGGCATCAGGTAGTCGATCTCGGCAAAATGGGCGAAGGGTGGCCAGTCGTCGGTGCCCCAATGCGGCGGCATCTCGATGATGCTGCCTGTGCCTGTTTTGACAAGGTAGGGCAGTTCATCCGCCATCATCGAGCTGTCGTATAGGAATTCATGCGCGATCAGCCGGTCCACCATCGCAGGCGTGATGCTATAGACCGGCGCGCGATAGCCGCGCGGTTTGCGGCCCGTCAGTTTGACATGCACCTCTAGGGCGCGTTCGAACAGTTCCGCTTCTTCGGCATCGGAATGCCCCATCGGATCCTCATGGCGCCAGGAGTGATGGCCGATCTCATGCCCGCCTTCGAGAATTGCCTCGACCGTCTTTGGGTAATTTTCCATCACCCAGCCCGGCATAAAGAAAGTCTGGGTCAGGCCAAGTCGGCGATAGGTCTCCAGAATACGGGGAACCGCCACCGTCGGCCCGTAGCGCCCCATGGAAATCGGCTGGAGCCGCAACTCTGCATCATCGCGGCAGGCATCCCGGATCAGGGAATCGGCGTCGATATCAAAGGTGATTGCGGCCGCACATGTCTTGCCATGGGGCCATTTGATGGGATGTAGAAACATGTGAATCCTTGTTTGGTCTTGCCGTGCGCCGGACTATCCGCCGGTCAGGACGTTGCGATGTGGAGCGAAAACAGCGCCTCAAGATCGCGGCGGAACCGACGTGCGATCTCATCACTGTTGATGTCGTCCGAACTGATGAACTGGATGAAGCGAGCGTTCTGAAGGTGGAACATCGCCTTGCCCAAGCCTTCTGCATCGACCGAGGGCGGCAGGTCCCCCGCCTCTTGCAGGGCCTTGATTCTGCGCACCAGCACCTGCGCCAGTTCCTGATCCAGTTCGAAATAGGTCTGGCTGAGCGGCGATCCCCCGTTGAGAGTCACCGCAGAAATCACCTGACGCCAGATCTCCTTTTCCAGGTTGGACATAGCGTGATCAACGATGGTCGATGCAAACTTCGCCGCGATTTCGATCAGATTGCCCGATTCTTGAGCAAGTTCACGGTCCAACCGGTCGATCAGCTGCGCATCGCTTTGCGTGACCATGGCAAGAAGAATGCCCGCCTTGGTGCCGTAATACTTGTGCACGGTGACGCCGGAAACCCCGGAGGCATCTGCGATTGCTTCGATCGTCGTCTTTTCAAACCCCTGTTTTAAAAAGAGTTTCCGGGCGGATTCGACGATGCGCCTTTGACGGTCTTCTTTCTGTCGTTCTCTCAAGCCCACGGTCGGATACTCCGGTTTTCTGCTGTTACGGAGCCATCTAATCAAACACCACGTAGGTTAGTCTACTTAAAAAATTAGTTGCATTAAGTTTTTTACGGGATACGGTTTTTACCAAGTTGCACCCGAAACCGAACAACGAGGAATAGCCATGCGTTCATTTACTAAACTTGCTTCAGCTGCCGCAGTGGCACTGGGCCTGGGCCTGGGGGCAGGTGCTGCCGCCGCTGATACTGTCAAGGTTGGCGTCTGTGTGTCCTGGCCCGGCTACGCGATGCTGGAGGTTGCCCGCCAGAACAATCTGATCCCCGACCACGACCTGCAGATCACCATCTTCGAAGATCCGCTGGGCGGGCACGCTGCCCTCGCGGCGGGTCAGCTCGACGTTTACGGCTGCACAGCGGATTACACCCCGCTGACCGTCGACCGTGGCACCGATGTTGTGAACGTGGCCTTCCTCAACCCCTCTTACGGCGTCGACCACATTATTCTGGCCCCTGATACCGAGGCCGCGGACCTGCCCGGCAAGAAGGTTGCGGCGCCGCAGGCCTATATCGGTCACCTGCTGATGGGCATCTGGCTGGATTCGCTTGGCGTGACCCCGGATCAGGTCGAATGGGTGAACCTGAATGCAGACGAGGCCGTGGGTCCGATGCTGTCGGGCGATCTGGCGGCAGCCTATATGTATGAGCCTTGGATCTCCAAGGTGCTGGAAGCCAGCCCGGGATCGAAAAGCGCTGTCAACACCGCCGATCCTGAGGTTCTGAAGACCGGGATCTTCATGGATGCGCTCTACATGAACAAGAACTTCATCGCTGAAAAACGCGATGTGGCGCTGGCGGTGCTGAAGGCACGCTGGGATGGTCTGGGATACTGGAACCAGAACGTGGCCGAAACCAACAAGGCGATGGCAGAGTTCCTGCAATGGCCGGAAGAGGACATCGGCTATGTAATCGGCACCAACGGCAAGAGCTTTGAAGGCGGCATCTACATGCTCGACTTTGATGAATCCGCCCAGCTTTGTGGTGTTCTGGACGGCGAGCCGCCCTTTGGGATGGCCAATGGTTCCATGGTGGATTCCGTTGCGCTGACCAATGACTGGTGGGTTAAGCTGGGCCTGATGGACAAGACTGTCGATGCCGCTGCCGGGATCGACTGTAGCCTGATGGGTGATCTGGCCGCCTCTGGCTATCGTCAGTCTCTGACCGCCAATTAAGCCAAAAAGCAGAAGCGCCATCCGGTGCTTCTGCCCCTTCCGCCACAGGAGGTAATCCGGTGCCCTCGCCAACCCGCTCCAAACGCTTTCTGGAAATCCGCATGCCGGTCACCCGTCGGCAACGCATGGTCTCTGCCTTTGGCATCTGGGCCGTGTTCTTTGCCGTCTGGACCTTGGCGGCGGCCACCGGACTGGTGAATGACCTTCTGGTCCCTTCGCCGCAAAAGGTGTTCAGCGCCACCTATGATCTCTTCGCAGCACGCGATTTCGCCAGCGATGTGCTCGTCTCTATCACCCGCGTTGTGGTGGCCTTTGCCATGGCCTGCGCCGTTGCAGTGCCGCTGGGGGTGATGATGGGCACCTTTGCCTCGGTCGAGGCAATCTTTGCCCCCTTTGTCTCCGCCTGGCGTTACCTGCCCGCGCCGTCCTTTATCCCGATCCTGCTGATGTGGTTCGGCACCGGCGAGGCGCCCAAGCTGGCGCTTTTGTTCATCGGCGTCATCTTCTTCCTGATCACCCTGATCATGGATCACACCAAGAACGTGAGAAAAGAGCTGATTGAAACCGCTCTGACATTGGGCGCAGACCGCTACGTCGTGGTGCTGAAAGTGGTCTTTCCCGCAGCCCTGCCCGATATCGTGGTGGCCATGCGTCAGATGCTGGCGATGGCCTGGACCTATCTGGTGATCGCCGAGATCGTCGCCTCCACCACCGGCATCGGCGCCATGATGATGCGGGCGCGCCGCTTCCTCAAAACCGATGAGATCCTCGCCGGTATCATCGTCATCGGTGCCCTTGGCCTGCTGTTCGACCTTCTCTTTGCCGCGCTGCACCGTGGCCTGTTCCCCTATCTCAAGGAAAAACGCTGATGACTGCGACGCTGGTTGATATCTCGAACCTATCCAAGGCGTTCGACATCGGACGCGGGCAGAAACTTCAGGCGGTGCAGGATGTGTCATTCTCCGTCGAGAAGAACTCCATCTGCGTGCTGCTTGGCCCGTCGGGCTGCGGCAAATCCACCATCCTGCGCATGATTGCAGGGCTTGAAACCGCAACCGAGGGCGAGATTGTCGTCGGCGGGCGCAAGGTCGACGGGCCGGGGCGCGACCGGGGCATGGTGTTCCAGGCCTATACCTCCTTTGACTGGCTGACGGTGCGCAAGAATGTCGAATTCGGCATGAAGATCAACGACGTGCCCGCACATGAACGCCGTGAACGCGCCGAGCATTTCCTCAATCTGGTTGGCCTGTCCAAATTCGCCGACGCCTATCCGTCGCAACTGTCCGGCGGCATGCGGCAGCGCGTGGCCATCGCCCGCACCCTGGCCAATGATCCCGAAGTGTTGCTGATGGATGAACCGTTTGGCGCGCTTGATGCCGAAACCCGCTGGCTGATGCAGGAACTGATGATCGACGTCGCGGAAAAGACCAATACCACCATGGTCATCGTTACCCACGACCTGGAAGAGGCGATCTTTCTCGCCGACAAGATCGTTTTCCTGTCGAGCCACCCGGGCCGATTGAAGGAAGAGATTGTCCCGAGCTTCAAGAACGGCGCGCGCATCGCCGACAAGGAACGCATCGTGCGCCTTGAGGGCTACGGTGCACTGGAAGAAAAACTGATGCGGCTGATGCGCGAAGAAGGGCACCGGGATGAATAAGCCAAGCACAGACGGAGGCGCAGCATGAGCGTGAGTTTCGATTTTTCCGGCAAATCCGTTCTCGTCACAGGCGCCAGCAGCGGCATCGGTTATGGCGTGGCGATGGGTTTTGCCAAGGCAGGCGCTGATCTGACGATCCTGTCGTCCAGCGATGCGATCTTTGACGCTGCAAAAGAGATGCCCGGCAATGTGCAGGCGATCAAATGCGATATCGCAGACGCCGCAGCGGTGACACAGGCGCTGGCCCATATCGAGAAACTGGACGTGCTGATCAACAATGCGGGATTGGAACGCCCGACGCCCCTGACCGGCAAGAACCCCGACGGCAACGCCACCTTTGAACAAATCGTCGGGATCAATATCACCGGCACCCAGAATGTGACCGATACGCTGGTGAACCGGATCAACGACGGTGGGCGGATCATCATCACCGCCTCGATCTGGGCCAAGACCGCAGTGGGCGGGTTTTCGGCCTATGTCGCCTCCAAACACGCCAATGTGGGGCTGATGCGCACATGGGCGCAGGAGCTCGGCCCGCGCGGCATCCGCGTCAATGCCGTCTGCCCGGGCTGGGTCAAGACCGGGCCTGCGATGAACTCCCTGCGCGAACTGGCCGAGACCAGTGGGCAGAGTGAAGAGGAATTGTTGCAAGAGATCGTATCTGCACAGGCCATCGGCGGGCTGATGGAACCGGCGGATATGGCCGCGACCTATATGTTCCTTGCCAGCGATGGCGGCGCGAATATCACCGGGCAGGCGATCAACGTCGACCGGGGCGAGGTGATGGCATGAGCCTGCAAGGCCAGACCGCGCTAGTCACTGGCGGCGCGCGCGGTATTGGCCGGGCGATCTGCCTCGCGCTTGCAGATCTCGGCGCGGAGGTCGGGTTCTGCCACTATGACGATCCCGAAGCCGATGCGACTTTGGCCGCCATCAACCAACGCTCGCGCGGTTTTGCCATGAGCGCCGATGTCGCCGATGAGCAGGCAGTCGAGGGGTTTTTCGACGCGGCCTGCAAGGCCCTTGGTGCGCCCGACATTCTGGTGAACAACGCGGGGATCCTGCGCGAAAGCCCCTTGGCCGAAACCAAGGCTGCGGATTTCGACCGGGTCATTGCGGTGAACCTGCGCGGCAGCTTCCTGGCCTCCCGCGCCTTTGTGCGCCGAACGGACAGCGGGCGGATCATCAATATCGCCAGTGATCTTGGCCTGCTGGGACGCGAAAACATGCTGGCCTATACCGCCTCAAAAGGCGCCATCATCACCATGACCCGGACGCTGGCGCGCGAACTGGCGCCGGGAATCCTGGTCAATGCAGTGGCGCCGGGCTCGACGGAAACGGATATGACCAGCCCCCAGAACATGAGCCCCGAGGCCATTGCCAAGGATCTCGACACACCGCTCGCGCGCTTTGGCCAGCCGCGCGAAATCGCCGATATGGTCGTCTTTCTCGCCAGCCCGCAAAGCGGTTTCATCACCGGGCAATGCTTTGGCGTCAACGGCGGCAGCGTCATGCTTTGATCAAGGATACCCCCCATGACTGACTCCTTCTTCCACCCGGTTTCCGGTTTCGATGTGCCGCGCTTTGCCGGTGTTCCGACCTTCATGCGCCTGCCGCACCTGTCGCTTGATGATCCGCGCCTGAAGGACGTGCAGGTCGGCCTGATCGGAACCCCGTGGGACAGCGGCACGACCAACCGCCCCGGCCCACGCCACGGACCGCGCCAGCTGCGCGACATGTCGACAATGATCCGGGCGCAGAACGGCGCTACCGGTGTGCGCCCGTTCGAGATGGTGAACTGCGCCGATCTGGGCGATGTCGGGCCGAACCCGGCGGACCTGCATGACAGCATGGACCGGATCACTCAGTTCTACGATCAGGTCGTGGCCGCCGATGTCATCCCCCTGACCGGCGGCGGAGATCACCTCTGCTCCCTGCCAATTCTGCGAGCCTTGGGTAAAAACGACCCCTTGGGCATGATCCATTTCGACAGCCACACGGACCTCTTCAAGGATTACTTCGGCGGCACCCAGTACACCCATGGCACGCCCTTCCGCCGCGCCATCGAAGAGGGCTTGTTGGATCCAAAACGGGTCGTGCAGATCGGCATTCGCGGTACCACCTACGACAGCGAAGACCGTGACTTTGCCGATGCGGTGGGCGTGCGGGTGATCGCGATCGAGGAGTTCCATGCCCGTGGCCCAGAGGATGTGATGGCCGAAGCCCGCGAGATCGCAGGTTCGCAGCCGACCTATGTCTCCTATGACATCGATTTCGTCGATCCGGCCTTCGCACCGGGTACCGGTACGCCCGAGGTCGGCGGCCCGAACTCGTTCCAGGCGCTGCAGGTTGCCCGTTTGCTGAAAGGGGTGAACATTGTGGGCGCCGATCTTGTCGAGGTTTCGCCGCCCTTCGATCAAAGCGGCGCGACCGCCTTTCTCGGGGTCTCCATCATGTTCGAGATCCTGTGCAACCTGGCACTGGCTCTGGGGGAACACTCAGAATAACTTGGAGAGAGACAGCGCATCGCGGATTTCCAGATGGCATGTGGCCCCGTGAAATGGGTGCCACAGACCAATAGGAGAGGCGGAGCGCTTTTTCTGCTGCATGCAATGTGACGCAATCTGCTGGGTCACCATTGCTGACGTGGTATCAACACTCAATTGCAAAGCGCACGGTTTTTCGCATCAGGCACCCAGGCGATGCTTTTCCGGATTCGAAAAGCACCTGAGGAAATCGCAATGCGCTTCACAACTCTACTGGCGGCCACGCTTGGCCTTGTCATGGCCGCGCCCGGCTATGCCGGTGACAGTACCCCCACCGTCGGCACCAGCCCCTGGGGACCCAAGGATGAACTTGGCGCCTTGAACCTGATGACCGAAGACACTCGGGCAGCGATCCTGTCCCGTGTTGCGGGGGGGCAGGTTTTCGACCTTTCCGTCGAGTATTTCATCGGCATGCCTGGCTGGCACGCGGCGGGCGATCCCCGGTATCAGTTCTGGATGACCCATACCCCGCGGGGCGCCGCGATTGATGACCCGCTGGGCGTTGGCCGGGATATCGGCGAACACGTCAGCTACACCGGATCGGCGGTGTCGATGTATACCCATACCGGCACTCATATCGACGCCCTGAACCACTTTGGTCTCAACGGTGAGATTTTCAACCATTTCAGTGCGGATGAACATCTGGGCGATACCGGTTGGAAGGTCACCGGCGCAGAGACGATCCCCCCCATCGTGGCCCGTGGCGTGCTGATCGATGTCGCCGCGGTTAAGGGTGTGGAGATGCTGAACGAAGGCTACCGCGTCACGCAGGCGGATCTAGAGGCCGCGCTGGAGGCGCAGGGAGTTGCACTGCAAAAAGGCGATGTGGTCCTGATCCGGACTGGACGCATGCAGGTCTACGAAGAGGCTGACCAGTTCTCGCACAACCCGCCGGGTCTTGGCATGGAAGCGGCGCGCTACCTTGCCGAAGAATCCGGTGCGATGATCGTCGGCGCCGACAATCTGAGCTTTGAGGCCTTCCCGTCAGAGGTCGAAGGCAATTACGTGCCGGTGCATACCTACCTTCTGTCGCAGGTGGGCGTTCCGATCATCGAACTCGCCTATCTGGAAGAATTGTCCGCCTCCAAGGTTTACGAGTTTGCCTTCGTGGCAGGCTCGCTCAAGCTGCGCGGTGCGGATGCGGCTCCGTTGCGCCCGATTGCAATGCCCCTGCAATAAGGCGCCGGACGGGCGGCTGGAGGTCAGAGGTCAGCCGCCCAACATTGTTTTTTGGATCGCCGCCCATCAGGTGTGGGGCTCGGATGGCTCAGCCTTGCTCGGTCATACGGTCCGATCTTTGCGCATGCCGTTCCGCCACACGCGCCCGGGATGCGGCAAGATGTGCCCGCGCAGCGCGAGCCCGGTCCTGTAGCCTGTCATCAGGCACTTCAGGTGGGAAGCCGCACAGAACGTTGAAGCCTTTGTGGTCAGTAAACGCCCACTGAGCTGCCAAAAGCTGGTAGCATTTCAGATCCCAACCCTCTTCATCCGGTTCAAATCGGATACGCCAGTTGCCCCGTACCTGAACCGGCAGGCGCAGCCGCCGGATCTGCATCATGGCCTCGTGGCCGTTTGTCGCCGTGCGCAGCCCCTGTTCCCGCAGTTTCTTGATCCGATGCAGCAGGCCTGCTGCCTCAGGTTTGCGGCGGCCGGCAAAAAGCACTTCGATCTCTGCGTCGGGTCGGACGATCCCCTTGATCAGCAGATCTCCCCGGTTGTTGCGGTTGACCACGGGGATCAGCTCCACAGGCACATCGCGCAGCTCACGCTTGAACAGGCCGGCGTCTTCGCTTTGCGGAGTCACGTGCTTTTGTTCTAGGCGTCTGTTCGTCATGCGAATGTCCGGGCGCTGGTTCATAGGGCAGACAGGGCGATAAATGCTATCGTCCTGCTTTCACCCGAAGATTTACCGCGCGCCGGTTAACAGGGCATTGAAAACAGTGTCTTTCTGCGACCAAGCCACGGGATCATTGCTCCCGGAATGCGCGTGACATGCTGTCCTTCACCGGTTTGATCAGATATTCAAAGAAGGTCCGTTCCTCGGTTTCGATCATGATGTCGGCAGGCATCCCGGGCACCGGCGCGAAGTGCGACACCCTCGCATATTCCGCTGACGACAGATCAATATGGGCGACATAGACCTCGCGGGCGATGCCCTGCGAGGTGTCGGTGATGGAATCCGCCGACAGGTAGCTCACGTGACCGGTCAGCATCGGCGTGGTGCGCCGGTTCAGCGCCGAAAGCCGTACCGCCGCGACCTGTCCGACGCGGATACTGTCGATATCAGTGCGCGGCACCAGGGTTTCGATCAGCAGGGGTGCATCGGCGGGCAGGATCTCGGCGATGGGTTTGCCGCTTTCGATGACGCCGCCAGAACTGTGGTAGTAAAGGCGCACGATGGTGCCGTTGACGGGCGCCACTACGGTCGAGCGGGACAGCACGTCCTTGGCCTTGCGGGCCTTTTCGCGGATCGTGTCCAACTCGGCCTGCACGGCCTGCAGCTCGTCCAGCGCCTTGCGCCGACGTTCCGTGGTCAGTTTTTCGATCTCCAGCTCAAACTTAAGCCGGGACCGTTCTATTTCTTCAACCTCTGATTCAATCCGTGCGATATGGCCGTCTGTCTCCAGCATTGCGCGGCGCACATAGTTGAATTCGGGGCGCCGGATCAGGCCGCGTTCCAGCAGGGCTTCCTTATCGCTTAGCTCTTCGCCGAGGTTCACGCCCCGCGCGCGATAAGCGGCCAGCTGCGCCTTGTAGCCCTTGCTGCGGATTTGAAGCGAGGCGATACCGTTCTCCAGAATCTCCAACTCCTTTTGCTGCATGTGCCGGGCCGAGGCAAAGGATAGCCGCTGATCCTCAACGATTTGGGCCACCTGCTGGTTCTCTTTGGCCAGTTGCAGAAGGCGGGGGGAGAACGTGACCTCCTCCGCCTCATCGTATTCGGCCCGAACCCGCGCTTCGGCGGCCTCAAGCCGCGCCTTGCGGAACTCCATTTCGCGCAGGTCGGCCTGCGCCGCTGTCTGTTTCAGCTGGATGATTTGATCGCCCTTGCTGATGCGGTCGCCCTCGGAGACAAGGATTGCTTCGATGATGCCGCCTTCCAGGTGCTGGACGATCTTGTTCTGGCCGGTGGCGACGAAGCTGCCCTGTGAAATCACCGCCGCCGCCAGCGGCGCGCGGAAGGCCCAGGTGCCAAAGCCGCCAAAGGCGATGGCAAAGAGCGCGATGCCAAAGATCACATGCTTGCGGATCGAGCGGGGCACCTCGTGGTGCCATTCCATGAGATCGACGGTCTGTGTCATTGCGCGTTCCCCCCTTGTGTGGGCGTGGTGCCCCCTTCGGGACCACGGGCGTTGCCTTGCTGGAAATTGGCCAGCTGCTTCAGCACTTCATTGCGATGCCCCATCAAGGCGACATTGCCGTCCGACAGCAGCATGATCTTGTCGACCACACTCAGCAGCGTTGGTTTCTGGGTGATGACCACCACGGTGATCTTGTTCTCCTTGGCGTGCTGAATGGCGCGCGCCAGCGCCTGATCACCCGCGACATCCAGGTTCGAATTCGGCTCGTCCAGAACCAGAAGCCGCGGATTGCCAAAGAAGGCCCGGGCCAGGGCGATACGCTGTTTCTGCCCACCCGACAGGGGCGATCCATCCGCTGCCACCATGGTTTCATAGCCCTGCGGCAGTGACGCGATCATGTTGTGCACGTCGGCCAGTACCGCAGCGCGGTGGATCTGTTCGTCGGTGGCATCATCGCGCATCCGGGCGATGTTCTGTTTGATGGAGCCGGGGAACAGCTGCACATCCTGTGGCAGGTAACCGATGTTCTCGCCCAGCTGGCGCGGCTCCCAGTTGCGCAGATCCATCAGGTCAAGCCGGACATTGCCCGAGGTCGGCAGGATCGACCCCACCAACATCTTGCCCAGTGTCGTCTTGCCCGCGCCGGAATTGCCGATCACCGCCAGCGTATCGCCGGGTTCCAGCGAAAATCCGACAGCGTTCAGCACCACCTGTTTGGTGCCGTTCGGGACATATAGCAGCCGCTCCACATCCAGCCGACCTTGTGGATCGGGCAGGCGCAGCCGTTCGAACTGATGGGCAGAGCGGGTGAGAAGGTTGGAAATCCGGCCATAAGCCGAGCGCGACAGCAGGAAGGCGTTCCAGCCTTCGATGGCGCCTTCGACCGGGGCCAGCGCCCGGCCGGCAATGATCGAGGCAGCAATCACCATGCCGCCGGTAATCTCTCCGGCAATCGCCAGATAGGCACCCCAGCCCAGCATGCCGACCTGTGTCAGCAGCCGCACACCGCGGGACAGGGTGGCGGACATCACGTTGCGGTCTTGCGCGCGGACCTGCGAGGTCAGCGAAGCCGCAGTGTCGCGGCCCCAGATGGTGACCGCCTCAGGAATCATCGCCAGCGCGTTGATAATCTGGCTGTTCCGGGTCATGGAATCGAGGTGCATATTCGCTTTTGACTGCGCCAGGTTCGCCTCGGCAAAGGGGCGCGCGGTCATTTTCTGGTTCACGTTTGCGATCACCAGCAGAACGATTGCCGTTCCCGCAACGATATAGCCCAGATGCGGGTGCACCAAAAAGATCGCGACCATAAAGATCGGCGCAAAGGGTACGTCGAGAAAGGACATCAGCGTGCCGGAGGTGAGGAAACTTCGCACCTGCTGCAAATCGCCCAAGGCCTGATACTCGCGCCCGGATCCATGCAGCGAGGCATGCGCCGCCGCGCTCAGGATCGGCGCGCCAAGGCGGGCGGCCACCTCGACCGCGGTGCGCATCAGCATGAAGCGTCGCACCGCGTCAAAGACTGACTGCAGGATCACCGCGCCGGCAATCACCAGCGTCAGCATGATCAGCGTATCCACCGAGCGGCTGGTCAGCACGCGGTCGGAGATCTGAAACAGATAAAGCGGGATGGCCAGCACCAGAACATTGGTGGCGCAGGTCATCAGCATCACGAAGCCCATGTTCCGCCGAACCGCCACGACGCCTTCGCGCAGGCTCTTTTCGTAGTTCTGTGGTCCAAGCCGCCGGTGGAACCGTGCAGGCCCGCCACCGCCGCCATTGCCGCCTCCGTTGCCGCCATTGCCGCCACCATTGGCAGGGGGCTCTGCGGCGTCGTCCTGCTTGCGCACACGGGTATTGATCTGCCCCTCTAGCGTTGTCCCGCCCAGCCCGCGGGCCGGTGGGGTCATGCGGCCCTCCTCGGGGGCTTTCTGTTTCGCTCTGGCAGTCTGTAAGGCCTGAGAGATCGGCCCGGCCTTGGGGGCTGGCCGGGGGTTGGAGGGGGGCGTGGTTTCGGGCGCGACTTCCGGGTCGGCAGCCTTCATCGTCTCAGGTGTGATCTCGGCCTCTACCGGGGTAGGTTGCGGCATTGCGAGAGAGGGAGGGCTATCGCTTGCGGCAGGTTCGTGGCCCGAATTGGGAGGCGCCGGTTCCTCGGTGGGTCGGCGCATGTGGCGTTCCAGGCAATAGGGCGCGGGATCCGGTTTGGCCTCCGGCTGCTCCGGCCCGAACCGTTCCAGCTTTTGCTGGTCTTGATCGTCGGTGACCAATGTCAGAGTGCTTGTTTGCTCTTCCTGTTGCGGAGCCGTGGCTACGGTGTGCGGGAAGCCTGCGGTTCGACCAGATTTTAGTGAGGCTGCGGCCTTTGCCTGCAAGACCTGCAGATCTTTTTGGTTGTCGATTGCTTCTTCTTCCTCGGTGCCGCAGCGTGCATCGTATTTGGTAATTTTCATGACACTCCCCCTGTGTTTCGTCCCTGTTTCTCGTCCGTGTGTTCGTCCCTGGTCTCAGTCCCTATTGGTTCAGGCCAGCACCGTCTGCATGACATCCAGATGTGCGGGCGCATCGTCTTGAACCGCGGTTGACGCGGCTGTGTGATCCGCATCTGCGGCGTTTCCGGTGGCATTCAGATCGGTCAGAAAGGCAACCGCTTCGCTTGCCAGTGGCGCTTCGGGGCCGGGGGCAAGACGCACATCGGTGGGCGGCGCATCGCCGGAAATCAACTGGGCCTGGTACAAGACCGCGTCCGAAAACACCGATCCGCCCGACATCACATGAGAAGGCAGACCATTGTCGAAGATCGTGGCCAGATTTACGGTCGCATTGGCGCCCGCGCTGACCATTGCCGCATCACCCGGAGCCTCTGGGGGCTCGGGGCCGTCCGGGGCGTTGGGAATGTCGATCAGGTCGCTGTCGGAGAGGACATTGATTTGGGTGACCGCGCGCATTTGGATGAGGTCGCCGCCGACATAAAGGACGCTCAGCACCTCCTGCGGGGCCCAGAGGCCGCTGTTCAGAACCGGCGACAGATCCGGCGCTTCGGGGTCGAACCCATCCAGCAGGGCGCGGAAGTCCCCGGCGAGGGCGCTGATCTGGTCTTCTCCGGTATGGGTGATCGACGCGCTGTTGATCAGCGCGTTGTCCGAGCTTTGGCTGGCTGCGCCGGGCTGAGAGGCGGCGGTCGGCGCGGGGTGGGGCAGCCAGAAATCTTCATCCAGCAGGATATTGGTCTGCGAAATTATGTTTTGCGAAATCATGTCGCCGGCGACAAGGATCAGGTCGTAGGCCTGACCAAAGGTGCCGGTGAAGTTGAAATTGACGGCTTGGTTTTCACCGGTGGACAGGGTGGTTTCGCTGCCGGAGGTGGTGAGGGAGACCGTATCCTCATCCCGGATCATATTGATCTGGTGAATCCAGTCATAGGTGATCAGGTCGTCTTCGATACAGGCGAGGGTCACCGGGCCGGGCAGACTGCCCGCGCCGCCGGTTCCGGGCGGGGCGGTTTCTGTCGGCTGTCCGTCAAAGCTGGCTGCGTTGATCAGCTGGTTGTCCTCTTCGGGCCGCGCAGCGTCATCCCGCAGCACGTTGACCTGCGAAATTACATCCAGGCTGGCCACGTCGCCCCCGACCGCGATGACGGCCGCATCGACGCCACCGCCGCTGATTATCGCTTCGTTGAGAGCGAGGTTCTCACCAGTGGTCTGGGTTGGGGTGTCGGCCGCCTGTGGTGTTTCGTCCGTTTCTGTTTGGGCATCGGGTTGCAGGGGTTGAGGCAGTGCGTCCTGCCAGGCGGGTAGCTCCGGCTCTGCCTCACCGTTCACTGTCACACCCTGCAGGGATGTGCCCGTGGCGATATGGACTGTAGCGGCCGGTGTCTGCGCCGCAGCATCATCGGCGCGGTCGAGGATCTGCGTGACGATCGTTTCGCCCACCTCGGCCGGGCTTGGCAGGCCGTTCTCCTCTGCCAGATCGTCAGATTGACTGGAAAACTGATCGGTAGCGAGGGTGACGGCCTCAGGATCCAGCACCTGCAAGCGCGCGGCCAGTACTTGCAGCTCCATCAGGTTCTCGCTCTGAGTCTGCACGAAGCCCTGAGCGGTTTCTGCAGATATGTTCAGATTGTCCTGATCCACCAGCGTGTTCACCTGCAATGTAACATGTACGGAAGCGCCCGGCGGCGGTGCTGCATGGACTGGCGGCAGGGCGCCGCTCGGCCCGGCAGCACTGGCCTGCTCCAGCGGAGGCGCCAAGGCGCCTGACGGCAGGTGGACATCAGGCGGTGCCAGAGAGGTTTGCGTAAGAGGCTGTGGCGCCTGGGGCGCGGGTGTCGGTGCCGGAAGGCTGTAAGGCGTGGCATCCTGAGCCTGCGGGGCGTAGCCCTGTGGGCCGTAGACGAAATCGCGGGCTGCGGAGTGTTCCTGCAGCAGGTCGAGCATCTGTTTCTTTTGTTGGAACCGGAAGCTGCTATATTCAATACGTGAATGTGTATTTTCGGTAACCGTTTGAAAGAGGCCGATAAAATATGCGATCGCTTCTGTCGTCTTGTCCATAAACATGGCGGACGCTACCGATACGGAAAAAGAGTTTCGGGGCAAGCCCGCGCGATAGATACGCCGCGCGGGCCGGTTTCTGGTGGGGTGCCGGCACGTTGTCCGACACCCCCGGCTGTGGGGTCAGCCGTCGTCTTCGCCGGTCAGGGTGTAGGTCGAGTTCAGATCGTGACCGACGGTGGTCATGTCCACGGTATTGCCAAGGACATTTGCACCCATGGTGATCGACTGGTTGAACGCCGTGGTGTCCAGGATCGCATCTGCCGAGGCATAGGATTCGCCTGTAACGAAGCCGTCATCCCCGTTGTGCGATCCCCACATGCCGCCGCTGCCGCCGCTGCCGCCGTCACCACCGACGGCCATCGCTGCGTCGCCGCCGATCACCGAGGAATGGGCCGCGCCTGCAGTGGTGCTGCCACCAACCGCGCTGCCGGTTGCGCCGCCTGCACCACCGGCTGCGCCGGCTGCACCAGCCGCACCAGAGGCTGCGCTGGAATGTGCGCCCGCAGCGATCCCGCCGCCTCCGGCCATGGCGCCAGAGCTGGCCGCCGCGATCGCCGCAGCCGCATCGCCGCCTTCCAGGAAGTCGAGCAGGCCAAGGTCAATACCACCTTCGACCGCTGATGCACCTGCAGCCGCGCCACTGGCCGCTGCACCGACACCGACGCCAACATTCACGCTGGTGGCATCGGCCGCGCCGCTGGCGCCGCCCTGAGCAGAGGCTGCGCCGCCGCCGCCGCCATCACCGGATTCGACATCGTCGGATTGCGACCAGCCGCCAAAGGCTGCGCCAAGCGCGTCACCGCCGCTGGAACCGGCGTCTCCGCCGCTGGAGCCGCTGCCACCTTCGGCCGCGATGCCTTCGTCAGCCTCTGCCGAGCCACCGGTGGCACTGCCATTCTGGTTGAAGCCGGCGCCGGAATTGGTGACATCCGGATCATGCAGCGAGTCGTTGTCATTGAGCTTGTTGTTCATGACGTTGACGGTGCCGACATCATTGCCCGGGCCGTTGAGAGCATTGTTGAGCAGGTTTTCCAGGTTCACGTCATCGCCGATGTCGTAGTGCATATCGCCGTCTTCGGTCATCAGCACATCACCAATCGAGGAGCCACCCTGCACGTCGATGTCGGCAAAGTCGTCATCGTTGGGCATGTAGCCTTCCATATCGATATCGATATCCACGTCCACGTCCGTATCGGTGGTGTGGGAGCTGTCGGTGGCCGTGCGACTGATATTGGTGTCGCTGTTGGTCGTCGTGGTGTTGTTGTTGTTGGTGTTGCTGTCCGTATTGGTGTTGGAATCGACGTCCTCGTTGTAATCGTAATTCCAGTTGCCATTGGCGTTACCGTTGGCGTTGCCGTTCAGGCTGGCGTTGCCATTGAGGTTCAGGTTGCCGTTGCCATTACCGTTGAGGTTGAGGCTTTCCTGGGACTGCGCCTGACCCTGACCTTGGCCCTGGGCTTGCCCCTGACCTTGTCCTTGGTCCTGGTCCTGGGTTTGTTCCTGATCGCCGTTGTCGTTATAGGTCACCGGGCTGTTGTTGAACCATCCGAGCGCGGTTTGATTGTTTTTGATAGACATTACTTTGGTCCTTTATCGGTTTGCCCGCTGCGACCGTCAGTCATCTCTAAAACGGCCATCTCCGGGCGGTTGAGTTCAGCCGGGCATGTGTGTCCGGCTGGCTTCGGGGAACGCCGCCTTCAGCAGGCATTGGCATTCCGGGCGCTGCAATAAGCGCTGGACCAGAGTGCGCGTGGACCGGGTGAAAAAATAGCTGGATGAAATATTAATGCTCGAACCGGCGTGGTTTCTTTCCGCTTAGAACAAATGGGCAAAGTTTGTAGTGGGATTCGGAAAGTCGGGCAGGGGGCTACTACCGATTCGGTCTATTTCAGCAGAAGCAAGCCCTTTCCGCAAAGGACCCAGGTCAGCGGCTGTCAAGAGGATGGTCAGCGTCGCGTCGACTGAAAAAATGTTAGTTAATATAGCGTTAAGATTTTCCTGATGCAGGGCGCTCGCCCCGGGGGCAGGCGGCTTCGCGTTAAGTCTAAAGGTTAATATAAATTAGAATTTCACCTCTTGGTTCGATTTGTGTAATGTTTATTCAGAGGTGGTCGCGCCTAACAGCGCCGGGGGGCCATCCCGATGGGGGAAGCTGACATTACCGGCGACAAAAACCGCACCCTTGCTGTTGAGGATTGCGACAGACACCCGATGTAAAAATATTGCAACATTTGAAGCCGGACTGTTGAGCAGTCGGTCCCGACCTCGATGGGTTGTGGAGTAGTGTTATGAGTGTAAAGTCTATTACGATCCTAGGCGGGGGGGCGACCCTGTCCGAACAATGTGCCCGTGTGATCAAGCAAGAATATGCGGGTGTTCAGCTTATTCGGCTGAAGAGCATCGACCAGTTGAAGATTCTCGAACATTCCGAGGGCATGACTGTTCCCGGTCCAACCTCCCTTGCGCTTGTCGAGCAGGAGGTCATCGAAGAGGATATCGAAAAGGGCCTTGAGGCCGTCAAACTGCTGGCTCCGAAACGGGTGGTTCTGGCCTATCACGACGATGATGTCGCTGCCGAGTTCTACCGGCACGTGCGCGGACGGCAGGAGCTAGGCCGTTTCGGGTTCCTGCCGATGAACCTGCAGCTTGATTGCTGGCTGTCGATGCTGCGGTTGCTGATTCTTGATCAGGGCTGCGTTCCGAACGCGCTATTGGCCAAGGTGCGGCCTCAGGCATCTTCCCGGGTGAGCGAGCAAGTCACCGGCGGCTGCCGCTGCGCCGACGCGAACCTCACTCCGCGCGAGAACGAGATCCTGCGTCTTGTGGCGCGGGGCAAGCAGAACAAGCTGATCGCGGCCGATCTCGCGGTTTCGGAGCACACGGTGAAACTGCACATGCACAATATCATGAAGAAGCTGGGCGTGCGGAACCGGACCGAGGCTGCCGGGCTATACTTTAGTGAGGCTAGGACCGGATGACCCTGGCGGCCGATCAGAACTTTTCTCAATTGCTGATGTTGATCGGTCGCCTCAACTACACTTGGACCAATACCGAAAGCCTGTTCATCCATCTGATTGCGGGGCTGACCGATACGGATACCGAAGCGGCGCTGATCATCTTTCTGACGCTCAACACCACCCGCGCCCGGGTCGAACTGGTCGAGCGCCTGGTCAAGCTGGAGCGCTGTGACCGAGAACTGCGGGGGCGGGTGCTGGAGGCGACCAAGCTGATGATGCGCCAGTCGGCCCTGCGGAACAGGTACAATCACTGCATCTATTCCTTTGACAAGGACGCGGGCATGGCGCGGACAATTCTGATGCGCATTTCCGACCGCAAGGACCGGCTGAAGATCGGGCAGACAAGTGATGTCGATGATCGCGCGATAGAAGAGATCGAACGCACGATCGCCACGCTTCAGGACGTTAACAGCACCATCTGGAAGATCGTTCAGGATTACGGGTTTCCGACCTGACAGGGCCGACCAGGGCCGTCGCCGCGCCCGTGGACACGGCGGCGGTGAGGCGTGTGTGGTGTCAGGCGGCCTTTGCCAACAGGCTGCCAAGCGCTTGCAGGGCACGCGAAACGCCTGCTTCGGTGGTGATGGTTCCCGGGGACATGCGCAGGATCTGACCGCGTGCATCCATATAGATCTGCTGGGCGCGTAGCTGTTCCAGCACCTCCGGCGCCGGGGTGTCCTGCGGCAGGGAAACCATCAGGCTGCCGCCACGCTTGTCAGGATCCAGCGGGCTGGCCAGCCTTAAGCCAAGAGAGGTGAGCCCGTCGCACAGCTGCTGCGACAGGGTGCGGTTATGTGCCACGAACGCGGCATCGTCCTGCTGCATCCGCCATTGCAGCGCGGGCAGGCTGGCGACCGCAGGCAGGCAGGAGGGGGTGCCGTTGTCGAACCGGCGCGCATCCGGGGCAAAGGAAAAGGCATCCAGCGCCCAGGAGAACGGGTTGTCCTGAGAAAACCATCCACGCAGGTCTGGCTCACACTGCGGCAGTAGACCTTCATCCACGTAGATAATACCGGCGCCCGGCGTGCCACAGAGCCATTTGAGGCTGGTGGAAATCACGAAATCGGCCTTGGGTTTGGCCACGTCATAAGGCAGCAATCCGGCGCCTTGGGTGATGTCGACGCCGATCAGGCTACCCATCTTGCGGCCATGGGCAGCCAGACGTTCAATGTCGCTGCGGTGTGAACTGGTGGAACTGATCCAGGTGAGCAGGGCCAGACCGACGTTTTCGTCCCATTCGGCCAGAATATCGTCATCCTCGACCCAATGGGCGCCTTGCCGCATGGCAACGGTCTGCAGGTCGAACTCGTAACGCTCCGAAAGACCGCTGAGCAGGAAATGCAGCGACGGAAAGCCGTCCTCGGCCACCAGGACCTTTTTGCCTCTCAGTGTTTCGGCAGGCAGGGCACCGATCACCGACATCAGTGCGGCGGTCACGTTCTCGGCCGTGGTAAGGGTGCCTTGCGGCGCCTTGATCAGTTGTTCCCAAAGGTCGATGAACTGCTGGCGCTTGTGCAGGATCTTGCCCCATTGTCCGTCGTCGAAGGCGGCCCAGGTTTGGGCAAAATCAGTCAACCCGCGGGACAGGTCGGCCTCTTTTTCGGGGTAATGGCCGATGGAATGATACAACAGGTAGGCGTCGCCGCCGCCGGAAACTGCGGACATGGTCTTCTCCGTGGAATGGGATTGGGCGCCGGGGGCGCCGGGATTGGGATGGCTCAGCCGGGGATCAGCGGTAGCCACGTTTATAGTGCTGTTCGAGCCAGCTGGTGAAGCGGACCAGGGGCCACAGGAAAGCGGCATAGATGGCCGCAGCCAGCAATAGCGGGGTCGGGTTGGCAAACAGCGCCTGCGCATCGGTTGCCTGTTTCAGCAGGTCATCCATCGCCACCACCGAGGCCAGCGAGGTGTCCTTGATGATCGCAACACAATAAGACGCCAGCGGCGGGATCATCATGCGAAAGGCCTGCGGCAGCACGACCTTGCGCATGGTGGTGAGAAACGAAAGGCCAAGCGCCTCGGAGGCTTCGAACTGGCCCTTTGGTACCGCTTCGATGCCCGCGCGCACCACCTCGGCGGTATAGGCGGCCAGCACCAGTGACAGGGCGATGGTGGCCGCGACGAAAGAAGAAAAGACGATCCCGGCAAAGGGCAGGGCGTAATAGACGAGGATCAGTACCACCAGCACGGGGATCGCGCGCAGAAGATCAATGTAAAAGGTGGCCAGCAGCCGGAAGGGTTTCGCGGCATAAAGCCGGACCAGACAGATCAGCACGCCGAGGCTGCCCCCCACCACGATCGCGGAGGCGCCCAGAAGCAGCGTATTCAGCAGGCCGCGCATCAGGATGGGAAAGGCGCGCTGCATCACGTCCAGATTGAAGAAGATATCGAAAATTTCCATGTGATACTCTGCTGTCTGTAGGACGTTGGGCCAAAGGGTTGGCCCGGCAGGCGCAGCGAGGGTGGTCGATCCCATCCCCCGCTGCGCCCAACGTTTAGTCTGCCGAGGTCGGGACCGGTAGCGGCGTCACGGTCAGGCTGTCGGCCTTGGGCGCAACGTGGAACCATTTCTCGTAAAGCTTCGCCATGGTGCCATCGGTCTTCATCTCTGAAATCGCGTCGTTGAAGGCCTCAAGGCGTTCCGATCCCTTGGGCATCATGATGGCGAATTTGTCGCCGGTCGGGATCTCGGCCGCAATGGACAGGCCGGTCATGTGTTCCTGATTGAAGGCATAGCGCAGGCCGACGATGTCATTGACGGCCGCGTCGATACGACCGCTGCGCAGATCCGTCAGCATGTTGGCGGTGCTGTCGTAGCTGGAATAGGACGCATAGCCGATTTCACCTTCACGCTCTTTCAGCCAGTTTTCAGGGAAGGAGGTCGCGATGGAACCGACCCGCTTGCCGCCAAGGTCCGCAACGCTGGCGATGCCTGCGCCGTCCTTGGTCCCCACACCCAGGGCGCCGGAAAAATAAGGCTGGGTAAAGGATTGCGCCTCAAGCCGTTCGTTGGTGATGGTGAGCGAGGAAATCACCGCATCCACCCGGCGCGATGCGGTAGCGACGAAAAGCGCCCGGAAGTCGAGACCGCTGATCTCGGCTTCGGCGCCGATGCGAGAGGCGATTTCGTTGATGATGTCGACCTCGAAGCCTTCGAACTTGCCGTCTTCGTTCTTGTACTCCCAAGGCGGGTTGGCCGGGTAAGAGCCGATCTTGAGCGTCTCCTGCGCGGTTGCCGCAAGGCCGGATACCGCGACCAAGGCCGCTGCGGCCAGTCCGGTAAGCATTCGAGTTTTGAAAGTCATGGGAAACCCCCCTTGTTGAAGCAAGCTGCGCGGTTGATTGGGCTCCGCGCTTATCGTCTACGGTAGTCAGAATCAGTATACGGCTTCAAGCTTTTATTTTAAGTATAAACCTTTTCAGGCCTTATATGGCTGTGTATAAAGGGATTAGTTTGTTGTTTCTGTATACGAAAGTAGGGGCTCACATGTCGGATACACCCAAGCGGCACATGAAGGATGTGATCTATGATGCCTATCTGGGGCGCATTCAGCGCGGTGAGCTGACCCCCGATGACCGTCTGGTGGATACCGCCATTGCAGCGGAGTTCGAGGTGTCGCGGATGCCGGTGCGCGATGCCCTGATGCGGTTGACGCACGAGGGCTATCTGGCAAGCACCACCCGGGGCTTCACCCTGCCAACGCTGGAGCCGCGACAGATTCTGGAAATCTTTGAATTGCGACGCCTGTTGGAGCCCCGGGCTGCCGCACTCGCCACGCATGAGCTGACGGCTGATGATTTCGAGCGGATGCAGCAGGCCGTTACCCTGTCTGAAAGCACGCTTGAGACAGGAGACATAGAGGCGCTCTACCGTGCCTCCGAGGATATCCGGCGGACCTGGGTCATGGCGGTTCCGAATGCCGAGCTGCGCGACACGATCCAGCGCTACATGGTGCAGATACAGGCGGTCCGCATGGCAACCCTGCGCGACACCCAGGCGCACCGGGTACTGGTCGCCTTTCACCGCCGCATGCTGGAGACTTTCAAGAGCCGCAGGAGCGCGGATGTGGAGCTCTTGCTGATGCGTTTCGTGCTGGCCGGGGAGGACAGCTACCTGCGGGTATCGGGCCGTGAGGCGGACACAGAATGAACTACTGGCGCTTAAGCGCGCGCCGTACTTCAAAGGCTTTTCAGGGGCAGAACATGACCAATCCGACACTGACCAATCCGGCACAGACTGAGGCGCGCGAAGAGGCCGTGATCCAGATTTCCGGTCTCAACAAATGGTATGGCGACTTTCACGTGTTACGGGGGATCGACCTGACGGTGAAAAAGGGTGAGCGGATCGTCATCGCTGGGCCATCAGGATCGGGTAAATCCACGCTGATCCGCTGCATCAATCGGCTGGAGGCCCATCAGGAAGGGCAGATTGTCGTCGATGGCACCGAGCTGACCTCGGATTTGAAGAATATCGGGCAGGTACGGTCCGAGGTTGGTATGTGTTTTCAGCACTTCAACCTGTTCCCGCATATGACGATCCTGGAAAACTGCATTCTGGCGCCAATGTCCGTGAGGGGCCTGTCGCAAGAGGAGGCCGAGGCCACTGCCCGCAGTTTTCTGGCAAAGGTGCATATCGAGGACCAGGCAGAGAAATATCCCGGGCAATTGTCCGGTGGTCAGCAGCAGCGGGTGGCCATCGCCCGGGCCCTGTGCATGCGGCCCCGCGTGATGCTGTTTGACGAGCCGACGTCGGCCTTGGACCCTGAGGTCATTAAGGAAGTTCTGGACACCATGATCGAGCTGGCAGAAACCGGAATGACCATGGTTTGCGTAACCCATGAAATGGGATTCGCCCGGCAGGTGGCGGATCGGGTGATCTTCATGGATGAGGGAAAAATAATCGAAGAAAACACGCCAGAGCTGTTTTTTTCTGCGCCACAACACCAACGGACCCAGGGTTTCCTCAACCAAATTCTTGGCCATTGATGGGGGGGCGTCCGGTTGCTCAGAAAACGGAATGAATGCGGAAAATTGAACCTGTTTTCCTTTTGATTCACCTTTCCAGAGGGGCGGGGGTAACCGGATATACATTAATTTTACCTAGCGTGAAGATCTCCAGGGCGTGTGTTGTCCTGCAACAGCACGGCTATGAGCGCTCTGTGAAGGCTCCAAATAGGTAAGTAACTATGCACCGTTTCTCTCTGCGCACTCAGGTTTTCTTATTGGGCGGCACCTTTGTTGCCATGCTTGCGGCCATTGCCGTGACATCCTGGCTCGTAAGTAACCGTCTCACCGAAAGCATCTATCAATCCCGCCTCGTGGTCGCTCAGCTGAAAAGCCTGGACGACATGAAAGAAGATATCGAACAGGGGCTGGCCGATCTTCTGGCCTATACCGGCGGCGATAATGCCGGTCTGGCCGGTCTGCGCGGAAACATCGAAGAGGTCGTTGCCGAAGTCGAAGCCGCCAAAGGTCGTTTCGTCGATGTTTCCATCGCCAGCGCACGGCAACCGGATGTCTTCAAGACCGTGATGACTCTGACGCCGACCTTGGACAGCTTTGCCGCAACGACCGCGGCTCTTGAACGGGCTGCACCCGAAGAACGGCGGGATCTGGCCTATGCCGAGATCGTTCCGGCCATCGCCCTCCTGCGTGATACCGTGAATGGCTTGCAAGACACGATGGGTGAGCGCACACAGGCGGTCGAAGCCGAAATCACTCAACTGATTGAGCGCAGTCGGCTTTTGCAGCTCGGTATCAGCGTTGCCGCCATGGCCGGTGCTCTGATCATGGCGCTGGTGTTCGGTGTGCTTCTTAGTCGTCCCATCGTCGAAGCCGCTCGTGCGGTGAAGCGGCTGATGGACGAGGATTACAGCAGCGAAATCGCGGATACCCATCGCGGCGATGAAGTCGGGGAGATTGCCCGCAATCTTGCCGGGCTGCGTGACCGGCTTGCCGAAGCGCAGGTGACCGAGCAGAAAAACCAGCACGAGAATGCACGCCGGGTGGAATTGTTCCAGATCCTCAGTTCGTCGATGGCGCGACTGAAGGGGGGTGACATGCAGCAGCGCATTCCCTCTGGTGACTGGGTCGATCTGGGTGAAAGTTATGAAATGCTGTGCATCGACTTCAACGATCTAGCCTCGGCGCTGGGCGATCTTGTCGAGGAATTGCGGATCAGTGCCGGCGCTGTGGATCAGAACGCCCGCAGCCTGTCCTCGATGTCCGATGAAATGTCGCAGCGTGCCGAAACCCAAGCCGCTACTCTGGAAGAATCCGCTGCCGCGTTGGAGCAGCTGTCGGCCAGCGTACAATCGGCTGCAGAACAGGCACAGGCTGCTGATCAGCAGGCCAAGGCCGGGCGCACCCGCGCCGAAAGCGGTGGTCAGGTCATGCAGGAGGCCAAGGCGGCGATGAGCTCGATCGCGGAAACCTCGGAAAGCATCACCAAGATCATCACCGTCATCGACGATATCGCCTTCCAGACCAGCCTGTTGGCGCTCAACGCTGGCGTCGAGGCTGCGCGGGCGGGTGAAGCGGGCCGCGGTTTCGCTGTTGTCGCCTCCGAGGTGCGCGGTCTGGCCCATCTGGCGGCCAAATCGGCCAATGATATCAAGGAGCTCGTCGGCAGCAGCGCCAAACAGGTTGCGGAAGGTGAACGCCTGGTAGAGGCAACCGGTGACACTCTGAGCGAGATCGTCAAGAGCGTCACCGAGGTTTCTGAGCTGGTGTCCTCCATCGCCTCCTCTGCAACTGAACAGGCCTCGGGCCTGCAAGAGATCAACGTCGGCGTTGCACAGCTGGATCAGGTCACGCAGCAGAACGCGGCCATGGTCCACGAAACGATCGGGGCAAGCCAGAAAATGCAGAGCGAATCCTCGCGTCTGACCGACCTGTTGCAGCGTTTCGCAGGCACTTCGGACGCGCAACAGCAAGCGGCCTGAGCGTCGGCTTGGCGATGCGAGCCTTGTTAAAGCGAGACACCCCGGCAGCTGCGCAGGCTGTCGGGGTGTGTATTTCGGGGAGGCGCCGCAAGCGGCATCTCAGAACCTGTGATGAGCCGGATCTGCCCCTACGCAGTGCCGATGGATACTGAGCCGAATACAAAGACCTTGGCGCTGATTTACGTTTTTTTACCGACATGTCTGTAGATGTTGCCGCTGGTGCTACTGCGGACCTTTGTAAACCGTTTCCTGTACTGCCTCTGACCCGAACCGCATGAGAATGAGAAAACACCATGGCTGAACCAGACTGGTTATCCGACCTCGTTGCATCCCTTACCGGCGGTAAGGGTAACGACCACATGGGCGGCACCACCGGCGATGACACGATGAGTGCCGATCTCGGTGATGATACGGTTGCCGGTGAAGAGGGTGATGATGTCATCGACGGCGGTGGCGGCGACGATATTATCTTTGGCGACATGGGTGACGGTTTCGACCAGGGCATCGATGCCAGCCCGTTGGAGCTGAAGCTCAGCAACCTTCAAAGCGTGTCTCACGATGGCTGGACCGGTTCTTCTGGCGACAACGCCGTTTTCAGCGACATCGCAACCCTGGAGGACGGCAGCACGGTCTGGGGCAGGTTGGTTCTGGTCGAGAAATCCAACCCGAACATGTGGGTCGAATTCGGCTATGCAGAGGGCGCAGAGGTCTTGCTGGACGGTGATCAGCCGGGGGACCGGGCAACCTTCCGCCTGGAATTCTTTGACCCGGTAACCGGCGACCCGATCTACCTGAATTCGACTGCGACATTCAACGATGTGGATGACAACAGCTACGCGGGCGATGCAGAGGCGGTCATCATTGATGGCAACAGCTTCACCTCCTTCGGGGTGTCGGCGGATTCCTCGCTCAACACCTCGATCGATGGAAATATGGTCACTGCGACCGGGACTGAGCTGAACGATTACACCGATCAGGACGCCTGGTTCTCGGCCGGATTCGAAGACCGTTCCTCGATCGAGTTCACCCTACAAACGCGCGACGGCCTGGCCGGTTTCACACTATCGGGTGATGTGATCGACGATGCCGTCGTCACCACCATCGAACAAGGCAATGACACGGTTCTGGCAGGTGATGGTAACGATGTGGTCCTTGGCCAGGGTGGGGATGACTCCCTGTTCGGGGAGGAAGGTCATGACAGCCTGGATGGCGGGGCTGGCAACGATTTCATGGAAGGTGGGATCGGCAACGACACTCTGATTGGCGGGGATGGTGCGGATACGCTGGCCGGTGGCGATGGCGACGACTTTATCGAAGGTGGTCTTGGCAACGATTACATGACCACCGGGATCGGCAATGACACGCTGATCGGTGGCGAAGGCGATGACACGCTTAAGAACTCGGCCGGGGATGACAGCCTTGTCGGCGGCGTTGGCAACGACAGCATCGTTGCGACCGATGGCAACGATACCTTGGAAGGCGGAGAGGGCAACGACACCCTTTACGGTGGCAATGACAACGACAGCCTCGACGGTGGTACCGGTGACGATTCCATGGATGGCGGCACCGGCAACGACACGCTGATCGGTGGCGATGGCGCGGATACGATCGCGGGTGGTGATGGCGACGACTACATCGAAGGCGGTCTTGGCAACGACTACCTGACCACGGGTCTTGGCAATGACACGCTGATCGGGGGCGAGGGCGACGATACGCTCAAGAACTCGGCCGGGGATGACAGTCTTGTCGGCGGCGTTGGTAACGACAGCATTGTTGCAACCGATGGCAACGATACGCTGGAAGGCGGCGACGGCAACGACACGATGTACGGTGGCAACCACAACGACCTGCTTGTAGGTGGCGCCGGGGATGACCTGATGTTCGGTGAGGCCGATGCGGATGTCTTTCAGATGTCCGACGGCTTTGGCAATGACACCCTTACGGGCGGCGAGGCCGGGGTTGACTACGACACAGTCGATATGTCGGCTGTCACTACGGGCGTTTCGGTCACCTACACTGGCAATGAAGCCGGGACGATTACCGACGGCGCCGACACGATTACCTTTTCCGAGATCGAAGCGCTGACACTGACGGATCAGGCCGATGTGGTTGATGCGTCGGCGGATGCCAGCGGCGTGAAGATTGATTCCGGCGCGGGCGATGACACCATCAAGATGGGTGCCGGGGATGATTCCATCACCAGCGGCGCCGGCTATGACCAGATGGTGCTGACCACCTCGGGCGGCGTCGATACCATTGGCGACTTCGACATGGGGGACGATGACAGCGACTCGTTCTTCAACGACCAGCTTGATGTCTCTGAGCTGACCGGTGGCACCGGGCCGGATGGGGCCATCCGCACGATTGATGTCACCGTCACGGACGATGGGTTCGGCAACGCGCTTTTGTCTTTCCCGGGCGGTGAGAAACTGGTGCTGAGCGGCGTTGCCCCCGGGGATATCTCATCCCATGCCCAGCTGATGTCTGCGGGCATTCCCTGTTTCACGCCAGAGGTCCTGCTGGCCACCAGCCGCGGCGCGGTGCCTGCCGGGCGGATCCGGGTGGGGGATTTGCTACAGACCGCCGACAACGGTTTTCAGCCGGTGATCTGGGTCGGCAAACGCGAGTTGAGCCCGGCCGAGCTGGCGCTGCGACCGGAGCTGCGCCCTTATTGCCTGCGCCCGGATGGCTTGCTGCGGCCAGAGCGGCCGATGCTGTTGTCGCCGCAACACCGCCTGCTGGTCAACCGCCGTACCTTTGACCGGGAGACACCGTTTGGCGAAAGTTTTCTGTCAGCGAAACTGCTGGCGGAGGTCGACGAGAATTGCGGCCAGCTCTCAGAGGTGACGGGACCGGTCACCTATGTGCACCTGATGACCGAGCGGCACGAGGTGATCTTTGCCGAAGGCATCGCGACTGAAACCTTCTGGCCTGGCCCCGAAGCGATCCGCGGGCTCTCTGCCGAGGATCTGCGCGAACTGCTCTATCTCTTCCCTGAACTGGCCGCCGTGCACGGGCTGACGGGTGAAGAGGGCCGCGGATATGTTCGCACTGGTTATGGAGATCTGGCACGCCAGTCTCTGAAGAGGCGGGACCTGCAACACCTGCCAGCCGCCTGATGTCACTCTGGCAGGACTGGTCCCCGCATCAGTCGCAGGGTTGCCTTTAGCCCGGTCCGGGTATTCTCGACGAAGAGCTCCCCATTGTGCAGCTCGGCGATTTCCTGGGCAATCGCCAGTCCCAGCCCAACGCCGCCACCGCCGATATGCCCCCGGGAAAACGGGCGCAGCATGGCGGCAATCCGGTCCGGCGGGATGCCCGGCCCGTCGTCCTCGACAATGACATCAAGCGCCTCGGATCCGGCGCCCGAAATCGACACCGAGACCTCGGTGCCATAGGTCAGCCCGTTGTCGATCAGATTGCTGAGCGCGCGGCGCAACTTGTCCGGCTGCCCTTGCATCAGGCTTTGCCCGCCAGTGTATATGTCCACCGGAGCGCTGCGGCCAAAGACGGTGGGAACCCCCGGCAGACGTAGGGGAGGCTGACCTAGAAATCGCACCGCACGCCCGGTGTCGCGGTAATCATCCACCAGGCTTTCGACAAGGCTGGAGAGCGCGAACTGGTGGCTCTGCTCGCTTTGGTGGCGGATGCTCAGCAGATCAAGGGCACCGTCGATAATGCCGGAAATCTCGTCCAGATCGGCGCTGAAGCGCTGGTGCAGCTCTTCATCCTCCAAGAGTTCGCTGCGCAAGCGCAACCGGGTGACGGGCGTGCGCAGATCGTGCGAAATCGCCGCCAGTCCGCGCACCTTCTGGGCCTGCTCCTCGGCAAAGCGTTCCTTCAGCAGATCAATGCGGTCGCGTACCTGAATGGCCTCGCTTGACGCCAGTGGCGGCAGCTTTGCTGGATCGCGCCGGGCCAAAAGCCGGAAGGGCGCCGCAAGGTTCAGCGCCAGCGGGATGATGGCGGCCATGCCCAAGAGGAAACCCGCAAGCCCGATCAGCGCCACCTTGGTTTCTTCCAGACGCGGACGCCAAAGGCTGGGGGCGGCAATCGACAGTACCGTCCCGTCAGATTGGAACAGCGACAGGGTGGCGCCGCTGTCCTGACGGGTGATCGCGCGCGAGAGGTCGCCCAGACGCCGTTCGGGCGATTGCGGTTCACTGGCCGCGCGCAGGATGTCCGGCAATTTCGGCGGCGTGTCGAACACAGCTGCGGCACGCAGGCGGCGACCGTCGAGGATCAGGATCAGAGGCACCGTATGGGCGGCCTCGGCGGTAAAGCCGCTGGGCGTGCGCTGCCATTCATAGGGCGGCAACCTGCCCGACGTTGCGCCATTGGGCCCACTTGCCTGCCGCAGGATCTGCAGCATCGCAGGCCCCGAGGTTTCGGCGATCAGCAGCGCAGAGCGGCGGTCAAAGATGCGGTAAGAGGTCCAGCCCGCCACCACGATCCCGGCCACAAAGGACAGCGCCACCAACAGCGGCAGGCGCTGGGCCAGCGATCCGGGCAATTGCCCCAGACCCTGGATCAGGAGGGAGCGGAGCCGCATCCGTCAGCCGCTGACCGGCGCCGAGAACTGATAACCCCGGTTGCGCACGGTCTTGATGAAATCCGCGTCCGGCGCCGCAGCCGAGAGTTTCTTGCGCAAGCGGCTGATCAGGATATCGACGCGCCGGTCCTCGGGGCCTAGCTCGACACCAAAGATGTCGCGGCCGATCACATCGCGCGACACCGGGTCGGGCAGGGCGGAAATCAGCGCCGTGATCAGCTGGTACTCGGTCGAGCTGAGCGGCACCAGCATGCCCGCGGGGCTGTGCAGTTTCTGCCGCGCGCAATCCAGCATCCAGCCGGAAAACCGCACCTGTCCCGTGAGCATGCTACGCTCGCCGGGTCCTTTGCTGCGCCTCAGCAGCGCGTTCATCCGCGCCAGAAGTTCACGGGGATTGAAAGGCTTTTCCAGATAGTCGTCTGCGCCCAGCTCCAGCCCGATGATGCGTTCGGTGTCGCCTTTGATGGCCGAAAGGATGATCACCGGTACCTCGGATCGTTCGCGTAGCCAGCGGCACAGCGACAGCCCGTCCTGTCCCGGCAGCATGACATCGATCACGTAGATGTCGAACTCCTGCGGCGCCAGTTCTTGCGCGGCTTCGGCGGAGGCAGAGACGCGACAGTCGAATCCACGGCCTGACAGATAGGTGGACAGAAGATCGGAAATCTCGCTGTCATCTTCGACGATATGCACGCGGGGCACGGGGCAGGGTATCCTTAGTCGCATGTCGGAGCCACCATCATAGCGGGACCAACGGAAGGGTATGTAACAGTTTGTATCGTATCGGTCCTGACTGTGTGGAAGAACGCAACAAATCGCAACAAATTGAATGGACCGCGCGGGCACAAGGTCCGGTAGAGTGACCCATCAGGTGCCTGAGGAGACAGGCATGATCTGGGAGGATATTATGAAAACAGTTGCAAAGGCGCTTTTGGGCGCTGTTTCGATGCTGGCCGTGACCGTTGCCGCGCCCGCGATGGCTGAACCCAAAGCCGAGGTGCTGCATTACTGGACATCCGGTGGTGAGGCAAAGGCGGTTCAGGCGCTTCAGGAAGCTTTCAAGGCGCGCGGTGGCACTTGGGTGGATGCGCCGGTTGCAGGCGGTGGCGGTGATGCGCAGGCTGCAGTGCTGCGCGCCCGCGTGCTGGCAGGCGATCCTCCGGCAGCGGTGCAGATCAAGGGCCCGAACATTCAGGAATGGGCTGAGGCAGGCGCGCTTGGCGATCTCAACGCTGTTGCCGAAGCGCAGAACTGGGACAAGGTGCTGCCCGAAACCATCCAGAACATCGTCAAATATGATGGCCAGTACGTGGCCGTGCCGGTCAACGTGCACCGGGTCGATTGGATCTGGGCCAACCCCGAGGTTCTGGCCAAGGTCGGCGCCGATGTGCCCACCACCTGGGATGAATTCAACGAGACCGCAGAAAAGCTGAAGGCTGCTGGGATCATCCCGCTGGCCCATGGCGGTCAACCCTGGCAGGATGCGACGGTCTTCGAAACCGTGGTTCTGGGCGTCGGCGGCATTGATTTCTACCAAAAGGCGCTGGTTGATCTCGATATGGAGGCGCTGGGATCGGACACGATGGTCAAGGTGTTCGACCAGATGCGCAAGATGCGCGGTTACGTGGACCCCGATTTCCCGGGCCGCGACTGGAACCTAGCGACAGCCATGGTGATGCGCGGCGAGGCTGCGATGCAGATCATGGGCGACTGGGCCAAGGGCGAATTCGCCGCGGCGGGTCTGGAGCCGGGCAAGGATTACATCTGCGCGTCGACCCCGTCCGATGGCGGTTACCTTCTGAACTCGGACAGCTTTGCCATGTTCAACGTCAGCGGGGATGACAACGTCGAAGGGCAGGCGCTTCTGGCTGAGCTGATCCTCGGCACCGACTTCCAAGAGACCTTCAACCTCTACAAAGGATCGATCCCTGCCCGCACCGATGTACCGCGCGGCGAATTCGATGCCTGCGCGATCAAATCCATGGATGACATGGTCTCGGCGGCCGAAGGCGGCACGCTGATGGGGTCCATGGCGCATGAAATTGCGCAGGCTGGCGCCATCCGCGGTGCCTTCATCGACGTGGTGACCGCGCATTTCAATTCGGACATGTCCTCAACCGAGGCGACCGAAAAGCTGGTGAAATCCATCAAGCTGGCGATGTAAGCCACTGCGCTGCATGATCTGCTGCGCGGCCCCGACAAAACTGGGCCGCGCAGCGTCACCTCCCGCAGTCTAGCGAAAGAATTCCGTTGTGACCCGTCCCTCTGCCACTGTGATGGACCGTTTGGCACGCCTCTTGCCGCAGATTGTTGTGGCGCCGGGGTTTGCGGCGATCCTGTTCTTTGTCTACGGCTTCATCCTCTGGACCGGCTATATGTCGCTGACCAAATCGAAGATGCTGCCGAATTATACCCTGACCGGGGTCCGCCAGTACGAACGGCTGTTCCAGATGGACCGCTGGTCGGTGGCCATCGACAACCTGTTCGTCTTTGGCGCCCTTTTCATCATCGCGGCCATCGTCATCGGCTGCCTTCTGGCGGTATTGCTGGACCAGAAGATCCGCGCCGAAGGGTTCATCCGTACGATCTACCTGTATCCGATGGCGATCTCCTTCATCATCACCGGTACCGCCTGGAAATGGATCATGAACCCCTCGCTGGGTCTGGAGACCGTGGTGCGCAGCTGGGGCTGGGAGAGTTTCCGGTTCGGCTGGATTGTCGATGAAAACCTCGCGGTCTACGCGCTGGTGATGGCAGCGGTCTGGCAAAGCGCCGGTTTCGTGATGGCCCTGTTCCTGTCGGCCCTGCGCAGCGTCGATCAGGACATCATCAAGGCAGCCAGCCTTGATGGCGCCTCACCCTGGCAGATCTACCTGCGCATCATCCTGCCCTCGATGCGCCCCGTTTTCATGAGCGCGGTGGTGATCCTGGCGCATCTGGCGATCAAGAGCTTTGATCTGGTGGTGTCGCTGACCGGGGGCGGGCCGGGCTATGCCTCCACCCTTCCGGCCAACTTCATGTACGAAATGACATTCCGCCGCAACGAGATCGGGGTCGGCGCGGCTTCGGCCATGGTGATGCTGGCAACGGTTGCCGCGATCATGGTGCCCTATCTCTACTCCGAGCTGCGAGGCAAGAAACATGTCTGATCACCTGAGCCTGTCCACGGCGCGGCCCGGCCAGCAGATGCTGCTGCGGGGGCTTCTCTGGGCCGTGCTGGTCCTGTTCGCTGTCTGGTTTCTGCTGCCTGCCTATGTGGTGGTTGGTACCTCGATGAAAGAGCTGGAAGAGATCCGTAGCGGATCACTGCTGGCCCTGCCGCACGAGTTGAACTTTACCGCTTGGCGCCACGCCTGGAGCGAGGCCTGCATCGGCGTAGAATGCACCGGGCTTGAACCCTATTTCTGGAACTCCGTGCGGATGGCCCTGCCTGCGGTGGCGATTTCGACCCTCTTGGGGGCGCTGACCGGATTTGCCCTGACCAAGTTCCGCTTTCGCGGCGCCAATCTGGTGTTTGCCCTGATCCTGTTCGGCTGTTTCGTGCCGTTTCAGGTGGTGATCCTGCCGATGGCGCAGACGTTGGGACGGCTTGGCATCACCAACACGGTCTACGGGCTGATCCTGGTGCATTCGGTCTATGGCCTGGCCTTCACCACGCTGTTCTTCCGCAATTATTATGTCACCATCCCGGATGAGCTGGTGCGTGCGGCCACCATCGACGGCGCCGGGTTCTTCACCATCTTCTGGCGGATCATTCTGCCGCTTTCACCGCCGATCATCGTGGTCTCGGTGATCTGGCAATTCACCCAGATCTGGAACGACTTCCTGTTCGGGGCCAGCTTTACCACCGGCGGCGCACAGCCCGTCACCGTGGCGCTGAACAACCTGGTGAACACCACTACTGGGGTCAAACAATACAATGTGGACATGGCGGCGGCGCTGATCACCGCAGCTCCCACGCTTTTCGTATATATCGTCGCGGGCCGCTACTTCGTGCGCGGACTTACCGCTGGCTCGGTCAAAGGATGAGGATAGTCACATGGCGTCTCTGACAATCAACAACGCGGTCAAGCGGTACGGCACGGTCGAAGTCCTGAAAGGCGTGTCGATCGATCTTCAGGATGGAGAGTTTCTGGTGCTGCTTGGTGCCTCGGGCTGCGGGAAATCCACGCTGCTCAACATGATCGCCGGGCTGGAAAGCGTGACCGAGGGCGAAATCAGCATCGGCGGGCGCGTGGTCAACGATGTGCACCCGAAGGACCGCGACATCGCCATGGTGTTCCAGTCCTACGCGCTTTACCCGACCATGACAGTGGCACAGAACATCGCCTTTGGCCTTGAGATGCGCGGCATGCCCAAGGCTGAGCGCAAGGAGCGGGTGTTGGAGGTCGCGAAGATGCTGCAGATGGATCACCTGCTGGACCGCAAACCGGGCCAATTGTCCGGCGGTCAGCGGCAGCGGGTCGCCATGGGCCGGGCGCTGGTACGCGATCCCGAGGTGTTTCTGTTTGATGAACCGCTCAGCAATCTGGATGCCAAACTGCGGCTTGAGATGCGCACCGAGATCAAGCGCCTGCACAAGCGGCTGAACGCCACCATGGTCTATGTTACCCACGACCAGATCGAGGCGCTGACCCTCGCTGACCGGATCGCCATTCTTAAGGATGGTGAGGTACAGCAACTGGCCAGCCCTGCGGAAATCTACGAGCAGCCCGCGAATATGTTCGTGGCCGGGTTGGTCGGATCGCCGCCGATGAACTTCATCGAGGTGGTGCCGCAGCCTTCGGATCGCGGTCCGGTGGCGGAAATCACCGTGCGGGCAGAAGGGGTGGATCAGACCGTCGTCCTGGACCTTTCCGCCCATGCCGCACAGCTTGAGGGACGGATGGGGCAGAAACTGGTTCTGGGGCTGCGCCCCGAGATGATCACCCAGTCCTCCATTGCAGCCTCGGGGCAGGTGGTGCCCTGCGAGATCGACGTGACCGAGGCGACCGGCGCAGACACGCTTTGTGTTCTGACCTGGAACGGGAAGGAAGTGCTGGCGCGCGGGACCTCAGGCTACGCCATGATCCTTGAGGGTACCATGGACTTTGCCGTCAGTATGGAGCGGGCGGTCCTGTTCGACCCGCAGACTGGTGCTCGCCTCGGTTGATTTTTCCCTGCAGCGCCTCCTGCTGGTCCACGTTGCGATATCTTAACGCAATGCGGCGGGGGCGTGGCACGACCGCCTGAACCCGGCGCGTCATACGGGGTGGAAACGGGCCAAGATTCGCCACATTCCCCGCGATTCACCCCCGGATTCGCGACTTTATTGACAAGAAGTTTCCCCTCACCCCCCTATTTCACGCCCTATAGACGAAGAATTCACTCATATTTTTTGGGCGTTTGACTAAAATTTTCGGACAATCCGCAAGCTTTGTTAGGCTTTTCCAAAGGAATTGTTCATGCTGAAGAGGGAAAAGCCGGGGGGTTAAGGGTTTGTTTACCGCGTCATATTCTGTCCATCATTTCGTCCAGTCCACGCAAGATTGAGCCGCATTCCAGCCGCAGGCCTCCAACAGGATGCAGGTGTGGAAAGTGGAGTGGATGACAATGAGACTAAGAGCTGCGATAGCGGCGGTCTGCCTGTCTTTCGGGCTGTCCGGCGGCGCCGAAGCCGATGAGCTTCGTCCAAGCGTCAATTCGATGCCGGGCTGGGAGGCCGTAGGCCGTCTCAATATTGCCGGGCGCAATATGTGCACCGGATCCCTAATTGCGAATAACCTCGTACTGACGGCGGCCCATTGCCTGTTCGATCCGTCAACAGGGCGCAGGGTAGACCCCAGGACAATCAAGTTTGAAGCTGGCCTGAACGGACAACGGGTGAAGGCGTCGCGAACTGTAACCAAGGCGGTTCTGCATCCGGGTTACCGGACCGGCAACGGCGGCGTGGCGCAGATCGGCAGCGATCTGGCGGTGCTGCGGCTCAATAGCCCGATCAGTGCCCGCGAAATCCGGCCTCTGGACCTGTCGTGGCATGCCGACCGGGGGGATGTGGTCGGGGTTCTGTCCTATTCGCATACCCGGGCGACCAGACCCAACCTTGAGCGTGGATGCCAGGTGCTGGCGAAACAGCACCAGACTTTGGTGATGTCCTGCCGGGTTGATTACGGCGCCTCAGGCTCGCCGGTGTTCGAAGTCACGGCAGGTCATGCGCCGCGACTGGTGTCGGTGATTTCGTCAAAGGCGGCCATCGGATCCAGACGGGTATCCCTTGGGTCGGTTCTGGACGGTACGCTGCGGACTTTGATGCAACGCGCCGGTTGATCCGGAAACCGTGCCTGCACGCGAAAAGAAATTTCGCGTATGCCCGCCTGCAGAACGAGGTCGGGACTTGCGCAGAGGGAAGACCGGCCAAGGCAGGTCACCTATGGGACAGATGGTCCCGAAATATTTGATCCATACAGATATGCGCGGCAAAGGCGCCGCAGTCTCAGGGCTCGCGAAACGCTTCACGTGATTTGTAGAGCGGTTTGAGAAGGTAATTCAGCACCGTCTTGGAGCCGGTCTGAAGTTCTGCCGTTGCGCGCATGCCGGGGCGGATCTCGATGGATTGCTGGCGCTGGGTGAAGCCGGATCTGTCGACCCGTACAGTCACTCGGTAAAACGGTTCTGCCCGTGGGTTGCGATCATCCTCGAAGGTATCCGCCGAAACAAAATCCACTTTCCCCTTCAGCGCGCCATAGATCGTATAGTCATAGGCCGACAGTTTGATCGTGGCGTCCTGGCCGGGTTGCACGCTGGCGATGTCCTTGGGGTTCACACGGGCTTCGACGAACAGCTCTTCACCCAGCGGGATGATCTCGAAAATCTCTTCACCGGGGCGCACCACGCCGCCGATGGTGGTCACAGCCAGGCTGTTGACGATGCCCGACATCGGCGCGGTGATGATGGTCCGGTTCAGCTGGTCCTGCGCCAGACGCAGCTCCTGGCGCAGCGAGGCCAGCTTACGCAGGGCTTCGGAGTATTCCTCGGCCAGGTCCAGCTCGTTCTGGGTGCCGATTTCATTGTATTTGGCCGCGGCATCGGTGGCCGATTTCTGCGCCTTGTTGACCTCGGTCAGGGCCACGATGTTGGTTTTGTAGAGCCGTTTGAGGTTCTCCAACTCCTCGTTCAGCTGGGTCATGATGGCATGCGCGCTTTCCCGGCGGCTGTTGAAATCCGTCTGGCGCGCCTTCAGCAGCGCGCGTTCAGAGGCCAGAATCTCAGGAGATCGCTGGGTCAGATGGGCCGGGACATTGAACTCAAAAGCGCCGCTCATCTCGGCCTCAAGCCGGTATTGCTTGATCTCCAGGGCGTCGATCTGCTCCTGCAGTTCGTCAGCGGCAGCACGGAATTTTGTGTCCTGCAGCTTGCCCAGCACCTGACCGGCCTGCACCACGTCGCCCTGGCGGACGAACAATTCGCCCAGAATGCCGCCTTCGAGGTTCTGTACGATCTGGGCCCTGGATGAGGATACGACCTGGCCTTCACTGCGTACGATTTCATCGACCGAGGCAAAGGCCGCCCAGGTGAGGAAGATCACCAGCGCCGCCCCAACCAGATGAATGATCCGGCTTGAACTGCGCGAGCTTTCCATCAGGTCAAAGTGGCTGGTGGCTGTCATTTCTTATCTCCCGCCGCAAGATGAGCAAGTACCTGATCGCGGGGGCCGTCCACGACCATGCGCCCTGCCTGCAGGATCAGGGTCCGGTTGGTCAGCGACAGGATCGGCATCCGGTGGGTCGCGATGACTGCTGTGCGGCCCTCCAGCCAGCTTTCCAGGCGGCTGACCATGGTGCGCTCCAGCGTCTGGTCCAGCGCCGCCGTCGGTTCATCCAGCAGGACAACCGCAGGGTTTTGCAGCCACAGGCGTGCCCATCCGATGGACTGGCGTTGGCCGATCGACAGACCGCCGCCACCATCGCCGATTTCCAGATCCAGCCCCTTGTGGTGGCTGCGCACAAAGGCGCCGAGTCCGGCGAAATCCAGGGCCTCCATCAGGCGGCTGTCGTCGCGTTCCAGCTGGCCAAGGTTCAGGTTGTCGCGCAGGGTGCCCGCCATCAGGCGCACATCCTGGCTGAGATAGCCGATGTTGCGGCGAAGATCGCGCGGGTCGATCTGGCTGATGTCGGTGCCATCGACCATCACGCGGCCTTTTTCAGGTGCGTAAAGACCGGACAGCAGCTTTAGCAGGGTGGATTTTCCGGAGCCGTTGACGCCAAGGATGGCGACACGTTGGCCGGGAAGGATCGCCACGGCGGGCACGTCCAGCGTCGGGGCGGCATCGGGATCGTAGCGGAATACCACTTCGCGCAGGTCGAACCGGCCCGTGAGGGTATCGCGGCGCAGATAGCTGCGCTGGCTGTCGTTTTCCTGGGGGGCGGTGGCGATAGCCTCCAGCCCTTCGAGGGCGGCCTTGACGTTGCTCCAGCGCGCCAGCGTGCCGGCAAACTGCGTCAGCGGTGCCAGCGTGCGGCTGGTCAGGATGCCGGTGGCGATGATGGTGCCAACGGTGAATTCCCCGGCAAACACCATCAGCGTGCCCAGCACCACGGCGACGATATAGGTGGCCTGTTGCACACCTTGAGACCAGTAGGTGAGGGCGCTGGACAGGCGGCGCTGCTCGGTCGAGGAATGGGAGGACAGCACGTTCAGTTCATCCCAGAGCCGCAGAACCCGGTCCTCGCCGCGCTGGGTTTTCAGAGTGTCGAGTTCGGTCACCACCTCGTGCAGCAGGCGCCCGGCCTTGGCATTGGCGCCTTGGGTCTGACGGGTGAGGGCGATCATGCGTTTCTGCATGAAATAGGCCGGCAGCAGCATCAGCAGCCCGCCCAACACGATCACCCAGACAATCGGCCCAGCGATCGAGGAAACCAGCAGCAGGAACACCGCGATGAAGGGAATGTCGGCCAGCGTCGAGATGGTCGAGGAGGTGAAGAATTCACGGACCGAGCCGAAATCGCGCATCGCGGCAAACAGGCCTGAGGGCGGCAGGGGCTTCTTGTCCGAGCGCATGCCGATGATCCGGCTCATCAGACTGTGCTGCACCGAGAGTTCGATCTGGCGGCCTGCGGTATCCGTCAGCCGGGCACGGGCCACTTTCAAAAGCGCCTCCAGCATGATGGCCAGAAAGGCTCCGATGGCGAGAACCGACAGCGTTGCATGGGATTGGTGCGGCACGACGCGGTCATAGACCTGCAGCGAAAACAACGCGACCGAGACGGCAAGCACGTTGGCCACCAGCGAGCCAAGCATGATTTCGCCCACCTGGCGGCGATATTTGGGGAATTCGCCCCAGAACCAATGGCTGTTTTCCAGCTGCGGGGTATGGCGTGCGGCCATTTGCGACACGGAGGCACGGGCAGTCAGAACCTGTCCCGTGAAATAGGGGCTGAAGTCGCCAAGAGGCACTTCGGTGCGGTTGTCGGGGCAGCTGGTGTCATAGATGGTCAGAAACTGACCGGTCTGCTCCAGGACCAGAACGCATTGCCCGCCTTGCATCATCGCCAGTGCGGGCCAGAGGCCGGGGGTGATTTTCTTCGTCTTTTGCAGCCGGGCCTTGAGCCCTGCAGAGCCGAGCGCCTTGGCGAGAACATTGGGCGAGGTGTCGCCCTTGCCGTCGCGCCAGAGGGAGCTGGCAATATCGCTGGTCTGAGTTTCGGCGCCTTTGAGGGCGGCAAGCGTGGAAATCAGCTCGGCCCGGTGCCGGATCCGCTCATCAGCACCGGCGGCCGGTGCTTTGGTTGCCTGTTCGGCGGCACCATCTGCATTTTCTGGGGCGATCTCCGGCTGTAGCGGCGCATCTTCAGCAGTGTCGCCCAACGGCGCGGGGGTAGGGGCGCCGGTTGCGGCGATCTGCATGTCTTCGCGGTGCAGCGGCAGCGGGTCGGCTGCCGGTTCCAGCGCAGGGCTGACAGTCATCGGCTCCGGTGCAGAGGCGGTGAAGGGGGGAGGGGACAAAGACGCAGACAGTTCCGGAGCAGGGGAGATCGGCACCGGCTGTGCCGGGGGCTCTGCGTTGGCCGCCTTCTTGGGTCTTCTGAATTTTCCGGGGAACCTGATCATATTTTAGTCCCATCTGCCAACAGACCCATATCCCGCGACAGTTCCAACTGGATCAGGATGACTTCGTATTTGGCTTCGATATGTGCCTGTTCGCGGCGTATCAGCTCTTCGTAGATGGAGACGACCTCCATCACCGGGCGCTGACCGGCTTCGTATTGAGATTTGAACAGCTTATACGTTTCGCGGCTGGCACGGGCGAGGGCAGCGGTTTCGCTTTCTTGCCGGATATATGAGGCAAGACGCTGCATCTGCCGGGAATAGGTGCGGCGGGCGTCTTCCTGGGCCTCGCCAATGGTGCGGCGGGCGGCTTCCTTGCTGGCTTCGAGCGCCTTAAGCGCGGCAGGCGTGCCAAGGCCAAGAGGTGTCGCCAGATCAAGGGTCAGACCGGCGCCGGACCCATCGGTGGTGGCGTTCCCGGCAGCAGCGATCTGCGGCAACAGGCCCGCGCGGCCAGCCTTAGCCTCGGCAATGGCGCGATCGGCTTCGGCTTGGGCTTTCAGCACGTCCAGAAAGGCGGCCTGTTGCGGGGGGGTACCAAGATCCATACGGGCAGGTTTTTCCGGGAACCTTTGACCGGTCATGGCCTGAAGCTCGGCCCGCGCGGTGGCGGCGGCGTCCTGCGCGGTGGCCCGCGCCGTGCGTAGCCCGCTGATCTTGCTGTCCACCACGTTGAGATCGGACTGATCGTTCAGCCCGCCATCGACACGGCCTTTCACGATGCGGCGGAACTCGCTCATCTGGCGGATGGCGCGGTCCAGATAAGCGGCCTTTTCGTCGCCGCGCAGACCTGCAGAGTATAGACCAACTGCAGTCTGGACCCGCGTGTTGATGTCGATTGACAGATTGACGGCCGCGACCTCGACGTCGGCGGCGGCAAAGGCGCGTTCTGCCTTGCGGCGGCCATTGTCGAATAGGATCTGTTCGATCAGGATCCCGGCCACCAGATCGCCAAGGTCCGTCAGGCTGACAGAGGGGCCGATGGTGGGCAGCCAGTTCTTGGATTTTGCCTCGGCGCGCAGTTTGGCGCTGATCAACTCGGCTTCGGAGGCGCGGGAGGACGCTTCGATCGCCGCATCCCCAACCCGGCGATAGACGCTGTTGGGTTCCAGCAGGGACTTGCGCTGCATCAGGGCCGAAATCACCTCGGAGCTGTTCTCGCCCTCGGTCTGCGCAAAATTGCTGGAGGTTCCGGCAACGGCATCGTCACCGCCGCCCAGCAGGAACGGCGATTGCTCTGCGCAGGCCGACAGGCTGCACAACAGCGCAATCACTCCAGCGGATCGTCCCAAGTGCATCCTGCCCTTTGCCCTTCTTCTGCGTCGCCGGTTTTCGGCTTGTCGTTGGTTCCGGCGGCAGGGAAAACCCGTCGCCGGAACATGTCGTCAGATGAGAACGTTGACGTCCTGGTCCACCAGCAGTTTGGTGCCATCGTCACCGACGGTGTAGACGTTGTAGATCTGTCCATCGACGGCCTCGACGCCTGCGGCCGATGCATTGGCAACGGTCAGCGTGTCATCCGCCCCGCCATGCACGGTCAGAGTGTCGGAATTGCCCGACAGCGCCTTGATGTCGGCCTCGGTCAGGCTGAGCGAGACGTCGGAAGCATAGTCGAGGTTCAGAGCATCGATATTGAACTGCGGTAGCCCCGCATGATCCAGCGCGCCGCTGTTGGTCGCATTGTCCTCCAGAACGACCAGCGTGCTGGACGCGTTCTGAGCGCTATCCTCGCTAGTAATCACCAGATGGGTGCCGTCCGACACTGGGGTCGAGAAGGTGAACTCGGTTCCGAACACCGGGTCCTGATCGACGCTTGCGGTGGGGGCTGTGACCGAACCATCGCTATTAAGGGCATTCACCGTGTAGCTGTCGGTTGCGCCTTCGGTACTGATCCGGCGCACATCGCTGCTGGAGAAGGTCACGGCATCCACATCCGGCGTAGTGTAGCTGGTGTCGACCGTGAAGCTTTCGGTCAGGGACTGGACGTTTCCTGCCCCGTCCGTCGCGGTGATAGTTGCTGTCGCGGTATAATCGCCGTCGGGCAGGTCTGCACCGGCGATATCGGCGCTCCAGTTGCCGGCAGCATCCACAGTCGCCGCATGGGTGACGCCTGCGATCGTGACTTGAACGGTGGATCCCTGTTCCACGGTGCCTTGCAGAGTGACGCCCGCCGCGCGTTCGGCGAGGTTGATGATATCGTCGGCGGTCTGGTCCGGGGCAACCGTCAAGGGGTCGACCAGCGTGTCCAGCGCCACTGTATCCGTTGCGCTGGCGGTATTTCCGGCGCTGTCGACAATGGAGGCAGTGATCGGCAGTTCTGCGTTGCCTTGTGGGATCTGACCCGCCAGGAAAGTGGTGCTCCAGTTACCGTTCACATCCGCAACAACCTGGTTACTGGCGGCGCCAAGCCCGACTGTAACCAGCAGGCCAGGGGTGGCGGTGCCGCTGATCTCGACACCGTTCGCACGCTCGGTGGCGTTGATGATATCGTCAAGCTCCACAGGATCTGGCGACAGGGTGACCGTACCGGCGACCGTATCCACCCGCAGGACTGAAGACGCCGATGCTGTGTTTCCGGCTGCATCTGTGGCTGCTACGGTCACGGCACTGTCGTATTCGCCGGGGGCGATGGCGCCCGCTTCAAAGGTTGCGCTCCAGTTTCCGGAGGCATCTACCACCGCGGCGCGGGTGATACCGGCAAGGGTGACGGAGACCTCGGAGCCGGGTTCCGCGACACCGGTCAGGGTGACACCGGCTTCGGCCTCGGCGGCGTTGACGATATTGTCACCGCCTGCCTGTCCCGGATCGATTGTCACTGCGGTTTCGGTATCGATGCGCAGGGTGCCGGTGGCGCTGGCCGTATTACCGTAAATATCTGTTGCAGTAGCGGAAATCGGGGCATCATATTCGCCGCCTGCGATTTCGGAGGGGGCATAATCCACGCTCCATTGGCCATCAGCATCGGCAACGACGGTTTTGGTCTGCCCCTGGAAGGTCACTGCGACCGAGGCCCCGGCTTCGGCGGAGCCGGAGAGGGTCACGCCGTCAGCGATTTCCTCGGCGTTGAGGATGCCGTCGCTTTTTGCACGGGCGGTGTTCAGGGTGACACTGGTTTCCGTGTCGATATGCAGGGTGCTGCTAGCGGAGGCGGTATTGCCCGCGGCATCTGTGGCGACAGCGGTCACCGGGGCGTCATATTCTCCGCCAGTGATCTCGGACGCGGCGAAATCTGCGCTCCAGGCGCCGGTGCCATCTGCAGTCACTGTGCGGGTCGCGCCTTGGAAGGTCACTGCAACCGAGGCGCCTGCCTCGGCGGTGCCGGTCAGGGTGACACCGGCTGCTGCTTCGGGTGCGTTGATGACGTCATCACCACCGACCTGATTTGAATCGATGGTCACAGAGGTGGCGGTGTCAACGCGCAGACTGCCGGTTGTTGTGGTGCTGTTTCCAGCTGTATCTGTCGCCGTCACGGAAATCGCAGCGTCGTATTCACCGGTCGACAGCTCATTGCCCGCGAAATCCGCCTGCCAGTTGCCGTTTGCATCGGCAGTAACCGTGCGGGTGACGCCTTCCAGCGTTACTTCGATAGTGGCATCGGCATCGGCAGTACCTGTGAGGGCAAAGCCATTGGCGACTTCTGCCGCGCTCAGCATGTTGTCGCCGGTCTGCTGCGCATCCAGCGTGGCGGATATTTCTGTATCGACGCCGATGGTTTCGGTAACCGTCGAGACGTTGCCCGTGGTGTCCGTTGCAACGGCCGAGACGGTAGCATCATAGGTGCCGGTTCCGATCTCTGCGGTGGAGAAAGCCGATGACCAGCTGCCGTCAGCACCGGCAGTGACTGTGTGGCTGATACCTTCGAAGGTAACAACAACGGTGGCGCCCGGATCGGCCATGCCGGTCAGAGTTACGCCTGCGGCTTGTTCGGCGGCGTTGATGGTGTGATCATCACCCACCTGAGTGTTGATCGTGACGCGGTTTTCCGTATCGATATGCACCGTATGGGTTTCGGTGGCGCTGTTGCCTGCTGCATCGGCCGAGGTCACAGATATGGTGCTGTCATAGACGCCGTCAGCGATATGTTCGGCGCCGTAGATTACCGACCAAGTGCCGTCGTTCGCAACGGTTGTGGTTCGCGTAACACCCTGGAAATCAACAGAGATTGAGGCGCCAGCTTCGCCGGTTCCGGTCAGGCGCACGCCGTCAAAGAGTTCGATGAAGTTGATCTTATCGTCACCTTCGACTGTGTCGATGCCGATGGGCGGCGCAATGGTGTCGACGACCAGCACATCATGATAGGTATTGCGGTTGCCGAACTCATCTGTGGTTCGGATCCGCACGGCGGTCTCGTATTCGCCAGTGGGAATATCGGCAGGATCAAAGGTGACAGACCAGGTGCCGTCTTCGTTGACTGTGGTGCGTTGGGTGACGTTGTTGATCCGCACGTTCAGACGGGCGCCGGGCTCGCCGTTGCCGGTGATGACCGGGCCATCGGCTTGCTCGATCGCATTGACGATATCACCGGTGGACTGGGTGCCGCTGGTGACCTCGGCCTCGGGCGGGGTGGTGTCGATGATCACCGTCGGCCCGTCTAGGTTGAAATCATTCCCGTCCGGGTCGGTGACCTCGACTGTGGTATCATAATTGCCATCCGGCGGCAGATCGTTGATCGCGATTGTCGCCGTCCAGGTGCCGTCATCGCGGATGGTCACTGTTTCCGTATGGCCGCCGATCAGAACCCGCACCTCAGAGCCTGGGGTGCCGGTGCCGGTGATCACGACCGGATCGTTGGTCGAGCCGGCGATAGGGTAGACCGCATCGGGGTCGTCCACCGTGGGCACCCGGCCGCGGCCCGGAGGCGTTCCAGTCTCGCTGTCGTCTGTGACCAGTACGGCGGTGCCGACCACCCCAGCCGCTGCGACACCGGCGGCGCCAAAACCACCCAGCAGCGGCGCTGCCAGCGGGGCGATCACCGGTTCGATGCGGTCGACATCCAGGAACACCAGCTCGTCATAGGCGCTCCATTTCCCGGAGAGGTCCAGTGTTTCGTAGCTGGCAAACAACATGCCATCGGCCTTGTCCTCCAGCACAACCTCGATGAACTGGCCATCGGCGCTGAGGAACAGGTTCTTGCCACCGGTCGCGCCGTAACTGAAGAAGTTGTCCAGCACGAGGGTCTGGCCATCGGCCAGCACGATATGCAGATCTGCGCCATGCCGTGCGTAACTTTCGACCGCGGATCGGCCAAGGTTCAGGGAAATGTCTTTTGTTTGAGAGACGTTCAGGTGGGCCGGCGTACCTTCAGCAAACACACCCTGTACGGTCGTTCCCGTCATATCGCGGGAAATATATCCAACACTACTCATTTTTTTGCTCGCTTATAGACCGGACAACGCCGCCAAAGCGGGTCACCTGGTTCATTGCCTGTATCGTCTTGCCCAACGGCCGTCTTTGCGGCCTTATTGTGGGCATAATGCGTCAATTTTGGGTCTTATGTCTACATTTTAAGTAACATGAAACTCTTTCAAGCGGTGGGAATAGTGGCTTTGCCGCCGCATTTGACTCAATTCTATTAAACTTTGTATCGTTTTTGCGCCAGTTCTTACCAAATAGTTAACGGCTTTGTGAGGCGTTTGCAGGATGTTGGCAGTCCCGAGGCGGTCTCATGTCTCTGGGCGCGAGGATGTAGGGGCGGGGACGGGGGCGCAGTTTGATACCGAAAACGGGCGAGCGGGGAACGCCTTGTTTCCAATGTCAAATTTTCGATGTTATCACGGAGGCATTGCTGCAACGATCAGACCCCACTGGTCTGACATCATCAACGCGCGAGGTCCGAAATCGATGACGCAACTCCTGGCTGACTACCGTCAACTTGCCGCTGCCCTAAAGGTGGAGGCCATCGCACTGGTGCCCGGGCCGAATTTCACGCGGGCCCTCGGTCACAGTTTCATGAGCCATGAACGACCTTTCGTTCTGGTGATACCCGCCGAAGGCAAACCGGCCGCGATCGTTCCGAACCTTGAACTTGGCTCCTGGGAGCAAGTCGGCTTTGATGGGGCGGTTTTTGATTGGCGCGATCAGGATGGCTATGCCGGTGCCTTTGCGGCGCTGGCGGCGCATCTGCCGATGACCCGGCTGGCCGTCGAAGGACAGGTGATGCGGGTCTTTGTGCATCACGCGCTGAAACAGGCGATGCCCGATGTCGAAATCATCGATGCCGAACGTCAGATCTCCGGGCTACGGATGATCAAGACGGCGGCTGATCTCGCTGCGCTTGAGGCGGCTATCAGCCTGTCAGAGCGTGCGCTGCATCGGGTTCTGGAAGGCGTGTGTGTCGGCCAGACCGAGAAAGAGATCGAAAGTGCGCTGATCCAGGCTCTGTTTGCCGAAGGCGCCGATGACCTGGCCTTTACCCCTATCGTTGCGGCCGGGGACAATTCCGCGCGCCCCCACGCGCACGCGCGCGCCGATTACAAGGTACAGTCCGGTGATGCACTGCTGTTCGATTTCGGCGGCCGCAAGGACGGCTTCTGCGCCGATATTACCCGCACCGTTTTTGTTGGTGAGGTCAGTGACGAAGGTCGCGCGGTGTATGACACGGTGCTGCGCGCCAATCTGGCTGGGCTGGAGGTGACGCGGGCCGGGGTCACGGCGCATGAGATTGATGATGTGGTGACCGGCGTTCTGGAAGCCTCGCCCTATGCCGACCGGATCCGCACCAAGACCGGGCATGGGCTTGGCCGCGATGTCCACGAAGCACCCTATATCATGCGTGGCAATCATCAGGAGCTGCCCGCAGGCACGGTCTACACCAATGAGCCGGGTCTTTACGGGCCGGGCCTGTTTGGCGTGCGGATCGAGGATGACGTGCTGATAACCGAGGACGGCTGCCGCACGCTGACCACCTTCCCCAAGGAGCTGATGATCGTCGGCTGATCTGACGCCACGCGGAAATGGGGGGCGAACCCGTGCTTCAGCTGGCGGATTGCAACTGCGCCTGAAGCGAGGCCTTGGCATCCTGAATATGAGCAAAGGTTAGCCGCGCGGCGGTCTCCGCCTCTCCCGCCGTGCAGGCGGTCAGGATGGCCCGGTGTTCTTCGGTACTGCGGTCGACGCCGCCGCTCATTACCAGTTGCGCGCGCAGGTGGCGGTCCACCCGGTCCATGGCGTTTTCGATGACCTGAACATGGTAGGGCATGCCGCTGACGCTATAAAGCGCGCCGTGGAATTTGCGGTTCAGTTGCCCCCAAATCATAGGGTCGTCCGAGGCGGCAAATTTCTCCAGACAGGCCTCGGCGCTTTGCAGGGTGTCCGGTGTCATATTCGGAACCGCCTGGCGGATCACATCGGCTTCCAACTTGGCCCGCAGATCGAAAACCTCGCCTGCCTCCTGCATCGACAGGGTCGCGACCACCGCGCCCTTGTAACGCTGGGTTTTGACCAGCCCTTGCTGTTCCAGCCGGGTCAGGGCCTCGCGCACCGGAAAGCGGGAGGTGTGAAACGCCTTGGCGATCTCTTCCTGGCGCAGCGGTTCGCCATCGGCAAGATCGCCCTGGATGATGGCCTTGCGCAGCGCGTCAAAGATGACCGTCGCAGCACTGGCTGTCTGTGAAATATCCGTGGCCTGAAACTTCACGCCTCTGCCTCATCTGTCTTGCGGTGAACCGGCTCCTCTATACAGGGCTTCTGCTCAGCTGTGAAAGCGGCAAAGCAAACGCCGCGAGCCCAAGGGACCCGCGGCGCTGATTGGTAACCGGGCTGGCCTGTCTCAGAATTCCACGACGGCGCGGATGGATTTGCCTTCGTGCATCAGGTCGAAGCCGTGGTTGATTTCGTCCAGCGACAGCTTGTGGGTGATCATCGGGTCGATCTCGATCTTGCCGTCCATGTACCAGTCGACGATCTTCGGCACATCGGTACGGCCCGAGGCGCCACCGAATGCGGTGCCGCGCCAGCTGCGGCCGGTGACCAGCTGGAAGGGACGGGTGGAAATCTCGGCTCCGGCAGGTGCCACGCCGATGATGATGCTTTCGCCCCAGCCCTTGTGCGCGGCTTCCAGCGCGGTACGCATGACCTGCACGTTCCCGGTGGCGTCAAAGGTGTAATCGGCGCCGCCGCCGGTCAGTTCAACCAGATGCGCCACCAGATCGCCCTCCACCTCGGCGGGGTTGACGAAATCGGTCATGCCGAAATGCGTCGCCATTTCGACCTTGCCGGGGTTCAGGTCCACGCCCACGATCTGGTCGGCGCCCGCCAGCCGCAGTCCCTGGATCACGTTGAGACCGATGCCGCCCAGACCGAAGACGATGGCGGTGGAGCCGATTTCGACCTTGGCGGTGTTGATCACCGCGCCGATGCCGGTAGTGACGCCGCAGCCGATGTAGCAGATCTTGTCAAAGGGTGCGTCCTTGCGCACCTTGGCCAGCGCGATTTCCGGCACAACCGTGTGGTTGGCGAAAGTCGAGCAGCCCATGTAGTGATGGATCGGGGTGCCATCCAGCATCGAGAAGCGGGTGGTGCCATCGGGCAGCAGGCCGGCGCCTTGGGTTGTGCGGATCGACTGGCAGAGGTTGGTTTTCGGGTTGAGGCAGTATTCGCATTCGCGGCACTCAGGTGTGTAAAGCGGGATCACGTGATCGCCCACTTCCAGGCTGGTGACGCCTTCGCCGACTTCGATCACCACGCCTGCGCCTTCGTGGCCCAGGATGGCGGGGAAGATGCCTTCGGGGTCATCGCCCGAGCGGGTGAATTCGTCGGTGTGGCACAGACCGGTGGCCTTGATCTCTACCAGAACCTCACCCGCTTTGGGGCCTTCGAGGTTCACGTCCATGATTTCAAGCGGTTTGCCGGGAGCAACGGCAACGGCGGCACGGGTGCGGATCATGTTTGGGTTCCTTCGCTTCTGTCTGGCGGCCGACGGGCCGGGTGTTCTGTGGCATGGGGTGTCATGCGCTGGCGGACCTTTTGGCCCTGCTTTTGCCAGCGTTACATTCGCCACCCTATGGGCGCAAGCACCCCTGTTGCACGGATTTTCACCAGCAAGAGGGCGTATTGTAGAAAACCGGCGCTTGCGTGCAGCTCTGCGTCATCCGGGCTTGTGCGGCCGTTTCGGAGGGGAAGATCTGCAATGCCTTTTACGCCTGCCTGTCTGGTGATGCTTGTACGGGCGATGACCGACTATAGATGAAAGGGGTGACTGCGATAGCGCCCTATGCGACACCAGGATGAAGGAGGCACCAGCATGAATATCGGAGATGTTGCAGCCCGTTCAGGGCTGCCTGCCAAAACCATTCGGTATTACGAGGACATCGGCCTCATCAAGCCCATGCGCAGCGCCAACGGCTATCGCAGTTTTGCCGAAACCGACCTGCATAAGCTGGCCTTTCTGGGGCGAGCGCGGGCTCTGGGCTTTACCATCGAAGACTGCCGTATGCTGATGGCGCTCTACGAGGATGAAAGCCGCGCCAGCGCCGATGTGAAGCAACTGGCGCAGGAGCACCTGGGCAAGATCGAAGCCAAGATCGCCGATTTGCAGGCGATGCGCGATACACTGACTGAACTGGTGCATTGCTGCGCCGGGGACAACCGGCCAGATTGTCCAATTCTGAAAGATCTGTCCGGCGAATTTTGTGCAAAGGAAACCGGCGCGGAGTAGCGCCGGTTCCTGCGGGTTGTCGGTGCGATCCGCGTAAGCGCCAGATCGGATTGGACCAGGCCCGCTTGCCAGACCGGTCAATCACGGTAACCCGCAGCCATGGGCTGTCTTTCAGACGGTCGAGCGGAATACGCGCCTGTGTCAGCGCGGTGCCATGCTGCAGAGTTGCGGCAGAGCCATGCCCCTGCACGATGACCGAAGAGACCGGGCTGCATGCCACATCGATATGCCCGCCGTTCAGCGCCACAGCCTTCAGCTCGGGCCCTTGTGAAGAATAGAAATGCCCGTCTATTAGGGCCTCCAGCAGCAATTCGGGTTCATTGGCTTCTGCCTTGACCATGACCCAGCCGCCGAAATGGTCGGGGCCTGCGAAATGGGCGTCATCGGTGGCGATGAGGTTCAGGTCGCGCCCATCAGTGAGCAGAAGGTCGGCGACATGGCCGCCTTCGCCGCGATCGGTGCCGACGGCGCAGGTGTGGTTGTAGATCTCCACCGCGTGGGCCGCTTCTATGCTGCGCGCATCCGACAGTGTCATGCCCGACCAGTGAGGATGGGCGATGGTCACGAAGGCCCCGGCCTCGCGGGCGCGCCGGGCGATTTGCGGCCCGGTTTCCTGGCCTTCGACGGGGTGAAAGTCAGGCGAGTGGGACGGCAAAAAATCCGCAGGCAGGCCGACGGCAAGGATGTGCCACAGCTCACCGTTTTCCATGGCGCCGGAATGCAGCTCGGCACCGGGCAGGGTGGTGAAGATCGCGTCCCTGAAGTCGCGCGTGTCGGTGATCGGATAGTCAAACCGCCCGACGAAATGATCGGTCAGCGCAATGAAATCATAGCCTTCCGCCTTGTAGCGGCGGCAGACCTCCGCCGGGTCAAGAACCCCGTCCGACCTGTTGGAATGGCAATGCAGGTTGCCGCGGAAAAACTCTCCGGGGGCGGCAAAAGCGGGGTGCAGCATGGGGTGTCTCCTGTCCGTGTTCCCCGGCTGGTAGCGGTCTTTGGCAATGGTTTTGTGACAGGGGAGAGCAGGGATGGTGACACGAGAAGGAGAAGGAACGCGCGCGGCAATCCCCTGCCTAAGAATAGGCAGCGCCGAGGGAGGAGCGGCTCGAGAGAAACGGGGTGCCGCGCGCAGGGGGGGATGTAGGCCGAGGACGCCGGACCCGCAAGGGGGGCGGCAGAGGTGACGCAACGGTCCGGCCTGATCAGATCGGACCGTTGCGTATTGTATAGGCGGTTTGAAGCGGGACTGCGAGAAACAGACCCCAAGAACAACTCCGCGTGAACAGGCTGCGCCCGGCTCAGGCCGGGCGGAGTTCCAGAATTTCCCGCGCCTGCTGCCAGGTGGCAACGGGGCGTTCGTATTTCTCACACAGGTCAGCCGCGCGTTTGACCAGGGCCGCGTTCGACGGTGCCATGGTGTTGCGATCAATGCGTAGGTTGTCTTCGAGACCCGTGCGGGTGTGACCGCCTGCGGCGATGGCCCATTCGTTCAGCATGATCTGACCCGGACCAATGCCCGCGCCGCACCATTCGGCATCGGGGGCAAGACGTTTGACCGTCTGGACGTAGAAATCAAAGGTTTCCTTGTCCACCGGCATCGCGTTCTTCACGCCCATGACGAACTGCACATAGAGCTTGCCGGGAATCGCGCCTTCACGGCTCATCTTCACCGCCTGATGGATATGGCTGAGGTCGAAGGCTTCGATCTCGGGCTTTACCTCATAGGTGCGCATTTCCGAGGCGAACCAGTCGACCAGCTCCGGCGGGTTCTCGTAGACGCGGGTGGGGAAGTTGTTGGACCCCACCGACAGCGACGCCATGTCAGGGCGCAGCGACAGCATGCCGCCGCGCTCCTTGCCTGCGCCGGAGCGGCCACCAGTGGACAGCTGCACGATCATGCCGGGGCAGTGTTTGTTCAGCCCTTCCAGCAGACGGCCGAATTTTTCTGGGTCCGAGGTCGGCGTCTGATCGTCGTTGCGCACGTGGCAATGGGCGATCGAGGCGCCTGCCTCAAAAGCTTCCTGAGTGCTTTCGATCTGCTCGGCGATGGTAATCGGCACCGCCGGGTTATGTTCTTTGCGCGGCACTGAGCCGGTGATGGCCACGCAGATAATGCAGGGTTTGCTCAACTCTGTCCCTCCTCAGATGTCGAAGAATACGGTTTCATCGTCACCTTGCAGGCAAATGTCAAAACGATAAACCGTTTGCCCATCACGTTCGCTGCGCTTGGCGATCAAGGTTTCGCGACGTTTCTCCCATTCGATCAGGTTGATCACCGGGTCCGTCGCGTTGGCTGCGGCCTCGTCGTCAAAGTAAAGGCGAGTGTTGAGGCCGATATTGATGCCGCGCGCCACGATCCAGAGGTTGATATGCGGCGCCATCATCTGACCGTTGCGGCCCATAACCGGGCCGGGCTTGACGGTCTCAAACGCCCATTCCCCGGTTTCAAAGTTGGTGATCACGCGGCCCCAGCCGCGAAAGCCCTCTTCGACTTCGCCGGGATGTTCGGGATGGGCATAGACACCGGCGGCATTGGCCTGCCAAGCCTCCAGCAGCACGTCCTTCACCGGCGATCCGATGCCGTCGATGACAAGACCTTCGATCCGGATCCGCTCGCCTGCGGCATTGGGGCCTGCGATGTCCTGACCCAGTTCCTGATCGTAGATCTGGAAACCGGCAGCACCCGGCGCAAGGCCGATATGGACGTAGGGGCCTGCGGTTTGCGACGGGGTTTCTTTCAGATAATCAAGCTTCTGTTGCATCAGTTCCCCTCCAGACGGTTTTCGAACAGGGTCGAACGACGACCGCGCAGCACGATGTCGAATTTGTATGCGATGGTATCGAGCGGAATGGTCGCGTTGCGGTCCAGCCGCGCGATCAGCTGGTCGATGGCGTCCGGATCCGGGATCGTCGCCACAATGGGACAGGTTTTGATCAGCGGATCACCCTCGAAATAGAGCTGGGTGATCAGGCGCTGGGCAAAGCCGCTGCCAAAGACCGAAACGTGAATATGCGCCGGGCGCCAGTCGTTGACCCAGTTGCGCCACGGGTAGGCGCCGGGCTTCACGGTGCGGAAATAGTAGTAGCCATCCTCATCCGTCATGGTGCGGCCACAGCCGCCAAAGTTCGGGTCGATCGGCGCCAGATAGGTGTCTTTCTTGTGGCGGTAGCGTCCACCGGCGTTGGCCTGCCAGACCTCGACCAGAGTATTCGGAACCGGGCGGGCGTTTTCATCCAGCACCCGGCCATGCACGATGATCCGTTCGCCAATGGGGCTTTCGCCCGGCTTGGCGTAGTTCGAGATCAGATCATTGTCGGTGGGGGCCAGGTCGCCATGACCGAAACGCGGGCCGGTGATTTCGCTCGGCGTGTTTTCCAGGCTGATCAGCGAAAACTTGGGCGAGCGCGCCACCGAGGTTTTGTAGTCCTTGTCATAGGCTGGCGGGTGCCAGCGGCGGTCGCGCTGGTAGAATTCAGCCATGTTCTGTGTCGATTTCGTCATTGTCCTATCCTCCTCAGGTCTTGGATGCCGGGGATGCGGCGGCTTCGGCATCCATTTCCGCATAGGTTTGTTTGGCCAGTTTCAGCGCATGGTTGGCGCGCGGCACCCCGGCGTAGATCGCCACGTGCTGAAACGCCTCGATCACATCGGTGCGGCTGGCGCCCGTGCGCGCGGTGGCGCGGATATGCATCGGGATTTCCTCGAAATTTCCCATCGCCGCCAGCAGGGCCAGGGTCAGCATCGACCGTTCGCGCTGGCCGATCCCGTCCGAGGCCCAAACGGTGCCCCAGGCGCCTTCGGTGATCAGCGTCTGAAAGGCCACGTCCATGTCGGTCTTGGCAGCTTCGGCGCGATCCACATGCGCATCTCCCAGCACGCTGCGGCGCACGGTCATGCCCTGATCGTAACGACTGTCGGTCATCCGGTCCTCCCTCGTTCATATGGTATGTACTATCGCATATCTAAATTGGACTGTATAATGCTGTGAATTGCATGATTTCATATTGGAAATGGTATGCGTCTGTCTGCACAGCTGAAGCTGCGCCATCTTGAGGTCTTCGTCGAGGTCGCCCGGCAGGATAGCGTCACCCAGGCGGCCGAGGCATTGGGCATGACCCAACCTGCGGTGACCCGCACCCTGCGGGAGCTGGAGGCCGTGGTCGGCAAGCCCTTGGTTGAGCGGCACGGGCGCGGTATCCGCCTGTCCGCCTATGGCGAGATGTTCCGCGACCACGCCGGGCGCAGTCTGGCGCTGGCACGGGACGGGGTGGCAATGCTGCAGGGGCTGGACGAGGCAGAAGGGCCACGGGTGGCTATTGGCGCTTTGCCGACCGTGTCAGCAACAGTGGTGCCGGATGCCCTGGCAGCGCTGCGTACCGAGGGTAGCCACAGCCGGTTTTCCGTGCGCACCGGGGACAATCAATACCTGCTGGACCAACTGCGGCGGGGCAATCTGGATGTGGTGGTGGGACGTCTGCCCGCGCCCGATCACATGGTGGGGCTGGATTTCGATCCGCTGTTCCGCGAACGGGTGGTCGCGGTCGTCGCCCATGATCATCCGCTGGCGGCGTTGCCGCATGTCCCGGCTGATGCCTTTGAGGGGTTCCCGGTACTGATGCCCTCGGAAGGGTCAATCATCCGGCCGTTGGTGGACCGCATGTTTCTGGAGCAGGGGATGACGGTGCCCCGTTTCCCGATCGAAACCGTTTCTGCCACGTTTGGGCGCCGGTTCACGCTGAAGCATCGGGCGATCTGGATCATCAGTCATGGTGTGGTGCGTGCCGATCTGGAGGAGGGCGTGCTGGCATTACTGCCGCTGAACACGGACAGCACGCTGGGTCCGGTGGGGCTGTGTATCCGCAGTGAACACCAGCTCTCTGCTGCTGCGGCGCGGTTCTGCGCAGCCTTGCGGGAGATTTGCGAGGCTTAGGCGCGCAGGCTGGCCAGCGCCATTTCTGCCAGATCGTCTGCGATGGTGTTGCGGAACTCCTGCCCGGCGCCGCGATCCGGCTGATACCAGAAGACCGGTGAGTTGAGCATCAGCATCAGCCCGGCAACCGTGACCGTCAGGTTGCGCTCGGGGAATATGTCTGCCTCGATACCCCGGGCGATCTGGTCGCGGAAGAGTTCGGCATACTGCCGGTGCTCTGCTCGCACCTGCGCCTGCATGCCCAGCTCAAACGCGTTGGAGGTTTTGGCGCGCGCGCCGGTATAGGTTTGGAGAATCACCTTGTGGTAGGGCAGGGAGCGCAGCACCTCCATCACATGGGCGCGGGCCATCCGTTCCAGACAAAGCTGCGGAGGCAGGGCATCATCGGCCACTGCGCTGACCGCCTGATAGGTGAACCGCGCGGCGCGCAGTTGTACCGCAGCCAGAAGCGCACCTTTGGAGGGAAAGTGATGATAAATCCGTCCCTTGGTCGATCCAAGGCTGGCCGCGATATCGTCGATGGATGCGGAATCGGCGCCCATCGTCATGAAACAATGGGCCGCTGCATCAAGAATTTCGCTTTTGGATGCGCTGATCTGTTCTAACATGATGCATCGCCTGACGTCGTCTGCTTGCGGGGCGGCGCGGCTGGAGGGGCCATTTTACCATCCTTGATCGCTGCCGCACACCATCGGGCGCGGAGCGAACAATAGGGGGGCATATGCTCAAAATATAGCCGCATTTTGCCATTTTGACGCTGGGTCTTAGCAATTGACAGGGGAAAAACATACTCAGTAGTCTGTTTTTAGACGCCAAGGGTTTCCGCCGCTTGAGGAGGCGCAGCGAAAACCCAGTAAAATAAGGCGCATATGCCCGGCAATGACCGGGTCAGGAACCGCTCATGACGGGCGGGGGGAGGAAAATTTGGAAGTATTGCAGCTCCTGGTCAGCGGGCTCGCGAATGGCTGTGTCTACGGCCTGATCGCGCTCGGATTTGTGCTGATCTACAAAGCGACTGAAGCGGTCAATTTCGCTCAGGGCGATTTCATGATGCTGGGGGCATTTGTGACCCTTGGCCTTACCAACGCAGAATATATGGACCTGCCATTCTGGGTCGCAGCACCGCTGGCGATTTCGATCATGGCGGTTCTTGGCTATCTGCTCGACTTTTTCATTCTGCGGCACCTGTTCGGGCAGAGCCAGACTGCGGTTGTCATCCTGACCATCGCGCTGGGCTTTGTGCTGCGCTTCGTGGCTGGTTTGATCTGGGGGCACGAGCCGCAGACATTGGAAAGCCCGCTCGCGCTGGGCGATCTACAACTGGGCGGCGTCGTGCTGGGCATGGCGGATGTCGCGGTGATCGTGGTGACCTTCCTGCTCACATGGTCGCTTTACCAGTTCTTCCAGCGCACCAAGCTGGGGCTTGCCATGCAGGCGGCCAGTCAAAACCAGATGGCGGCCTATTTCATGGGCATTCCGGTGCGCCGGGTGCAGGGGCTGATCTGGGGTCTGGCGGGTGCAACCGCTGCCGTGGCCGGGATCCTTTTTGCCTCAAAGGGCGCCATTGATCCCAACGCCGGCCTCTTGGGCATCAAGGCCTTTGCGGCGGCTGTCATCGGCGGCTTCGGCTCGCTCCCCGGTGCACTGGCTGGTGGTCTGATCGTGGGTGTGATCGAGCCCTTCGCGGCACGGTATCTTGCGGCGGGCTATTCGCAGATCGCGCCTTATGCGCTGCTTCTGGCGGTGCTGGTGTTCCGTCCGCACGGCCTGTTCAGCCAAGTCCGAGTGAAGAAGGTCTGATCCCATGCGCATTCATTTCAAAACCACCTATGAACAGGATATCCGCCTGTTCCCCGACATGTGGACGGCCTGCGTTTATGGCCTTCTGATCCTGATTGCCTTTGGCCTGCCATTCCTGATCAACGAGTTCTATATCGGCGAAGTCACCAACGTGCTGATCTGGGCGATTGCCGGTCTGGGTCTGATGCTGCTGACCGGTCAGACCGGTCAGGCCAGCCTTGGCCATGCGGCGTTTCTGGCCATCGGCTGCTATACCAACACGATCCTGATCGAACAGGGGCTGCCGTTCATTCTGGCCTTCCCGCTGGCCGGGGTCATCACCGGGATCGTCGGCGCCGTAATCGCCATTCCGGCCCTGCGGCTGCACGGGATCTATCTGGCGATTGCCACCATTGCCCTGTCGATCCTTGCCGATGACATTATCGTCCTTCTGGAGCCCTGGACTGGCGGCGTGTCCGGCAAGTTCCCGGACATGATCACCATATTCGGGTTCGAGATTGAACGCTGGTCGATGCCGACCCGGTTCTACTATCTGGTGCTTGTCGTCACCATCATCTGCACGCTGTTCTACCGCAACCTGCTGCGCTCGCCCCTGGGCCGTGCCTTTGCTGCGGTGCGTGACAGTGAGGTCTCGGCGACTGCTATGGGCGTTCACATTGCACGCACCAAGGCGACCGCCTTTGGCCTGTCTTGCATGATCACCGGCTGGGCCGGGGCGCTGATGGGATACTATGCGGGCACCTTTAACAACGAGACCTTCTCGATCGTGATTTCGATCACCCTGCTGATGATGATCGTGATTGGCGGCCTCGGCTCCATTCACGGGGCCTTCTTCGGCGCAGTTGTGGTGGCCTTCCTGCCGCAGGGTCTGTCGATCCTCAAAGACAGCGTGATCGGTGGCGGCGTCGCCATCCCGGGGCTGGAAACCGGCGTCTTCGGCATGATCCTGATCCTGTTCATCCTGTTCGAGCCCATGGGCATCTACGGCCGCTGGCTGAAGATCCGGACATGGTTCGAATTGTTCCCCTTTGCGCGCAAGGACATGTTCCGTCGCCAGAAAACCTACCTGAAGACGGAGCGTTTGAGATGAGCCTTTTGGAGATCAAGAATGCAACGCTGAAATTCGGTGGCGTTGTGGCTGTGAACGATCTGTCCTTCTCGGTCGAGGAAGGCGAGGTCTACGCCATCGTCGGCCCGAACGGGGCAGGGAAGTCGACCGTGTTCAACCTGATTTCGCGGTTCTACGAACCTTATGCGGGCTCTTTCACCTTCGACGGGCAGAACCTGCTGGATCGCAAACCGGACGAGGTGGCGGATCTTGGCATTGCGCGGACCTTTCAGAACATTGAACTCTTTGATCACGCGACGGTGTTGCAGAACCTTCTTGTGGGGCGGCACCGCCACCGCAAGTCCACGCTGATCGAAGAGCTGTTCTTTGCGCCGCGTGTGCGCCGCGAAGAGCACCGCCACCGCGAGGCCGTGGAGGAGGTGATCGATTTCCTCGACCTGCAGCCCTACCGGAACAAGATGATCGCTGGCCTGCCATATGGCGTGCGCAAGGTGGTCGAACTGGGCCGGGCGTTGGCCTCGGGGCCGCGGCTCTTGTTGCTGGATGAACCTGCCTCGGGACTTTCGGTTGAGGAAACGCAGGACATGCGTTGGTGGATTGATGATATCCGCAAACAGATGGGGATCACCGTATTGATGGTGGAACATGACATGGGGCTGGTCTCTGGCGTGTCCGACCGCGTTCTGGCGCTGGCGGATGGGGCCAAGCTGGCCGAAGGCACCCCGGCTGAGGTGCAGTCGAACCCGGCCGTGATCGAGGCCTATCTTGGCGCGGGGGCTGTCTGATGGGAGAGCCTTTGCTGGAAATCAAGAACCTCGAGAGCTTTTACGGGCCGATCATGGCAATCCGGGGCGTGTCGCTGAAGGTGGACAAGGGGCAGATCGTCACCGTTCTGGGTGCCAATGGCGCCGGGAAATCCACCCTCCTGAAAACGATCTCGGGCATCATGGATCCTGAAAAGGGCGAAGTGCTGTTCGATGGCAAACCGATTCAGGGGCAGGAGCCGCACAAGATCGTCAGTCAGGGCATCGTACACGTGCCCGAAGGCCGCGAGGTCTTCCCGCTGCTGACGGTGAATGAAAATCTGAGCCTTGGCGCTTACACCCGGTCGGACAGGGCCGAGATCGAAAAGGACCGGGAGATGGTGTTCGACTATTTCCCGATCCTCGCCGAACGGCGCGACCAGGAGGCCGGGACGCTGTCCGGCGGCCAGCAGCAGATGCTGGCGATCGGGCGTGGGCTGATGCTGCGGCCCAAGATCATGCTGCTGGATGAACCCAGCCTAGGCCTTTCGCCGCTTCTGGTGCAGGAGATCTTTGCCATTCTGCGGCGGCTCAACGCCGAGGAACACGTGACCATGATGCTGGTGGAACAGAACGCCCGCATCGCGCTGGAACTGGCGGACGTGGGCTATGTGATGGAGATCGGCCGCATCGTGATGGACGGCACCGCCGACCGCCTGATGCAGTCCGAGGACATCCAGGCCTTTTATTTGGGCCACCAGGAAGAAGGCCAGCGCGGAGAGAAACGCTGGAAACGCAAGAAGACGTGGCGATGAGGGGGGAAGGGATGAACATGCAAAACCTTGGACAGACCGCACACCCGCAGGTGGTTCTCAACGGCGTTTCGTTCAACGCAGAGCCGGGCCAGCGCCCGGTGTTGGTGGACGGCTGTGACACCATCGTGAAACTGTTTCAGCTGCGTTGTCAGGCGCTGGGCGACCGAACTGCTCACCGCGAAAAGGATATGGGCATCTGGAAAGCCTATTCCTGGAACGATTACTGGGATCACGCGAAATGGATTGGCCTTGGCCTGATGTCGCTGGGTCTGAAACGCGGCGAGGTGGTGTCGATCTTAAGTGAGGACCGGCGCGAGTGGCTTTACTCCGATCTGGGTATTCAGGGTGTTGGCGGGATTGCCTCTGGCGTCTACACCACGGACTCTGCCTCGCAGCTGGCCTATCTGGTCAATGACAGCGACAGCCGGTTCCTGTTTGTCGAAAACGACGAACAGCTCGACAAGTACCTTGAGATCGCCGATCAGGTTCCGGGGCTGGCCAAGGTCATCATCTATGAACGCGAAGGGCTGCATGATCTGGATCATGAAAAATGCCTTTTCATCGAGGATCTGTACGAGCTGGGTAAAGCCTATGAAGCGCGCCATCCCGGCACCTTCGAGGCTGAAATTTCCAAATCCCAGCCCGAGGACACGGCGCTTCTGATCTATACATCGGGCACCACGGGCATGCCCAAAGGCGCTATGCTCAGCAATGAGAATATCCTTGCCTCGACCGAGGCGGGGGCGCGGGCGCTGGAAGTCTACAAGACAGACGATCAGCTGTGTTTTCTGCCGCTGTGCCACATCCTTGAACGCAACGTGTCGGTCTATTTCCCGCTCGCGGCTTCCAGCACGGTGAACTTCGCCGAAAGCCCGGAAACCGTGTTCGACAATATGCAGGAGGTCTCTCCGGCGACCTTTTTCGCGGTGCCACGGGTCTGGGAAAAGATCTACTCCCGGGTCCTGGTTCTGGCGCAGGAAGCCACGCCGATTGGCCGTATTGCCTTCCATCAGGCGGTCAAGGCCGGGCGCAAGCGGGCGCAATACGTGATGTACGGAAAACCCGTCCCTTCGGGCGTGGCGGCGTCTTATGCCTTCTGGGATTTTGCGGTTCTGCGCAATCTGCGCCGGATGCTGGGCATGGACAAGATGCGCCGCGGCGGAACCGGCGCCGCGCCGATCTCACCCGAGCTATTGGAATGGTACTGGTCCATCGGTGTGCCGCTGATCGAAGGCTACGGCATGACCGAGAACGCCGGCCTGTCCACCATCAACACTTTCGACACCAACGCGCCGGGAACGGTGGGGCACGCGGTGCCTGGGGTCGAGGTGCGCATCGCGGAAGACGGGGAGATCCAGACCAAGGGGCTCAACAACTTCCAGGGTTACTGGCGCAACAATGAAAAGACCGCCGAGACCTTTACCACCGATGGCTGGCTGCGCACGGGTGATGTCGGCAGGCTGGATGACAAGGGCAATCTGACCATCACCGGCCGAATCAAGGACATCATCATCACCGCAGGCGGCAAGAACATCACCCCGGCCGAAATCGAAAGCCGGTTGAAGTTCAGCCACTATATCTCGGATGCGGTGGTGATCGGGGACGGGCGCAAATATCTCACCTGTCTGATCATGATCGATCAGGAAAATGTTGAGAAATTCGCGCAGGACCGCAAGATACCCTTTAGCGACTTTGCATCGCTCTGTGCCGCGGAGGAGGTGGTACAGCTGATCGGAGCAGAGGTCGAAGCTGTGAACCGGGACTTTGCACGGGTCGAACAGATCAAGGATTTCCGCCTGATCAACGTTCTTCTGACGGCCGAGGACGACGAGTTGACCGCAACGATGAAACTGAAACGCAGTTTTGTGGAGAAGAAGCACAAGGCACTAATCGACGACATGTACTAGCGGCGGCGACAAGGAACGCCGGACAGTTATTTAGGGAGGAAGCGAAAATGAAAAAACTGACATCTGCGCTGACGATGGCGGCTGTAGCCCTTGCCGGGGCCACGGCTGTTCAGGCCGACACCCAGGGGGTTACGGACAGCGAAGTCGTAATCGGCTCGGTCAATGACCTCAGCGGTATCTTTGCTGCGGTGGGCGTGCCGGCGGTCAATGGCGCCAACCTGCGCTTTGACGAAATCAACGCCGCAGGCGGTGTGCATGGTCGCCAGATCAAGTTCGTCGTCGAGGACAACGGCTATCAGATCCCGCGCGCGATGCAGGGCTACAACAAGCTGCTGAACCGCGACAAGGCTTTTGCCATGCTTCTGTCGCTGGGCACACCGATGAACGTGGCTGGCTTCAAGCTGCTGGACCCCAAGGGCATTCCGAACATCAGCCCGCTGTCCGCCGCGCGTCAGATGCTTCAGGACCCGATGCACAACAAATTCATCGGCTTCTCCAGCTATTACGATCAGGTGCAGGTCGGGGTGAAATATCTGGCCGGTGAATTCGATGCCAAGGAAGTCTGCTCGATGTATATCCCGTCGGATTTCGGCAAGGAAATTCAGGAAAGCACCGAGGATGTAAGCAAAGAGCTGGGCCTGACCTATGCGGCGGAAACCTCGCACAAGCCGGATGAGCTGGATTTTGTCGGCTCGCTCACAAAGCTGAAGTCCGCTGGCTGTGACGTGGTGACACTGGCGCTGGGCGTGCGGCAGGGCATCACCGTTGTCGGCACCGCCAAGAAACTGGGCTGGACCGATGTGAAATTCCTCAACACGTCGGCCGGGTTCCTTGATGTGGTTGCTGCCGTTCCTGGTGGTGTGACCGATGGTCTTTACGCGGCGGCTGGCTGGGTCAGCCTGATCGCCCGCGCCGAAGATCCGGTGCCGACCGAATTCATGAAAGCCTACGAGGAAAAGTTCGGTCAGCCGGCCGGTGGCTTTGCCATGCTGGGGTATTCCGCAGCGGATACGGTCATTCGCGCGCTTGAGGCCGCAGGTCAGGATCTGACGCAGGAAAGCTTTATCAAGGGGATGGAGAGCCTCAATTTCTATGATGAGCTGACCGACAGCAAGATCACCTATGCGGCGGATGATCACCGTGGTGCGGACGATATCGTGATCTCGGTTGTCGAAGATGGCAAATGGAAAGAGCTGAGCCGCCAGTAACGCGCGCTCTTTAGTTATTCTGATATGAACCGGTGCGGGGTGACCTGCGCCGGTTTTCTGTTTGTCAGCCGCGTCTGTTTTTGCCCGGTGTTCTGCGCCCGGCTTTACATTGCTAAACCCCAAATTATATAAATTCGCGTACGTGAATATAACTGCGCCATGGCGGCCGGATATTTGCGCAGATGCATTATTGGGAGGCAGGTGCAATGGGTGTGAACAGAAGAGAATTTCTGCAAGGGGCAGGGGCCAGTATGGCGTTAGCAGGATCTGCTGCTGATATGGCATCGGCGGCTGCAGCCTCGGGCGGCGATCAGCTGATGATTGGCGATATGTCCCTTCAAACCCTGTCTGATGGCAACCTTGTGCTGCCTCAGGGGTTCCTGTTTCCCGAGCAGTCGCCAGAGCAGCTGATGCCCATCCTGACACGGCACGGCGTTGCCCAGGATCCGATGGAACCTCCGCTGAACGTCACGCTGATGCGTCAGGGCGACCGCGTCGTGCTGTTCGATGCCGGTTCCGGCCCGGCCTTCCAGGCCAGCGCGGGGCAACTGCCCGCCGCGCTGGAGGCGGCAGGCGTATCCCCCGAGGACGTCACCCATGTGGTGTTCACCCATTGCCACCCGGATCACCTGTGGGGCGTTCTGGACGATTTCGATGATCCTCTGTTTGCCAATGCCGAACATTTCATCGGACAGCAGGAATGGGATTTCTGGTTCGACCCCAGCACCATTGACACGATCGGCGAGGCCCGCGCTACCATGGCCGCCGGGGCGCTTCGGCGGATGGAGATCCTGGAGGACCAGATCACCCGGTTCCGCGATGGCGAAGAAATCCTGCCCGGTGTCGCGGCGCGGGCGACCTATGGTCATACGCCGGGCCATATGTCCTTTGAACTCAGGTCCGGCAGCGAGAGCGTGATGGTGCTTGGCGATGCCATCGGCAATTCCCACGTGAGCTTTGAAAGACCCGACTGGCACGTGGGATCCGACCAGGATGCAGCCATGGCCGCTGCCGCCCGCATGAGCTTGCTGGATCAGCTGGCTCACGAGCAGACGCGAGTGATTGGCTACCATCTACCAGAGGGTGGTTTGGGTCAGGTCGCGCGCAAGGGTGACGGTTACCGGTTTATCCCGTTGTAACTTGCCTCCTTGTAAATTTGGCCTAAGTTAAACTATGTTTTTAAGAGAAGCCGCGCCCAGCGTCGTCTGGGGCGCGGTTAAAGGCGGAAAATCCGAATTTCTTCGGAAAATCCAGCTTATTGGCTTGGCGGCAATTCATTCCGTTACTATTCCTATGCGTGTTTAAGGAAACTTGATACATGTAAATTTCAATTCAATTATCTTTATTTATTTGAAAAGGTGATTTTTCACTACATCTTTGCGTCGCATTGTTGTAATTTGATCCTGCGATCACGGTCGATTAGGTGGATTAATGTGTAATTTGATCAAGTTGAATCAGTTCGGCGCGTTCGGTGTATTTCTGTCGGATGGCAGCAGCGTACCCCTAGGGGCCAAGCATCAGGCCTTGATGGCCCTTTTGGCGACCTCAGCATCGGGTATCCGAACAAGAGCATTTTTAGAACACACTTTGTGGAGCCTTGCTCAACCTGAACAAGCAAAGGCCAGCCTGAGGACGGCATTATCGACGCTAAAACGCCATCTGGGACCGGAAGCGGCCCAGGCGATCACAGCTAACCGGGAACGCGTTACTCTGGACCTGTCACGGGTGGAGTTCATTGAGCCCGAGGATCAGGCCGAGTTCATGGAGGGTTTCGAACTGCCGCATGAGACCCGGTTCGAAAGCTGGCTGGCCCAGATGCGGGCGGACTTCGAGGCAAAGCAGACAGGGCAGCCCACCGGCGGCGCTGGGCAAATCGGGCAAACCGGTCGGGTGCAGTATAATGATCTTCTGCCTCCGATCGCGGTCTTGCCCTTCGTGCAACACACCCCGGGCGAGGACACCTCGCCCTTGGGCTCATTGCTGTCCGAAGAACTGTCTCGCTGCCTTGCACGCAGTCAGGCTTTTACCGTGACATCTTATCTGGCCTCGCGGCAATTCGACCCGAACCGGATCCGCCCGATCGAGGTCTCGCAGGTGGCTGGGGTGAACTATTTGGTGTCTGGTGTGGTGCATGTGCGCGGGCAGATGATGAATGCGGATATCGAGTTGCACGATGCGGTGCGCGAAAAGGTGATATGGTCGCGCAGCTTCCAGGGGCCGTTGTCGGACCTGATGGCGGGACAAAGCGCGGCCCTGAGGGACGCCACGCGCCAAATCGGTCAAACGGTTGTGGGCGAATCGATCCGCCTTATCGGCTTCAAGCCGCTGGCAGGGCTGGAGGGGCACACGCTGTTAATGGGTGCTATTTCCCTGATGCAGGACATGAACCCCGCTTCCTTTGAAAAGGCACGTGAAATCCTGAACGTGCTGCTGAGCCGGGCCCCGCAGCATCCGCTTGCTCTGACATGGATGGGGTTCTGGCACGTACTGCGGATCCAGAAGGGTTTTTCCAACGATCGACAGCTTGATATCCATCTTGCAGAACAGCTTGCGACCTCGGCGCTCAGCGCGGATCCGTCTTTCTCGTTGGCGCATACGCTGAAGGGCGTGATTTCCAGCCATCTGCTGTTCCATTTCGATCTGGCGCAGACTTCCTATGATCTGGCTTTGAAGGACAATCCAAACGAAGCCTTGGCCCTGCTGCTCAAAGGTACCACCCGGGCCTATCAGGACCGCCCGGACGAGGCGGTGCAACTGACCGATGCCGCGCGACGGCTGTCCCCACTGGGGCCGCAACGCTATTATTTCGACGCGGAATCCGCAGTCGCGAACCTGACCGCGCGAAATTATGGGCGGGCGATCGAGCTTGCGGACCGGTCGCTTGAGGCAAATGCCTCCTATCCGACCAGTCTGGGGACCAAGGCCATTGCTTTGCAGATGTCGGGGCGCACCTCCGAAGCCCGCGATACGGTTCAGGATCTTCTGAAGGCCGCGCCAATGTTCAATATGAGCCGGTACCACAACTACACGCCGCTTGCGGCAGGACCCGCCGGAGAGGAATGGGGGCATGCGCTGAAAATGGCGGGTGTCCCGGACTGATACCTCTCTGATCCAGAGCGCTACGCTGAAGCGAGGGGAGGCGTTTGCTGCCTGGCACCCGACAAATCTGTGGGTCTCTGTTCATCGGGGCGGCGCTTTTGTGGGAACCGCCTTGTGTCTGTGGCCGTCTTGAGGCTCCTTGTCTGTCAAAGGTCCGGGCCGACGTCGTTCCGGGCTGACACAGAAAATGGAGCCCCATCATGAAAGCCGTCGTTTACCGCGCCTTCGGACCTGCCCAAAAGGTCCTGTCCCTTGAAACCCTGCCAGCACCCGAACTTGCCTCTGGCGAGGTACGCGTCGCGCTGGCCTATTCCGGCGTCAATCCTTCCGATGTCAAAGCGCGGGCCGGAGCACGGGCGGGTGTCACCGAACTGCCCTTTCCCGCAATCATTCCTCATAGCGATGGCGCGGGCGTCATCACCGAAGTCGGCGAAGGCGTGGAACCGGCGCGAGTCGGGCAGCGGGTCTGGATCTGGAACGGTCAGTGGCAGCGCGCCTATGGCACCGCCGCAAGCGAGATCTGCCTGCCGCAGGAGCAGGCGGTGCCCATGTCTGACACGGTCGATTTTGAAACCGGTGCCGCGCTTGGCATTCCGGGGCTGACCGCCTGTCATACCGTGTTCTCCGGTGGCGAGGTTTCCGGCAAAACCGTTCTGGTGCAGGGCGGGGCAGGGACCGTAGGTCTTCTGGCTGTACAATTGGCCAAATGGGGCGGTGCGCGGGTGATCGCGACCTGTTCCGCAGCTGCGCGAGACCGTGTTCTGGCGGCCGGGGCCGACGCGGTGCTGGATTACAGCGCTACGGACCTCAGCGACCAGATCATCGCTGCAAATGACGGCCAGCTCGTCAATCTGATCGTCGAGGTGGAGTTTGGCGCCAACGCCGAGGTGGACGCGGCAGTGATCGCCCCGAACGGCCGGATCACGGCCTATGGCTCGGCAAAGGCGATGCAACCCGCCTTGCCCTTCTATCCGCTGATGTTCAAGGCGGTCACGTTGGAGATGGCTCTGGTCTACCTGCTGACGCCGACCCAACGCGAGGCGGCGATCGCCCGTTTGAATCGCGCCCTGGAGGCTCAGGCCCTGTCGGTTCCCGTGGCGAAAATCTTTCCTCTGGCCGAGGCCGCCGCAGCGCATGAAGCCGTTGAGGGTGGTGATCGCAAAGGCGTGATTTTGCTGCAAACTTCTGAAAATCCAATGAAATAAGGGGCGAGAAAGGGGGGCGCCTGCGGTGTTGGGAAAAGGATGTCAGATTTTTTCAAAAACCCTCTTGCACCCCCCCGCAACTAACTTTAGACAGCGCCTCACCGATGGGGTGTAGCCAAGTGGTAAGGCAGCGGTTTTTGGTACCGTGTATCGTAGGTTCGAATCCTACCACCCCAGCCATCGGCCCTTTCCCGACAGATTGAGTACTCGGATCACCCGTTAAGCCCCAGATCGCCCCGGTTACGGTCCCGGTTCGTTTGGGGAGTGTCGAGGAGGGGTGCACTGTTGCAACGGTTTGGCGCGTTGCGAACCGACCCTGGCCCTGTCATGGGCTAGCACTCTTGCCCGTTCATCCGACCGCATCGCGTTTAAGCTGATCCCGCTCCCGTAATGCGTTCGTAAAATAATAGAAAATTGCATATTTTTAATGGATTTCATTTAGTGAGAGATTGGTGGCCTCGCTTGGGGCCGAATCTTTTAATGTTTTCAGTGGTTGCGAGGCTGTTATGATAAAGGAGCACGAAGAGGCGCTATCGAAGTTTGGCTTTGATGAAGTCGTGAAAAAATATCTGATTGAGGGCGGAGAATTGGTTGTTCCGCTGTTGCCTCAGGTTTTGGATCGTTTTTATGGTGTCGTAATGGATGATCCCGAAATGGCGCGTTTTTTTCCAAATCAGGAATTGATGGATCAGGCGAAGCTTGGACAGCAAAAACACTGGGAGATGTTGTTGTCGGGCGCGTTTAGCGAAGAGTATTTTGCAAGTGCCTATCGGATTGGCCGAATCCACCCCCGCATCGGCTTGCCATTTTTGTTCTATCTTTCCGGCTATGCGCAGGCGGTTTCGCACATTCAGGAGCTTCTTCTGGAGCGGAACCAGGGCATTTTAGGTCTGTTTAGAAGGCACAATGTTCCAAAGATCATAAGCGCCCTGACTCGTGCCTTTTCGCTGGATACTCATCTGGTTCTGGATGCGCATTTTTCTGCCGAAAAGGAAGAGCAGGAAACGGCTTTTGCGCATCTGACGGCGGGTATCGACCGGATGGCGGCGCGGGATCTGACACAGCTTATCCCCGGGCCGGAGGCAAGCGACTACCCTGAGCGCTACGATCCGGTGCGCAAGGCCTTCAATGGGTTGATCTGTACTCAGCGTGATGTGCTGCATACCATCCAGGATGCGGCCTCCCGGTTGAACATTCGCGCCAATGAGGTGGTCCAGTCGGCAGAGGATCTGTCACAGCGTACGGAATCCCAGGCAGCGACCTTGGAAGAAACAGCGGCTGCGGTCGAGCAGATTACCGTGAGCATGCATGCGTCGGCCGATGCGACATCGGAAACCACCAAGATCGTCCATAGCACCAGAGACGGGGCCGCGCGCGGGGGCGAGGTGGTTCAGAGCGCCATTCAAAAGATGCAGGATATCGAGGATTCATCGCATCAGATCTCGCAGATCATCAATGTGATCGATGATATCGCCTTTCAAACCAACCTACTGGCACTGAATGCGGGGGTGGAGGCCGCAAGGGCGGGGGAAACCGGCAAAGGCTTTGCCGTGGTTGCCTCTGAAGTGCGAGCGCTGGCGCAAAGGTCAGCGGATTCTGCAAATGAAATCAAATCACTGATCAATGTCAGTGCGGGCCACGTGGAGGGGGGAGTGACGCTGGTTAATGATACCGGCGAGGCTTTGACCATGATCCGCGGTGATATTGGCCGGACGGTCGAGTTGACGTCGGAAGTCGCCAACTCAGCGCAGCAGCAATCCACTGGTCTTGGTGAAATCAACGTCGGTGTGTCGCAACTGGATCAGGTGACGCAGCAGAATGCGGCAATGGCGGAACAGGTGACGGCGGCGGCGCTCTCCATGACCGAGGACGTCGGCAGGCTGAACACGTTGATTGGATCCTTTGATATCGGAAGGCCGACAATCGGTTGCGCTGAGGCAGAAGCCATGCCGGAGAGCACCTCTGCTGCCAATTTGCGGGCTGGTTGAAGTCTGCTCAGAGCTGCGAACCGGTAACGACAGCCTGAACGGTGGGGCGGGACAGACCCGCCCGCGAACCCTGCTGAGCCTCCCGCTATAGGGCGACGTTCCTAGTTGTCTTCTTCCTCGGGGCGCTGTTTGATTGTGAAATGTATCGTGGTGCCGACGTCGGTATCGGCGGCGCACCAGATTTCCCCATCATGGCGTTCGGCGATCTTGCGACAGGTGGCAAGGCCAAGCCCGGTGCCAGGCAATTCTTCGGTTTGCTGCAGACGGCGGAAGGGTTCGAAGATTTTGTCGTGGAAATCTTCCGGCACCCCGACGCCATTGTCCGCTACCGTGAACTGGATCCCGTTTGGAATTTCGGCGGCAGAGACTGAAATGACCGGGCTGGAAGGGCCAGCGTATTTGATCGAGTTCCCGATCAGGTTCTGCAGCAGCTGCGCGACCTGCGGCGCGATGCAATCCACCGACAGCCCGTTGGCCTTCCAACGCACCTCGGCGCCGCTTTCCGAAATATCCTTGGCCAGAGCCATCTGGGCGCGTTCAAAAAGGTTTTCCACGGACACCTTCTCTTGGTTGGAGGGGCCATTCAGGTTGATGTGGCTGGCAAGACTTTCGATCAGCTCGGACATGCGCCTCACTGAAAGTTTCATCATTTCGAATTCCCGGGCCACCTCATCCATATTGCCGCTCTCGAAATCCTCGATGATCTGTTCGCTCAGAAACTCGATGGCGCGGACGGGAGCCCGCAGGTCATGCACCAGAACATCCGAAAACAGGCTCAGCTCCTGCCGGTGTTCTTCCAGTTTCCAGCGCATCTTGGAGAGCTTTATGCCGTTTTCGATCATCCGGTTCAGCGCCGTTTCGGTCATGATCGATTTTGGAATGTAATCAGACGCGCCTTGCAGAATGGCGCTCTTGGCGATTTCCTCGTCTCCTTGGCCGGTCATCAGGAAAATTGTCGCCTTTGGCCATGTCTTTGAAAAATGTTCCAGAAGCTCCAGGCCGGACATGCCGGGCAGCAGGTAGTCCAGGAAAATGACATCGATGTTGTCATCCGTGTAATCCAGCGCCGCCTGTCCGTTGCTTGCTTCCCGGAATGACCGCTTTCCCGCCGGAGCCCGCAGCAGCCTTCGGACCAGCTTGCGATCACCCTCATCATCGTCCACGATCATAATGTCGAGCATTTGAAAATTTTCCTTTTGTGCCTGCTCTAAATTTCCGGAATTTCGACGACGCGCCAATAGTTGTCCAAGGTTGTCATCAGATCCAAGAACATATGTCCGGCTCGGGCTTTGACAATATAACCTGCAACATTGTTCAGATAGGCCATTTCAATATCACGTTCATCATCCGATGTGGTCAACATGAAAATAAGCGTTTTGCGAAGCTGAGGGTCCTCTCTGATTTTGCCCAGTAATTCTAAACCATTCATGCGCGGCATATTAATGTCGCATAAAACGACAAAGGTTTTGGGGGGTGTGGTTTCCAGATTTCCACGCAAAAACGCCAGCGCCTCTACCCCATCTTTGAAACGGGTAATCGGATTTGCAATCTTCGCTTTCTTAAAGGCGCGTCGCAAGGCTTTGGCGTCGCCATCATCGTCTTCGACTAGCACGATATTAAGCGCTTTTTCGGATTGGAGGGCGACGGTGTTCATATCAATTCTCCAATGATGTGCTGTCCGGCCCGGTGGGCCAGTGCAGGATAAAGGTTGTGCCGGATTTGCCGTCCGAGTCGATCTTGATCGTGGCGCCGACCAGCCCGGCATGTTTCTTGACGAAGGCGAGCCCCATGCCGCTGGTTTCGACCTCGTCACGGGGTTTCAGGGTCTGGAATATTTCGAATACCTTCTCCTGGTATTCCTGCGGAATGCCGGGGCCATCGTCGGCGACCCGGAACTCAATCTCTTCGGGGCGGTGCGTCAGGTCTATCCAGACGTGCCCATCGGATTTGTCATGATGCCGTATGGCATTGCTGATCAGGTTGAGGAGAACAATCTGCAAGGGAAGGCGCTGAACCTTGATCTGGTCGAACGCGTCGCAGAACTGCACTGTGAGGCCCTCGGGTATGTCCAGAAGGTCGGTCAGCTCCTCGCGCAACTCGGCTCCGGTCACGGAGGTGCTGCTCGCCTTTTCCCGGCCAATCCTGGAATGCTGCAACAGATCGTCCAGCAACCGCTCCATTCTGGTGGCGCGGTTTTGCAGCAGGTCCAGGCTTTCCTGGGTGTCTTCGGTCAGATGCGGGGCAAGATCTTCGGCCAGCCAGGAAGCGGCATTGTTGATCACCCGCAGTGGTGCCTTGAGATCGTGCGACGCGACGTAGGCGAATTGGTCCAGTTCCGCATTGGAACGTTTCAGGGCGCTGATCAGGCTGTTCACCTTTTCATCGGCGGCCTTTTGCGGGGAGATGTCGCGGATCATCCCGATGTATCTTGATCCGCCGGAATAGACTGCGTGGCTGACCGCAATGCCAAGCGGGATCTGGCTGCCATCTTTGCGAACGCCGAAGATTTCGCGGTTCTTGGCCATCTGTTTAGGGTGCCCGGTGAGCAGGGAGCGCGCCACGTGAAGATGGTGTATGTTCGCATCTGCTGTGGGCATCAGCATGGTCACGTTCTGGCCCACGACCTCTTGCGCGGTATAGCCGAACAACTTTTCCGCAGCAGGGTTCATATCCTCGACTGTGCCATCGGCATCGATGGTGATGATCCCGTCCGCCGCACCGTTGAGGATGGCATCAAGCCGGTTCGCTTCCTCAATTCTGGTATTGATCATTTCCGAAAAGCTGAGCGCGAGATCGGAAACCTCATCATTGCGGCTGGTTTCAAAATTCACCGGTTCCGCGCTTTGAATCTTGCTGCGGATTTCGTGGTTGAGCCGGGTCAGGGGGGAGAGCAGGCGCGATGCGGGAAAGGAGGCCGCTAGCGCTGCCATCGCGGCCAGCAGCATCGACAGGCCGGCGGTCGTGCGCAGCTCCTGAAATGCGGGAGCAATCAGGATCTCATGCGGGGCGATGGTCAGAATGTTCAGCCGGAACGGCGTCGCGTTCTGTTGGCCCAGCACGGCCGAGAGATATCCCATGTCATTTGAGCCGGTTTCGAAAAACGCTCCTTCATCGTTGGACGTAAGCCGGTCGGAATAGGGCGGTGGCTGCCAGTCCGGATCCTGATGAAAGGCGAGTGGAGAGCTTTGGGCCTCGCCGTGATAGGAGATGTAATCGAAGTTGTTGCTGACCGCGTAGACCTGAAACCCGGGGGCAACAGAGAGTTCGGCGCTCTGCAGCAGGGGTTCAGCGTCGGCGTTGATGACGATCGCACCAAAGATGTCCCCGTCGCTGTCCTGCAGCGGTCGAACCACCCGGATGGTGGGCGGCCCAACGACACGGCCGTTTTCCCGGTTATAGGTTACTTCTGAAAAATACACCTCGCTGACGCCACGCTCTTTGATGGGCTGCAGATAGGGCTCATTTCCCTTGATCTGGAGTTCGCCAGCGGGGACGACGATCAGCTCTTCGTCAATGCGGTTGACCCGCACCAGTTCCTTCCAGTTGCCTTCTTTCACCAAGAGCCGGACTTGCGAGTATTTCGGCCTTGTCCCCAGGAATTTCAGGAAAATGTCCGATACGCTCTCGGTCCAACCCTCGGTGGATCGGGCAGCGCTGGCCCCCGGAACGTTGGGTTGTTCGTCGCTGAACCGCACCGCGCTGGGTTGTGTGGCAGTGGGTGGTGTCACTGTGGTCTCGGTCTGATCGGGCGCAGGGGCATTGGCTGTCTGCGTCAGCCCTGCGAGGCCTACCGCCTGCGGTACAGAGGCGAGAATTCCGGTATCCAGCTCCATCATGTAGAGCACGCTGTCGATCCGCTGTGCGTAGATGTCGCCGGCCCGCTTCATGCGTTCGCGGGTGGCTGTTTTTACCGTTTCCAAGGAGTGGAAATATCCATAGGCGGAAAAGATCGTCAGTGCCAGCCCAGTGGACAACAGGACAACCAGGGCTATCCGCGTTCGCAGTGTGACGCGCCTACGGTGTGGCATCAGGGCTCTCGTTCGTTAGCTTATGTCTCGCGTTGGTCGCTCCGGGAATTGTATCCGGGCAAACGGGTGTTTATCGGCCAGGTACCGCCTTGGCACTGCACTGCAGTCGCGCAATCCAAATTAGCGGAACAGGGCTTGATGCATATTATTTGCTGATCAAGGGCCGCTTGCGCACGGGTACGCCGCGGGCTGCAGCCACCACGCTCACCAGATCATCGACGAGTACCGTCAGATCCTTGCAGCCACGTTCCAGCAGCGTGAAATTCGACAGGATGACCGGATCCAGGGTCTGGTCTGCTTTCTCGATCGCCTTCAGGCCGCGCAGGGTGGCCAGGGTCTTGCTCAGGATCTCACGCATTTCCGGGCCGCAGGTCAGCATGAACCGCTCGATCACTTCGCCAACCGAGCGCTGGAAGGCCTGTGCTCCTGACAGGGCGGAAAACAAAATGCGCCGCTCGATTGCGGATGTCACGGATTTGATCAGCGCTGATACTGTCAGCTCTTCCTTGACGATGTAATCCGCGCAGCCGTTTCGCATCGCCTCGACCGCGGTATGGTGAGAGGTGACGCTGGTCAGCATGATTGGGATTGCGTCGGCCTGGTCTTCATGGGCAATCAGCGCCCTCAGCGCATCCAGCCCGGTTTCCATGCCCAGATTATGATCAAGGAACACTATATCGAACGTGTTCTGGTCCAGTTCCCGGCGCATGTCGGCGACGGTGGCGACCTCTGTGAACTCGATCTGCAGTCCTGCCTTCTTGCAGGTTTTGATCAAGCGCAATCGGTCGATCGGATCGTCATCCAAAGTCAGCGCAGTCAAAGGTTGCTGTGCTTCCTGAGGGACCTCTTCAGGAACTGTGGAACTGATGGTTTCTTCGTCAATGTCATTCGTCATACCGGATCACCTTCTAACTAACATCGGGGATCTATGGCACTTCAGATCGCCCGGGAGTGGGCTTGGCCGACGTTCAACCCCTGACACACATCGGGGTACCCTGTCACTATTCGCCACAGTGGCTAACAATCTGTAAAACGCGCTGCGGCGGCTGGTGGCCGTAAGCAGGGTATTCTGGAGGGGTTTTCGCTGCAGGGCAGTAGATTTTCCTATCCATTTTTTTGACAATTGGCAGGGCATTGAAATCGCTCAAATTATTCGCGTTAAAGGGGAGGGCGCGGGCTTTGTGTCGCGTCAGAAGCCGCGCATCCCGAAGGTTCTAGGCGCCATCTGATGATAGAGCATCAGCAAAGTTTAGGTGGCGCAAAAACTGCAATAAAAATGGTAGTTTGCGGGAATTTTATCTTGGATAGGCGAAGGAAAATCAGACAGAAGTTTTGACCTTTTTGGTATCTCTTACTGGGCTGGCGCATGGCACGCCGCCCCGGCCAGGATATCCAGCCGGGCAGGGGGAGAGAATGACCGGTGTGAACCGGCGGCTTCTGCGGTAAGTTGTGCGGTGCCATCGTGGCACTCACGATGAATTTGTGGCTTTGCTGCCGCTGTGTAGGCAAGGATAGGCGGCGGCTGGACTTTGACCTTTCACTGGACAACGGCCATTGGTACGTTCTGCACAATAACAAAAACCGAGGCAGGCAAGAGCAATGAAAACGGGCTTTATTGGCACGTTTGTCATTTCTTGGTCGCAAACAGAATTGGACGGTCTGGCGTCCGCGCCGACCGATGCCCTGAGGATGGGGGCGGTCTGGTCGTGGCACGGGGACAGCCTGCGCCTGGACGGGCCGACAGAACTGTTGCGTCTGGAAGTGGCAGAGGGTGAGGCGGATATGCGACGCCGGGCGGCGCGGTCAGTGCGCAGGCTGGTGGGCGCTGCTGTCGATCCGGGCGCAGCCACCGCGACAGGGGATGAGACGGTTCCGGATCGGAGCTTTGTCATCACCGATGGTATGCGCCGATACACCGCGACGCTGATCGAGGCCGGAGCGGGCAGGCTGCCGCTCTTGATGTTTGTGGATGAGCTGCCGCCACGGGATGCGGACCTGTGGATCGTGCATCTTGCGCTGGACGTCGGACAGGCGCCGAAGCCGCAGGAGGATGCAGACAGTGGCTTGATCTGCTTCACGCCCGGAACCCTGATCGACACGCCCTCTGGTGCATGCCCGGTTGAGCACCTCAGCCCGGGTGATGTGGTGCAGACCCGCGATAATGGTCCTCAGAAAATCCGCTGGATCGGAGCCCGCCGGATGAGCGGCGCGCGGCTGTTCGTCTACCCGGGGCTGCGGCCAATTCGGCTGCGCGCTGGGGCGCTTGCGTCGGACCGTCCCGAGGGCGATTTGCTGGTCTCCCCGGAACACCGCCTGTTGCTGCGTGGCGGACGTGTGCGGGCGCTGTTCAATACGCCGGAAGTTCTGGTCGCGGCGCGGGACCTGATCAATGGGACCAGTATCGCCGCGGACACGCAGTTGCGTGAAGTGACCTATATTCATCTGCTGTTCGAAGAGCATCAGGTGCTTTGGGCGAATGGCGTGGAAAGCGAAAGCTTTCATCCCGCCAACGCCTCCCTTACAGCCTTGTCAGAGGGGGATCGCCAGCGACTGCAGACCCTGTTGCCGGGCGTGGATGAAAACCCGCTCAGCTATGGCGCCTTTGCCCGCCGCAACTTGACCGCATCCGAGGCGGCAATCCTGCGGCACGAGGCGGCCTAGGCTGTTTTGCTCCCCGAATGGCAAAAACCGCAGCCTGCGGGTATTGACTCGGGCGAGGCTGCCTATATAAGCGCGGCTTCATTGGTGTTGGTGGCCCCCGCAAGGGGATCCCTGTCATGCCGTAAGGCAAGAGGACAACGCCCTTTATAGCCGCCGTTTGCCCGGCTGCGTTCTGGCTGATCTGGTTTGCTGGCCCCCGCGTCCGCAATCCGAAAAGTGGGAACCGGTTTTCGGATCAAATTGCGGAGCCATAAATAAAGGAGATCAGCCGTGACCAAACGCACGTCTGCCAAGTACAAAATCGACCGCCGCATGGGCGAAAACATCTGGGGCCGTCCGAAGTCCCCGGTCAACCGTCGTGAATATGGCCCCGGCCAGCACGGTCAGCGCCGCAAGGGCAAACTGTCCGATTTCGGCATCCAGCTGCGTGCCAAGCAGAAGCTGAAAGGCTACTACGGCGACCTGACCGAAAAGCAATTCCGCCGCATCTACGGTGAAGCCGAGCGTGTCAAAGGCGACACCGGTGAAAACCTGATCGGTCTGCTGGAGCGCCGCCTGGACGCCGTCGTATACCGTGCCAAGTTCGTGCCGACCGTCTTTGCTGCCCGTCAGTTCGTCAACCACGGCCACGTTCTGGTCAACGGCCAGCGCGTCAACATCCCCTCCTACCGTGTGAAAGAGGGTGATGTGATCGAGGTCCGCGACAAGTCCAAGCAACTGGCTGTCCTGCTGGAAGCCACTCAGCTGGCCGAGCGCGACGTTCCGGATTACATCGAAGCCGACCACTCCAAAATGAAAGCCACCTTCGTGCGCACCCCCTCCTTGGGCGATGTGCCTTACCCGGTGATGATGGAGCCGAACCTGGTCGTCGAATTCTACGCCAAAAACTAAGTCGGATCCCTTTCGGGATTTGCGCAGGGGCTGCCTTCGGGCAGCCCCTTTTCCATTTTGGCAGTCGTTACGACCCGCCGCTACCAACTTCACGCGGCGAAATGGTGCTGAGCGGCCGATTCTCATTTGTCTATTTGGCGTATCCAGTTGTAGGCTTGGGGCCGAGCATTGGGAATGCGCAGCCCATCAGACTGAGGTGACCAAGATGAGAACAGTATTCGGCACGTTTCTGGCCGCAGCTTCAATGACACTGGCAACGGCCCTGGCAGCTGCGCCTGTCAAGCTGCAACCAGCAGATCCGCAGCCGGGTAGCGTCCGCTCGGGTCTTGCTGTGCGTTATGCCTATCCGCAGGACGTACGCACCCTGTCCGAGGCTTCGGCGGCGTTGAAACAGGGATCCGAAGCCGGGCGCCCGCTGAAGGGCCTTGATCATCGGGATACTAACGAAGGCGACATCACCCTAACGTCGAAACAGGCCCAGCACGTGGTAGCCCGGATCACCGGCTATGTCCGCTTTGACAAACCCGGCGTCTACAATATCGATTTCCTGACCAATGACGGGCTGCGGGCGAAAATCGGCGGGCAGATCGTTGGTCAGTTCGATGGGCGGCAGACCTGTGACAGCACCGTCATGACCGAAGTCGAAGTGCCGGTAGCCGGATGGTATCCGCTGGATGCCTTGTATTTTCAGCGCCTTGGCACGGCTTGCCTTCACATGCGCATGGGCGCGGAAGGCGCGCGGATGAAGTGGATGCCTGACGCCGCCTTCGGCCACTGATCACACCGGGCCCTTCCTGCCTTCCTGCGCCCTGATCGATCACCCCGGTGAGTCACAGGGGCAGGGGGCGTCCTTCGGCAATGGCTTCCATCGCGAAATATGAGGTGACGCTGTCCAGCTCTACCCCCGCGATCAGGCGCTGGTAGACCTTGTCGTAGCTGGTCATGTCTTCGGTAACCACTTTCAGCTGGTAGTCGTAATCACCGCCGATGCGGTGGAAGTCCACGACTTCGGGGATGGTCAGAACGTGCCTGCGGAAGGTTTCCAGCCAGTCCGCAGAATGGTGGCGCGTGCGCAGCATGACAAAGACCACCAGATCCAGTCCCAGTTTCGCGCGGTCAATCCGCGCGGTTGCCCCCTGTAGCACGCCGTTCTCATTCAGCGCCTTCAGCCGCCGCCAACAGGCGTTCTGCGATAGGCCAACCTTTTCGGCGAGTTCCCGTTGTGACAGGCTGGCATCCCCCTGAAGGCAGCGCAGGATGGCGCGATCAATATGATCTAGATTGTTAGTCATTTAGCGATCATATGACACAAATTTGCGCGCCATCAACCAAAATTAGGCGGAGTATTTCCAGCTCCAGAGGGTCAAGTTTCTATGGTGAAGAGCGGAGAAACAGATGATCCTTGCCACCATAAAACAAACCCTGAAGGATGCGGCCCGCGAGGGGCGTCTGGCAGATGAACTGATCGGTGAGGGCGTGCAGATCCCTGGCGCCGATGGAATGGTGCCGCTGGTCTACGCCGATTATGTCGCCTCTGGCCGGGCGTTGCGGTCGGTCGAGGATTTCATCGTCTCCGACGTTCTGCCCTTCTACGCCAATTCCCATACCGAGGCCTCCTATTGCGGTGCCCATATGACCCGCCTGCGCCGCGCGGCGCGCGCGGAAATCGCGCGGATTACCGGGGCAAAACAGGAGGACGCGGTGATCTTTGCCGGGTCAGGGGCCACTGCCGGTTTCAACCGACTGGTCAGCCTACTGGGCGTGAATGAGGCCCGCGCGCCAGTGGTCTTTATCGGCCCTTATGAACACCACTCCAATATTCTGCCCTGGCGGGAGAGCCGCGCAACAGTCGTGGAGATCCCCGAAGCGGCGGGGGGCGGGCCTGATCTGGAGGTTCTTCAGGTGGCGTTGAGCGAATATGCCGCCTGCGATCTGAAGATCGGCAGTTTTTCGGCGGCCTCGAATGTGACCGGCATCCTGACCGATGCGGATGCGGTCAGTGATCTGCTGCATGCCCATGGCGCGCTTGCGGTTTGGGACTACGCCGGGGGCGGGCCCTATCTGCCGATCGACATGGGCGGCAAGGGGGGCGCGCGCAAGGATGCCGTGGTCGTCTCACCGCACAAGTTTCCCGGTGGACCCGGTGCATCGGGCGTGCTGATCGTGAATGGCACTGCGGTGCGCCGCAAATGCCCTTCTTGGCCCGGGGGCGGCACGGTCAGCTTTGTCTCGCCTTGGGATCATGCCTACAGCGCGGATCTGGCGGCGCGTGAAGAGGCGGGAACACCGAACGTGATCGGTGATGTTCGCGCCGCGCTGGCGTTTCTGGTCAAGGAAGCCGTGGGTGAAGCTGAAATCGCCCGCCGGGAGGCCCGCTTCGGCGCCATGGCGCGGGAGGGCTGGCAGGGCAATCCGCAGCTGACCCTTTTGGGCCACCCGACTGCGCCGCGCCTGCCGGTGTTTTCCTTCACCGTCCGGGGGGCTTCGGGGCGATCCGTGCATCAGCAGCTGTTCACTCGGATGCTGAGCGACTTCTATGGCATTCAAGCGCGGGGCGGCTGCGCCTGTGCAGGTCCCTATGCGCATCGGCTTCTGGATATCGATGCGCAGGATTCAAACGCGCTGTTCGCGGATCTTCAGGCAGGAAAAGAGCTGCGCAAACCCGGCTGGGTGCGGCTGAATTTTTCCTACCTGATGCGGGATGAAACCGCGCGATACATCATCGACAGCGTCAATGATCTGGCTCTTCGGGCCGAGGATCTGGCTGCGCGATACGAGGCGGACCCGGCGACCGCGCGGTTCCAGCCAAGGGCAGCCTGATCAGGCCAGGGTCGGCGACCACAGGACGACAGGCGGCGCAAAAAGCGCACTGCGTCTGTTGAGGGCATCTTGCGGCTTTTCGATTGCGTTGTGCGCGGGTATGAACGGGGCGGAACCAAGGAGTCCCTCTTATGACCCAGATCACACCGCAGCCCGGAATTATGGACATCGCCCTTTATCAGGGTGGGGCTGCCCATGTGGATGGGGTGAGCAACACGGTAAAGCTCTCCTCGAATGAGAACCCTCTCGGCCCCAGCCCGCGCGCCATCGAAGCGATGCGCGAGGCTGCGGCGACGATGCATCGCTATCCGAGCTCGGATCATGCTGAGCTGCGCGCCGCCATTGGTGAGGTGCATGGGCTGGACCCGGCGCAGATCATTTGCGGTGCTGGCAGCGACGAGATCATCGCTTTTCTGTGTCAGGCCTATGTGGGGCCGGGGGATGAGGTGCTTTATACCGAGCACGGTTTTGCCATGTACCGCATCAGCGCGCAGGCGGCAGGGGCGACCCCGGTCGAGGTGCGTGAGAATGAGCGGGTGACCGATGTTGACGCGCTGCTTGCAGGCTGCACCGAGCGGACCAAGCTGGTGTTTATCGCCAACCCCAACAACCCCACGGGCACCATGATCGGCGCGGCCGATGTGGCGCGTCTGGCCGATGGCCTGCCAAAGGGCGCGCTGCTGGTGCTGGATGGCGCCTATGCCGAATATGTCGAAGGCTTCGATGCAGGCGCTTCGCTGGTGGCCGAGCGTGACAATGTCTTCATGACCCGCACCTTCTCCAAGATCTACGGGTTGGGTGGTGCGCGCATCGGCTGGGGCTATGGCCCGCAGGAAATCATCGACGTTCTGAACCGCCTGCGCGGCCCGTTCAATGTCTCGACCACCGCGCTGGCTGCGGCCGAGGCTTCGGTGCGGGATACTGATTATGTCGACCGCTGCCGCGCGGAAAACGCCAAATGGCGCGGTTGGCTGGCCGAGGCATTGGCTGAACTTGGGGTGCCCTCGGATACCTCCTGCACCAATTTCATCCTTGCGCGTTTCGCCAGCCAGTCAGAGGCCGAGGCCTGTGACGATTTCCTCAAGGCGCAGGGGCTGATCGTGCGGCGGGTGGCGGGCTACAACCTGCCCAATGCGCTGCGCATCACCATCGGCGACGAAGCCGCTTGCCGCGCCGTTGCTGCTGCCGTCAAGGCCTTCAAGGCCGGGCAGGGCGCAGCATGAGCGCGCCAGTCTACAACCGTGTCGCGTTGATCGGGCTGGGGCTGATCGCCTCCTCGATGTTCTGGGCGATGAAGCGGGCCGGGCTGGCGGGTGAGGTCACTGGCTATGCTCGCAGCGCCGAAACCCGGGACACCGCCCGGCGCATCGGGCTGTGTGATCGCGTCTGCGACAGCGCCGCCGAGGCTGCGGAGGGCGCCGATCTGGTGGTGCTTTGTGTGCCGGTTGGCGCCATGGGCGCGGTGGTGCAGGATATCGAGAGCGTGCTGAAACCTGGCGCCACGGTGTCTGATGTCGGCTCGGTGAAGGCCCATGTGATCGAGGCTGTCGCGCCGCATATCCCCGATGGCGTGCATTTCGTCCCGGCGCACCCTTTGGCGGGGACTGAGCATTCCGGGCCCGAGGCAGGCTTTGCCGAACTGTTTGATAATCGCTGGAGCCTTCTGGTTCCCGTCGAAGGCACCGACCCCGATGCCGTGCAGCGCCTGCGTGACCTCTGGGAGGGGATGGGCGCCAATGTCGATGAGATGGATGCGGATCACCACGATCTGGTGCTGGCTGTCACCAGCCACGCGCCGCACCTTATTGCCTATACCATGGTGGGGGTTGCTGACGATCTGCGCCGCGTGACCGACAGCGAGGTGATCAAATACTCGGCTGCTGGTTTCCGAGACTTTACCCGGATCGCGGCCTCTGACCCGACCATGTGGCGCGATGTGTTCCTGACCAACAAGGACGCGACGCTGGAAATCCTAGGCCGTTTCACCGAGGAGCTTTTCGCCCTGCAAAGGGCGATCCGCACCGGCGACGGGGAGCATCTGCACCAATATTTCACCCGCACCCGCGCCATCCGCCGCGGAATCATCGAGGCAGGGCAGGATACGGATGCACCGGACTTCGGACGGGCAAAGAAGACATGATCGCCCGGGCTGCTTTTGCGCTGGGCCTTTTGTTGGCCGATGCCGCCGCTGCAACGGCGCCAGAGGACTCCTTGCGTCCGGCCGGGCGCCCGGCAGGCATTGCAGCCTCACCGGGCCCCGAGCTTGAGGTCTCTACCTTGGCGGGGCCCGAGCTGATGCGACCAAAAGGGCGGCCGATGTCAGAGCAAACCTTAGCCGTGGCGGCGCTGGGTGTGGTCACGTTGCCCGATGTCGGGCCGGGCAGTTCGTTGCGCCCCAGCTTGCGCCCCGATGCCATTGTTCAGCAGGTGCTGTTCAAGCGGCGCAAGCTGCGTAAAACCTCGGTCTGCGGCGATATTGATATTCAGGGAGAGCCGGTTGGCTCTGTCGTCGGCTCTCTACCGGGCTGCGGTGCGAAATCGGCGGTCCGGGTGTCCTCGGTCGCGGGTGTGCAGCTTAGCAAGAAATCGGTGATGACCTGCGATATGGCGAAATCGCTGAACCGCTGGGTCGAACGGGACGTGGAAAAGGCATTTGGCCGCCGCAACCGCGTAGTGTCGCTGCGGGTGGCTGCGCATTATTCCTGCCGCACCCGCAACAACCGCCCAGGCGCGCGCATCTCGGAGCATGGCAAGGGCAAGGCGATCGATATTTCCGGCTTTACCCTGGAGGACGGTGAGACGATCACCGTTCTGGAAGGCTGGCAGAAGCGCCGTACCCGCAGGAAGCTGCGCAAGATCTGGAAAGCGGCCTGCGGTCCGTTTGGCACGGTTCTGGGACCCGATGCGGATCGCTATCACAAGGATCACTTCCATCTGGATGTGGCGCGACACCGGGGCGGATCCTACTGCCGCTGACAGGAACCGGGTTCGTCAGAGCGCCCGATGGCCTCCTCAGTAAAGCGTGATGCGGGGAGCGGTGCCGAGCGGCAGCGGACCAAGAAACATCTGCCCGTCGGAGAAGGACAGGGCGATATCGAGATCCTGTTCGCGCCCATGCATTTCAGCCAAAACTGCGAGGATCCGTTCGGTTCCGCTGCGCAGGCGCGTTGGAAGAAGACCGGAGCGTTCGGCCATCCGCAGCATGTCGCGCCAGTTCTCGGCGCGGATTGCGACCTTGCCACTGATCCGGCCAGCCTCATCGACCTCCACGTTGCCGCTGGCCCGCAGGGCCAGTGCGCCCCAATGCGCCTCTGCCTGCGTCAGGGTGATCCGGCGCGGTTGAGGGCGGCGCAGTTCCAGCGCGCGCCGGTCCCATGCGGTGTCAAACAGGATATCCGCCGCGAGTGTGACGTCGCTCAGGCTGGGCGGCAGGTCTTCGGCTGCGATCAGCATCCGTTGCAATCTGCCGCGGGGGGTCAGCGTCTCTGCCCGGGCCGAAATGCGATAGCTCTCCGTGTCCCCCGTTCGGGTCATGTCCAGGGCAAAGGCAGGGGCGGATAGCAGGACCTTACCCGCCCGCGATATCTTCCACTCTGCCGCCTGCAGTGACATCCGTTCCAGTGACATGGCTGATCCGGGCGCGAGCTGCAGGTCCGCCTGCATGTCCGCAACCTGCAGGACTGCTGTCTTGTCGAAATGGGACAGGCGCTGCGGGGCGGGGGTGAACTGCAGCGTCACCTCCTGCGGCTTCAGGGGCAGGCTGTAGAGGCTGATCCAATCCGCGCTCCAGGCGGCGCCAGTACCGGGGTCGGCCAGCGTTGGATGCAGGATGCGCGTCCGGTGCGCTGTCGGGAAACCGGAACTTTCCAACGCAGCGTATTCCGCCAGCCAACCCTGCCGCTCCTGCTCATCGAACCATTGGGCAATACCGCTGCGCAGGCCCCAGGCGCTGGCGGCCCAATACAGGCTCCACACCAGCCCGGCAGCCACCAGAAGTTTCACAACGCGCATGCCAAAGACCCTCTTTTGCCCGGAGCAGATTTGCTGTTTACAGACAGGGATCAGAAAGGACCAGTTGTCATGACCATGTGGGTGTTCGGATACGGATCACTGTTGTGGAACCCGGGATTCCCCGTCGCGCGCCGCGAGATCGCGACGCTGCAGGGCTATGCGCGCTCCTTCTGCATGAGCTCGGTTCACCATCGCGGTACCGAAGAAAAACCGGGCCTGGTGCTGGCCCTTGATGAGGTTGCTGGCGCGCATTGCACGGGCCTTGCCCTCGCCGTGGAGGGCGGCGCCGAGGCCGAGACACTGGACTACCTGCGCGAGCGTGAGCTGATCTCCTCGGCCTATGTCGAGCGGGATCTGGAGGTGGAGCTGCACACCGGGGATCTCGTCACTGCGGTGACCTATGTGATCGACCCCCATCATGTGCAGTATTGCGGCGGGATGAGCCTTGAGGAACAGGCCCGGATCATTGCCCATGCGGTGGGCGGGCGCGGTCCCAACACCGAATACCTCTATAATACCGCAAGCCATCTGGCCGAGATCGGGCTGAATGATGAAGATCTGGACTGGCTGGCGGGGCGCGTGCGGCAGATCACAGCATAAAGCCTTGGCGTTGCAGTCTCTTTCCTTGTAGGCTTCAGGCGCGAGAAGAGCACTGAAAGAGGCAGGAGCCCCTTAATATGGCGCAGCCAGACGGTAAGATCAGGCCCCAGTTTTCCCAACCGGTCCGACAGGTCATTCTGATGCTGATTGCATTGGGACTTGCCGGTTTTGGCGCCTTTGTTGCGCTGCCACGTGTGCTGCCGGTGTTTCAGGCCAACCCCTGGCTCAACGGGTTTATCCTTTTCGTCTTTGTGATTGGGGTGCTGGCCTGTTTCTGGCAGGTCGTGCAGCTGATCGGCTCGGTGCGCTGGATCGAAAGCTTTGCCGGCGGCGGCAGCCGCGGCGAAGACCGACCGCCGTCGATGCTGGCGCCGCTGGCCTCGCTCCTGCGGTCGCGGGGGGCGCGGATGCAGCTTGGCTCTTCCTCGACCCGCTCGATCCTGGATTCCGTGGCAACGCGGATCGATGAAGACCGGGAGATTACCCGCTATATCGTCAACCTTCTGATTTTTCTTGGTCTTTTGGGTACGTTCTATGGTCTGGCGACTACGGTTCCGGCGGTTGTAGATACCATTCGCAGCCTTGCCCCGCAGGAGGGCGAAGAAAGCCTGACCATCTTTAACCGGCTGATGACCGGGCTTGAGGCGCAGCTGGGCGGCATGGGTGTTGCTTTTGCCTCTTCCCTTCTGGGGCTTGCCGGGTCGCTCATCGTCGGTCTTTTGGAGCTTTTTGCCGGGCACGGCCAGAACCGGTTCTATCGCGAGCTGGAAGAGTGGCTGTCCTCCTTTACCCGAGTCAGCTTTTCTTCGGGCGAAGATGGGGCCGGGGACAGCGGGATCGTTTCCGAGGTGCTGGATACAATGGCCGAGCAGATGGATGCCCTGCAGGGCATGTTCGCCGAAACCGCACAGGGCCGCGTCGCGGTCGAGGAAAAACTCTCGCAGCTGGTCGATAGTATCAACGACATGAACCAGCGTCAGGAACAGAATGAAACGCTGAGCGCGGCCTTGGAGCGGGTGGCTGTCGGGCAGGAAACCCTGACCGAAATCATGCGCGCCCATGGCGACGTGGGCCTTGATGCCGAAAGCCGCATGCGGCTGCGCTCGATCGACGTGCAGATGCTGCGCATCCTTGAGGAAATTTCGGCCGGTCGACAGGAAAGCCTGGCCGAATTGCGCAAGGATATCGACCTGATGGTCAAGGCCTTTGCACCGCCACGGGGCGGCCAGCGCGCAGCCAAGGCCGCCTCTCAGGACGAGGGTTGACCCATGGCCCTGTCCCGGCGCACTGGGCAACGGTTCCAGGCCTCGATCTGGCCGGGCTTCGTCGACGCGATGACCGGGCTTTTGCTGGTGCTGATGTTCGTGCTGACCATTTTCATGGTGGTGCAATCGGTTCTGCGCGAGACCATCACCGGACAGGAAAGCGAGCTGGACGAACTCTCGTCCGAGGTACAGGCGCTGGCCAATGCGCTGGGGCTGGAGGAACGTTCGAACAACCTTCTGACCGCCCGGCTTGGCGCGCTCACGGCGACGCTGAGCACGACACAGGACGAACTTCAGCAGGCCGAGGGACAGATCGCCGAGCAGAAATCGCTGATTGCCTCGCTCACATCCGAACGGGACGCGCGGGTTGCCGATCTGGAGGCCGCGCGTAGCCGCATTACCGCCTTCGAGGCGCAGGTAGCCGCCCTGATCGCCGATCAGGAGGCCACAACGGCGGAAATCGCGGATCTAAGCGCGGAGCGGAAACAGCTGGAGGCGGACAGGGCTGAGTTGCTGAGCGAGCAGGAAGCCTTGAACCTGGCGCTGGCGCAGGCTCGTGATGAAATCGATGCCGGTGTCGAAGCGGCGAGGCTGGCTGCGGCTCGGCGCGAGGCGCTGGAGGCGATGATCGCTGATTTGCAGGCGGAAGGCACGGCGCAAGAGGCTCAGCTGGCCGATCTAAAAGATCAGCTGAGCGAAGAAGAAACTGCCCGTCTGGCCGAAGCTGCGGCGGCTGAGGCCCTGCGCAAGAAACTGGAAGACGCTGATGCCGAACTGACCGCCATGACCCTGTCGCTGGAGGCGCAACGCCAGCGGGCCGAGGATACGCTGACCCTTCTGGCCGCCGCCGAGGCTGCCAAGGCGCAGCTGGACAGCCAGCTGGAAGAGGCGCTTGCCACGCTGGAAGCCGCCCGCGCGCAATCGCGGGAACGGGACGAATTGGCCGAGCGGCTGACCCGGGTTCTGGCGCAGATGGAGGTCAGCCAGTCCGAGGCCGAGGCGCGGGTCAGCGCTCTCGAGGCGGAACTCGACCGGGTGCGGACCGATGCCGACACAACCCGCGCCAGTCTGACTGCAGATCTGCAGGCCGCCCGGCAAGAGGCCGCCCGCACCCGTGACGAGTTGGAAGCGGAACTTGCGCGGCAGCAGGCTGCCTCGGTCGAGACGCAATCACAGTATGAAGACCAGCTTGCCCAGCTTCAGGCAAACCACGCCAAGGCCCGGGCGGATCTGGAAGCGGCGCTGAGCGCGGCCGAAGACAAGGCCGACGCAGAGCGGCGTGCCTTGGAACAACAGCTGGCCGAGGTCCGGGCGGATGCTGCCAGCCTGCAGGCCGGGCTTGAGGCACAACTGCAGCAGGCCCGCGCTGATCTTGCCGCTGCCCGCAGCGCTGCCAGTTCCACTGCAGAGGACCGCGCTGCGGTGGAGCAACGTCTGCTGACTGCGCTGGAAGCACTGGAAAACGCCCGCGCGGCGGCCAGCGATACGGATGTGCTGCAACAGCGCTTGCTTGCTGCGCTCAATGCCCAGAAGGAGGCAGAGACCAGCGCCGAGGGGCAGCGCAACCTTGCAGAGGAACGCGCCGCGCTGCTGGCGCAGGCCCGCGCAGCACTTGCCGATCAGAAACAGCTATCGACCAAGGCACAGCGCGAGGCGGCGCTGCTGAACCAGCAGGTCGCAGCCCTGCGCGAACAGCTGGGTAGCCTGCAGGCCATTCTGGACGATTATCAGGCGCGCGATGCAGCGCAGCAGGTTCAGTTGCAGAACCTCGGTCAGGATCTGAACGCCGCGCTGGCCCGCGCCGCCTCGGAAGAGCGCAAGCGCCGGATTCTGGAAGAACAGGAGCGCAAGCGGCTGGAGGCCGAGGCGGCAGCTCTGGCCGACAAGGCGCAGGATCTGGAGCGCTACCGGTCGGAGTTCTTCGGGCGGCTACGGGATGTTCTGGGCAGCCAGGACGGTGTGCGGATCGAGGGTGACCGTTTCGTCTTTGCCTCCGAGGTGCTGTTCGCTCCGGCAAGCGCTGAGCTGTCGGAGGCGGGCAAGGCGGAAATCGCCAAGGTTGCCCGTATCCTGCAAAGCGTGGCCGCTGCGATCCCGCCAGAGATCAACTGGATCATCCGGGTCGATGGCCATACCGACAACACGACATTGCTGGGGCATCCGAAGTTCAAGGATAACTGGGAGCTTAGCCAGGGGCGGGCGCTGTCGGTGGTGCGCTACATGATTGATGCACTTGGCATTCCGCCGGGGCGGCTGGCGGCGAATGGGTTTGGCGAATATCAGCCCGTCAACACTGCCGACACGCCAGAAGCCCGCGCCCAGAACCGGCGGATCGAGTTGAAGTTCACCGAACGCTAGGGCGGGGCGAAAGGGCGCGGATCAGTCGATCCGGATCGGCTGGATGATCCGGTCCACTTCTGCCCCGTCGCGCATCAACCGGGCAATCCCGGTATAAAGCCCGGCAGGCCAGGCTGCCCTGCGCAGACGTTTGCCCGCAGCGCGGAAGAATTGCGCCTGATCCTTTTTCAGAGTGGCCTTCTGATCGATCATTTTGCCGCTCGGCCCGTCAATGGTAAGGGTAAGGGTGTCGCCCTCCCGTCCACCAAAGGCATAGGCCCAGAACACCATCGCAGGCGCATCCTTTGCCAGCATCTCTCCCTTCGCTGCAGTGGTACCGGATTTGATCGCGTCATAGGCTGGAACGCCGGTGCTGAACCCGGCACCGAGGAAGCCACCAGCCTCATAAGCAACTGGCTGCGCCCACAGGGAGGCGCCGGATGCGGTGCCGCAGGCGGCGCTGCTATCTGGCTGGAAGGGGTCGACAACCGCGCCATCCTTGCGCAGCGACAGATGCAGGTGCGGGAATTGCGTCTTGCCGGAGAGGCCAACCTCGCCCAGGGCGGTTCCAGCGGCCACCCGGTCGCCCTTGGCGACGCGGAGCGAGCCGCGCTTCATGTGACAATACTGGGTTTCCCAGCCGCCCGCGTGGCGCAGCACCAGACCGTTGCCGCATTCTCGGTCCTTGATCTCGGCAGCGTTTGCCTTGGTCGCGTATTGATCCGGCATGCCATCGCGCAACCCCGCAACGACTCCGTCTGCGGCGGCACGCACCGTGACGCCGGTCTGCATGTCCGAAAGGTAGGGCAGGGCGATATCCGTGCCCTTGTGCCCGTCATAAGTCAGGCCGTTGCAGGTGAAATCCTGCGCCCCGGGGCCGGGATCCCGGTCGACGTATTGCTGAATGTGGCAGCTGTCGCCCAGCACGCAGTCGATGGGCCAGTTCAATGCGAAATCGCCCGCCGCAACGGGTGCGGCGAGCGATGAAAACAGCGCGAAAAGCGTGCGATACATTATTCTGCGGTCAGCAGCGGCGGCTTGTTACCGGAAATCCGGGGCTTGCCTGGGCCTTCAAGGCGCAGGTCGATCTTGCCGTCCTTGATGCCAACCTTGACGAGACCGCCCTTGGTCAGCTTGCCGAACAGCAGTTCCTCGGCCAGCGGTTTCTTGATGTACTCCTGAATGACCCGGCCCAGCGGACGCGCACCCATCTTGTCGTCATAGCCCTTCTCGGCCAGCCATTCGGCAGCCTTGCGGGTCAGTTCGATCGACACGTTGCGGTCCATCAGCTGCGCCTCAAGCTGCAGTACGAATTTCTCGACAACCTGCAGAATGACCTCTTTGGGCAGCGGCGCGAAGGAGATCACCGCATCCAGACGGTTGCGGAACTCCGGGGTAAAGGTCCGCTCGATAGCGGCGGTGTCTTCGCCCTCGCGGCGGTCGCGACCAAAGCCGATGGCGGCCTTCGCCATATCCGAGGCACCGGCGTTGGAGGTCATGATCAGAACCACGTTGCGGAAGTTCACGGTGCGGCCGTTGTGATCGGTCAGCTGCCCGTTGTCCATCACCTGAAGCAGGATGTTGAAGACATCCGGGTGCGCCTTTTCGATTTCATCCAGCAGCAGCACACAGTGGGGATGCTGATCGACGCCATCGGTCAGAAGACCGCCCTGATCAAAGCCGACATAGCCCGGAGGCGCGCCGATCAGGCGGGAGACCGCGTGTTTCTCCATGTATTCCGACATGTCAAAGCGCAGCAGTTCCACACCCAGCGTATCGGCCAGCTGTTTGGCGACCTCGGTCTTGCCGACACCGGTGGGGCCCGCAAAGAGGTAGTTGCCGATGGGCTTTTCCGGCTCCCGCAGGCCTGCGCGCGCCAGTTTGATGGCGCTGGACAGCGCGTCGATGGCATCGTCCTGACCGAAGACAACGCGTTTGAGCGATTTCTCCAGATCCTTGAGCACCTCTGCATCGTCCTTGGACACGCTCTTGGGCGGGATGCGGGCGATCTTGGCGACGACGGCTTCAACCTCTTTGACGCCAATGGTCTTGCGACGCTTGTCTTCGGGCACCAGATGCTGCGCGGCGCCGGCCTCGTCGATCACGTCGATGGCCTTGTCGGGCAGTTTGCGGTCGTTGATGTAACGCGCCGACAGCTCCACCGCCGATTTGATCGCATCGGTGGTGAATTTGACGCTGTGGTGTTCCTCGAAATAGGGCTTCAGGCCCTTCAGGATCTCGATGGCGTCTTCGACCGTGGGTTCGTTCACGTCGATCTTCTGGAACCGGCGCGACAGGGCGCGGTCTTTTTCAAAGTGCTGACGGAACTCCTTGTAGGTGGTGGAGCCCATGGTGCGCAGCTTGCCGCCCTGAAGCGCAGGCTTCAGCAGGTTAGAGGCATCCATGGCGCCGCCAGATGTGGCGCCAGCGCCGATCACCGTGTGGATCTCGTCGATGAAGAGAACCGCGTCGGGGTGTTGTTCCAGCTCGGTCACAACCGCTTTCAGGCGTTCCTCGAAATCACCGCGATAACGGGTGCCGGCCAGCAGCGCGCCCATGTCGAGCGAATAGATGGTGGTCTCGGAGAGAACCTCCGGCACCTCACCCTGCACGATCTTGCGCGCCAGACCTTCGGCGATGGCGGTCTTGCCAACGCCGGGATCACCAACCAGCAGCGGGTTGTTCTTGCGGCGGCGGCACAGCACCTGAATGCAGCGCTCCACTTCATGGCTGCGGCCGATCAGCGGATCGATGTCGCCTTCGCGGGATTTCGCGTTGAGATCGACGCAATACTTGGCCAGCGCGCTTTCCTTATTTTCGCCCTCGGCGGCCTGCGGCTGTGGTTCTTCTTCAGCCTCGTGAGCGCCGGAAACCGGGCGCGGTTCGCCAAATGCAGGGTCCTTGGCCACACCATGGGCGATGAAGTTCACCGCGTCATAGCGGGTCATGTCCTGATCCTGAAGGAAATAGGCGGCATCGCTTTCGCGCTCGGCAAAGATCGCAACCAGCACGTTGGCGCCGGTGACTTCGGTGCGGCCCGAGCTTTGGACATGGATCGCAGCCCGCTGGATCACCCGCTGGAATGCCGCGGTGGGCACAGCTTCGGAGCCGTCAATATCGGTAACAAGGTTCGACAGATCCTCATCCACGAATTCCACCAGGGCCGTTCGCAATTCGCCGAGGTCGACGCTGCAGGCGCGCATTACGCGGGCTGCGTCGGGTTCGTCCAGCAGCGCCAGCAGCAGGTGCTCCAGCGTTGCGAATTCGTGTCGCCGCTCATTCGCCAGCGCCAGCGCTGCGTGAATGGCTTGTTCCAATGTGCTCGAGAATGAAGGCACGGGCGTGCTCCTCTGTCTTGGGTTGAGGGGGGCGGGGCGGCGTATTTACCATCCTTCCCCACTCTCAACCATGGCCTCATAGTATTAGAGTTTGGTTGATAGACCGCCGGCTTCAAGCGCTTTCTTTTATTTTTCGGTCACATTTCTTGTTGCTAAGCCGGAAATGATACACGCCAGAGGTTAGAAATTGTCCTTTCTGCGCCGGATTTCTGTAAAGACATCAACGTCTTCAGCGTTCTGCATGGCCATCGATTCCTTAACGCTGGAAAGATGGGCACGCAGGAAGGGATTTGTGTCCAATTCCAGTTGCAGCGTAGAGGGCACGGTTGGCTCGCCCGCCGCGCGGGCGGTGTCGATCTGCGCGATGCGGGTCTTTAGGGCGTCGTTGCCCGGGTCGATCGTAATGGCAAAGGCGGCATTGGCCTGGGTGTATTCATGGCCGGAATAAACCACGGTTTCGGGAGGCAGGGCGGCGAGGCGCGACAGGCTGTTCCACATCTGCTCGGGGGTGCCTTCGAAGAGGCGGCCACAGCCAAGCGCCATCAGGCTGTCAGCGGTAAAGACGGCGTTGCTGTCCGGGATGTAAAAAGCGATGTGGCCGACGGTGTGACCGGAAACATCCAGCACCTGAACCTCGTGACCGAACAAATCGAAGCTTTCACCATCCTGTACTGCGCGATCCAGATCTGGCAGCCGGTGCGCATCTGCCGCCGCGCCAGTCACCGAGGCGCCAAAGGTGCTGCACAGCTCCTTGGTCCCGTCGATATGGTCCCAGTGGTGATGGGTCAGCAGGATCTCGTCCAGCCCCCATCCGCGCTTCTTAAGAGCCGCGGTGATGGCGGCAGGATCCGGAGCGTCAACCAGTGCGGTGCGCCCCGATGCGGCGTCATGCAGCAGGAAGGCATAGTTGTCAGAGAGGCAGGGAACGGTGACGATCTCAAGGGGCATGGTCATTCGCTTTTTCATTGTTAGACTGCCCCCAGAGTGACCCAAGCAGCAGGCGCCCGCAATGCATCTTGATGTTCAGGATCTGAGGAACTTCTACTACCGCAGTACCCTTGGCCGGGCCGCGCAGGCGGCAATCCGGGCGCGCCTGTTGCAGATGTGGCCCGATGCGACGGGGCAGACTGTTGTGGGCTTTGGCTTTGCCGCGCCGCTGCTGCGTCCCTATCTGGCGGATGCGCGGCGGGTGATGGCGATGATGCCGGGGCCGCAGGGGGTGATGCAATGGCCTGCGGGCATGCCGAATGTTTCGGTTCTGTGCGAAGAGGTCAGCTGGCCTATCGAAACCGGGCGCGTCGACCGGTTGGTGATGCTGCACGGGCTGGAGACCTCTGAACGCCCGTCGGATCTGCTGGAGGAAGCCTGGCGCGCACTTGGCCCCGGCGGGCGGGCGATTTTCATTGTCCCAAACAGGGCAGGGTTCTGGGCGCGGTCGGACAAAACCCCCTTTGGCTATGGGCGCCCCTACACGCTGACACAGCTGGAAAACCAGCTGCGGCTGCACCAGTTCACCATCGAGCAGCATACGGCGGCGCTTTACCGACTGCCGAGCTCCCGGCGGTTCTGGCTGAAATCCGGCGCGCTGCTGGAAAAGATGGGGCGGCGCCTGCCGGCGGTGCTGGCAGGGGGGGTGATCCTGGTCGAGGTCAGCAAGCAGACCCATCAGCAAAAGGGGCTGATGACCCGCGTCAAACGCAGCAACCCAATCCGGGTGCTGGAGGGGCTGTCGAACCCTGTGGCAGAACCCGCCTGACCTGCAACATGTCCCCGTGCCATGGCTACAGCCATGCACAGGGCGCAATGCTACCGGTGATTCCCGCAGGTGCCCTGCCGGGCGCGTGGCGTGCTCATTTTGCGGCAAGACTGCACGAAGGGGGAACAAATGCCGTTTTTTGACCCTCAGGAATCGCAATTCGATGAAGAACTTGTTCATTTTTTGTAGCCTGTGGCGGGGGCAAAGGGCCGCAGTTCCGCTAAGGCATTGAAAACACTTAACTCGGTCATTTTGCCGTTACCGTTATAGGCAGTTGATAGGTTGGGAACGCTCTGCTACATCCACGCTGATTTCGATGGCCTGCCACGCTGGTGGGCTGACTCACACCCCCGGGTGCTGCCTGACGCAGGTATGCAGACCGGGGCCAAAATAATATCGGAAGGGTGGACGTGTCCGAACCAGCTTCGATTTCTGCAGGCATCGCCGCGCGCTATGCCACAGCGGTCTTTGAGATCGCTGACGAGAACAAGGCGCTCGACAGCCTTGAGACCAGCATCAATGACCTGGCAGCTGCCCTGGCTGACAGCGAAGACCTTCAAAACCTGATCAGCTCGCCTCTGGTGACGCGCGAAGAGCAGGCCGCCGCAATCGATGCGGTCAGCACCAAGATGGGGCTGGACCCCACCTTGCGCAACACCCTGTCGCTGATGGCTGCGAAACGCCGCCTGTTCGTGGTGCCGGCTCTGATCGACTCCCTGCGCGCCAGCCTGGCTGAAGCACGTGGCGAAGTGACCGCAGAGGTCACCTCGGCCAAGGCGCTGACCAAGACCCAAAGCGAAAAGCTGGCCAAGACTCTGGCCGAGCGCGTGGGCAAGAAGGTTACCATCAATGCAACCGTCGATGAGAGCATCATTGGCGGTCTTGTCGTTAAAGTGGGTTCGAAGATGATCGATAGCTCGATCCGCTCCAAGCTCAACTCCCTACAGAATGCAATGAAAGAGGTCGGATAAATGGGTATCCAAGCAGCAGAGATTTCTGCGATCCTGAAAGACCAAATCAAGAATTTTGGTCAAGAAGCAGAGGTGGCCGAAATCGGCCGCGTGCTGAGCGTCGGTGACGGTATCGCCCGTGTGTACGGCCTCGACAACGTCCAGGCCGGCGAAATGGTCGAGTTCCCGGGCGGCATCATGGGCATGGCGCTGAACCTCGAAGCCGACAACGTCGGTATCGTGATCTTCGGTTCGGACCGCGACATTAAAGAAGGTGACACCGTCAAGCGCACCAACTCGATCGTGGACGTTCCCGTTGGCCCCGAACTGCTGGGCCGCGTTGTTGACGGTCTGGGCAACCCGCTGGACGGCAAGGGCCCCATCAACGCCAAAGAGCGCGGCATTGCCGACTCCAAGGCACCGGGCATCATCCCGCGTAAATCGGTTCACGAGCCGATGGCAACCGGCCTGAAATCGGTCGACGCGATGATTCCGATCGGCCGTGGCCAGCGTGAGCTGATCATTGGTGACCGTCAGACCGGTAAGACCGCTGTTGCTCTCGACGCGGTTCTGAACCAGAAAGTCTACAACGACGCCGCAGGCGACGACGAGTCCAAGAAACTGTACTGCGTCTACGTTGCTGTCGGCCAGAAGCGTTCCACCGTTGCCCAGCTGGTTAAGAAGCTGGAAGAAAGCGGCGCGATGGAATACTCGATCGTGGTTGCCGCAACCGCGTCCGACCCGGCTCCGCTGCAGTTCCTGGCACCCTATGCCGCAACCGCGATGGCCGAATACTTCCGCGACAACGGCAAGCACGGCCTGATCATCTATGATGACCTGTCCAAGCAAGCGGTTGCTTATCGTCAGATGTCCCTGCTGCTGCGTCGTCCGCCGGGACGTGAAGCTTACCCGGGTGACGTTTTCTACCTGCACTCCCGTCTGCTGGAACGTTCCGCGAAGCTGAACGAAGACTTCGGCTCCGGTTCGCTGACCGCTCTGCCCGTCATCGAAACCCAGGGCGGCGACGTGTCCGCGTTTATTCCGACCAACGTGATCTCGATCACCGACGGTCAGATCTTCCTGGAAACCGAACTGTTCTACCAGGGCATCCGTCCTGCTGTGAACACCGGTCTGTCGGTTTCGCGTGTGGGCTCCTCGGCTCAGACCGACGCGATGTCCTCGGTTGCCGGTCCGGTTAAACTGTCGCTGGCTCAGTACCGCGAAATGGCGGCCTTTGCGCAGTTCGGTTCCGACCTCGACGCTGCAACCCAGCAGCTGCTGGCCCGTGGTGCGCGCCTGACCGAGCTGATGAAGCAGCCGCAGTACTCGCCGCTGACCAACTCGGAAATCGTCTGCATCATCTTTGCTGGCACCAACGGTTACCTCGACAACGTCGACGTCAAGGACGTTGGCCGGTACGAAGCCGAACTGCTGAGCTTCCTGCGCGGCAAGAAGGCTGACTTCCTGCAGTGGATCACCGACGAAGACCCCAAATTCAAAAAGGGTGAGCCGGTCGAAAAAATGAAGGCGGTACTCGACGAATTCGCTGCCGACTTCGCGTAAGGAGATAAGGCAGTGCCAAATCTCAAGGACCTGAAAAACAGGATCGCGAGTGTCAAAAGCACTCGTAAGATCACAAAAGCCATGCAAATGGTGGCCGCGGCGAAACTTCGCCGCGCCCAGGAAGCTGCCGAAGACAGCCGTCCCTATGCCAAGCGGTTCAACGCCGTTATGGCATCTCTGGCAGCCTCGGTCGGCGACAGCGAAGCAGCGCCCAAGCTGCTTCGTGGCACCGGAAGCGATCAGGTACAGCTGCTTGTCGTTTTGACAGCCGAGCGTGGTCTGTGTGGTGGCTTTAACGCCAACATCGCCAAGCTGGCCCGTCAGAAGGCAGCTGAGCTGAAAGCGGCAGGCAAGACGGTCAAGATCCTGACCGTTGGCAAAAAAGGCCGCGACGCGCTGCGTCGTGACTTTGAAGCCGATTTTGTCGGTCACGTTGACCTGAGCGAAGTCAAGCGTCTTGGCTATGCCGATGCGCAGGGCATCGCAAAGGACATCCTGACCCGCTTTGACGCTGGTGAATTCGACGTTGCGACGATCTTCTACTCGGAGTTCGTCAACGTCGTGACACAGGTGCCGACGGCACAGCAGATCATTCCGGCCTCTTACGAGGGCGGCGAAGCCGAAGAAGCCTCGGCGGTATATGACTACGAACCCAGCGAAGAGGCGATTCTCGCCGACTTGCTGCCTCGTGGCGTATCCACCCAGATCTTTTCGGCGCTGCTGGAAAATGGCGCATCCGAACAGGGTGCCCGGATGAGCGCGATGGACAATGCGACACGCAACGCGGGCGATATGATCGACCAGCTGACCATCGAGTTTAACCGCTCCCGCCAGGCCGTGATCACCAACGAGCTGATTGAAATTATTTCGGGCGCCGAGGCGCTCTAAGAGACAACCGGAGACCAACAAATGGCAAATGCAAAAGGCAAGGTGGTTCAGATCATCGGCGCCGTTGTCGACGTCCAGTTCGACGATGACCTGCCCGCGATCCTGAACGCCCTCAACACCGACAACAACGGTAAGAATCTGGTTCTGGAAGTTGCGCAGCACCTGGGCGAAAACACCGTCCGTACAATCGCAATGGACGCAACCGAAGGTCTGGTTCGCGGTCAGGAAGTCACCGACACCGGCGCGCCGATCTCGATCCCCGTTGGTAACGCGACCCTGGGCCGTATTCTGAACGTCGTCGGCGAGCCCGTTGACGAAAAGGGCCCGGTGACAGCCGAAGAAACCCGTCCGATCCACGCGGCGGCGCCTGAGTTCAACGAACAGTCGACCGAGTCGGAAATCCTGGTGACAGGCATCAAGGTCATCGACCTTCTGGCGCCTTACTCCAAGGGTGGTAAGATCGGCCTCTTCGGCGGTGCCGGCGTGGGCAAGACCGTTCTCATCATGGAACTGATCAACAACATCGCAAAAGTGCACTCGGGCTTCTCCGTGTTCGCCGGTGTTGGTGAGCGGACCCGTGAAGGTAACGACCTTTACCACGAGATGATCGAATCCAACGTGATTAAGCCCGACAACCTGTCGGAATCGCAGGTTGCGCTGGTTTACGGTCAGATGAACGAACCTCCGGGAGCCCGTGCGCGTGTTGCTCTGACCGGTCTGACCCTGGCGGAACAGTTCCGTGACCAGTCCGGTACCGACGTTCTGTTCTTCGTGGACAACATCTTCCGCTTTACCCAAGCCGGTTCCGAGGTTTCGGCTCTGCTTGGCCGTATCCCCTCCGCTGTGGGCTACCAGCCGACGCTGGCGACCGACATGGGTGCGATGCAGGAGCGTATTACCTCCACCAAGAACGGCTCGATCACCTCGATCCAGGCTGTGTACGTTCCCGCGGACGACCTTACCGACCCCGCACCGGCAACCACCTTTGCTCACCTCGATGCGACCACGGTTCTTAACCGTGCCATCTCCGAGCTGGGCATCTACCCGGCTGTGGACCCGCTCGACTCCTCGTCGCGCCTGATGGACCCGCAGATCGTTGGCGAAGAGCACTACGCAGTGGCTTCCGACGTTCAGCAGATCCTCCAGCGCTACAAGTCGCTGCAGGACATTATCGCGATCCTTGGTATGGACGAACTGTCCGAGGAAGATAAGCTGACCGTGGCCCGTGCCCGTAAGATCCAGCGCTTCCTGTCCCAGCCGTTCGACGTTGCGAAAGTGTTCACCGGTTCTGATGGTGTGCAGGTTCCGCTGGAAGACACCATTGCCTCGTTCAAGGCAGTTGTGGCCGGCGAATACGACCACCTGCCCGAAGGCGCCTTCTACATGGTTGGCGGCATCGAAGAGGTGAAGGCAAAAGCCGAGAAAATGGCTGCTGAGGCGGCCTAAGGAGGGCCCTGATGGCTGATACCATGCAATTCGACCTCGTGAGCCCGGAGCGGAGCCTTGCTTCGCTTCAGGTGAGCGCGGTTCAGATCCCCGGCGCGGAAGGCGACATGACGGCTATGCCGATGCATGCGCCGACCATCACCACGCTGCGCCCGGGTGTCCTGCGGGTCGAAAGCCCCCAAGGCACTTCGGAGTATGTGGTCACCGGTGGGTTTGCCGAAATCGGTTCCGAGGCGCTCTCGGTTCTGGCCGAAAAGGCAATCCCGATGGATGAAATGACCCGTGCGCACCTGGATGAGCTGATCGAGGACGCACGTGAGACCTACAAGACCGCTAAGGAAGAAGAGCAGCCCCACGACATCGTCGAGGAAGCCGCGAAACTTCTGGCGGACATGGAGGCCCTTGGCACCCACATGAGCCTCTAAGGTTCCGCGCCAAGCGAGAAAGACTTTGTAAACCGGCCCTTATGGGGCCGGTTTTCTTTTGTGTGCTCAGATGGTTTTATGACGCTTCAGGGTTGTGGGTGCGTCAGGCTGCCCGCGAGCGGAGGATTGGAAATTCATGAAAAGACTGCGAAACCCGCGCACCGGGATTGATCAGGGCGATCTTGTGGTGTTTTCCGAGTTCGACAGCGGCGGCAGCATGTGGACAGGGGAGGGCGCCCGGGAGCGGCGCAAGACCGTGCGGTTTTCCGAAGCCTTTGCCCGCCCGCCCGCGGTGCAAGTGTCGATGTCGATGTGGGACATGGATACCTCGGCTGCCGTGCGGGCCGAACTGGTAGCCGAGAATATAACCGCCACCGGGTTTGATGTGGTGTTTCGCACGTGGGCCGACAGCCGCGTGGCGCGGGTACGGGCAGCTTGGATGGCCATTGGCGATATGCCGTTCGAGGATGACTGGGTGGTGGACTGACCGGCCTCTGAGCGCAGCTCTGCTGAGCACATCCCGGTAATCAAACGGCCCCGGCGAAGATCTCGCACGGGGCCGGTGTTATTTCGGACTTCCGGTCGCTGCACCCAGCGGGGCGCGCAGGCCGTCAGACGTGGCTGTAAAGCGACTCGTAGATCGGGATCAGGGTCTTGTCTTCGAACAGCGACGAGACCGAAGTTCCGTGCCAGATGTTGAGGATCGCCTGCGTGAATAGGGGCGCGGTCGGCAGGATACGGATGTTCGGCGCGGCCGAAACTGCCTCGGTCGGCTGGATGGTGTCTGTCAGAACCAGCGATTTCATCACGGAGTTGGTGACGCGCTCTACTGCCGGGCCGCTCATGACGCCGTGGGTGATATAGGCGTGTACCTCGCGCGCACCATTGTCGAGCAGCACCTGTGCCGCCTTGCAGAGCGTGCCGGCAGTGTCGCACATGTCGTCGACGATCAGGCAGATCTTGTCCGTCACATCCCCGATTACGGTCATCTCGGCCACTTCACCGGGCTTTTCACGGCGTTTGTCGACGATCGACAGGGGGGCATTGATGCGTTTCGCCAGCTCGCGGGCGCGGGCCACACCGCCGACGTCGGGCGACACGACCATCAGATCGGCCATGTTGTCCTTGAACTGGTGCTTCACATCCAGCGCAAAGATCGGCGAGGCATAGAGGTTGTCCACGGGAATATCGAAGAAGCCCTGGATCTGCGCCGCGTGCAGGTCCATGGTCAGGATCCGCTCGATCCCGGCGCCGGTCAGCATGTTGGCCACCAGTTTGGCCGAGATCGGCGTGCGGGCCTTGGTGCGGCGGTCCTGCCGGGCATAGCCGAAGTAGGGGATCACAGCGGTGGTTCGGCGGGCCGAAGAGCGGCGCAGCGCATCCGAGATGATCAGCAGCTCCATCAGGTTGTCATTGGCCGGGTTCGAGGTCGGCTGAATGATGAACATATCCTCGCCACGGACGTTCTCGTAGACTTCTACGAAGATCTCTCCGTCGTTGAACCGCTCGACACGGGCATCCACCAGCCCCTGATCGACGCCGCGGTGCATGCTCATGCGGCGGGCAATGGAATTGGCGAGCGGGAGGTTGGCGTTCCCAGCGATAAGCTTGGGTTCGTTCATGGTCGGCATTGGCTGATATCCCCGGGCAGCAACGGCAATGTGTCAGATTCGTGATATTGAACCCCGCTTAGCATGCGCCTAGGTTCCAGCCTAGTTCAAAGCCGGAGAAAAGCGACATGGCAACAATTGATTTCTACTTCTCGACCCTGTCCCCTTACACATATCTTGCGGGAAACAGGCTCGAGCAGCTTGCCGCCGCGCATGATGCACAAATTACGTACAAACCGTTCGATATTCAGACGCTTTTCCCGCGCACCGGCGGCACCGCTCCGAAGGACCGTCATCCGGCCCGCCAGGAATACCGCCTGATCGAGATGGAGCGTCAGGCCAAGAAGCTGGACCTGCCGATCAACCTGAAGCCCGCACATTGGCCCACCAATGCGGCGCCGTCCTCCTATGCGATCATCGCAGCGCAGAACGCAGGGGGCGGTGATCTGGGTACCCTGGTGCAGAGCATTCTGCGCGCCTGCTGGGCCGAGGAAAAGGACATCGCCGAGGATGCCGTGATCCGCGAGTGCCTGACGGCGGCGGGGTTTGATGCCTCTTTGGCAGACAGTGGCCTTCTGGCGGGCGCTGAGACGTACGGTCAGAACCTTGAAGACGCGGTTTCCGCTGGTGTTTTCGGTGCACCCTTCTATGTCACCGGTGATGGCGCCAAGTTCTGGGGCCAGGACCGGCTGGATGATCTGGACCGGCACCTGTCGGAGTAAGCCCTGGATGAAAGATCTGCCGCACGACCTGCCACAACCGGTATTCTCCCGCAGTTTCGGGGAGGGGCCCCGCCAGATGCTGGCGGTGCACTGCTCGCTGGCGCATTCCGGGACCTGGCGCGGTCTGTGCGAGGCACTGGAAGGGGCCGTGACCATCACGGCCTTTGACATGCTGTCCCATGGTCGCAGCCCGGATTGGGACCGGCAGGGTGACTATCAGGATCGCAACACGGCGGCAGGTCTGTCGCTGATGCCAAAGGGCCAGCCGATCGATCTGATTGGTCATTCCTTTGGCGCCACAGTGGCGCTGCGTATGGCGCTGGCCCGGCCGGACCAGGTGCGCAGCCTGACCCTGATCGAGCCGGTTCTGTTCCGGGTCGCGCTGGAGGATGATCCGGAAATGAGCACCCGGGTTCAGGAGGAGAACAGGCCCTTCCTGGACGCTTATGAGGCCGGGGACGAGGCGCTGGCGGCGCGGTTGTTCAACCGAAGCTGGAGCTCGGGCGCGCCGCGCTGGCCGGATCTGCCCGAGACCACCCGCGCAGCGATGACGCGGGCCATCCATATCGTTCCGGCCTGTGACGGGGCGGTCTACCAGGACCGGCCTGGCGTTCTGGCGCCGGGCGTTCTTGAGGCGGTCGATCTGCCGGTCCTGCTGCTGCGCGGCAGTGAAACCAACCCTATCATCGGCGTGGTCAACGACGGTCTGCTGCGCCGTCTGCCCAACGCCCGATCTGGGGTGATCGCGGGCGCCGGGCATATGGTGTCGATCACCCATCCTGTCGAAACTGCAGCCGCGATTCGTGACTTTTGGAGCGATACAGACCGCGAAACGGCGCCGGAAGGCCGTTAGGACCTCCCGGTTTTTATCACAATGTGGTGATTGTGGTGACGGTCTCTCTGAAGAAATCGAGCTTCCCGGCCTCCTCGTGAGAGGTGATATAGGTGAGGCTGCGCACCATACCGTCCCGCACGCCGTAGAAGAACTCCTGCTCAAAACGCGTCATCGCCCAGCCATTGCCGAGCGGCGTGGTGGAGAGGTCAAGAATACGCGTGCCCTTGGGGAAGACCTCGGTCCCGAGCCGGGCCAGCAGGCCGCCAAGCTCACCCATGCCATTTGCCTGCTGCCAACTGGTGTCGGCCTCCTCCTTGTAGTGATCGATACGGAAATCAATGTCCTCGGCCAGAAGTCCGAGGATTGCAGGATCCGCAGCCTCGAACAGGCGCAGGACCTGATCAATCACAGGGCCCTGAGATTGATCATTTGATGGCGGGGTGCCCGTCTGGATGTTCATGGTAAGCTCCACTTTCTTGCTGATGTAACGAGTGGGGTCTTTCTGGCAGACCGTAGGCCTATAGGTAATTGCTGGATCGGCTATCCATGGTATAGCTGATGCCTATGAATGATCTTGCGCCACTCAGGTATTTTCGCTCCGCTTATGAAACCGGAACCTTCAGCGCGGCGGCGCGGCTGAACGAGGTGCGCCAGCCGTCGGTCTCTGCCGCCATTGCCCGGCTGGAGGCGCATTACGGGGGGCCGTTGTTTCACAGGGGCGCTGCGGGGCTGGTGCCGACGGATCTGGGCCGTGAGCTGTACCAGATGGCAGGGGTGGTGTTGAACAGCCTCAACCAGATGGAGGATCGGCTGGCCCGGCGGGTGCGGCCCGTGCTGCGTCTCTATTGCTTTGCGGATGTGCTGACTTCGCCCTTTGAACAGGGGCTACGGGCAATCACCCGGGATGCGGAGGGCGCGGTGCTGCAGTTCACTGACGATGCGGCACTTGCCGATGTAGTGCTTTGCGCCGAAGACTGCGCGCCGCAGGGCATGCCGTTCCGATCTTTGTGGGAAGAAGGCTATGGCGTGGCCCTGCCTGTCGGGCACGCGCTGAGCCGGGAGGCCGAACTGAGCCTCGCGGATCTGGCTGAGGTGTCCATGATCGCGCGTCCCTATTGCCCCTCGGCAGATCTGTTCGGCGGGGTTCTGCAGGATCCTGACCCGGAAAAGGCTCTGCCTGTTGCGGCCAAGGCCATGCACGATGCCCAACTGCTGGATCTGGTCGCTGCCGGGCTGGGTGTGGCGCTGGTGCCGATGTCCCATGGCCGTGCTTCGCAGCGGATCGTGGTGCGCCCGCTGCGTGACGCCAAGGATGTGCGCCGCCGGATGGGGATTGCCCATAGGCGGACCAGCTTTGCCGCAGGGGCGGCAGATCGGCTGGCCTCGGCGCTGACAGGGCAGGGCGCCTGAGGCGCAGGTCAGATTACAGAAGGTTCAGAAAGGCGGTAATCTCGTCCCGACTGATCGACCAGTCGCAGACGAAGCGTGCGGTTACCATTTCATCCTCGGGACCATTCAGCGGGCCATCCCACAGGTGATAGACCGCGCCTGCATCCAGCAACCGCTGGTGAGTGGCGCGGGGCAAGGCGGCAAAGACCATATTGGCCTGCGGCATCTCCAGCGTGGCACCTGCGGCCTGCAACCCGTCTGCCAGGAAGGCGCAGGAATCATTGGCAGCCTGCGCGCTGGATAGCCAGAGATCATCGCGCAGATAGGCCAGCATCTGCGCCGAAAGATAGCGGTGTTTGGAGAACAGATGCGCCCCGCGTTTGCGGCGCAATTCGAATTCCCAGGCGTGTTTGGGATCAAAGAAAATCACCGCTTCGACGCCCATCAGCCCGTTCTTGGTGCCGCCAAAGGACACCACATCGATCCCCGCTTTCCAGGTCATGTCCGCAGGCGAGCATTTCAGCGACACCAGCGCGTTGGTGAAACGCGCGCCATCCAGATGCACCGGCAGGTCATAGTCCTTGGCCACGGCGCAGAGGGCGGAGAGTTCATCGGTGGTATAGACAGATCCGCGTTCGGTGACTTGTGTGATGGAGACCGGGCCGCGTTGCGGTCCGTGCACGCCGCGCACTTCCTCACCTGCGATGCTCTGGCGCAGGGCCTCGGCACTCATCTTGTCGCCGCCCGGCACCAGCGTCAGCTTGGCGCCACCGGTATAGAATTCCGGGGCGTTGCATTCATCCTCGTGGATATGGGCCACGGGGCTGCAAAAGATCGTCTGAAAGGGCTGCGATAGCGTTGCCAGCGCAAGGGAGTTGGCAGCGGTGCCGGTGGCGACAAGATAGATCGCTGCCTCGGGAGCTTCGAAGATATCGCGCAGGCGGTGGCGCACCGCCTCCATCTGAGCATCGGCGCCATAGCCCATGGCATAGCCCATGTTTGCCTCTGTCAACGCCTCCAGAACCTCGGGGTGCACAGGGCCGGAATTGTCAGAGGCGAAAAACATCAGATGGGCTCCTCGATGATATGGTCTTCCCAGTCTTCTTCGGGGGTGTCGAATTCGGAAACGGTCATGCCCTGTACGGATACGCCCGCCTCATGCACGCTGTGCGGGCTGCCGGTTTCCAGCGGGTGCCACGCGGGCAGCGGTTTGCCCTCCCACAACAGGCGATAGGCGCAGGTCTGCGGCATCCAATAGGCGTGGGTGTCCAGATTGTCCGGCTTCAGCACGATACATTCGGGAATGAACTGGTGGCGGTTCTCGTAATGGGCGCAACGGCAGGTCTGATCGTCCAGCAGGCGGCAGGCCACGCGGGTGAGGGCGACTTCACCGGTGTCTTCGTCTTCCAGCTTGTTGAGGCAGCATTTGCCGCAACCATCGCACAGCGCCTCCCATTCCTTCTGAGACAGCTTTTCGAGCGGCTTTTTCTCCCAAAAGCGCGGGGTCAGGCCGGAGCGTTCGATACCAGATCGTTTCATGCGTTTGCCAGTATGTCGCGGGCCTTGGCGCAATCGGCGTCCATCTGCGCGATCAGCCCCTCCAGCCCGTCAAAGGTCATTTCGGGGCGCAGGTACTCCACCAGCCCCACGGACAGGGTCGCTCCATAAAGATCACCGGTGAAGTCGAACAGGAAGGTTTCGATGTTGGGATGATCGCCATCGAACATTGGGCGCACCCCGACCGAAGCGGCGCCGTGGTAGCTGCCCTTGTGCGGGCCATCCAGCACATCGACCAGCACCGCATACACGCCGAATGCGGGTGGGTGCAGCCCATCAATGGACATGTTTGCAGTGGGGAAGCCCAGATCGCGGCCGCGTTGTTCGCCGCCGATCACGGTGCCTTCGATGCGGTGCCAGTGCCCCAGCATCGCCGCGGCGTCGCGAGGGCGGCCATCGCTCAGCGCCTGGCGGATCGCGGTCGAGGAGACGGTATGTTCGGAGTACTCCATCAGCGGCGCGATGGTGACGCCAAAGCCCAGATCCTTTCCAAAGCGGATCAGATCCTCGGCGGTGCCGGCGCGCCCCTTGCCGAAACAGAAATCGGCGCCCACCACCACGTGTTTCAGACCCAGACCTTCGGCCAGTACCTTGCTTGCAAAATCTTCCGGGGTCAGCCCGGACAGGGCGGCGTTGAAATTCAGCTGATAGAGCTTGTCCACGCCGAGTTTTTCCAGCCGCGATGCGCGCGCGGCGGCGGACATCAGGCGAAAGGGCGGCGCGGCGGGGGCAAAGAATTCGCGCGGATGCGGTTCAAATGTGACCACGCCCAGAGGGGCCTCCGGCGCCGCCTTGCGGGCCAGATCGATGACCGAGCGGTGACCGCGGTGAACGCCGTCGAAATTTCCGATCGCGGCAGAGGCGCCGCGATCCCGCTCTTCTACAAACTGATAGTCACGGATGATGCGCATGGCGCCTGCCTAGCGCCCTGTGGCGGGGCTTGCAAGCGCGCGATGTGCTGCCGTTGCGGACAGGGCCGCGCCTGATCAGTCGAACTTGCGCGAGGGCGCCATCACCATGGCTTCGCCGACCAGAACCTTCTTGCCATCGACCATGCAGCGGCAATCGAGTTTGACCCGGCGTTTGTCGATCTGGATGTCGGTCACTTCGACCTCGGCCAGCACCATGTCGCCGGGGCGCACAGGGGCGAGGAATTTGAGTGATTGGCTCATGTAGATGGTGCCATGGCCGGGCAGCTGCTCCCCGATGACGGCGGAAATCAGACCGGCGGTCAGCATCCCATGGGCAATACGGCCTTCAAAGATAGTGTCGCGGGCATAATCGTCATCCATATGCACCGGGTTATGGTCGGTCGAGACATCGGCGAACTTCTGGATGTCCTCATCCGTCACCACCTTCCGCAGGTAGCGGACCATGCCCATTTCAATGTCTTCGATGCAGATGGTTCCGCGTGGCAGGTTATCCAACATGCGCCCCTCCGGGTTGACTGGCTCGGGTAGATGCCTTTGAAATTTTTGGACGCATGGGCGCCCTGTTCTGCAACTTTATTACTTTGCAGTTGCAGAAAATCAAGGCTTTTCTGATCTACCGCAGGCGACCGATGGTAAAGGTCGGTGCGCTGTTTTCCTTGGTCAGGTATGCGGTTAGCGCCTTTGGTTCCGGCTGGTGCGACGTTTTGGTTTCCGATGCCGCAAGCCCGCCCGAGATGAAGAGGGAATCAATTCCTTCCCCCATGGCGCCCGAAATATCGGTGTGTGGGCCGTCGCCGATAGCCAGAATATCGCCATCGGCAATGTCCTGTCCCAGCTCTGCCAGGCGGCGGCGGGCCAGGTCATAGATCGGCGGATGCGGTTTGCCGAAGTACAGGCTTTCCCCTCCCATTTCCGTGTAAAGCCGCGCCAGCGCCCCGGCGCACCATTCCCGGGTCTCGCCACGATCCACCACGATATCCGGATTGGCACAGAGGAGCTTCATGCCCTTCTGCTTGGCAAAAAGGAAATCAGCCCGGTTCACGTCGGGGTCGGCCATGGGATCAAAGGGGCCACAGCAGACGATGCCGGTTGCCTCCTGCAGCGGGACGCGGGTGATCTCTACGGGAGAGTCGATCACATTGAGAGGTTCAAAGAACCCCGCATCGCGTTGCCATTCCCCCATGAAATACACCTTCTCCCCAACGGCTCCGGTGAACATCGCGGCCCGCGCGGAATCGCCGGATGTCGCGATGGTGTCATAGGCGTCCTGCGGCACGCCGAATTGCGCCAGCTGCTCAGCCACACCAGCCCGCGGTTTCGGAGAGTTGGTGAGCAGCACCACAATGCCGCCGCGCTGGCGGTAGGCCTGAAGGGCGGCAACGGCTTCGGGGTAGGCGGTGATGCCGTTGTGCACACAGCCCCAAAGGTCCACGAACAGGGCCCGGTACGGATCGGAAACCTCGGCAAGCGTTTCGATGATGCGGGTCATGATCGGGTCCTTTCCTCTGTGAACCTGCGGGCGCGGCAATACGGCGCCAGATATGCCCGAGTTCCCATCCCCACGCCAGCTTGAATTCCCCGTGCCCTGTGCGGCGGGTTTCGGCGCAAGACAGGACCTGGTGGCGAGTCTTCGCCTAGGCGGAGCAAGATGTGGGTGGGTAGGGGTTTATTAAACATTCTAAAAACACAATGTGTTTGCGTGCGAACACGACAAGTGATCTGAAAAGGCATAGCAATGACATACAAAACCTTCACTCAACGACTTGCACCGGCAATGGCGGTGGCCGTCCTTGTGGCATCGGCGCATACGGTGCTCGCATCGCATGCAAACCCCTGGGCGGAAGAGGACGACGAGGTCCTGTCCCAGTATCACGATGAAAATCAGGCGGTTTCCGAAGACACCCCGGGCGAGGATGAGATGAACGGCGTCATGACCCGGAGCGCGCATGGCAAGCTGGGCACCGCGGGCAGTGACACTGGCCAGGGTAGCGGTGGCGGTCAAAGCGCCGATGCGGGCGGTGCCGGAAATGGCGGCGGTGGCCATGGCGGCGGCAACGGCGGTGGTGGTCAAGGTGGCGCCGGAAATGGCGGCGGGGGAGCCGGAAATGGTGGCGGAGGAAATGGCGGTGGCGCTGGCAATGGTGGCGGACACGGTGGTGGCCATGGCGGTGGTCGCGGCTGAACCTATTGGACCAGTGGCGCCTGGCGCCGCTGGTCAATCTACCGCGCCGTGGTTACGGGTATTGTTACTCCCGAAAACTGTCGAGGGTTCGACCGGTTCTTTTCCGCATTGCGCGGCGTAGCGCGGTTGCATCAGCATAACCCACACGAGCTGCGATCTCATCGGCGGTCAGGCCCCGGGTTCGGAGCAAACGGATTGCTTCCGTGACCCTTAGGATCTGAACAAAGGCTGTCGGGGTCATCGCGGTAACGCGTTGCAGGTGCCGGGAAAAGGTGCGCGGAGACATGCCGCAGGCCGCCGCCAGTTCGGCAATGCTCACCTGTCGCCTGATGTTGCGACGTAAGAAGAGTTCGGCCTGCTGCAGATCGGGAGCTGCGGACAGCAAAGTGGCAACCGAAAGATAAGGCAACTGGCTGGGGCGGCTATCAGCCATCATGAAACGACGACAGTCTTCGGCAACGGCGAAACCGGCAAAGCGTTCGATCAGGTGCAACAACAAGTCGATGTGTGAGAATGCAGCCCCGGCGGTGACCAGTGGGCCATCCTCCACTACAATGTCACGGCTGTTCAATCGGACCCTTGGGTACATGGTCTTCAGCAAAGGGGCCAGCCACCATGTTGTCGTGGCCACCCGACCGTCCAGCAACCCTGCCTGTCCCAAAGCAAAACAGCCCGAACAGGACCCGGCAATGATCGTTCCGGGCGCGGCCAGTTTGACCAGAGCGTCAGTCAGCGTGGCGAATTGGACGGTTTGTGTCGTCTCACGCACCTCGCGTTCGGTCGCAAGACCCATCCCCGGCAGAATCACAAGCTGTGCCGCAGCATCCGGTGCAAGTGCCTGACTCGGAGTGAGTTGCCTGACCGTGAAATAGGGGGGCTTTCCGTTCATACGGGCAACCCGGTTGGCCGCCTCGAGCATGTCGCCCGAGATCGCGAGACTGGAGCGCTGGCAGGGATCGGGGCAAAGGATGATGGTGTCGATAGTGGGTATTTGTCCATTTTGGCCTGAAAGATGTCAAATGCGACACTATGATGCCGACGTGCCCCTGTCCATCTTGTGGCAAAGCCAGAAGGAGAGACGTGATGAAAATGGAAGGTGGGTGTTTCTGCGGTACGCTACGCTACCAGGTAGAAGGCAGGCCGTTGATGAAGGGGCAATGTCATTGCCGGTCTTGTCAGCACCATTCGGGCGGCGCGCCGAATTTGTTCATGGTGATGCCGAAACAGGGGTTCAGTTACACCCAAGGGACCCCGAGACAGTTCCGGCGTGATGCAGCCGACGCGATGGTGACGCGCGATTTCTGCGAAAGCTGCGGCACGCATGTGGCCAACCACCGCGACGGTCTGGAGGCGGTGATTGTGAAAATCGGAACGCTTGACGATCCGGCACGGTTCGGCGGCCCGAAAGTAGCGCTGTACCTGGCCGAGAAACAGGCATTCCACCACGTTCCCGCCGGTGTGCATGGTTTCGATGGATTGCCGAGTTAAGAAAAAAGGCGCCCCAAGGGGCGCCTTTTCATAAGAAAATGTGCTCGAACTCAGACCTTGAGGTTCGGGATGATCTGCTTCTTGCGGCTCATCACGCCGGGCAGAAAGACGGTGTCGCCTGTCGCATCGGCGTCAAAGCTTTTCTTGGCGACGGTTTTGACCAGATCGTTCGGCACCAGCAGGATGGCTTCTTCGTTCAGGATATCGACAACGAACAGCAGCACCTGATCCACGCCGTCTTCGCTGGCGACGGTGGTCATGCTGTCCATCAGGCTGGCCTTGCGGTCCAGAACGACGCCCGGTGCGGTGGTTTCCAGAACCGAGACGCGGAACTTGGTGCCGTCGACTTCGTATTCCTTGGAGTCCATGCGGATCAGCTCGGCATCGGAGAAGGAGGACACATCGGATTTCGCGGCGAACATCTCGGCTGCGTAGTCGGCAATGTTGATGCCCAGATCAGCGGCCAGTTTTTCGGCGACGGCGCGGTCGTGATCGGTGGTGGTGGGCGAGCGGAACTCCAGCGTGTCGGACAGGATGCAGGTCAGCGCGGCGCCTTTGATGGCTTCGGGCATCTTCGCCATGTCATCGCCGATCAGGTCGTGCATGATTGTCGCGGTGCAGGCCAGCGGACGGATGGTGATGTCGATCGGACCTTTGGTTTCCAGACCGCCAACCAGTTTGTGGTGGTCGATGATGGCCTGAACGTCGGCGCCGTTGATGTTGGCGGGCAGTTCGGCCGGGTTGTTGGTGTCCACGATGACAACGGCCTGATCATCAGCCACATCCGCGATGATCTCGGGCTTCTCGAGGCCCCAGCGCTGCAGCATGAAGGCGGCTTCGGTGTTGGGTTCACCCAGCAGTTTGGGCGCGGCGTCGATGCCTTTGATCTCGTTCAGATACCAGGCCCAGACGATGGGAGAGCCGGTGGAATCGGTGTCGGGAGACTTGTGGCCGAAAACAAGCGTGGTCATGATGCAGTCCTATACATAGCGGGCGATTTTGCGCGCCTTATAACAGGGCAGGGAGGTTTGTCACCCCGCCAGCGTTGCAGCTGTTGCGGGGCGGCCATGCAGGAGGCGCCGGGGACACGGTTTTGGGCGAAAGGTCGCACAGGAACCCGTATCACCTGAATGCAGGGTACGCCAGTCAGGTGTCAGAACGCGGCGCGTTGCAGATGATACCCCTGTTTGGCCAGAAGGTTCAGCACGCCATCGGGTCCCGGAAGATGCAGCGCCCCGACGGCAACGACGATGCGGTCGCCATCGGCAGCCTCGATCACCGGGATCCAGTTGTGGTTGCGCTCGCGGATCAGGAGTTGCATCGCCTCATCCCAGAGAGCCTCGGCCTCGGCGGCGGGCAGCTTGGTGTCGGCTTTAAAACGCTGCTTGGCCAAGGCGAGATAGAATCGGGCCTCTTCGTCGAAATAGCTTTCCGCCATGGTGTGGTAATCATCGGGGCTGCCGTTTCCGTACATCGATAGTGTGGCGCGCATCTGCCGGACCTGTTCGTCCAGCGGGTGCAGGTTCAGCGTTTCGATCACCGTCAGCGGATCTTCGAGTGATGCCGTCGCAACACCGTTTTCATGCGCCAGCATCTCCAGACGCCGGTCCATGCCGTCTTTGATTTGCTCCTTCTGTTTGAGGCACGGCGGCAGGGAAAGCGACAGTGACAGAAACCAGGGGCGCATCTTGGCGGCCATCCAGGGCGGAATGCCACGCGCCGCGCTGCGTTCAGAGAGCAGCGCCCAGTCCTCTTCTCCCATGCGGTCGATCAGGGAGGGGCCTTCGGTGATCAGATACAGGGATGGGGTTTTCCCCATCTGTTTCTGCATGGCGGTCTGATCTGCGCTCGTCGCTTCAAGCAGTAGCGTGTCGGCGCCGGTGATCAGTGGTGTCAGATCTTTGGTGATCTTCTCCATGCGGGGATCATTGAGATGCATCGTGCCAATCACATGCACCCGGCGGGTGCCTTTGGTCGCAATCCAGTGGTTGCCTTCCTTGAAGGGCACATCGGCGAGGTCGGCCTGGATCTGTTCGCGCTCGGCCGGGCTCAGCGTCAGGCGAAGGTCGTTGCCGCCGCAGGCCGCAAACACCCCACCGGGCAGCAGGCAGAGAAAAAGAAGGAGGAAGGCGCGCATGGTATGTCCTTTTGTCTGTGGCCCTCATGCTATGGGCGGGCGGCACGCACGACAAGCAGGACGCGATCTGGCTTGATGTGGTTTTTCTCGCGGTCATCGCTGGTTATGCTGCGGGCATGGCAAAAGAAGAACAGCTGTATCCCCCCATCAAGGCGCTGCTGGAACGGCAGGGCTATGAGGTGAAGGGAGAGGTCGGTGCCGCCGATGTGGTGGCGCGGCGCGGGGATGAGGATCCGGTGATCGTCGAGCTGAAGCTGCGGTTTTCCCTGTCGCTGTTCCATCAGGCCGTGTCCCGGCAGGCCGTGACAGATCTGGTCTATATCGCGGTGCCAAAACCAAAGGGTAAACAGGCGCGGCGGATGCTGAAGGACAACCTGTCCTTATGTCGGCGTCTTGGCCTTGGATTGATCACTGTTTTGGCTGATGGCCGGGCCGAAGTGCAATGCGATCCCGGCCCCTATGCACCGCGCAAATCCAAGGTCCGCAAACAGCGCCTGCTGCGCGAATTCGATCGGCTGCGCGGGGATCCGAACGCAGGCGGCGCCACCCGCCATGGAATCGTCACGGCCTATCGTCAGGATGCCCTGATCTGTGCCGCGCATCTGGCTGAGAATGGTGCCTGCAAGGGCGCCGAGGTGGCGCGGGCAACCGGCATCGGACGCGCCACGACGCTGATGCGGGACAATCATTATGGCTGGTTCACCAAGGTGGAAAAAGGCATCTACCAGTTGAGCGAACAGGGGCGCACCGGGTTAGCGGATTGGGATCACAGCCTTTCTTGAGCAGGTCCGCAGAGCTGCTTCAGATTGCTGCGTTGCGGCAGTCTGATTTTCCGCGCGGGATGGGTCAATTTTCTTGCATCAAACCTGTTGACTCGGCGCAGGCCGCTGCCTAGCTATTGCTCCGTTAGCACTCACCTGGTGTGAGTGATAACGCCTCTGCGGGGAGCAGGGGCAGACCAGATACAACAACCTTTGAGCCTATTAAGGAGCTGCAAAGATGGCATTGAAACCGCTTCATGACCGTGTGCTGGTGCGCCGCACCGAAAGCGAAGAGAAAACCGCTGGCGGGCTGATCATCCCCGATAGCGCCAAGGAAAAGCCCTCCGAAGGCGTTGTTGTCGCCACCGGCGAAGGCGCCCGCAAAGACAGCGGTGAGCTGATCGCAATGGCCGTCAAAGCCGGCGACAACATCCTGTTCGGCAAGTGGTCCGGCACAGAAGTTACCGTCGACGGCGAAGAGCTGCTGATGATGAAAGAAAGCGACATCATGGGCATCATCGAGTAAGCTCACCGGCTTCTCTGATCCCCCTTTATCGCTGACAACTACAGATTTTCTCGAGGAGAAACAGATATGGCTGCTAAGGACGTCAAATTCGACACCGATGCCCGCAACAAGATGCTGAACGGCGTGAACGTTCTCGCTGATGCTGTCAAAGTGACCCTGGGCCCCAAAGGCCGCAACGTAGTTCTGGACAAATCCTTTGGCGCACCGCGCATCACCAAAGACGGTGTTTCGGTTGCCAAGGAAATCGAACTGGAAGACAAGTTCGAAAACATGGGCGCCCAGATGGTGAAGGAAGTTGCTTCCCGCACCAACGACGAAGCCGGTGACGGCACCACCACCGCAACCGTCCTGGCCCAAGCGATCGTGCGCGAAGGCCTGAAGCAGGTTGCTGCTGGTCTGAACCCGATGGACCTGAAGCGCGGCATCGACATGGCAACCGCCAAAGTCGTTGAAGGCATCAAAGAAATGGCTCGCCCGGTGAACGACTCCGCTGAAGTCGCTCAGGTTGGCACCATCTCCGCGAACGGCGAAGCCGAAATCGGCCAGCAGATCGCAGACGCGATGCAGAAAGTCGGCAACGAAGGCGTCATCACCGTCGAAGAAAACAAAGGCATGGAAACCGAGACCGACGTGGTCGAAGGCATGCAGTTCGACCGTGGCTACCTGTCGCCCTACTTTGTCACCAACCCGGACAAGATGATCGCAGATCTCGACGACTGCATGATCCTGCTGCACGAGAAGAAACTCTCCTCCCTGCAGCCGATGGTTCCGCTGCTGGAGCAGGTCATCCAGTCGCAGAAACCGCTCCTCATCATTGCTGAGGACGTTGAAGGCGAAGCGCTGGCCACTCTGGTTGTGAACAAACTGCGCGGCGGCCTGAAAATCGCAGCCGTGAAGGCACCGGGCTTCGGCGACCGCCGCAAGGCCATGCTGCAGGACATCGCGATCCTGACCGGCGGTCAGGTCATCTCCGAAGATCTGGGCATGAAGCTCGAGTCCGTCACCATGGACATGCTGGGCACCGCCAAGAAGGTCGAGATCACCAAAGACGAGACCACCATCGTTGACGGTGCAGGCGAGAAGGCCGAGATCGAAGCACGCGTTGCTCAGATCCGCACCCAGATCGAAGAAACCACCTCGGACTATGACCGTGAGAAGCTGCAAGAGCGCGTTGCCAAACTGGCAGGCGGTGTTGCTGTGATCCGCGTCGGCGGCATGACCGAAGTCGAAGTGAAAGAGCGCAAAGACCGTGTGGATGATGCTCTGAACGCGACCCGCGCAGCCGTGCAGGAAGGCGTGATCGTCGGTGGCGGTGTTGCTCTGGTTCAGGCCGGCAAGGCACTGGAAGGTCTGGAAGGTGCAAACTCCGACCAGAACGCCGGTATCGTGATCGTGCGCAAGGCTATCGAAGCGCCGCTGCGCCAGATCGCCGAGAACGCAGGTGTCGACGGTGCGGTTGTGGCCGGTAAGGTCCGCGAAAGCTCCGACAAGAACTTCGGCTTCAACGCTCAGACCGAAGAATATGGCGACATGTTCTCCTTCGGCGTGATCGACCCGGCCAAAGTGACCCGTACCGCGCTGGAAGACGCAGCCTCGATCGCGGGCCTGCTGATCACCACCGAAGCCATGGTTGCTGACAAGCCGTCGAAAGATGGCGCAGCTGGCGGCGGCATGCCCGACATGGGCGGCATGGGCGGCATGGGCGGCATGATGTAAGTCACGCCATCCAACCGGATGATTTGGGGTCGCCTTCGGGCGGCCCCTTTTTCTTTTTTGGGGGAGAGAGTGTGCCTCCTTGCCTGTTTTTCGCTCCAGACCTGCGCCAATACCGAAATATTTTGATTTTCTTCGAAGTTGTCCCGTACGCTGAACCCGTTCAAAAAAATGTGCACTGGGGGACGTGATGAAGGGATTGGCACTGCTGGCGGTTGTTGCTGCCACTTTTGGAGCTGTCGAGACAGCAAAGGCGGACAGTCTGAAATGGACGATACGCAGCGATTATCCGCATATCGTAAGTCTGGAATTCTACAGTCAGGACTATCGCCGTGCCTGGCCCGGAGACGGTCAGGTCTATATCGTCGACGACTACGATGTCCGCGAATATAGCCTCAGCTGTGAGACCGGCGAGACGATCTGCTATGGCGCCTGGGTGCGGGGCGACAGCAACAAGTATTGGGGTGTCGGTCTCAACAATTCACAAAGGTGCAATGACTGTTGCTACACCTGCGGATACGGTGATACCGACCTGCGTATTCTGAACTGATAGGCGGGTCTTTCCGGCCTGAAACGGAGGCCGGTGATGAAACTCGTTGTTCTGGTTCTGCTCGTTCTGATTGCCTTTGCGGCGAATTCGGTTCTAGGCCGCATGGCCATCGGCTGGGGCTATATGGATGCGATGGGCTTTGGCCTGCTGCGCCTTGCTTCTGGCGCCGTAGCCCTGGTGCTTCTCGTCGCGCTGCAATCGGCCCGGTCACGAAGCAAGG